>NZ_JALBWV010000047.1 GCF_022678645.1 Saccharopolyspora soli | reverse complement strand
CCCCCCCCCCCCCGCCCCCCCCCCCCCCCCCCCCCCCCCCCCCCCCCCCCCCCCCCCGCCCCCGGGGGGGCCCCCCCCCCCCCCCCCCCCCCCCCCCCCCCCCCCCCACGACTCTTCTACCAGCACGGGAAAGCGCCGTGGCGTCACGACCAGTACCAGGATGACGCCAGCAGCGATCAGCAGCATGGCTAGGTACACGTGGTGCACACCCTCGTACAGCAGGTGCGGGGGCGGCGTGCGATTGCCGTTCGCCGGGCCGGTGAACGCGTTCGAGATGGCGCCGTACGCCGCGGCTCCGAGTCCGGAACCGAGGAAGCGCGCGAACTGGTTGGCGCCGGTCACCACACCGCGCTCGGCCCAGCCGACGCCCGCCTGCACCCCCACCAGCAGCGAGGTGGACAGCAACCCGAATCCTGCGCCGAGCACCGCGGTTGCGACCACGCACTGCCACACCGTTCCCGGATAGGGCAATTGGAACAGCAGCGCGGAGCCGACGACGGTGAGCGCGGCGCCGATGAGCGCGGTGTCGCGGAATCCGATGCGCAGGTAGCAGCGCGCCGAGAGCGCCGAAGTCAACGGCCAGGTCACGCTCATCGTGGCCAGCACCAGACCAGCGGTGATCGGGCCGAGTCCCAGCAGCGCCTGGGCATAGGTGGGCAGGAACGTGCTCGGGCCGATGACCAGCAGACCCAATCCGAGGGTGCCGATCGCCGAGCCCGCCAGCACCCGCCGGGACCACAGCCACGGCGGCACGATCGGCTCGGCGGCGCGCCGCTCGACGAACACCGTGCCCACCGCGGCCAGCACCCCGATCCCCAGCAGCACCAGGCTCGGCGGCGAAGTCCAGTGCCATGCCGTACCGCCTTCGGTCAGCCACAGGAACAGGCTGGCGGACGCCAGCAGGAACCCGGCCGCACCGAGGTAGTCGATGCGGTGGTCGCGCCGCGGTACGTGCTCGTGCAGGTACCGCACCAGCAGTGCCACCGCCACCGCGCCGATGGGCACGTTCACCAGGAAGATCCACCGCCAGGTGAGGTATTCGGCGAACGCGCCGCCCAGTGTCGGACCCACGATGGCGGAGATTCCCCACACGCTGGACAACCAGCCCTGCACCCGTCCCCGCTCGGCCACGCTGTACTGATCCGCGGCCACGGTGGCGATCGTGGACTGCATGCCCCCGGCTCCGAGCCCCTGCAGCAGCCGGAAGACCACGAGCATGAGCATGTTCGGGCTCAGCGCGCAGAGCACGGAGCTGACCAGGAACACTCCGGTGCCGATCAGCAGCACCGGTTTGCGCCCGTAGATGTCGGCGAGCTTGCCGTAGACCGGGATGGTCACCGTCTGCGCCAGCAGGTAGCCGGAGAACACCCAGCTGAACAGCGTGAACCCGCCCAGGTCCCCGACGATCTGCGGGACCGCGGTCGCCACGATGGTGGTGTCCATCGCTGCCATCGCCATGGACGCCATGAGCGCCACCAGCACCTTGCCCCGGTGCCTGGCCACCTGGCGGTCCACGTCGATCTCCACGTGCTCCATCCTTGGGTCTCGACCGCGCTCGAAGTCAAGGAACTGTCGCCCAACACACCAACCCATGACGTCGATCAGCGCTGGTACGGCTGCGAAATCGACATCAACCAGGACATAACCGCCATTCCGGGAAGCCCGCGAACAGTCCGATGTGGAGCCCGAATGCCGCGAGCACAGTCGCTCTGCGCGTTCGCGGTGGGACACGGCGGTGATCCGGAGGTCCTGGCTTCCGCGCTGCGCAGCGGGCAAGATCGGCAGTCGTCAGCCCACACCGGGCGGCTGCGGACCGTTGGGAGGAAGCCGGTGCGACCAGGTCGGTTGGGCCGCTGCGTGGCGGCGATCGGGATTGCAGTGCTGGCCACCGCAGCCTTGCCGGGTACGCCGGTGAGCGCGGCCGCGACGGTGGAAGTTCGGCTGATCGCGTTCAACGACCTGCACGGCAATCTCGACCCGCCGTCGGGTTCGTCGGGACGGGTGACGCTGCCCGACGGCAGCAGCGTGGACGCCGGGGGTGCGGCATACCTGGCGACGCACGTGGCCCGACTGCGCAGCGATGTGCCGCATTCGCTGGTGCTCTCCGCAGGGGACAACGTCGGCGCCTCGCCGGTGAATTCGGCGCTGTTCCACGACGAACCGACCATCGCGTTCCTCGACGAACTCGGCGTCAAGGCGTCCGTCGTCGGGAACCACGAGTTCGACGAGGGCTACGCGGAGCTCCAGCGCATCGCGTCCGGCGGCTGCCACCCCGCCGATGGTTGCCAGTTCCGCGATTCCTACGACGGCGCGGATTTCCCGTACCTCGGCGCGAACGTCACCTTCGACGACGGTAGGCCAGCGCTGCTGCCGTTCAGCGTCGAACGCGTCGCTGGCGTGCCGATCGGGATCATCGGGGTCACGCTGGAGGATCTGCCCTCAGTGGTCACGCCAGAGGCGGTCAAGGGCCTGAAGTTCGGTGACGAGGTCGAGGCCATCGACCGGACCTCGCAACTCCTGGACGCCGTGGGGGTGAAGTCCCAGGTCGTGCTGCTGCACCAAGGGGACAACACCGAGGGCGGCGGACCGGACGACTGCCGGGTCGCGCCCGGTCCGGCATCGGAGATCGCCGCGCACGCCTCCCCGAAGGTCGATGTGATCTTCACCGGCCACAGCCACCAGCAGTACAACTGCGTGATCAACGACCCGGCGGGCAACCCGCGGACCGTGCTGCAGGGTGCCTCCTTCGGTCGTCTGCTGTCGGTCGCCGACCTGACCATCGACCGGACGAACGGAGATGTGGTGCGCCCCGCGACGAGAGCCCACAACGAAATCGTCACGCGCGACGTACCACCGGATCCCGCCGTGCAGAAGCTGATCGACGAGGCCAACGCGAAGGCGGGGCCGATCGCCAACCGCCCGATCGGCACGATCACGGCCGATCTCCTCCGCCAGGCCGCGCCGTCCGGCGAATCCACGCTCGGCGACGTGATCGCCGACGCGCAACTGGCGGCGACCACGGGCAACGGCGCGCAGGTCGCGATCACCAACCCCGGTGGAATCAGGGCGGACCTCGTCCACGCCTCCTCTCCGGCCGGTGAGGGCGACGGGGTGGTGACTTACGGCGAGACCTTCGCGGTCCAGCCATTCGGCAACGTCATGCAGACGATCACGCTGACCGGCGCGCAGCTGAAGAACGTCCTCGAACAGCAATGGCAGCCGAACGCCACGCGCATCCTGCAGATCTCGTCGACCCTGCACTACACCTACTCGGCCGCTGCCCCGGTCGGCTCGAAGGTTTCCGACATCACCATCAGCGGCCAGCCGGTCGATCCGAACGCGCCCTACCGGGTCTCGGTGAACAACTTCCTCGCCGCGGGCGGCGACGGATTCACCGAATTCGCCGGGGGAACCGACATCACCGGAGGACCAGTGGACCTCGACGCGCTGATCGCCTACCTCGGCGCGCACCCCGGAATCGCGCCCCCGCCCGCGGATCGCATCACCACGATCCCGTAACCCACCCGACGGTGTCCGTCAGCGTCGGCTCTCGGGTATCCAGTTCCGCACCGCCGGGGTGTACCCGGTCGGTTTGTCCGCGACCTTGACGCCGGGGCTGACCAACCAGTTCTGGTACTCCGGCGTGAACATCCGGTAGACCGACTGCGGCGGTAGCGCACTTGCCTCGTCGAGCTCGGCGCGCAAGTGGGGCGGCAGTTCGAAGTCGAGTGCGGCCAGGCTCGCGTCGAGCTGATCCGCGCTGCTCGCCCCGACGATTGCCGAGGCGATCCCCGGTTGGGTCGCGACCCAGTTCACCGCAACCTGGGCCATCGACACATCCAGCTCGGTCGCGACCTCTTCGAGCGTCTTCAGCAGCTGCCATTCCTGGTCCGTCCACGACCGTCCGGGCGAGCCCGCGGTGGTGAGGCGGCCTTCCCCGGCCAGGCCCTGCTCGGCATGCCGGTACTTGCCGGTCAGGAAGCCGCCGCCGAGCGGACTCCACGCGGTGATGCCGATTCCCAACTGCTGCCCCATCGCGACGTGTTCCGCTTCGATCCCCCGCTCGATCAGCGAGTAGGGCAGTTGCAGGCTGACCACTGGTGGGAGGGAGTGGGACTCCGCCAGGGTCTGCGCTCGCGCCGCGTACCAGCTGGGCACGTCGGACAGGCCCGCGTAGCGGATTTTCCCAGCCCTGGTGAGGTCGTCGAAGGTCCGCACGACCTCTTCGACCGGCGTGATCCGATCCCAGGTGTGCAGCAGGAAGAGGTCGATGTAGTCGGTGCGCAGGCGGCGCAGCGATGCCTCGATCGCGCTGATCATGTGCTTGCGGCCGTTGCCGCCCGCGTTCGGATCTCCGGGGGCGACGCTGTTGGTGAATTTGGTGGTGAGCACCATCCTGTCGCGCACCTTGGCTTCTGCGATGAGCTTGCCGAGGATGGTCTCGCTCTCCCCGGCGGTGTAGAAGTCCGCGGTGTCGATGAAGTTGCCGCCCGCATCGACGTAGCGGCGGAAGATGGGGCGGGCTTCGTCCTCGGTCTTGCCGTACGCGGCGTGGAAGCCACCGGTTCCGAAGTTCATGGTGCCCAGCGCCAGGCGGCTGACGCGCAATCCGGAACGTCCGAGCAAGTAGTAGTGGTCCAGGGACATAGGGGAATTGCTCCGTTCGGGAACGAAATCGCGAAGTCCGGCGTGTCCAGCTCCGCGAAAGGGCTTGGATTTCAGGCGGGCAGCGCCTCGTCAGCCGGTGACCAGCTGCGCGGCGTAGGCGACGTTGGTGTAGTCCCGCCAGGCCGCGATCTTGCCGTCGCGGATCTCGTAGACGGCCATGTTCATCACCGGGGCCAGCGGCCGCCCCGGCAAGGCCAGGCCGTGGATCTGCTCGGCGATGACGACGTCGCCGTTGACCGCCTGGTGCACGGTCTCGAACTCGACCTGCTCGAAGTTGGCGAAAACCTGCTTCCACACCCGCAGCAGCGCGTCGCGGCCGTGGACCTCGTCCTCGCCGTAGTTGCGAAAGACGACGTCGGGGTGCAGGTAGTCGGCGAGGTGGTCGGTGTCCCTGGTGTTGAACGCCGCGACGAACTCGCGGACCAGCGTGTCGTTGTCGATGGACATGGGATTCACTTCCTGGACTTGGTGGTCCACTCAGCATGCCCAGCCAAAAATGGACCTGCAAGTCCAGAATCGTGCCGCGTTCACAGCGGTCTGATCAGCTTCTGTTCCGTTCGACGTGCGGCTGTTGGACGTCGCGGGCTGGCACCGGATTTGGCGCGGGAGACGGCTCAGCTGGTGAGCCGCTTCCGTTGCTCGGCCCGGTGTCTGACGAAACCGGTTCGGTGTAGACGAACTTCCCGCCGCGCAGCGCCGAGGCGATCGCGGCGATCAGGCATGCGGCGATCGCGAAGGCGAAGGCGAAACGCAGGCCCTCGGAGAAGGGGCCGGAGATCAGCTCCGGGAAGAAGCTCTGGCCGGTCAGGTAGGCGGCGTGCCCGGCCGGGAGTTGCCCCAGGACCTGGGGTCCGAGCAACGACTGGATCGGGTTGTACCCCAGCAGCGACGCGAACAGCACGCCCACCGGCGGCAGCCCGGCGAGCCGGTCGGCCGCCGCGGCGGGCACGCCCTGCGCGACGAGTCCGGTGGTCAACGTGCCCGGCAGCGAACGGGCCAGTCCGGCGATCATCAACGAGAAGAAGATGCCGATCGAGAGCACCATCGCCGCGTTCTGGAAGGTGTTGCTCATCCCGGCACCCGCGCCGCGCCGGTTCGGCGGCAGGCTGTTCATGACACCGGCCCGGTTCGGGGAGGCGAACACGCCCATCCCGATCCCGTTGATCAGCAGCGCCACCGCGAACTGCCAGTAGCTGAAGTCGACCGGCAGGCAGATCAGCCACCCGAAGCTCGCGGCGGCGATCACCATGCCGCCGGTGGCGAACAGCCGCGCCCCGAACTGGTCGGACAGCCAGCCCGACGCCGGGCCCGCGATCACGAAACCGATGGTCAGGGGCAGCATGTAGATCCCGGCCCACAGCGGGGTGGACTCGAAGCTGTACCCGTGTTCCGGCAGCCAGATGCCCTGCAGCCAGATGATCAGGACGAACATCAGCCCGCCGCGGCCGAGGGCGGACAGCAGACCAGCCAGGTTTCCGGCGGTGAAGGCCCGGATCCGGAACAGCCCGAGCCGGAACATCGGGTCGGCGACCCGCGTCTCCACCACGCAGAAGATCGCCAGCACCACCGCACCGCCGATCATGGCGGTCAGCACCCACGGGTTGGTCCAACCCATGGTGTGCCCGTCGTAGGGCTGGATGCCGTAGGTGATCCCCGCGAGCAGCGCGATCAGGCCGACCGCGAAGGTCAGGTTGCCCCACCAGTCCACCTGGGAGCGGTGCTTGATCCCCACGTCGTGCAGCATCCAGTACGCCCACACCGTGCCGAACACCCCGATCGGCACGGACAGCAGGAACACGACATGCCATTCCAGCGGCGCCACCAGCCCGCCCAGGACCAGCCCGATGAACGAGCCCGCGATCCCGGCGACCTGGTTCAGGCCGAGTCCCAGGCCGCGCTGGTGGGCGGGGAAGGCATCGGTGATGATCGCGTTCGAGTTCGCCATCAGCATGGCCCCGCCGACACCCTGGCCGACTCGCATAATGATCAACCACAGCGCCCCGGCCGTGCCGTGCAGCCAGGTCACCGCCAGCAGCACGGAGAACGCGGTGAACACCAGGAACCCGGAGTTGTAGATGCGGACCCGGCCGACCATGTCCCCCAGGCGGCCGAAGCTGACGACCAGCACGGCCAGCACCACCAGGTAGCCCATGACCAGCCACAGCAGCAGGCCGGTGTTGCTCGGCGCCAGCGGGTCGATCCCGATGCCGCGGAAGATGTCCGGTAGCGCTATCAGCAGGATCGACATGTTGATCGTCGTCATCAACACGCCCAGCGTGGTGTTCGACAGCACGATCCACTTGTAGTTCGGATTGGCGGTCGCGTTCGCAGCGCGCGCCTCCCGCCGCTGCGCCCGCTCCGACGCGATGGACATCGCCCGTGCATCCTTCCTCGGACAGGTCACCTCGTTACTCACGCTAATCTTATTGGTTGCTTCAGGCAACTATTGACCTTCGCGGGGCGGCGAGAGATCGAACATCGGACCGTCCACCATCGTCCGATCCAAATCAGACATTCCCCGCAGGACGGCACACCACGGTGCGACAGCGAAAAAAATCAGTTGCTCGGGTGGCACGACTCGTCCTAGCCTTCCCGGTACACAGGAAGGGAGGTGGTCCAACGTTGAATACCAACAGGACTTGTGAGGTGGCTGTCCGCTAGGACCGCCCACGGCACTACTGCCGACCCGACGTGTGCTGATCCTGCGGGATTCGACGCGGGTGCGCGGTCGGCGAATACCAGGCAGCTACCCGACCCCGGAGCCCCGAACTGTGTCCGGTTCGGCCTGTGCGGAGCAACCGCCAGGAAACGGCTCCGGGGTTGCTGCTTCTCGGGCCAGCAGCCGTCCATTCGCGACCTTGGTCCAGCGTTCGCGTCGTCCCCTCTGACGGGTGACACTGAAGTGGCGCGCAACTGGCTCGATGAGCAGGGGGGCGGCTGCGATGGACTACGACATCTTCGAGCTGGGCGATATCCGGTTGCAGAGCGGTTCGACGCTCCCGGATGCGAGGCTGGCATACCAGACGTACGGGACGCTCGACGCCGACGGGACCAACGCGATCGTCTATCCCACGTGGTACTCGGGACAGCACTACGACAACGAGTGGCTCATCGGTGCGGGCATGGCCCTCGATCCCTCCCGTTACTTCATCATCATCCCGAACATGCTCGGCAACGGGCTGTCCTCGTCGCCGAGCAACACCCCGCCGCCGCACGACCGGGCGCGGTTTCCCCACGTCACGATGTACGACAACGTCCAGGCGCAGCATCGTCTGGTCACCGAGCGCTTCGGCATCCAGCGGCTTGAGCTGGTCACGGGTTGGTCGATGGGCGCCGGGCAGACCTACCAGTGGGCGGTGAGTTATCCGGACGTGGTCCGGCGGATCCTCCCGTTCTGCGGGGCGGCGAAAACCAGCGTGCACAACATCGTGTTCCTGGAGGGCGTGAAGGCAGCGCTGACCGCGGACCCGGCGTGGCGCAACGGTTGGTACGACGAGCAGCCCACGACGGCGTTGCGAGCGATGTCCCGCGTCTACGCCGGTTGGGGATTCTGCCAGCAGTTCTACCGGGAGAAGACGTACGAGCGGGAGCCGCTCGGATACGGCTCGTTGGAGGACTTCTTGGTCGGCTTCTGGGAGCGGCTGTTCATCAACCGCGACGTGAACAACCTGCTCGCCATGCTCTGGACCTGGCAGCACGCCGATCTGGGCCGGACCCCCGGTTTCGCCGACGTCCAGGAAGCACTCGCGTCGATCCGCGCACGCTCCATCGTCATGCCCGCGCAACAGGATCTCTACTTCCCACCCGAGGACAACGAGTGGGAGGTCCGCCACATGCCCCGTGCGGAACTACGGGTGATCCCCGGAGCGTGGGGACACTTCGCGGGTGGTGGTCTGAATCCGGTGGACACCGCGTTCATCGACGCCGCCCTCAAGGAACTGCTCGCGGCCGAGCCGTAACGGGTCGAGCACCTTCGCACCCTTCTGTCCATTGTGGATGACGACTGGCGGACGATCCCGAGCGCCTTGCGCGCCCGCCTCGGACCTTGCGCCGCGTGTCCGGCTCGGGTCGCAGAACTGGCCACCAGCCGCAACGGTCCGGCTGCTGCCAACCCCATCACGATGTCCGTTGATACCAACGCGCGTTGAAGAAATCTTGGCAGAACCCTTACCGAGGGTTGTTCTTCTGCTTCTCCGCCACTTCCCCGCGTCACACGAAAGTGGAGATCGCAACTCGATCAAGCGCGGGAGACGACAATGCGTAACTACCGACGAATGCGTTCAGGGGGCATCGCCGCCTTCGCCCTGGCCGCGATCATCGCGATCTCCGGATGCGGTAGCGCCGCCGCACGGGACCCGCAGGGGCTGCCGACCGCCCAGCCGAGCCAGCAGGAGATCGCGGCGCTGTTCGGCGACTGGAATAAAGCGCTGGTCGCGCTGGACCCGCAACTGGTCGCCGATCACTACGCCCCGGAGGCTGTGCTGCTGCCCACCATGTCCAACGACGTGCGCACCAACCGCGCGGAGATCGTCGACTACTTCGAGCACTTCTTGGCGAACAAGCCGCAGGGCCAGATCCTGGAGTCGCACGTGGACGTGCTCGGTCCGAACACGGCGATCGACTCGGGAACCTACCGGTTCGCCCTCAACACCAACGGCACGCCCAGCACGATCGACGCCCGCTACACGTTCGTCTACGAGCGGGTCAACGGGAAGTGGTTGATCGTCAGCCACCACTCGTCGGCCATGCCGGAGTAGGCCGCCCGCTACGCGGCGCGGAGCGCGATCCGGACGCACAGCCCACCTGTGTTGGCCGCGTCGAGCCGCACGCTGCCTCCGTCGTCGGAAACCAGCTGCTTGACGATCGCGAGCCCCATGCCCGAGCCGGAACGGCCGGTGAGCCCGGCGCCGCGCCAGAAACGGTCGAATGCCCGCTGCCGGTCGGCTGCGGGCATTCCTGGTCCTCGGTCGATCACCTCGATGACCGCCTGCTGGGATTCCCGCCGACTCAGCACCGTGATCGCGGCGTGGTCCGGGGAAACCTCCAGCGCGTTGGACAACACGTTGTCGAGCACCTGCTCAAGGTGCCCCGGACTGGACAGCGCGCACAGTTCCGGGTCGGCGAAGTGGTGTTGGAGCGTGACACCGCGTTCCTCGGCGGCCGCCCGCCAGGTGCCGAACCTGGACGTCACGACGTCGACGATCCGCACCGGCTCAAGGTTGGACATGGTGGATTCGGCCCTCGCCAGGGTGAGCAGCCCGTTCACCAGCCTGCTCATCCGCACGACCTCGGCGGTGGCGTGCTCCACGTCCTCCCGCACATCCGGGTCGTCCACTCCGTCCGCGATGTTGTCCAGCGACAGGCGGAGGGCGGTGAGCGGGGTGCGGAGCTGGTGGGAGGCATCGCCGATGAAGGCCCGCTGCGAGCCGATCAGGGTGTCGATGGTCTCCGTCGCGGTGTTCAGCGTGCTGGCGAGCGTGCGCGTCTCCGGCGGCCCGGTCTCCTCCGCCCGCGCGGTGAGATCGCCGTCGCGCAGCCTGCTGGCCATGCCGTTGAGATCCCGAAGCGGACGAGTCAGCCGCCGCGCCAGCAGAACTCCGAGCACCGCTGCCACGATCAGCACCGCGATGGCCAGGACCAGCCGGAAACCCCAGATCAGCCACAGACCCTCGTCCAGCGGTGCCGAGGGGTGGCTGATCCGGATCGCGCCGACGATCGTGCCGTCCGCTGACCTGGCCGGTGCCGCCAGCACGAGCCCTTCGGCGCGCAAGGCCGGTGCGTACTCCCACCGCACCGATTCCCGGCCAGCCAGCGCGGCGGTGAACGCGGGATCGTCGGCCGCGACCGGTAGCGGCAACGAGCCCACGGCCGTCCGCTCGGCCGACAGCACGTCCACCCGCCCGGACGTCTGCCGCTGGTAGGCGTCGATGAGCCGGGCCAATGCCTGCCGGGACGGCGCATCGTCGGTGGCCAGGAGCAATGCGGCTGTCTCCGCTTCGCGGCGCGCGGAGTTCTCCGCTTCGCCGTAGAGCTGTTCGGTGAGCAGGAACGCCACCGGGATGGTGAAGGCGACCACGGCCACCGCGACCAGCAGGACGTAACTCGCGACCAGTTGGCGGATCACGCCAGCACCAAGCGGAATCCGACGCCGCGCACGGTTTCCACGGAAACAGCGTCACCGAGCTTCTGCCGCAACGCGCTGACGTGCACGTCCAGCGTCTTGGTGGGACCGAACCAGTTGGCGTCCCACACCGCCTCCATGATCTGCTCCCTGGTGAACACCGCGCCCGGCGCCTCGGCGAGGAAGGCCAGCAGGTCGTACTCCTTGGGGGTCAAGGAGATCTCGGCACCGTCGACGTGCACCCGCCGCCCCGGCCGGTCGATCGCCACCCGGCTCGACAGCGCCGGTTCCGGCTGCGCCGCCGCGGGCCGAACCCGGCGCAGCACGGCGCGCATCCTGGCGATGACCTCGCGGACGCCGAACGGCTTGGACACGTAGTCGTCCGCGCCGATCTCCAGCCCCACCACCCGATCCGTCTCGTCCGCTCGGGCGCTGATCACGATGATCGGCACATCGCTGCGGGAGCGCAGTTCGAGGCAGACGTCCAACCCGTCCATGTCGGGCAGGCCGAGGTCGACGAGCACCATGTCGGTCGGCCCCGCCCGCAGGGCTCCGGCGCCGGTGCGCACCCATTCGACATCGAACCCGTACCGGCCAAGACCCCGCGTGAGGGACTCGGCGATGGGTTCGTCGTCCTCGACCAGCAGTACCCGCATGCCGAGATCTTTCCATGCGGTGACCGGATCGGAGCTCGGGATCGTTTCCGAAACGGGCCCCGCCCGGCCTCGGCCCGCCGGAGGACCGATGTCCGTCTCGGACCGGTGAATTCGCCTGGGGTGAACCGGCGCGGGCGATCGCGGATCGCGATCTGCCAAGCGGCGCAATGGATTCGGACGTTCGGTCCCGCGATTGCTGCTGCGCTTCGGAAGTATCAGTCAAATACCGGCTCTCCTTTGTGGAAATTGTGATCAAAACTGGACGTGCGACCGTTTCGCCCCGTACCCGCCACTTCTGGAGGGCCGCACATGATCCGAAACGGAAGGACGGCCACTACTCGCGAATTCGGTGCTGGCGCCACCGCGCTCACCGCTACCGCCGTGCTGATCTGCGGCACGGTCACCGCCAGCCCACCGCATCCCGCTTCGGCAGCCGAGCTCGGGGAACGGACCCAGGTCACCGTCACCGAAGGAACCAATCTCACCGCGGCCGCGGCGCCCGACGGCAGTGTCGTCATCGATCTGCAGGGGTTGCTGTTCCGGGTGCCGCCCGGCGGCGGCACCGCCCAGCAGCTCACCGAACCGGAGTTGGAGCCCGCGCGACCGGATGTCGGCCCGGACGGTCGGATCGCCTTCCAGGGGTATGCCAGCGGCGAGTTCCACATCTGGATCGCGGATGCCGACGGGACCGACCCGGTGCAGATCACCAGCGGCGGTTTCGACGACCGGGAACCCCGCTGGTCGCCCGATGGCAGCCGGATCGCGTTCTCCTCGGATCGGGCGGGCTCCTACGACATCTGGACCGTCGATGTCCGCACCGGCGAGCTGACCCGGCGGACCGATGCACCCGGCCTGGAGTACGAACCGTCCTGGCACCCCGACGGCCAGCAGATCGGTTACGTCGCCGACGATCACATCGCGGCGACCGATGCCGCTGGCGCCGTCCGCACCGTCATCCCCGCACCCGACGCGGAGCAGACCACCGTGCACGCCCCGGCGTGGGCGCCTGATGGGCAGCGCATGGCTTACCTGCAGCAGTCCGGAACCCGAGCGGACCTGATGGTGGACGGGCAGGCGGTAACGGCAGGCGAGGACGTCTTCCTGTTCACCCCGGAGTGGTCCGGCGAGAACGGTTTGCGCTACACCGCAAACGGAAAGATCCGGCACCGCGACCTCGATGCGGGCAGCGGCTCGGACATCCCGTTCGAAGCGACCATCGACCTGCCCGCCGTGCACTACGACAAGAAGGACCACGACTTCGACGACCGGACTGCCAAGCAGGTCAAGGGCATCCTGACCCCGGCGCTGTCGCCCGATGCGGAGCAGGTCGCGTTCGTGGCGCTCAACGACCTGTGGCTGATGCCGATCGGTGGTCAACCGCGCAAGGTCACCGACGACGACTTCCACGAGGTGAACCCGGCGTGGTCCGCCGACGGCCGTTACCTGGCCTACTCCTCGGACAAGGCCGGAACCGAAGACATCTACGTGCGCGACGTCCGGACCGGCGGGGAGCGGCGGGTGACGGCTCTGGAGGGTGCAGAGGTCTCCGCCGCCTTCTCCCCCGACGGGACGCGGTTGGCGTACCAGGACCAGACCGGAGCCACCTACGTGCTCGACCTGAACGCCGGGAGCGTGCGCGAACTGGTCCCGCCGCTGTTCGGGCCGGGGCGCCCGACCTGGTCCGCGGACGGGTCCACCATCGCGTTCGCCGCGGTGAAGCGGTATTCCGAGCGGTTCCGCGAAGGAACCAGCCAGATCCTCACCGTGGACGTCGCGACGGGGCGGCAAACCTTCCACTCGCCCGGCGAGGAGCACGCGTCGATCTCGACCCGAGGAGACGACGGTCCACTGTGGTCACCGGACGGCAGTCGGGTGGCGTTCGTGGTGGATTCCACGCTCCGCGTGATGCCGGTCGACGGCACCGGCGCCCCGACCGGCCCGGCACGGGTGCTCAACGGCGAGGTCACCGATGCCCCCTCGTGGAGCGGCGATTCCAGCAAGTTGCTCTACCTCTCCAACGGAGAACTCCGGCTCGCCGACGCGGCAACGGGACGAGCCCAGACCATCGACGTCCCGTTGACCTACCGCGCGGACGTGGCGGAAGGCCGCACGATGATCCACGCTGGCGGTTTCTGGGACGGCAACAGCCGGGGGTTGCGGCACGACGTCGACATCGTCGTCGTCGACAACCGGATCAAGTCGGTGACACCGCACAGCGATGACCACCACGCGGGCAACGTGGTCGACGCGTCGGGGTTGACGGTGCTGCCCGGCCTGATGGACTCCCACGTGCACCAGGAATACGAGTCGCGCTTCTACGGCGACCGGCAGGGCCGGATCAGCTTGGCCTACGGCGTGACCTCCACCATGTCGGTCGGTGACCAGGTGTACCGGGCGGTCGAGGACCGCGAGGCGCTCGCGGCGGGAGACCGGATCGGTCCGCGGTTCTACGCCACCGGGGAGCCGATCGACGGATCGCGCGTCTACTACAACTTCATGCGCCCCACCCGCAGTGCCGAGCAGGTCGAGTTCGAGCTATCCCGCGCGCGGACGCTGGACTACGACATGATCAAGACCTACGTGCGGTTGCCCGCGGACCGGATGGAGGCGGTGATCGACGCCGCGCACCGGATGGGGGTGCCGTCGGCCTCGCACTACCTGTCTCCGGGTGCGCACGTGGGCCAGGACGGCACCACTCACTTGGCCGCCACCCAACGGCTCGGCTACGCCCGCACCCTCACCGCGACCGGCACCTCCTACGGTGACGTCGCGGCCCTCTACGGCGCGGGGAAGCGGTCGGTGACCGCGACGCTGTTCACCTCGGACTTCCTCTACGGCGACGAACTGGCGGCCGACCCGCGGATGGCGCTGCTGCCTGCGTGGACCCGTCAGGACCTGCTCGAAACCACTGCGGGCAACAAGACACCCCCGTCGGACCCGCGTTGCGAGACAGCCGAGTGCATGGAAGTCGAGGCGCTGCAAGCAATCGCGAACGCCGGTGGCCGGGTGCTGGCGGGCACCGACTCGCCGCTGAGCTACGTCGCGATCGGACTGCAAGCCAACCTCCGCGAGATGGTCGGCTACGGCTGGGACGAGTACGACGCGTTGCGCACCGCAACCGTCAACGCCGCGCAGAACCTCGGTGTCTCCGATGATGTCGGGACCCTCGAACCCGGCAAGGTCGCCGACCTGATCATGGTCGAGGGCAATCCGCTGGAGGACATCGACGCGGCGATGGACGTGCGGATGACCATGGTCGGTGGCCGCCTGCACACCCGAGAAGAGCTGATCGCACCCTTCGCGGCCCCGCCCCCCAACGACGTGCAAGCCGACCAGTCCCGGCCAGCGAGCGCACCGGCTCCGGCGACTTCGGTTGCCGAGCGGGCGAATCCTGTCGCCGCGTCCCGATATTGGTGGCATGATCCGGAAATCGTCGCCGCCGACTACGAACACGCCTGCGACGCGGAACTCGACGGATCAGCGGCGACCAGCCATCCGCCCGGAGAGCAGCACCGATAGGACACATCGCACTGGTGGACTTCGGGGCGAGTCGTCCTGATCAGCTCTTCATGGTCTGCAACATGAGCGCGGCAGCCTGCCGGGTCAGCTCGCAAGGATCGACCTTGCCCCGCTGGTCGCCGAACACGCTGCCGAAGATCGAGAATTCCAGCTGATCAGTGACTCCGACGTACAGCGGGCAGGAACCGTAGGCGAATCGCGGGTCGCCGCGAGCGTCGAGCACGACTGCCGGATACCCGTCGATCGGCGGAACTTCCTGCCAGAAGGCGAACTGGTCGCGGCGCTCGTAGGTGGTGCTGAGCCCCGCATCGTTGAGCAGCACGAACTGAACTTCGAGAGCAGGTCCGGCAGGTCCCTCGTCCCAGCGGCAACTCGGGGGCGGGGTCCCGCCGCTCTCCTTTTGCACACCTGGCGCGTCGAACCCCAGTTGCCGCAACTGATCGGGGGTGAGCAAGCCGCAGGGATTCCGGTGGAAGGCAGTCGTGTCAAGCGGGTTTTCCACCTTGGGCGCGCCATGCGCCGGTAACCCAACACCGGCCGAGGCTGGCGAAGGAGTCGCCCCAGCCGGGGAATCGGTAGCGGGCGGAGTTCCCTCACCACCACCGGACGAGCTGGTACAACCCGCCATGAGAAGGCACGCGGCTAGGCCACAAACCACGGCACGCAGGAATCGACCGGTCATCAAAACCCCAAAGTCCGCTGTTGTGCCGCACTGACAGCTCTCCGCCAGTCATCTTCAAACTGGTCCACAAACGACAACGATTCGTGAAAACAAAGCAGCCGTGGGATGAACGATCTCGATCTCATGCTGCGATGCCCAGTTTGCCCGCCAGACGTTCCAGGTAGGACCGGACCTCGGTGACCGACCGGTCCGGCAGTCCGAACACGACCTCGCTGACACCCGCGGCTTCCCACCGAACGAGCGCGTCGTCGTCCGGCTTCCCGGCGAGCACCGTGATCTCCGGTGTTCCCGCGCGCCCGGCCTCCTCCCACATGGACCGCAGCAGCCGCACTTTCTCCTCGATGCGGTTCTCCCCCGGTGTCGTGATCCATCCGTCGGCGGATCGGACGATCCAGGCGAAGGTGTTCTTGGTACCGGCTGCGCCGACCGAGGTCGGGATCCGATCACGCACCGGCTTGGGCCATGCCCAGCACGGCCCGAACGTGACGAACTCCCCCTCGTAGCTCGGTTCCTCCTCCGTCCACAACGCCCGCATCGCTTCCAGGTACTCGCGGAGCATCGTCCGGCGTCGCCCGTGCGGTACGCCGTGATCACTCAGCTCGTCGACGTTCCAGCCGTAGCCGACGCCCAGCTTCACGCGGCCGTCGGCAAGATGATCGAGCGAGGCGATCGTCTTCGCCAGAGTGATCGGGTCGTGCTCGACCGGCAAGGCGACCATGGTCGACAGCGTGATCCGCCGCGTCACTGACGCCGCCGTGGCCAACGCGACCCACGGGTCGAGGGTGCGCATGTACCGGTCATCGGGCAGCGCAGCACCGCCCGTTCCCGGATGAGCGGCCTCGCGTTTGACCGGGATGTGGGTGTGCTCGGGGACGCTGAACGAATCGAAGCCGACGTCCTCCGCCGCCTGGGCGGCCGAGGCCGGTGTGATCCCGCGATCGCTGGTGAACAGCACGATGCCATACCGCATCGAAAGCCCTCCTGCCGCCACGACCTTAACTAGAACTTGTTCTAGGCAAGGTTAGGCCACGAGCCCGCCACCCGGAACCCGGAGCACGGCAAAGGTCGAACGCGGTGGTCCGGTACGCGAGCCGCGTGCTGGTCGTCAGGGGATCGCTGTCGGGCGCGGTTCGGCGGGTTGTTGTGCTCGCTTGTGCGGCATCGTCTTGTTCCGCACTCCCGAAACGATCTCGTGGAGCAGTGCGCGGTGAACACGGGGTGCCGGTATTTCGTGATGAAGCCCTCGACGACGTCGCGCTGGCGCGACGGCCGGTGCCGATCCCGGGAGGTTTCGCTCTGGGCGACCGATCCGCTCGCGCTGAAGGATTCGTTCTTCTGGTACAAGGCGAACTGGACCGCCACGCCGTTCGTCCACCTGACCAGCAAGCGGTGGACCAACCGCAGCAACGCCACGACGACCGTCAAGGCGTACGGAAGCGTGGATTCGGTGACCCTGACGGTCAACGGCGTGTCGATGGGCACGAAGACGTCGTCGGGCCACATCTACGCCTGGCCCGAGGTGCAGCTGTCGACCGGAGCGAACGAGGTCGTGGTCACCGGAACCCGCGACGGAGCAACGCACACCGACACCGCGACGTGGTACGTCAGCGAATGACAGTCCATAAAGGACATATCCGGCCGCGTTGCGCGCGGGTATCGCTGTCGTAAAGAGCTCTTGACCCGATGTGACCCACGCCCTAGTTTGGTTTTGCACCACCTGTCGAACAGTGCTCGGAATATCGAACATGGCGTGGTCCGGGGGTGTGTTGTGCGTGATACGGGCGGCGAGCGCAGGATCAGCCGCAGGGTGCTGCTCAGCGCCGCCGCGCTGAGTTCCGCCGCCCTGGCCAGCGGTTGCGCGGGCGCCGGGACGCAGCTGCGGTACTGGAGCCTGTTCACCGGCGGCGACGGCGACACCATGAAGCGGATGCTGGCCGATTACCGCGCGACGCATCCCGGTGTCGGCCTCGAAGATGTGACCCTGGAATGGGGCGACCGGTACTACACGAAGCTCGCGATGGCCGCGGCGGCCGAGCGGGCACCGGACGTCGCGATCTTGCACCTCGGCCGCCTGCCCGCGTTCGCCCAGGGTGGGCTGATCGATCCGATCCGGCCAGATCTCCTGCAACAGGCGGGAATCGGCTCGCAGCACTTCCCCGATGGACTGTGGCGCCGTTCCCACTACCGCGACCAACTCTTCGCGGTGCCGCTCGACACGCACCCGTTCGTCATGTACTACAACGTCGAGATCTGCCGCGAAGCCGGATTGCTCGACGAGCAGGATCGGCTACGTCCGCTGGTCGGTCCCGAAGGCGTGCGAGCCGCATTGCGGGCGGCCAAGGAAGTCACCGGCTCGTACGGCCTGCTCGTCGAATCGGCGGGGGACGGCGTGGTTCCGTGGCGCCTGTTCTGGACGCTGTACCGGCAACTCGGCGGTGACCTGCTCACCCCGGACGGCACGCGATCGGCGTTGGACGACGCGAAGCTGACGCGAGTCCTGGAATTCGTGCAGTCGCTCAGCCGGGACGGGCTGGCGTCCACCGGCATGGACGCCGACGCGGCCATCGCACTGTTCAGCAGCGAGCGGGCGGGCTTCTTCTGGCAGGGCGAATGGGAAGTCCAAACCTTCATCGAGGCACAAATCCCGTTCAGCATGACCCCCTTCCCCGGCGTGTTCGGTCCCCCATTCGCGGAGGCCGACTCGCACGCCTTCGTACTGCCGCACCAACCGGAGCGGACCGGAAACCGGCACCGCATGACCTACGAGTTCGTGGCGTCGCTGCTGCGCAACAGCACGATGTGGGCCGAAGGCGGGCACATCCCGGCGTACCTGCCGGTGACCAACAGCGACGAATACGCCCGCATGGTGCCGCAATCCCTCTACCGCTCGGTGATCGACGACGTGCAGCTCGATCCCGAGGTGTGGTTCGCCGGTTCCGGCTCGCGCCTGTGGACCGACATGACGGCGGTGGTCGGTCCGGTCATGGACGGGCGCATGTCGGTCCGCCAGGGCGCGGCCGAAATCCGCGAACTCGTCCAGCAACTGCTCGACACGCCCAACCCCGTCGCATGAGTAGCCCTGTGTCAACCCCAGCCCTCCCCAACCGCACCTCAGGGGACCGTGACGCGAACCAGCCACAAGAAACCGCGAAACGCCAGATTCGTGCTGGACGCAACTACCACTGTGAATCGCGGAGAGGCGGACCAGCATGAGCAGATCACACCTGGAGGCTGCATGACCCCGCGGTCCGCATGGCGCACCTGGACCGGGTCGGGTGCCTTGTTCGTGCTGCCCTTCCTGGCCGTCTACGTCCTGTTCCTCGTCGTCCCATTGGTGATGGGACTGGTGTCGAGCCTGACCGACGTCGGACTTTCCGGTGGTCCGGCCGAGTTCGTCGGCCTCGCCAACTTCGCGGAGGCCCTCGCGGATCCCGCCGTCTGGCGGTCGATCGGCGTCACCGTGCTGTTCACCGCCTTGAGCACACCGCCGCTGCTGCTGGTCGGGCTGGCGATGGCACTGCTGACGCACCGCCTCGCCCCGGCCCGCTGGTTGTGGCGATTGGCCTTCTTCGCGCCCTACGTGCTGCCGTCCTCGGCGATCGCGCTGATCTTCATCTGGATCTACCAGCCGGAGTTCGGCCTCGCCGACGGTCTGCTCGCCTGGCTCGGGTTGGGCCCGATGGGATGGCTGTCGCAATCGGTCAGCGCGATGCTCGGCGTGGTGCTCGCGACCGTGTGGTGGACCGTCGGGTTCAACTTCCTGCTGTACCTGGCGGCGTTGCAGGCGATCCCGGACGACCTGTACGAAGCGTCCTCGCTGGACGGGGCGAACAGCTGGCAGCAACTGTTCCGGATCACGCTGCCGATGCTCCGCCCGACCACCGGGCTCCTCGCGGTGCTCCAGGTCTTGGCGTCGTTGAAGGTGTTCGACCAGTTCTACTTGATCACCGGTGGCGGCCCGCACTACTCGACGAGGCCGGTCCTGCAGTACATGTACGAAAGCGGGTTCACCAACTACCGCATCGGATACGCCTCCGCGGTGTCCTATGTGTTCTTCGTGTTGATCCTGCTGCTCACGCTGGCCCGCTACGGCATGCAGATCCGACGTCGAGGAGGGCGGCCCGAGCATGGCTGAACAGGTGCTGACCAGGTCGCGGCGGCTGCCCGGCATCGGGACGCTGATCCTGCTGCTGTTCACGATCGCGTTGGCCGCGGTGTGGCTGCTGCCCTTCGCGTGGACGCTGTTGACGTCGTTGAAGCCGGAGAGCGAGACGACGGATGTGCCCCTGCACTGGTTGCCGCGCGACGTCACCCTGGACGCCTACCGGAGCGTGCTGTCCACGAACGACATCTGGGTGTGGCTGTTCAACAGCGTGTTCACCGCCAGCGCCGTCACCTTCCTGGTCGTCCTGCTGTCGAGCACGGCAGCCTACGGCTTCGCCCGCACCGGATTCCGGGGCCGCAGGGTGCTTTTCGCGCTGGTGGTCGCGGGAATCCTGGTGCCGACGGAGGTGGTGGTCGTGCCGCTGTTCCAGGAGATGGTCTTCCTCGGCCTGGTGGACACGCCGTGGGGCGTCATCCTCCCGCAGGTGGTGCTGCCCGCGATGGTCTACATCCTAAAGATCTTCTTCGACGGCGTACCGCGCGAGCTCGAAGAGGCTGCCCTCATGGACGGCGCGAGTCGGTGGCGGATCTACTGGCAGATCATCCTGCCCCTGTCCCGCCCGGTGCTCGCCGCGGTCGCGATCTTCACGTTCATCACGACCTGGAACAACTTCCTCTGGCCATTCATCGTCACCGCCGATCCGGGGTCGATGACCCTGCCAGTCGGCCTGGCGACGGTCCAGGGCAGCTACGGCGTGCGGTACGCCGAGATCATGGCCACCGTGATCATCGCGGGTCTGCCGCTGCTGCTCGTCTTCGTGCTGTTCCAACGGCACATCGTCCGAGGTGTCGCCCACACCGGCATGGCCGGACGTTGAAAACCCGCAGCAAATGGAAGGACGCCATGAGCACCCACTTGGACCGAGCCGAAGCCAAGCTGACCGTCGACCCGGCTTTCGAGATCGGTGAGGTCAATCCGCGCCTGTTCGGTTCGTTCGTCGAGCACCTGGGCCGATGTGTCTACACCGGAGTTCACGAACCGGACCACCCCGCGGCGCGTGCCGACGGCCTGCGTCAGGACGTGCTGGACCTGGTGCGCGAACTGGGCGTGACGCTCATCCGGTATCCGGGCGGCAACTTCGTGTCCGGCTACCGGTGGGAGGACGGCGTCGGGCCGGTGGCCGAGCGGCCGCGCCGCCTGGATCCGGCGTGGTGCTCGATCGAGACCAACGAGTTCGGGCTCCACGAGTTCATGCGGTTCACCGAAGTCGCCGGGGTGGAGCCGATGATGGCGCTGAACCTGGGCACCCGCGGCCCGCAGGAGGCGCGCGAGCTGCTGGAGTACTGCAACCACCCCGGCGGCACTGCCTGGTCGGAGCTGCGCCGCTCGCACGGCGTGGACAAACCGCACGGAATCCGCTTGTGGTGCTTGGGAAACGAGCTGGACGGACCGTGGCAGATGGGCCACAAGACCGCCGACGAATACGGCCGGGTGGCCGCGGAGGCGGCGCGCGTCATGCGGATGACGGACCCGGACGTCCGGTTGGTCGCCTGCGGTAGCTCGAACTCGTCGATGCCGACCTTCGCGGCATGGGAAGGCACCGTGCTTGAGCACACGTACGAGCACGTGGACTACATCTCGTTGCACGCCTACTACGAAGAGATCGACGGCGATGTGGACAGCTTCCTCGCGGTGGCCGAGGACATGGAGCACTTCATCGACTCCGTGGTCGCCACCTGCGACCACGTCCGCGCCAAGCTGCGCGGTAAGAAGCGCATCGAGCTGTCCTTCGACGAGTGGAACGTCTGGTATCGCAGGCTGCGCGACCGGGCGACCGAGCCGGACTGGGAGATCGGGCCACGTCTGCTGGAGGACAACTACACGGTTACCGACGCGGTCGTGGTGGGGAGTCTGCTGGTGACCCTGCTGCGGCACTGCGACCGGGTAACCGCCGCCTGCCTCGCCCAACTGGTCAACGTGATCGCGCCGATCATGACCGAACCCGGCGGCCTGGCGTGGCGGCAAACCAGCTTCTACCCCTTCTCGGACGCGGCGCGGCACGGACGGGGTCGCGTCCTGCGGATCGAACCGCATTCCACCCGCCACCAGACCGCGGACTACGGCGAGGTGAATCTGCTGCACTCCGTTGCGGTGCAAGAAGACGAGGACACGATCACGCTGTTCGCGGTGAACCGCGACACTGACCGCCCGCTCGACCTGGTGGCCGACGTCCGAGCGACCGGTGCCGTGCGCGTGCTGGAGCACCGCGTGCTCGCGGACGCCGACCGACACGCCCGCAACACCGCGCAGCAACCCGACCGAGTCCAGCCGAGGCAGCACACCGGCGCGACCATCGACAGCGGCGTCCTCGCCGCAGAACTCCCGCCACTGTCCTGGAACGTCCTCCGCGTCACCGCAGCGAGCTGACAGATCCAGGGCGAGTTCATGTCGACTCACTCGACATGTCGAGTGAGTCGACATATACTGAAGTCATGTCTGAGGACCATGAACACGAACGCCTTGCGGCCCTCGCCGCGCTCATCTCCTGGGCTGACCGTCGAGAACGCCTCGCCGAGGAGCGTGCCGACCTCGTCGCTGCCGCGTGGCGCAGCGGCTCACGCAACGTCGCGGAACTCGCCCGGCTGGCACGGGTTTCGCGCGACACCATCTACGCGGACCTCAAGGCCCGCAGCATCAACACGTCGGCTCGGGTGCAGGATCCGATCGGCACGGAGGCGATCCCGCGCGAACAGCTGACAGCGGAGTCCGTGCGCCCGCTCGCGCGGCTGGTCGACGCGGTGGCCCGTCCGGCGTTCGGCCGCACCCCGAACGACCCGCTCACGCGAGTCACCACCAGTGCGGGCCGAGCGCTGGAGACGGTGGCGGACGTCCTGGACCCGCCCACCGACCAGGGGCCGGGCTGGACGAAGGAGGAATTGTTGCCCGGTTTGGCGGCAGAGGGCGCCGCGATCACCCACCACGCGCACCGGGAACTAGCTGCGAGCGCGGCGCCCGATGAGCTCGCGGCGCAGACGGATTACCTCCACCGCGCGATGTTGCATCGCGGCAGGCACGCGTCGGCGCAGCGAGTCGATGTGGTCGTCGCGTTGCCGATCGGCGGATCGCTCACCGTCCGGTTGGACCGCGACGAGCGGGGATGGACCACCCTCAGCGGCGACAGCCCGCTGCTCACCGGCGAGATCGACGGGCTGGACCACTTGGAAGTGCAGCACGCGCTCACCGTCCTGAGCCAGGTGATCACCCGCAACCTCGACGAAGGTGCCTTCGTCGAGAAGCGCAAAGACGCACTTCCCGGCGGGCCAGCGATCCGGCATCGCCTCGTTCCGTCCAATGAGGACTGATCTCACCCGCGCAGCGTGACCAGAGCCCGGTCCGGTGGCCGCAACCACCAGGAGGTGACGGTCAGTCCGAGGAGGGGAACCAGGAAGGCCAGTTCGCCGAGTCCGTAGCCGACGGTGAGGTGGGAGGCGATGGCCCCGGTGTAGGTGAAGATCACACCGGCGTAGGCCCACTCCTTGAGCAGGGGAAAGCGCGGGGCGAGCAGTGCGACGGCGCCGAGCAGCTTCCAGACGCCCAGGATGACGAGGAAGTACGACGGGTAGCCGAGGTGCTCGACGACCACTTGAACCTGCGTTATCCGCAGCACACCCCATATCCCGCCGACAGCTAGCTCGGCGGTGACGAGCACGGTGGTGACCCAGTAGCCGACTCTCATCCCTGCGGCCCTGCCGCCGCTGGTACCGGTCATGAAGTGCTCCTCCTCACTGCTGTCGGCCGCTTTCCAGGAGTTTCTTGAGATTGCGATAGCTGAGCTGAGCGCCCTTGGCCGCCTGCCTGCGCACCAGCGGCACGAGTGGCACACCGACGCCGTGGCCTTCGAAGTCGAGGGTGAAGGTGATGCGCGACCCGGCGCCGTCGTTCATCGGCTCGACCGTGACCGTGGCGTGCGGACGAAGCGGCCCGTCCGTGCCCCGCGCCGCCCAGCTGCGAGGCTGATCGTTGCGGACGATCTGCTGTGTCATCGTGCGTTCGGCGCCGCCGAACCGGCGGGTCGTGGCGAACTCGCGTTGTCCGAGCATCCGGACAGCTACCACGTCGCGTTGCCACTCGGCGAAGCGCAGCGGGTCGGTGACGAAGGCGAAGACCTCCTCCGGCGAGCGCGCGATCTCGATGGTGGATACCAGCGGTGCCACTCGGACCTCCTTGTTACCTCTGCGTGCCTTCACACGTCAGAGTTATGACGGAGGCTTGGGCAGAAAGGTAACCGTGGACGACTTCGAAGCGCACCGAGACCACCTGCGGGCAGTGGCCTACCGCATGCTCGGTTCGGCGAGCGAGGCCGACGACGCGGTCCAAGAGGCATGGCTGCGGCTGGCCCGCGCTCGCGACGCCGAAGACATCGAGAACACCCGCGCCTGGCTGACAACCGTGGTGGCCCGCGTGTGCCTGGACATGCTGCGCTCGCGCACGGCACGGCGCGAGGTGCAGCTCGACACCCCGCTGCCAGCGGACAGTCCCGACCCCGAGCAGGAGGCGATGCTGGCCGACTCCATCGGGCTCGCCCTGCTGGTCGTGCTCGACGCGCTAACTCCCGCCGAACGGATTGCCCTGGTCCTGCACGACATGTTCACCATGCCCTTCCAGGAGATCGCACCGATCCTCGGACGCTCCGTCCCGGCGACCAAGATGCTGGCCAGCCGCGCACGCCGCCGGGTGCGCGAGGCCCAGGCGTCCGACACCGATCAGGCCCGGAAGCGCAAAGTCGTGGACGCCTTCCTCGACGCCTCCCGCAACGGCAACTTCGCTGGCCTGCTCGATCTGCTGGATCCCGACGTCACAGTGCGCGCCGACGCCGCAGCCGCACCCGGCGGAGCCCCCGCGCTCCTGCGCGGTGCCCAGGCCGCCGCGCGACAGGCGATGGCGTTCTCCCAACGCGCCAAGCACGCTCGCGTCGGCGTCGCCGACGGGGCCCCCGCAATCCTGGTAATGCCAGGCGGAAGCCTTGTCACCGTGCTGACCTTCACCATCACCGACGGCAAGATCACGGCCGTCGACATCATCGCCGACCCCCAGCGGTTGAACCAACTCGTCGTCGAGTCCCCCGCCTAGGCGCACAGACACCGCCGTTGGCTTGTCCGCCGCTCAGCGGAGTTCGAAACCTCGCTCGTGGAACGCCTCCCGCAATCGGTCCCGACCGCGCAGTCCCGCGACGCTGCCGAAGCGGGCCGCGACCCGCTTCACCCAGCTCGACTCCAGCCCGACCTCGGCGTAGAAGTCGCTGATCAGCTCCTCGTAGCGTTCGACGTGCGACGGCTGGACGTCGAGGTCGTAGCGCTCGTGGTGCAGCACCACCTGCTGCGGCAACCGCGGCTTCACGGTTGTTTCCCGCGCCGGATCGGGATGGCCGACGACCAGCCCGAAAAGCGGGAACACGTTCGACGGCAGCCCCAGTTCCGCCGCGACTTCCAGCGGCCGGTTGCGCAACGCTCCGATGAACACCGTGCCCAGCCCCAGGGATTCTGCGGCGAGCGAGGCGTTCTGCGCGGCCAGCGCCGCATCCACCACCGCGACCAGCGCGCTCTCCAGGTAGTCCGCACCGTCGGTGGCCGACGCCAATTCCTCGGTGACCCGCCGCGCCCTGGCCAGATCCGCCAGCCAGACCAGCAGGACCGGGGCGTCCACGATGTGTTGCTGACCGCCAGCAACGTCCGCCAACCGCGCCCGCCGCTGCGCGTCGCGCACCACCACGACGCTCCACAGTTGCAGATTGCTGGAAGTTGGCGCCGACTGCGCGGCGGCCACCAAAGCCGTGATAGTCGCATCCGGAACCGGATCGGGCAGGTAGGACCGCACCGACCGGTGGGCGAGTTGGCGGGCGAGCACCTCGTTCCACGGCGCGAACGAGTCGGCGGCGACTTCCTGTCCGTAACGATTGCGATAGCCGACTTCGGGAGACGTCGTCATCCAGACTCCAAACAGATCCGCCAACACCGGGACACCCAGCGCCAACCGGCGCCCACCAAAGCCTATTCCACCGCCCACCAGCTGGGACGAACCGAAGCATCCGGCCCGCGCGATTCCGCGGTGGGCTACTCGCGGCGGAGCCGCGGCCTGGCCTGCTAGGCGGCAGGGCCCTGGAACTCGTCGGCGACGCCAGTCCGCTGCCCTGGATCACCGCGGCCCTCGCCTTCCTGGCCCTCGTGGTCACGGCGACCTCGACAGCACGCTGAGCCGCGGAAATCCTGTTGGGCGCCCAAACTCCTCCGGCTGGTGTTGAGGGCCTGGGCCAAGCCGGTTCGCAGCAGTTGGCCGTCCGGAGCTGCGATTCGGACCGCCCATCCGGCTGCGCCCGGCAGCGACGTGGCGGCGAGATAGGCAGGGGCGTCGTGTTCAAGGCGCGTCAGCTCCTCCCCCACTCGCCCGTCCGTCGGATCGGGGGTCACGACGAAGAGCGTGCCGAATGCGCGTAGTCCTGCCGTGCGGGGCAGCGCGGCGAGGGATTGGGCGTCGACGGCGCGTGGTGCCGTTTCGCCTGGGACGGAGATGACGACAGTCGAGGTGCAGCTGCCGAACGTCCCGTCGTCGCCGTCGGGGTGAATCACCACCGCGTCGACCAAGATCGCGATCGAACCCACCGCGACGGACACGTTGATGTGCTGGCGGAAGTTCGCGTTCGGCAGGAGCAGTCTCGGCTCGGGGCGGTGCACGAGCGTGCTGCCGGTGACCGCGTTCAGCTCGGTCTCCTCGCGCGCCGGTGGCCGACCGGGCCGCCCGGTCACCGGCATCGCACCCTGACCCACCACGTCCACCACTGCCCCGTCGGCCGCGGTGAGGCGCTGCCGGATGATGTCGCCGGGCTGCAGCGCGGCACCCGCGTTCTGCACGATCACCTGTCCGGCGAACTCGTCGCCGGTCGGGCGGAACATCCGCCCAACTGACTGCGGCCATCGAAAGCGCTTGCGGGCGAACACGGTTCGACCGCCATAGCGCGAGAATACGAGGTCCAGACACCGCCTGGGTTCGTCGGCAGCTGTCACACGAACAGCACCTCGCGGTCCAGAACGTCGATCAACTCGTCGGTGCCCAGTCCTGTTCGTGCGTTGGTGCACACCACCGGCCGTCCCGACCGGACCTGCCGCGCCTCCCGCAGCAGCCGATCCAGGTCCGCGCCCGCCAGCGGCGCCAGGTCGATCTTGTTCACCACCAGCAGGTCGCAGCGCACCACGCCCGGCCCGC
Organism: Saccharopolyspora soli; assembly: GCF_022678645.1. GTDB lineage: Bacteria > Actinomycetota > Actinomycetes > Mycobacteriales > Pseudonocardiaceae > Saccharopolyspora > Saccharopolyspora soli. The sequence goes on along the minus strand of NZ_JALBWV010000047.1, from coordinate 49,254 downwards.
GCTTGCGCGGGATGTCGTCGCCGCTGGCCGCGTCGATGACGAAGATCCAGTAGTCCACGAGGTCCCGCGAGAACGTCGAGGCCAGGTTGTCGCCGCCGCTTTCCAGCAGGATGACCTCGGTGTCCGGGAATTCGGCCTCCAACGCATCCATGGCGGCCAGGTTCAGCGACGGGTCCTCCCTGATGACGGTGTGCGGGCAGCCACCGGCCTCGACCGCGCGGACCCGTCGCGGATCGATCAGCCCGGAGCGGCGGATCCGCTCGGCGTCCTCAGCGGTGACCAGATCGTTGGTGATCACCGACACCGACCGGCCGCGCCCGCCGAGTCCGCTGATCAGCTGCTCGACCAGCGCGGTCTTGCCGGAACCCACCGGACCACCGACCCCGATCCGAGCTGTCCTCACCGTGGTCATCGCAACAGGTACCGCCGGGAGAAGGGAACCCGGGTGGCGGGCTCGCCGGTGAGCAGTTCACCATCCGCGCGCACCTCGAAGGTCCGCGGGTCGACCTCGACGTGCGGCAACGCCGTGTTGCGGACCATGTCGGCCTTGCGCAGCCCGCGCACCGAGTCGATCTGCCGCACCTGCTTGCGCAGCCCGAGCCGCTCGGCGATCCCCGCGCGCACCGCCAGCTCGGACATGAACACGAACCCCAGCTCGGCCGGGGCGGTGCCCCGCGCACCCCAGTTGGCGCGTTGCACCACCGGTTCGGAGGTGGCGATGCTGCCCGCCGCATCGCCCAGCGCCGCCCACGCGGGGAAACCGTTCTTGAGCACGAACTTCGGTTTGACACCGAAGAACGCGGGTGCCCAGACCACCAGGTCGGCGGTCTTGCCGACCTCGATCGAGCCGATGTGCCGGGCGGCGCCGATCGAGATCGCTGGGTTGATGGTCAGCTTCGCGATGTAGCGCTTGACGCGTTCGTTGTCGGACGTCGCGGTCTTCTCCTCCGGCAGCCGACCCACTCGCTGCTTCATGACCGCGGCGAGTTGCCAGCAGTTGGCGATGTTCTCGGCGACGCGGCCCATGCCCTGGGTGTCGCTGCCGAAGATCGAGATCGCCCCCATGTCGTGCAGGTGGTCCTCGGCGAGCATGGTCTGCGGGCGGATGCGCGCCTCGGCGAACGCGACGTCCTCCGGCGCTTCCCAGTTCATGTTGTGCGCCGTCATCGTCATCGGCACGCCCTCGTCGAGGGCGTGCGGGGTGAACGGGTTGGTCGGATTCGTGGAGGCCGGGATGACGTTGGCGCGGCCGACGCAGCGGATCAGGTCCGGCGCGTGCCCGCCACCGGCGCCTTCCACGTGGTACATGTGGATGGTCCGGTCCCCGATCGTTTCGAGGGTCCGTTCGGCGAAGCCGAATTCGTTGATCGAATCGGTGTGCAGGTGGACGGCGAAGTCAGCGGAATCGGCAGCGCGCAGGGTCGCGTCGATGACCGCCGGGGACGAACCGAAGTCCTCGTGGATCTTCACCGCCCCGGCGCCCGCCGCGACCGACTCCAGCACGGCGTCCACATCGGACGCTCCGCGGCCGAAGGCGACGTAGTTCATGGCGGCGTGCTCTCCACCGCGCAGGAACATCCCGAGGTTGCGGGCGCTACCGGTACCGACTTCGAACGCGGGTCCCAGCGAACCACCGATCAACGTCGTGGTGCCGGTCGACAGCGCGTGTTCGGTCTGCTGCGGGGAGATCAGGTGCGCGTGCGTTTCGATCGCACCAGCGGTGACGATCAGGCCCTCGGCCGGGATGGGTGTGGTCATGTGCCCCACGACCATTCCCGGCGCGACATCGGGCATGATGTCCGGGTTGCCCGCCTTGCCGATCCCGACGATTCGGCCGTCGCGAATTCCGATGTCGGCCTTGATGATGCCGGTGACGGCGTCGATGATCGTGGCGTTGGCCAGCACGTAGTCCAGGGCGCCGTCCGAGGACTTCGCGGTGGGGCGGTAACCCTCGCCGTCCCGAACGGTCTTCCCTGCCCCGGCGAGCAGTTCGTAGCCGGGGACGGTGCGGTCCTCCTCGACTTCGACGAACAGGTCGGAGTCGGCCAGTCGGATCCGGTCACCGACCGTCGGCCCGAAGACCCTGGCGTATGCCGCGCGATCGATGGAGGTCATTTCGACACCTCCTGTTCGGTCAGCGCGGTGACCGCGGCCTCCTGAACGCCGCGGTCGTCGAGCGGACCGTTCACCAGCCCGGCGAAGCCGCGGGCGATTCGATCTCCTGCCATCGGGACCAGTTCGACGGTCACCGGGATGCCGGGCTCGAAGCGCACCCCTGCCCCGGCGGCGACGGCCAACTTGTGCCCCCAGGCGGCGCGCCGGTCGAATTCCAGCGCTGGGTTGGCTTCGAAGAAGTGGGTTTGGCTGCGCACTTGGACGTCGCGATCGCCCTGGTTGACCACCTTGAGGGTCAACCGCTCAACGCTCGGGAACAGCTGGACCGGTTCATCGCCAACGGCGATCTCACCGGGGCGGATGTCGCCCGCCATCGGCGCGATCGGGTCGACGACGCTCACCAGCTTGGTGCCTTCGGCGAACGGCGCGTCGACCAGCAGCATGCGCAGCATCTCCGGAACCCCGCCCATCACCTGCTCGGCGGTGAGCAGGTGATGGGCATGGTCGACGAGCTCGTCGAACGGCATGTCCTTGCGGGCTGCCAGCATGATCTCGTCGGTCAGGTAGGCCACCGCCTCGGGATGGCTCAGCGGGACGCCTTCGCGGAGGTTCCGCCGTGCCAACTCCGCCGCCGTGAAGATGGTCAGGCGCTCCATTTCCGTGGGTGTGAGATTCACGATCAACCCTTCGTCCGACGGTAGGCGTTCTAACTCGCGAAAAGGCGGGGTTGGGAGGTGCGGCGTTGGGCGGCGATGTCGGCGTAGGCGGTGAACGAGGTCGGCTCGTCCGGCGGTCGCTGGGACAGGAGCGATTCGAGGGTGGGCTGCGCCGCACCGACGACCCGCTGGGCACCGAGGTGTCCGACCAGTCCGAGCCGCAGCGCCGCGCTGGCGACACCCGAGACGACCTGCCAGCCGCTGATCGCTTCGGCAGCCGCCGGGCTGAGGCCGCCGTCCCGGTAGCAGCAGGCCAGCACGACCGGCAGGTGCCCGGGTGCGGCACCGGCGAGCACCGCGCTGCGGTAGGTCTGCGCCGCGGTGCTGCCCAGCGCGGCGAACGTGCCGAGCACTGCCAGACCCGCCCGGCGGGATGCCTCGCGCAGCACCGACATCACCGCGAGCGCCTCGGCCAGCTGGTCCGCTCGCCGCGCCTCCTCCGGACCCGCCCAAGCCCGCCGCAGCAGCACCCGATCGCTGGTGTGCCAGCGGCAGCGCAGTTGTTCGCCGAGGAAGGCGAGCACGTCGGGCTCATCGGTCACCCAACCATCCCGGTGCGCGCCCTCCAGCCCGGAGGAGAACGCGAAACCTCCGTTGGGGAAACCGCTGTCTCCGAAGCGCAACGCGGCGACGAACTCCGCAACGTTCATGACGGCGGTACCGCCACGCACCGCACGTCGCCGGTGGCGATCAGGTCCGCGACCCGGTTGAGGTAATCCTGCTCTGGGCCTTCCAGCAACACCTCAAGCGCTTCCCCGTCGAACGTGCTTCGCCAATGCAGGTGCCCCGCCACGAAACCGAGCCGAAGCGCGGCTGGCACCGATGTCGCACCGAACCGGAGCACCCGACGCGCGCCCGCGCGCACGATCACCGCCCGGTCGCCGTCGAGCACCAGCACCGTTCCGTCGCGCAGCTTTTCGCCGCGCGGCAACGCGATCGCGTAGTCCCGACCCGCGTCCGAGGTCACCCGAAGCCGACTGCGGTCGAGGTCGGCCGAGGACAGGTGGACGTACTCCACCGCCTGGCCGTGGCGCAACGCGTCGAGCGCCGCGGCCAGGTCGGCGCTGGACTCGTGTCCGGCGACGACCTCGACCACGCGCGGCGAGCTGGTCACCGCGCACCAGCGATCGGCACGGGCGCGATCCGCCCCACCACCTCGGTCGCCTGCTCCAACGCGTAGCCGACCTGCAGGATTTCGGCCTCGCAGAAGGGCTTGCCGATGATCTGCACCCCGATCGGCAGGCCCGCGGCGGAGAAAGCAGCTGGAACCTGCAGGGCCGGTAGCCCGGTGACGTTGGCGGGTGCGCACATCCGGCTGTAGGCGCTGGTGGCGCCCTCGACGACACCGTCGTCCCACCGGAAGTGGGGATCTTCGCGCAGCGCCGCGACACCCGGCACCGTCGGGGCGAGCAGCACGTCGATGCCGTCGTACATGTCGCGCCAGGCTTCCTGGATGCGGGTGCGCAGCCGCAGTGCGTTGATGTAGTCGGTGGCGAGCTGGGCCTCGCCCGCCTCGATCAGCGTGCGGACCTCGTCGGTGAACAGCTCGGGCGACTCGCGCATGGCACCCATGTGGTAAGCGCTGGCTTCGGCCGACAGCAGCCCCCACTCGGTGGGCAGCAGGTATTCGGCGAGCGGGATCTCCACCTCGACCAGCTGCGCACCCAAGCCCTCCAGCAGCAGAGCGGTCCGCTTGGCCACGTCGAGGGTTTCCGGCTCGACGTGGTAGGTGAAGTAATTGGTGGGGATACCGATCTTCTTGCCCGCCACCCCGGCGTCGATACCGGTCAGGAAGTCCGGCGCCGGAAGGTCCACCGTGGCCGGATCGCGGCGGTCGTAACCGGACATCGCGGCCATCGCGATCCCGGCGTCGGTGACGTTGCGGGTCAGCGGACCGACGTGGTCCAGCGACCACGACAGCGACGCGACGCCAGCTCGCGAGGCCCGGCCGTAGGTGGGCTTGAGCCCCACCGTTCCGCAGACGCCCGCCGGGATCCGGATCGAGCCGCCCGTGTCGCTGCCCAACGCCACGTGCACGACACCCGCACCCACCGCGGCACCGGAGCCACCGCTGGAACCACCCGGCACCCGGTCGGGGTCCCACGGGTTGCCGGTGGTGGGAGTGGTTGCGCCGTAGGCGAATTCGTGGGTCTCCGTCTTCCCGATGAGCACCATGCCCGCCTCGTGCAGGCGTGCCACGGATGCGCTGTCGGTGCTGGGCACGTTGTCGGCGCGCTGCTTGGAGCTCGACGTGGTCGGCACGCCCGCGGTGTCGTAGAGGTCCTTCACCCCCAGCGGGATGCCGTGCAGCGGACCCCGGTAGTCGCCCGCGCCGATCTCCGACTCGGCCTTGGCGGCCTGGGCGCGCGCGATCTCCTCGGTCACCGTGACGAACGCCGTGATCGCCGGTTCGACCTCCTTGAGCCGGACGAGCGCGGAGTTGACGACCTCGACCGGCGAGATCTCCCTGGTGCGGATCTTCTCGGACACCTCGGCCAACGGCAGTTCATAGAGTTCCACGGTCATCGCCTTTCGTCGTCATCCGCCCGAACGTCACTCCCACGCCGCCTTGAACGCCGTGGCCGGGACGGTTTCGCCGAGTTCCCGAACGCTCGCCTGGCGGATGAGCGCCAGTATCGTGCTGTAGTCCTCGTACTTCTCCGCGAGCCGTTCCGGTGACATCTGCAGTTCCGCGTATTCGAAGACGGTCGCCAGTTGCTCCTGGGTGGGCTTGAAACCTTCCTGCGACATCACGAATCTCCCTTGCATTGGTGGTGTTCCGCCCACTTCAGCGGATCTTGCCGCGGTGGGTCAGCCGACGAATTCGGGTTCCAGGACCGCGTCGACGAGCTTGCGTGTGATGTCGGTGCGCGGTGCGCTCAGCAGCTCGTCCACCGGACCGGACTCCACCAACCGCCCGTGGTCCAGCACACCCGCGTGATCGCACATGTGCTCCACCAGCGCCAGGTTGTGGGTGATGAGCAGCAACGTGAGCCCGCGTTCGGCCTGCAAGTCCTTGAGCAGGTTGAGGATCTGCGCCTGCACCGAGACGTCGAGCGCGGCCGTCGGCTCGTCCAGCACCACGAAGTCCGGGTCGGTGATCAGGGCACGCGCGATGCCCAGGCGTTGCCGCTGGCCGCCGGAGAACTCGTGGATGTGGCGGTCGTAATGGGCGGGTTCCAGGCCGACGCGTTCGAGCATCTCGTTGACCCGCCCGCGAACCTGCTCCGCAGGAACGATCCGGAAGCGTTCCAGCGGGAAGCCGATCTGCGCGCCGACGCTGCGGCGCGGGTTGAACGCCGAGCCCGAATCCTGGAAGACGATCTGCATCCGCTTGCGGTACCGACGCATGTCCAATTCGGACAGCGTGGTCAGCTCGTTTCCCTCGAACTTCACCGATCCGGCGGTGGCCGTCTCGAGCACCAGCACCATGCGCCCGGTGGTGGTCTTGCCCGAACCCGATTCGCCGATGAGACCGTACGTCTGCCCACGGGCGATTTCGAAGCTGATGTCGTCGACTGCGGTGAATCCGGTCGCCTTGCGGCCCGAACCGCGTACCTTGAACACCTTCCGCAGGTCCTTTACGACCAGTAGTGGTTCAGAGTGCGACACGTTCCCTGCCTCCCCCCACCAGCGCGGACTCGCTGAACTCGGTCAACCGGCGCTCGGCGCGTGGTACGGCCCGGTCCTGCGCGCTGAGCCGCAGCCGCGGCACCGCCTTCATCAACCCCTGCGTGTACGGATGTTCGGGACTGGACAGAACCTGTTCGGCGGTGCCGGATTCGAGGACTTCGCCGCGGCGCATCACCGCGACATCGGTGCACAGGTGCGCCACCACACCGAAGTCGTGCGTGACGATGAGGATCGCGGTCCCCAGCTCGCGGTTGATCTCCAGCAGCAGGTCCAGGATCTGCTTCTGCACGGTCGCGTCCAACGCGGTGGTCGGCTCGTCGGCCAGCAGCAACTCCGGGCGGCAGGACAGCGCGATGGCGATCACCACGCGCTGCCGCTGCCCGCCGCTGAGCTCGTGCGGGTAGGACTTCATCCGCCGCTCGGCTTCCGGCAGCGCCACCAGTTCCAGCGCTTCCAGGGCGAGCTTGCGCGCGTTGGCCTTGTCCACCTTCTGGTGGCGCCGGATCACCTCGATCAGCTGCGCCCCGATGGTGAACGACGGGTCCAGGGCGCTGAGCGCGTTCTGCGACACCAGGCCGATGTGTCCGCCGCGGATCCGCCGCAGCTCGGCCTGGCCCTTGCGCAGCAGGTCCGCACCGCGGAACAGGATGCGCCCGCTGGTGATCTCGGCTCGGGTGGTGCCCAGCAGGCCGAGCACGCTCAACGACGTCACGCTCTTGCCGGAACCGGACTCCCCCACCAGCCCGAGGATTCCGCCGTCCCGGACGGTGATGTTCGCGTGCTTGACCGCGTGCACCACGCCACCGTCGGTGTGGAAGTCGACGCTCAGGTCTTCGATGCGCAGCAGATCGTCCGCCATTACCGCCTCCTAGTGGGTCAGCTCGTTCGCTTGCGCGGGTCGAGGGCGTCGCGCACGCCGTCGCCGACCAGGTTGAACGCGAGGGAAACGAGCAGGATCACCAATCCGGGAATGGTCGCGACGTGGTAGATCCCCTCGAGCAGCACGCTTGAGCCGTCCGCGGTCATGATTCCCCAGTCCGGGCTGGGCGGGATGACGCCGACGCCGAGGAAGCTCAGCCCGGCGGCGACCACGATCATCAGCCCGCACAACGTGGTCGCGTACACGGTGAGGTTGGCGACCACGTTCGGCGCGAGCTCCCGCAGCATCAGGTGTCCGGGGTGGGCGCCGTAGGCGCGGGCGGCCTCGATGTATTCCTTGCTGGACTCCTGCACCGTGGCGGTGTAGGCCACCCGAGCCATGTAGGGCACGAGGGTGACGCCGATCGACAACATCACGTTGCCCAGCCCCGCACCCAGCACCGCCGCCAACGCGATGGCCAGCAGCACCAGCGGGAACGCGAACAGCACGTCCAGGATTCGCATCAGCAGGTCGCCCGCCCGGCTGCGCCGGTACCCGGCGAACAGTCCGATCAGCAGCGCGATCGGGAACACCACGGCAACCGGAACCAGCGCCACCAGCAGCGAATTGCGGCCGCCGTAGAGCAGTCGGGTCAGGATGTCGCGGCCTTGCCCGTCCAAGCCCAGCGGGTGGCCGGGCGTGCCGATCCCGGCCAATCGGTTGACCGGATCTCCGCTGGTGGGGCTGTAGGGCGTCAGCAGCGGCGCGAAGATCGCCGCCAACGCCACCAGCAGCAGGAAGATCGCCGAGATCACCGCGCCCCTGTCCCGGGCGAAGGCCCGCAGGGCGAGGCGGAGCTGCGACCGCGGGGCCGGGGGTCGCCTGCTCGGGGTCAGCACCTCGCGGTGGCGCGGGGTCTGCGTGATGGCGCTCATGCGGTCCCTACCTTCTTCCTGGTACGCGGGTCGAGCAGTCCGACCGCGATGTCGGCGAGCAGGTTGATCAGCACGAACGCCGCCGCGATGAACAGCACCCCGGCCTGCACGATGGGCAGGTCGCGCTGCGTGATCGAGGTGTAGAGCTGCTGGCCGAGTCCCGGCCAGCCGAAGACCACCTCGACGAACACGACGCCGCCGAGCAGGTATCCGACCTGCAGGCCCAGCACGGTGACGATGGGCGGCAGGGCGTTGCGCAGTCCGTGCCGCCACAGCACCGAACCTTCCGACAGCCCGGCGGCGCGCAGCGTGCGGATGTAGTCCTGCTGCAGCACTTCCAGCAGCACGCTGCGCGCCATGCGCGCGACCACGGCGAGCGGGACGAGCGCGGCCGCCACCGCGGGCAGCAGCAGGTGCGTCAGCAGGTCCTCGATTCCGCCGGGGTGGCGCGGGTTGTACATGCCCGAGGTCGGGAACCAGCCGAGCTGGATCGAGAACAGGCCGATGAGCACCAGGCCGAACCAGAACACCGGTACGCTCGCCCCGGCCAGCCAGGAGAAGCCCACCACCCGGTCGAACACGCTGTTCGGCTTGCGCGCCGCCAGGATGCCCAGCGGCACGCCGATCACCACGCACAGCAGCAGCGCGGCCGCGGTGAGGATGATGGTGTTCCAGAACCGCGGCACCATGATCTCGGTGACCGGTTTGTTCACCGTCAGGGACCGGCCGAGGTCACCGTGCAGCAGACCGCCCAGGTAGTCCAGGAACTGCACCGGCAGCGGCTTGTCCAGCCCCAGCTCGGCGCGCACCGCGGCGACCGATTCCCCGGTGGCCCCCGAGCCGAGGATGGTTCGCGCCGGATCGCCGGGAACCAGCTGCAACAGCAGGAAGACGATCAGGCTGACCCCGAGGAGCACCAGGACCGTGGAAAGCAGTCTCCTGCCCAGGATGGCTGTCATCGTTCGAGCTTCACTTCCTTGAGGTCGTACCATTCCTCGCTCGCGGAGACGAAGCCAGCGACGTAGGGCGCCAGCACGTACGGCGCCTTGTCGTTGACCACCGGGGCGAGAGCGGCGTCTTCGGTGACGATGTCGTTGGCCTGCCGCCAGTACGCGTTCGCCTCGTCTTCGTCGGTCGCGCGGATGGCCTCGGCCATCACCGCGTCCAGTTGCGGGTTGGAGTAGTAGCCGACGTTGGAGCCCTCCGGCGCCTGCAGCGTCGAGGACGTGACGATGTAGAGCCAGTAGGGCGTCGTCATGCCCCACGACATCTGGGCCATCCCGACCCCCGGCTGCATGCCCTGCGCCCAGGTGCCGAGGTAGGAGATCCACTCCTGGGTCTCGATGTGCACCCGGACGCCGATCTCGGCGAGGTTCTGCTGGATGTACTCGGCCATCTGGGTCGGGATGATCTGACCGGAACCGTCCACTGAGGTGATCAGCGTGGTGTCGAACCCGTTCTGCAGGCCCACCGACGTCAGCAGCCGCTTCGCCTCGGCGACATCCCGGGCGTAGGCGTCGGTGCGCTCGACGTAAGCGTCGTTGGCCGGTGCCTGCACGCCATAGGCCGGGTTGGCGGTGCCGCGCAGCAGGTCCTTGGCCATGCCCTCGCGGTTGAGCGCGAGGTTGATCGCCTGCCGCACCTCCTTGCGGGAGGTGTAGGGGTCCTTCATGTTGAACGACAGGTACCAGACGTGCGGCGGCCGTCCTTCGGAGAGCTGGTAGCCCTCTTCGACGAGGTTGTCGATGCTGTCCGGGCTGGGCACAGCGATGATGTCGACGTCACCGCTGCGCAGCGCGGCGACGCGGGCCGAAGCATCCGGCATCGGGCGGAACACCACACCCCGCACCGAAGGGACCGTGCCCCAGTACTTCTCGTTGCGCACCAAGCTGATCCGCTCACCCCGGATGCGCTGCTCGAAGACGAACGGGCCGGTCCCCACCGGGTGGTCGGCGATGTCCTCGCCGTACTTCCGCAGCGCGGTGGGGCTGATGATCGCGGTCGATCCGTTCCCGCCCTGGGCGAGCATCCGCAGGAACGGGGAGAACGGTTGGGTCAGGTTCACCACCAGGGTGTACTGGTCGACCGTCTGGATCGAACTGGTGTACTGCCAGATGAAGTTGGTCTGACCGGCGGCCTTGGCCGAGTACTGGGGTGCGGCTTTGTCCCACATCCGCCGGAAGTTGTACTCGACCGCGGCCGCGTCCAGCGGGGTGCCGTCGTGGAAGGTCACGCCGCGTCGGATGTGGAAGGTGTAGCTCCGCCCGTCGGGGCTGATTTCCCACGACTCGGCGAGGGCGGGTTGCAGGGCGGGCACCGGGGCCTGCCTGGACGGGGTGCGCAGGTCTTCGGTCACCAGCGGCTCGAAGATCTGCTGGTTGATGCGCCAAGTCACCCATCCACCGGCGACCTGCGGATCGAGCACGTCGGCCTCGGACTCGATGGCGATGACGAGCGTGTTTCCCGTACCGGCGTTGCCGGTACCGCATCCGCTCAACGCCAGGGCCGCGGCTGCGCACAGCGACAACAACCTCCGGAGCCGACGTGATCTCGCGGCACGTGCGCTCGTCTTCCAGGCCCCAGCACGGCCCGCGTCTCGTCCGTCGTCAGGCATGAGTTCCCTTGCAAAATGGCGAATTGGGAGTAACCGAACCGCCGGTTCAGCATTGGACCCGCACGGGATTCCGCAACCCTAGGAAGTCCCGCATCGGCAGGGGAATACGTCGAACGACCCATTCGCGCCAACGGTTTTGCGGCCGCGGGCCGGCCCTAGCAGGCGGACTGGGATCAGCCGTGATATCGCCGTGAACGTCCTGTTACGACGCTCAGGCGGGGCAGGCTATGCCGTCCACGGTCCGTTCGTGGGATCCGAATCCCAGCTCGGTCGCGTAGACGGCCGCCATCACGCGATTGGGCACCCCGAGTTTGTGCAGCACGTTCTCCACGTGCCTGCTCACGGTGCGCGGCGAAAGCACCAGGAACTCGGCGATCTCCGCGTTGGACATGCCTTTGCGGATCAGGTCGAGGATTTGGACCTCGCGGGGGGTGAGCCGGAAATGCGCCTTGCGCCGTTGATCGCGTGCGTACGACGTGAACACCGGCCGCATCTTCTCGATGAGTTCCTTGCCTACGCGGGGGAATTCGCGGTGTTCGACGTTTCCGTGGCACATCCCGATGATTTCCCCGTTGTCATCGTGCAGGAGCATCATGATGCCGTTGTTGAAGCCCGCGGGCCGCAGCACCGATCGCGCGGTGTACGAGGTTTCGAAATCCGGTACTTCCGTCCAGTCGAAGACGTAGTCGAATCGGTTGAATTGCCGTTCGAACTCCGGCCGGAACTCGATGTCACCGGTGAGGAAGGATGCGGCGGCCTCCCCGTAGCCGCGTTCCGCGATCCGCACGAACGCGTCGGTAGCGGCATCCTTGTAGGCAACGAGGAAAGTGTCGCAACGCCCTTCTGCGCGAACGAAGTCGATGGCACCTTCGATGCGCTTGCTGGGGTTCGTCGATGCCATGTCCGCGGCGATCGACGCGAGTGTGCGTACGGACACGATTGCCTGCCTAACCTGCTAGCGAGCACTCGGTGAGCCACTGCGAGATCAGCCAAGTACAGCGCAGAACGCTTTCGGCCGTGTTGCACCGCAGTTTCCGACTGGAATCAGCGAGTCGGGCGGCGGATCGCGGCAGTCCTGGCAATGCTCATGCGTCCGTGGCCGCGGCGCATTGGCCGTCCGGTTCGGTGGGGCGGCCCTTGCGGCGCAGGTAGTCCGGGTTGAGCACGGCCCGCGCCATCGTCTCGATGGCCAGTTGAGCACCCAGTTGCGAGGTCACGTTGGACGCCACGTCGAGCATGGGGTTGATCTCCACGACGTCGAACCCGACGAGTTCGTGTTCCCGGACGATCGCGAAGATCGTCTGCCGCAGTTCCTCGTAGCTCATGCCGTCGGCTTCGGCCGACGCGCACCCGGGGACCAGCGGCATGTCGAGCACGTCGATGTCCACGCTGATGTAGACCTTCTGCCCCTTCGGGATACCGGCGAGCACCCGCTCGATGCCTGCCGCGCGGAACCGCTTCATGGTGTAGACGTCGTTGCCGTTGGCCAGGCTTTCGGCCAGGTCGTCCTGCGCCGCGCGCATGCCCCGGCTGCCGATCTGCACGATCCGATCGACGTGCGGCAGCTTGCCGATCTTGAGCATCGGGCTGCCGTTGCCGTACTCGGCGCCGTGCAGGAACGGCCGGTAGTCCAGGTGCGCGTCGAAATGCACGACGCAAACGGAATCCTGGTACGCGCGCACGACGCCGTAGGTCACCGAGTGCTCGCCGCCGAGCACGATCGGAACGGCCCCCGCCGCGAGGATCTGCGAGGTCGAGTGCGTGATGTTCTTGAACGTCTGCTCCGGGTTCGAGTAGATGATGTCGACGTCACCGCAGTCGACGATCCGCTCGTTCTCGGTTTCGTATTCGAGGAAGCGCCGTTCCTCCTCGATGTCGAAATAGCCGCCGCGGGCCTGCATGCGGCCGTAGCCCGCGTAGCGAACCGATTGCTCCCGGATCGCGCGTGGTGCCATGCGGGCACCGGGGTACCACGGCGCCCCTTCGTCGTTGGGCACCCCGAGGATCGCCAGGTCGGCGTCCAGTTTGGACAGATCCTGCACGATCGGCGATCGCAGGTACGTCGGGATTCCGACGAATGGCAGGTTGAGGCGCATTTCCGTCACGCTTCGCTTCCTTTCAACGATTTGGAATCAGACGTCCAGGCGGAGTTCGAGCCGCTTGGCGACCCGGCTGAGTGCGAAGTTGATGGCGAAATAGCAGAGCGCGGCGAAGCCGAGGACGGCGAAGGGCTCGGTGAGCACCCGCGCGTTGGTGACCTCCACCCGGTGGAAGAACTCGAAGACGCCGATGACGGAGACCAGCGAGGTGTCCTTGATCAGCTTGATGAGTTCCGAGACCAGCGCCGGGGCCATGCGGCGCAACGCCTGCGGCAGGATCACGTAGCGCAGCGTGCTCAGGCCGGACAAGCCGGACGCCCGCGCCGCCTCCCATTGTCCGGAAGGCACCGATGCGATGCCGCCGTGCACGATTTCCGCCAGGTAGGCGCTGGTGAACACGCCGAGGGCGAGCACCCCGGCCCAGTACGGAGTCAGATCGAGGCCGAGATCGGCGAGCACGAAGTAGCTGTACAGGATGAAGACGATCAGCGGTGCGCTGCGGATCAGCTGGATGTAGCCGATCGCCGGATAGCGGACGGTCCTGCGTTGCGCTGCCCGCATGGCGCCGACGCCGATCCCGAGCACCGCGCTCAACGAGATGGCGGCGATCGCCAACTGCGCCGTGTCCAACAGACCGGCCAGCATGAAGGGGAGGTTTTCCAGGACCGCGTTCATCGTGCCTCCAGAGCCTGCGCGCGAGCGATCGCGCGGGGCACCTTGTTGAACAGCAACCGCAGAACCAGTGCCAGCAATGCGGATTCGGCGAGGCACACCACCACGAAGATGACCAGTACCGCGGTGTACGCCTCGAAGGCACCGAACGTGGCCGCCTCGATCTGCTGCGCCTGGAACACCACGTCGGTGACACCGATGGCCATCACGACCGAGGTGTTCTTGGTCGCGCCGATGTACTGGTTGCCGATCGCGGGCAACGCCAGTCGGAACGCTTGCGGGAGGACCACCGTCCACATCGCCGCCCAGTAACCGAGGCCGGATGAACGAGCAGCCTCCAGCTGTCCCTTGGGGACCGACTGGATGCCGCTGCGCAACGCTTCCGCGACGTAGGCCGAGGTGTAGACGGTGAGTCCGAGCACACCGGCGAGGAACTGGTTGGTGTAGACGGAGTTCAGCGGAGCCGCAGCGGACCGCACGAGGTCCAGGCTGAACACGCCGAAGCTCCAGAAGAACAGTTGCACGAGCAGTGGCACGTTGCGGAAGAACTCCACGTATGCGGTGAGCAGCCAGCGCAGCGGCGCCAGTGTCGGCGCGACCGACACCCGGCCGAGCGCTACGAGCGTGCCGATGATGGTCGAGCCGACGATGGCCAGACCGGCCAGTTGCAGCGTCACGCGCAGGCCGAACAGCAGGAAGCTCCGGCCTGGCTCGGCGAGCACGAGGGACCAGTTCAGATCGTCGAGCATCGTCACGAACCCATCGGGATGACCGCGATCCGCAACGGCTCGGGGAGCACGCCGCTCCACCACTTCTGGTAGATCCGCTGGTACGTGCCGTCGTCGGCCATGCTCATCAGGGCGGCGTTGAGCTCGTCGCGCAGCGCGGAGTCGCCCTGCTTGACCGCCATCGCCGTCGGTCCCTGCGCGATGCCCGGAGCGACGATCTGCACCGCTGAGCCGGACTGATCGGCGGTTTGCTTGAGCCCGCTGAGGATGCCCACCGTGGTGCTCAACGCGTCGGCGTCCCCGCGCAGCAGCGCCTGCAACGCGTTCGGCCACGACTGGAAGGTGAGGATCTTCGCGCCAGGCGCGACTTTGCGGAGCACGGTCTCTTCCGTCGAGCCCTGGACGAGCGCGACCGTCTTGCCGTCGAGTTGGCCAACACCGGTGATGTCGGAGCCGCTGCGGACCAGCAACCGTTGGTCGTCTTCGAAGTACACAGCCGAGAAATCGACCTGCTTCTCGCGCGTCCGAGTGGCGATCATGGTCGCCGCGATCACGTCGATCTTCCCGCTGTCCAGATTGGCCACCCGGTTCGTGGCGTTGACCGCGACGAACTTCGGTGTCACGCCCATTCTCCGGGCGATCTCGGTGACCAGGTCGATCTCGAAGCCCTCGGGTTCGGTCCGGCCCTCGGCGATGAAACCGAACGGCGGGGTGTCGTACTTGACCCCGAAGGTGATCGCACCGCTGGCCCTGATCTTCTCCATCGAGTTCACGCCGCCGCCACCGGCCGCGTTGACCGCTGGGGAGAGGTTTCCGCTCGGTCTGTCGCCGCACGCGGTGGCGAGCAGCAGGATGAGCGTCGCGCAGCAGATCCTGTTGATCATCCTTCGCACGGCCGCACCTACCTTCGTGGTTCGTTGTCAGAGGTTCGAGACGCGCTGCAAGAAGTTCCGCGCTCGTTCGGTCTTCGGATCAGCGAAGAAATCGTCGGGTGCCGCACTTTCCAGGATGCGGCCTTCGTCCATGAAGAGGATCCGGTCGGCGACCTGTTGCGCGAACCGCATTTCATGGGTGACGACGACCATCGTCATGCCACCGCCTGCCAGGTCGACCATGACGTCGAGGACCTCCTGGATCATTTCCGGATCCAGGGCGCTGGTCGGCTCGTCGAAGAGCATGATCTTGGGGTCCATCGCCAACGCGCGAGCGATCGCGACCCGCTGCTGCTGACCGCCGGAGAGCTGCGCTGGCAGGCTTCCTGCCTTCTCCGGGATGCCCACCCGTGCGAGGAGTTCGGCCGCGCGCTTCGCGGCAGAACCGCGGGACATCTTCCGGACCCGCATCGGCGCCAGGGTGATGTTCTGCTCGACGGTCTTGTGCGGGTACAGGTTGAAGTGCTGGAAGACGAAGCCGATCTCACTGCGCAACGCGTTGATGTCGGTGTTCTTCGCGTGCAGATCTCGACCGTTGATCACGATGCGACCTGCGGAGATGCTCTCCAGGCCGTTGATGCAGCGCAGCAGGGTGCTTTTCCCGGAGCCGGAGGGCCCGAGCACGACGACGACCTCGCCCCGGCCCACGGACAGCTCGATTCCGTCGAGGACCCGCAGCGGGCCGTAGGACTTCGCCACGCCGGAGAATTCAATGAACGACATCTGGTGCACCTTTCGTCGCGACCGGCATTCCCCAGGTGAGCAACCGCTCCACGATCGGGGCGGTCTCCTCGGTGAGGAAGCGGCGCGCCTCGTCGAGCAACCGATCCAGATGCGTGCGCATCGACTCCTCCGCCGCGACCGCATCTCCGGCCGCGATCGCATCGGCGATCAACTGGTGCTCCGCGACCGCGAGTTCGCCGGAGCGGTGGGATGCGAGTACCACGTCGAGCGCCGCTTCGAGCCGATCCAGCGCCGGGTCGAGCACGACGTCGAGCATCGGCTTGACGATCGGGTTCCGGCTGCAGCGCGCGACCCGCCGGTGGAAGCGGAGCGAGATGTCCCGCGGCACGTCGTCGGCGACCAGGTAGTGCTGTCGGTGCTCGTCGACCAGCATCGACAGCGCTTCCCCAGCGGAGTCGTCGGCCGCCTCCGCGGCATCCCTGGCTGCCTCCGGCTCCACCGCCCGCCTGGCCCGCAGCAGTTGGATGAGACCTTCGGTCGTGCGAATTTCGGTCCCCTGCGCGAACCGCGTCGCAGTCACGCGGCCACGCAGCACCGACGCCACGTGATGACGGCCCGTCGCGGTGAGCATGCGGCCCTTCGCTCCCACCGAAACGGTCAGGCCGCGCCGATCCAGCGCACGCAACCGACGGGCCACGGTGGCTTCGCTGATGTCGAGATCGTCACCACGGAGCACCTGCCGGATCTGCCGTGCACCAAGTGGTTCGAGCACGCCCGCGAGCACTTCGAGGATCGCCTCCGTCGACCGCTCCTCCACATCGCCCTCCACCCTGATCAACGCGATTCATCGCCGACCGGGCACGAGTCAAACTTGACGGACGTCCATCATTGGTAATTGCGGGAAGGCGATCCGGTTACGAGGACATTTCCCAAGCAGGGCAACGTTTTGGACCAAACCCGGTCAGCACGGTGTCCGGTCGACCGGGCCAAGCGCATTTCGGCGAGGCGGTTGGCGAGGAGAGCTCGTTCGGCATCGTTGTCGGCCAGCGCGAACTACGGCCAACCAGACCACCGGTGATCGACACCGCGCACGACACGAATTTCGAGCACGGCCATGTCATCACCCATTTGGGTTATGCCTGATGAATGGTCATATACGCATCGTGTTCGGGTTCACGCTTCACGAGGTGGACAACTGCCCTGTCGCGCGTTGAGACTGGATGCCAGACAGCCGATGGTTACGTGCCGTGATTGCGCGCTGTCCATATTTTCGAGCTTCACTGTATCGATTCACATCCTGCCGCTCCCGCGCGGCGATCACCTACCGCAGCACCAATGCCCACCCGAGAGGAGAACTGTGCCCATCGCGCTGCTCGCACTGGCCATCGGCGCCTTCGGCATCGGCACCACCGAGTTCGTCATGATGGGCGTGCTGCCGCAGGCAGCCGCCGACTTCGGCGTGTCGATCCCCACTGCCGGGAACCTGATTTCGGGCTACGCGCTCGGCGTCGTCGTCGGGGCGCCGACGCTGACGGTGCTGGGCGCGAGGCTGCCCAGGAAGGCCGTGCTCATCGGGATGATGGGCCTGTTCGCCGTCGGCAACGTGCTCTTCGCGCTGTCGCCGAGCGCGGAGGTGGGCACCGTGTTGCGGTTCCTCGCCGGGTTGCCGCACGGCGCTTTCTTCGGTGCTGGCGCCGTCGTGGCCGCCAGTCTCGTCGGCGCGGGAAACCGCGCCAAGGCCGTCTCGATGATGTTCATGGGCCTGACCCTCGCCAACGTCGTCGGTGTGCCGCTGGGCACGCTGCTCGGCCAGCAGGTCGGCTGGCGGGTCACCTTCGCGGTCGTGGCGGCCATCGGCGTCGTCGCGGTCGCCGCCATCGCGTGGCTGGTGCCCGACCAGGGACGTCCGGAGCCGGAGCAGGCCACGGTGCGCGGGCAGTTCGCCGCGTTCCGCTACCCCCAGGTGCACCTGGCGCTGGCGATCGTCACCTTCGGCCTCGGCGGCACGTTCGCGTGCTTGAGCTACCTGACGCCGATCCTCACCGACGTTTCCGGGTACTCGCCGACCGGCGTGACGCTGCTGCTGGTGCTGGCCGGACTGGGCATGACGGTCGGCAACTTCCTGGGCGGCCGGGTCGCCGACAAGGCGCTCATGCCGGGCCTGTACGCCGCGCTGATCGGGACCGCCGCCGTGCTGGGCACCTTCACGATCACCTCCGGCGACAAGGTGGCCGCCGCCGTGACGGTGTTCGTGATCGGCGTCGTCGGCTTCATGGTCGCGCCGATCATGCAGTCGCTGGTGATGGCGAAGGCCGGTGGAGCACCGCTGCTGGTATCGGCGGCGGTGCAGTCCGCCTTCAACATCGCGAACTCGATCGGCGCCTACCTGGGCGGTCTGGTGATCGCCCAGGGACTCGGACTGCTGTCGCCGACCCTGGTCGGCGCCACACTCGCAGTCCTCGGCCTGGTGCTCGCCACCCTGTCCGGAGCCCTGGACCGCACGACGCGGCGCAGGTCGGCCGCCCGAAGCGCCATCGCCACCGAGACCGCACCCGAACCCGCAGCGGTCCCAGCCTGACGGAACTACCGTCCACATGGGACAGAAGAGCCCTATCGCCCAGCGCCAGTGCGGCGGTGTCCGCGTTTCCTCCGCTGTGCCGGGTCATCGATCGTCGGGCACTTCGCGGGTGCTGTGCCGGACGACCAGGTTCGGGATGAGCGCGATGTGCGCCGCGGCCTCCGCGGCTTCGGGGCTGCTCGCCGCGGCGAGCAGCCGGACCGCTTCGGAAGCGATCTTCTTCCGCGGCTGGTCCACTGTGGTCAGAGGTGGCTCGCCGAGCCGGGCGAACTCGATGTTGTCGTAGCCGGTCACCTGGACCTCGTCGGGCACCTTGATGCCGACGGCGCGGCACGCCCGGGTCACACCCAGCGCGATCAGGTCGTCAGCGCACACGATCACATCGGGCATCCGCCCCGTTCCGGTCAACCGCGCCAACGCCTCTTCGCCCCACGCGATGCTGTATTCGCCGAGCAGCAACCAGTCTTCGCGCACGGTCATGCGCAGCGCCGCAGCCCGCTGCTGGAAACCCGCCAGACGTCGTTCCGTCGAGGAATTCGTCAACAGCGACCCGACGAACGCCGCCGAGCGCGCCCCTGCCGCATGCACGTGGTCGACCACCAGCCGCATCGCCGCGATGTCGTCCACCCCCACCCAGTCGGTGCTGGTTCCGCCCACGTAGCGGTCGAGTTGGACCAGCGGAACCGCCCGAGCCGCTTCGAGCACGGCGGGGGCGCTGTCGACGCCGTGCGTGGGACTGACGATGATCCCGTCGACGTTGCGGGCGACCAGCGACCGGAGCCGCTCCGCCTCGATCACCGGATCCGATCGGGCGTCGCAGAGGAACAACTGCTTGCCCGATCCCCCGAGGGCGTGTTCGACGTTCTCCACCAGCGAGGTGAAGAACGGGTTCGAAATGCTCGGCACGACCATGCCGATGGTGTCCGTGCGGTTGCTGCGCAGCGCCCGACCGATCGAGTTCACCGAGTACCCGAGCTCGGCGGCGGCACGTTGAACCCGGCGGACCGTCTCGGCGGCGACCGGTCGGGACCCGGTCAGCGCGCGCGAGACGGTCGCGGTGGACACCCCCGCTCGCTCCGCGACATCGGCGATGGTCACCCCATGCAAACGTTTACCTCTCCCTAACCAACCAAGAACGCGGTTGTCACGATCCAGGGAAAGTCTCCCTTGACCGCCAACGATTTGATCCATACCGTACACCCTCACCATCGATGCAATCGATTACATCGATAACGCTTGGTTTCCGCGCCTCCTAGGGAGTTCCCGATGCCGTCAGCCCCTTCCGGGGTGTTCCCCCCGAAGCCGAACGCCGTGGCGGAGCTGTTCGGGACGAGCAAGGTCGTGATCGGGGTCGTCCACCTGCCAGCCCTGCCGGGCAGCCCGCACTACGCCGGGCAGCCCGTCGACGAGATCTCGGCGTTCGCCGTGGCTGAGGCGCGCGCCTACCTGGACGGCGGCTGCCACGGCGTGATCGTGGAGAACCACTGGGACATCCCGTTCCTCAAGCCCGGCGAACACGGTTACGAGACCGCCGCCGCTATGGCGGTCGTCACGGCCCGGGTGCGCGACGCGGCCGACCGCGCCGTCGGCGTGAGCGTGCTGTCCAACGCCGCCGAGTGCTCGATCGCCTCGGCGTGGTCCGGTGGGGCCGGGTTCGTCCGGGTCAACCAGTGGGCCAACGCCTACATCGCCAACGAGGGCTTCATCGAGGGGCAGGCGGCACGGGCCACCCGCTACCGCAGCCGGGTCGGCGCCAACCCGATCAAGGTGTTCGCCGACGTGCACGTCAAGCACGGCGCGCACGCCATCGTCGCGGACCGGTCCCTGGCGGAGCAGACCGAGGACGCGGAGTTCTTCGATGCCGACGTGCTCATCGCCACCGGGTCGCGCACCGGCGATGCGGCCGCGCTCGACGAGGTGGTGGGCATCAAGGAGCACACCCGGTTGCCGGTGGTGATCGGTTCCGGCATCACCGCGGCCAACATCGGCGAGCTGCTGCCCGCCTGCGACGGCGTGATCGTGGCTTCCTCGTTGAAGGACAACGGGCGCTGGTGGGGTCGGGTGGATCCGGCGAAGGTGCGCGAACTGACCGCCGCGGCACGGAAAGCCGGGGCGGAGCTGCCGTGATCGCCTTCTGCGGCTACGCCAACAGCGATCTCACGATCGGCGTTCCCGCCCTCCCCACCGCGGGCAACCGCGTGCAGGCCACCACCATCGATCGCGGCGACGGCGGGATGGCGGCGAACGCCGCCGTGGCTGCCGCTCGAATGGGCGCCGATGCCCGGTTCGCCGGAGTCGTCGGCAACGACCCGCTCAGCGATGCGTTCCTCGCCGCGCTCGTCGCCGACGGTGTCGACGTCGCTTGGACAGCCCGCACCGGAGGGCTCACGACCTCGGTCATCCTCGTGA
The DNA here is from genome assembly GCF_022678645.1 of Saccharopolyspora soli. Taxonomy (GTDB): domain Bacteria; phylum Actinomycetota; class Actinomycetes; order Mycobacteriales; family Pseudonocardiaceae; genus Saccharopolyspora; species Saccharopolyspora soli. The sequence goes on along the minus strand of NZ_JALBWV010000047.1, from coordinate 28,280 downwards.
CGCCCGACGGCGAACGGTCGATCATCAGCCAAGACGACGCGATAACCGCGGAACATCTCGTGGCGGTCGCCACCCGCACCGCCGCGTGCGAGAACTCGTGGCTCTACCTCGACGGATACCGCTTCCCGTGGGCTGCGTCGATGGTGCGGGGCGTGCGCACCATCGTCGACCTCGACGGCTGCACCCGAGCCGAGGGCGCCCGAGCGGCGCTCGACGTCGCCGACCACGTCATCGCGGGTCGTGCCCTCGCCGGTGAACTGCTCGGCGACGACTCCGCACTGGCGCGAGCGGCCGTTCGGACCGCCACCCACCTCGTGGTCACCGACGGCGCACGCGGTTGGCAGATGTACGCACCCGACGGGGCCTGGCACGAGGGCGCGGCCCTGCCCGTGTCGGCGGTCGACGCGACCGGCGCCGGTGACTGCTTCGTCGGGGTCTACGCCGCAGAACTCGAACGCGGCGTCGCCCCGGCGGAGGCCGCCCGCTTCGCCGCCGTCGCAGCGGGCCTGTCCTGCACCGAACCCGGCGCCCGAGCGGGTCTGCCCAGCAGAGACGCCGTCACCAACCACCGCACTGCACCGGCCAATCCGAACCCGGCAGCAAGGAGTACCTGATGAGACGAATGTGCACGGTCCTCGTCTCGCTCGCCCTCGTCATCGCGCTCGGCGGCTGCGATGCGGCGGTGCGGCAACAACAAGCGGCCGAGCAGCGCGCCGCCGAGCAGGGGCCGCCGCCACCCGCGCGGATTCCGCAATCGTGCGCTGTGGACGGTCGGGCGCCGAAGATCGGCATCATCACGATCAACCTGCAGGCGCTGTTCTTCAACCAGATCAACACCGGCGCCCAGCGGGTGGCCGACCAGGCCGGGGTGCAGATCCAGATCGTCAACGGCAACGACGACTCCACGGTCCAGGCCAATGCGATCGACGACCTGGTGGCCAACGACTACGACGCCGTCATCGTCGACGCCGTCGACACCGACGGGATCAAGCCCGCGATCCGCCGGGCCAACGCGGCCGGTGTTCCGGTGGTCGCGGTCGACGCGACGGTCGACGACCCTGCGGTGTCCGCGCAAGTCGGCACGGCCAACGCCGCGGGCGGCAAGCAACTCGGCGAGGCACTGCTCGCAATCTCGGGCGGTCAGGGCGAAATCGGTGTCGTCAGCGCGCTCAACAGCACGATCCAACTGGAACGGCAGAAGGGTTTCGCGGACGAGGTGACCGCGCACGGGATGCGCATCGGCACCGTCGTCGACGGCCGCAACGTCCAGGAGAACGCGCAGGCCGCGGCCGAGAACCTGCTCACCGGCAACCCGAACCTGCCCTACGCGTACGCCACCGGGGAACCCGCCCTGATCGGCTTGGCCGCCGCCGTCGGCAGCCAGGGCCGGGCCGACCGGATCAAGGTCGTCGGCTGGGACCTGTCCGCGCAGGCCATGGACGGCCTGCGGGCGGGTTGGATCAGGGCCGTCGTGCAGCAGAACACCTTCCAGTTCGGCTACGAGTCGATGGCCGCGGCGATCGACCTCGCCTGCGGGCGCCCGGTGCCGCGCGACATCCCGGTGCCCACCCAGATCGTCACGCCCGAGAACGTGGCGCGATACGCGTACTACATGGAGCGCTGATGGCACAGGACACATTGGTCGAACTCCGCGGCATCACCAAGTCGTTCGGCGCGGTGCAGTCGCTGCGCGGCGTGGACCTGACCTTGCGGGCCGGGGAGGTGCTCGGGCTCGTCGGCGACAACGGCGCCGGGAAGTCGACCCTGATGAAGGTGCTCGCCGGGGCGCTCCAACACGACGGCGGCGAGATCACCGTGAACCGCCGCAAGGTCCGGTTCGCCAGCCCCGCCGACGCCCGGCAGGAGAAGATCGGGATCGTCTACCAAGACCTCGCGCTGTGCGACAGCCTCGACGTCGCGAGCAACCTGTTCCTGGGCCGGGAGCCCCGGCGCGGCCCGTTCCTGGACCGGCGCGCGATGCACCGGATGGCGGCCGAAACGCTGTCGAACCTGCACGTGCGGGTCAAGTCGACCTACCAGGAGATCGGCGCGCTCTCCGGCGGGCAGCGCCAGGCCGTCGCGATCGCCCGCGCGGTGTCGTTCGACCCCGCCGTGCTGATCCTGGACGAACCCACGGCGGCCCTCGCCGTCGCCGAGGTCCGCTCGGTGCTGGCGATGATCCGCGACGTCGCCAGCCGGGGCGTCGGCGTCATCCTGATCACCCACCGCCTGCAGGACCTGTTCGAGGTCTGCGACCGGATCACCGTCATGTACGAGGGTCGCAGCGTGGCGGACGCACCGATCTCCGAGCTAGACGTCGAGCGGCTCGTGGCCATGATCACCAGATCCGACACCGAGGAGGTGCCGCAACCTTGAGCGCGCCCGCCGATACGGCACCACGAGCGGTCACCGCCGACACCCCGTCCTGGTGGGAGCGGGTGAACAAGGCGACGTTGGCGATGTTCGGCGTCACCGTCGTGCTCTTCCTGGGCTTCGGGCTCGCCGCGCCCAACTTCCTCACCTTCGACAACCTGTCGAACCTGGCGACCCAGGTGGCCATCACGCTGATGGTCGCCGTCGCCATGACGTTCGTGATCACGACCGGTCAGATCGACCTCTCGGTCGGTTCCACCCTCGCCTTCGTCGCCGCCACCACCGCGCAACTGCTGGAGGCCGGTTGGGACTCCTCGATCGTGATCGTGATCGGGCTGGCCGCGGGACTGTTCTGGGGCGCGATCAACGGCTGGCTGTCGGCATACCAGAAGATCCCGCCGTTCATCGTCACGTTGGCCGCCATGTCGGTGATCCGCGGCCTCGCCCAGCTGTCCACCCAGGGTTTCTCCGTGCCGATCGACAAGCGGTTGTTCGTCGCGCGCATCGGCGAAGCCAAGTTCCTCGGGTTCTCCGCGCTCGCCTGGATCGCCGTGCTGACCGTCGTGATCGGGGTCGTGCTGCTGGCCAAGACCCGGTTCGGCAGCTACATCACCGGAATCGGCTCCCAGGAGGAGTCGGTGCGCCGCGCCGGGGTGAACACCAACCGGATCAAGATGATCGCGCTGATGCTCACCGGGCTCGCCGCCGGGGCGGCTGGCATCCTCACCGCCGCGCGGCTGGGTTCGGGATCCGCGAACTCCGGGGAAGGCTTCGAGCTCACCGTGATCGCCGCGGTCGTGCTCGGCGGCACCAACCTCTTCGGCGGCCGGGGCACCATCACCGGCACCATCGTCGGCGCGTTGATCACCGGGATGATCGCCAACGGGCTGACGCTGCTCGGGGTGAGCCCGTTCCTCACCCCGATCGTGACCGGACTGGTGCTCATCCTCGCGATCTGGGTCAACCTGCGGGGCCGGAGCCTGGCTCAGCTCGTCGGGCACCTGGCGGGTCGATCATGAGCACCGAGGTCATGACCGTCACCGGTCCGGTGCCCAGTAGCGAACTCGGGCTCACGCTCACCCACGAGCACCTGGTCAACGACATCCGGTCGGCGGTGGCCGAGCCGACCGACCCGGACCTCCGGTTCCTCCGGGAAGCGAAGACCTCGGCGGACATCGCGTGGTTGCTGCGCGAGCAGCCCTACTCGTGCCTGGACCACTGCGTGCTGGACGAGCCGGAGCCCATGCTCACCGACCTCATGGCCTTCGCGACCGTCGGCGGGAAGTCCATTGTGGACGTAACCCCCGCGGGCATCGGTCGGGATCCCCAGCGGTTGCGGATGTTCGCCGAACGCACCGGGCTGCGGATCGTCATGGGGTCGGGGTGGTACCTGCAACGGTTCCACCCGCGCCACTTGTCCTCGACCGGTGAGCGGGATTTGGCCGCCGAGCTGATCGGCGAGTTCACCTCGGGCGTGGGCGGAACCGGGATTCGGCCGGGCGTGATCGGGGAAATCGGCGTCTCCCCGGACTTCACCGCCGACGAGCGGAAGGCGCTGCGAGCGGCGGCCAGGGCGCAGCGGGACATCGGTGTGCCGCTCTACGTCCACCTGCCGGGCTGGCAACGCCGCGGTCACCAGGTGCTGGACATCGTCCTCGGCGAGTACGGCGTGCGTCCCGGTGCGGTCGTGCTCTGCCACCTGGATCCCTCCGGCTCCGACCCGGACTACCAGGGCTCGTTGGCGGATCGCGGTGTCCGGCTCGAATTCGACATGATCGGCATGCCGTTCCGGTACCCCGGCGAAGGGCAGTCCCCCGCGCCCGAGCAGACCGCCGTCGCGGTCGCCGACCTGATCCGGCGCGGGCACGCCGACCAGCTCCTGCTCAGCCACGACGTGTTCCTCAAGAGCATGCTGACCGCCTACGGGGGCAACGGGTTCTGCTACGTGCCCCAGTTGTTCGCCAAGCGGCTCGTCGAGCACGGCGTTGCCGAACACACCGCTTCCGAGCTGTTGCGCACCAACCCGGCCCGGCTGTTCGAGTCCGCGGCCGTTGGAAAGGAGTTCTCGTGAGCCGCGTCCTGATCGCAGGTGAGAGTTGGGTGACCCATGCCACGCACATCAAGGGCATGGACACCTTCACCACGAGTTCGTACCAGGTCGGGGTGGAGCAGCTGCGCCGGGCGCTCGAAGATCGCGGCCACGACGTGACGCACCTGCCCGCGCATTCGGTTCCAGCGGAATTCCCCGCGGACGACCGGGAATTGTCGCGGTACGACGTCGTGATCCTCTCCGACATCGGAGCGAACTCCATCCAGCTCGCCCCGGCCGTGTTCGAGCGCGCCCAGCGGGGTGCCGACCGGTTGGCGGCCCTGCGGGGGTGGATCGGTGGCGGCGGGGGCCTGCTCATGATCGGCGGGTACCTCTCGTTCACCGGATTCGAGGGAAAAGCCGCCTACCGCAACACCGTGCTGCACGACGTCCTGCCCGTCGAACTGCTCGCCGAGGACGACCGGGTGGAGCTCCCCGCCGGAGCGCGGGCCACCGTCGAAATCCCCGACCACCCCGCGCTCGGCGGGGCGAACACGCCGTGGCCGCACCTGCTCGGTTACAACCGGGTGCTCCCCCGACCCGGCGCGACGACGCTGGCCACCATCAACGGCGACCCGCTGGTGGTCGTCGGCGAGCACGGGAGCGGACGAGCCGCGGCATTCACCTCGGACTGCTCGCCGCACTGGGCGCCGACCGCTTTCTGCGAAGACTGGTCCGGGTACGGCCAGGTCTTCGGCGGCCTGATCGAGTGGTTGGCCCGGTGAAGCGTTCGTCCTGGCTCGTCGAATCTGGTGCCGACGCCCTTTCCGAAGCACTGGACGCGCGGTTCGTCCGCGAGGTCTCCAACGGCACCATCGGCGTTCAGTCCTACGCGAACTACCTGGAGATCGAAGAGTCCTTCGTGGCGAGCGCGTGCCGCCTGCACGGTCTGGCGGTGTGGCAGGCTCCGTCCTGGGCCGCGATGCAGCGGCACGCCCGAGCGGTCCACGGCCTGACCACCGAGCAGTCCCAGTACTTCCGAACCGCCCGAGCAGCGTGGCCGGTGGCGGCGCGGATGGACGACGCCGCCCGCCGCCGAGCTGACCGGCTGTCAGAATTCGCGCTGTCGGCTGCGGAAATCGGCGGCTACCCGGCCGTGGTGACCGTGATGTTCGCGGCCGAACACCTCTACCGCACCTGGTGTTCTCGCGCGGTCGCGGCACCGGCCGGACCGATCGCCGACTGGGTGGCGCTGCACACCCGCGCGCCGTTCACCACCCAGGTCGATGCACTCGCCGCCGAGGTCGACGACCTGCCCCGCTCGGTGCCCGACGAACAGCTGCACGAATGGTTCACCGGGATGCTAGGAGCCGAAATCCACTTCCACGACGCGATCTATTGAGTGCCTGTCGTTGTTCTTGTTCTTGTTTTGAAGCGCCGAAGGCGCTTAGCCCACGTACGGCGCTTGCACCGCCGCGGGTTCTCAGACTGCGCCCACTGGCGTTCTCCGCGAGGACCGCCACGACGTGGTGTATCGGACATACATGATGTCGGGGATCCCGGAGTCGAGACGGCGTCTGAGGTTCCGCCTGCACCGCCACGCGAAACGAGTTCGAAGACAGGCTCTGAGCGCGCTCGCGCACCTGGATCAGGCCCGTTCGTGCACGACCCGGCCGCCGACGATGGTCATGTCGACTCCGATGTCCCGGATCGACCGGGGCTCGACCGTCAACGGGTCGGCGTCCAGCACGACGAGGTCGGCGAGCTTGCCCGACTCGATCGTCCCGAGATCGCGTTCGGCGAACTGCGTTCGCGCGCTGCCGAGGGTGTAGAGGTGCAGGGCTTCGCGCGGGGTGATGCCCTGCTCAGGGCCGAGCACATCACCGCGCAGCGTCTCCCGCGTCACCATCCAGCCGAGCGACCACAGCGGGTTCGGCGGCACCACCGGCGCATCGGTGCCACCACCGGCGATCAAACCGGCGTCCAGGATTTCCCGGATCGGGATCGCGCGTGCCGCGCGTTCCTTCCCCCACCAGCGCACCTGGTTGGCACCGAGCAGGACCGGGTGGTCCTGCACGCTGGCGAGCAGCCCCATCTCGCGCATGCGCGCCATGTTGTGGCCGGTCGGCAGGAACAGGTGCATCAGCACCCAGCGCAAGGGCGCGAGCGGGGTGTCCCGGTTCACCGCGTCCAGCACATCCACGATGAAGTCCATCGCCGCGTCACCGACCACGTGCGTCTGCGCCTGGAACCCGTGCCGCGCGGCGCGCCGGTACATCTCCGCCAGCTCCTCCGCCCCGCCGGGCGGTAGCAGTTGGACGCCGTGGTAGCCCGGGCTGGGCTGCTCACCGGGCACGATCTGGTAGGGGTCGCGCAGGAACCCTCCCTCGACACCGCCGTCGGAGAGGTACTTCAGCCCGTCGAAGCGGAGCAGGTCGTCGCCCGCGCGCGGCTGGAACGCCCCGACGGCCGCGTCCACGTCGGCGAGGCTGGCGATCCGCCACAGCAGGTGCGCCCTGGTGGTCAGCTCGCCGTCGTGCCACAGCCCGGTGTAGATCTCGATCTGCTCGGGCGTCAGCCCCGGTTCGGTCAGGCTGGTGATGCCGAGCGCGTTGTGTTCGGCCATCTGCTCGCGCAACAGCCGCCGCTGTTCGTCGGCCGACGGCTGCGGGGGCAGCACGGCCTGCGCCAGCGAGCGGGCGCGTTCCAGCAGAACGCCGGTGGGTTCGCCGTTCGCGTCCCGGACGATGACCCCGCCGACGGGATCGGGCGTGTCCCGCGTGATGCCCGCCAGCGCCAGCGCACGCCCGTTGACGGTCGCCACGTGGCCGCCACGCGGGATGAAGACCGGATTGTCCGGTGAGACCGAATCGAGCTCGTTGCGGGTCGGCAACCGCCCCTCGGCGAGCAGGCTTTCGTGCCAGCCGGAACGCGCCTGGACCCACGCGCCGGAAGCGCTGGAAGCGACCCTTTCGCCGATGCGCGTGACCACCTCGGCGATGCTGCGCGCCTCCAGCAGCGACACGTTGGGCCGGTCGAGCGCGGCGTTGAACTGGTGGAAGTGGCTGTCGATGAGTCCGGGCACGACGGTGCGACCGCGCAGGTCGACCGTGCGCGTCCCGCGCCGACCGAGGCGCATGATCTGGTTCGTGCTGCCCACCGCCAGGATGCGCTTGCCGCTGATGGCCACGGCCTGCGCGGAGCGTCCGGGCAGCGCACGCGTGACGATGTGGCCGTTGTGGAGGATGAGGTCGACACCGTCACCGGGAAATGCCTCAGCCGCCGCTGGCGATCCCAGCACCGCGGGCGTCAGGGCAAGCCCGGCCGCGGCGGCGAACAGCACCCGGCGCGAGACCGCGGAGTCCTCGACCGTTGCAAACCGCGCCTCGGCACCGCATAGCTGGCACATGAACCGACCTCCCGGATGCGGGGAATCCTCGCGAAATGCAATCGCGCATTCGTAACGGTCGTAACAATATCAACATAAGACGCCGAAGAGCAGCTCGAAGATCCAACCCGCCCGGAATCGACATCTGTGGACTACGTCTACTCCTGCGACCCGACCGACCTCAAGCCCGGCGGCTGTCGCGCCCGATGTGGACAGCTGACCAGGAGTACGAGTGGAAGGCGGGCATCCCGCTGGCGCACGCCACGAAATCGCGCTCAATTCTTGACCTTCCGGGCGTTTCGTCGCCAAAAACCGATATGCCGATTTCGTTTTCGGGCATTCCGGGGCAAAGGCGTGATCGGTTGCCGGAATGCGCGTCGCGCGCCCCTTGACAGCCCAGGAGCGGGATTGCAGGCTTTCGAGCCACAGCTGGTTGAGTGGCTGAGCCAATGGAGGCTGCCATGCCGAACGGCACCAATTCCCATCGGACCCATCGTCGTCGCGCCGTGGTCGCCAGCACGGTCGGCACGACGATCGAGTGGTACGACTTCTTCCTCTACGGGACTGTGGCCGCGCTCGTGTTCCCCAAGCTCTTCTTCCCCGGCAGCTCGACGAGCGCCGGTGTGCTGGAATCCTTCAGCACCTTGTTCGTGGGCTTCGCCGCGCGGCCGGTCGGCGCCGCGATCTTCGGGCACTACGGCGACCGGATCGGACGCAAGGCCACCCTGGTCACCACGCTGATGCTGATGGGTGTGGCCACTGTGCTCATCGGTCTGCTGCCCGGCTACGCCACGCTCGGCGTCGGGGCACCACTGCTGCTGGTCGTGCTGCGCGTCGTCCAGGGCATCGGCGTCGGCGGCGAATGGGGCGGTTCGGTGCTGATGTCCATGGAGTGGGGATCGACGTCCCGCCGCGGTCTGATGGCGAGCATGCCGCAGCTCGGCGTGCCGCTCGGCTTGTTGCTGTCCACCGCCGCGGTGACGGTGTGCAGCTCGATGAGCGGCGACGCGTTCGAGTCCTGGGGATGGCGGGTGCCGTTCCTGCTCAGCGTCGTCCTGATCGCGATCGGGCTGTGGGTGCGCCTGCGGGTGTTGGAGAGCCCCGACTTCGCCGAGGTCAAGAAGCAGCAGGCCGTCGAACGGCAGCCGGTGTGGGCCGCCATCCGCAGCCACCCGAGGGAGATCCTGACCTCCGCCTTCGTGCGACTGTCCGAGCAGGCACCGTTCTACCTGTTCATCACGTTCGTGCTGACCTACGGCACGAAGCACCTGCAGATGTCGCGCGCCGACCTGCTCAACGACACGCTGATCGCCGCCGCGGTCGGCCTGATCACCGTTCCGCTGTTCGGCCACCTGTCGGACCGCTACGGCCGACGGCTCATCTACGGCATCGGCATCGTGTGCACCGGCTTGTACGCCTTCCCGTACTTCGCCTTGCTGGACACCAGATCTTCGGGCATGGCGCTGCTGGCCATCGTCGTGTCGCTGATCGTGCACGACATCCAGTACGGCCCGCAGGCGGCGCTGATCGCGGAGAGCTTCGGCACCAACATCCGCTACAGCGGCGCCGGACTCGGATACCAGCTCGCCTCGGTCATCGCCGGTGGTCCCGCACCGCTGATCGCCGCCGCCCTGCTGCAGTCCACCGGTTCGAGCACGGGGATCAGCTGGTACATCGTGCTCTGCTGCGTGATCTCGCTGATCGCCCTGGTGCTGATGCCCCGACAAACAGCGGCGGCAACAGCGCCCTCGAAGCCCGACGCACACCACATGGAGGCGTGAACCCCAGCGGTAGCGGATTCGTTTCTCGGGACGGTCTGGATCAGCGATGCTGATCGGGCTGCTTCGCGGTCGGGCGGTCGGCTGGTCGCGGGAAATGGCGCATGAGCAGCCGGTGGGCGGGTTGTTCCACCGCGCGGGTGAGCAGCCAGCCGAGCGCGGTGCCGCTCGCCAGTTCCTCTACCCGGCCGCGGTGACCGCGCTCATCCGCAGCTACCTCGACCGCGCCGAGCAGGGCGACGGTTTCCCGGCAAGGCCATCACCACGCGCGAGGAGGAAATCCTCAAACTCGTCGCCGAAGGGCACTCGTTCAAGGCGATCGCCGACCTGCTGGTCATCAGCGTCAAGACCGTCGAACGGCACCGGGCCAACCTGATGCAGAAACTCGGCCTGCGAGACCGCCTGGAGCTAACCCGCTACGCCATCCGCACCGGCCTGATCGAACCCTAACGGCCTGTCTTCGAACTAGTTTTGCGTGGCGGTTCGGATGGTGCCTAAGAACTGACCACGTCCCCGACATGCCGGGGACGGATTGAGGACAGGCGCTCAGATCGCGGGACGTTCCGCGGCCGGGTCGCGGAAACCCATCGCTCTGGAGGCTTCCGCCGCCGCTTCCTTGAGATGGCGGAGGTGGATGGGGCGTTCGGACTCGGGCAGGTGGGAGGACAGGCCGCTCAGGCTCAGGGCCGCGGTGATCTTGCCGAGGTGGTCGCGCACTCCGACGCTCAGCGCCGTGACGCCTTCCTCTACGTCGTCGCGGCTCACCGAATAGCCGTCGCGGTGGATTTCCCTTACCTGCTCCCGAAGTTGCGCTTCACCAGGCCCCCCGATACGCCGCTGGAACGGCCCCGCCAGGTAGCTCTCGAACTGGCCTTCCGGCAGGTGTGCCAGCAGCAGCCGGGGACCGGCACCCAGGTACAACGGCAAGGCGCCACCCACCCGCAGCGTGTGGGTCGCCGCATACCGGCCGTCGAGGCGTTCGAGGCATACCGCCTCGTCGCCGCGCAGCACGATCAGGAAAACCGTCTCCCCCGTCTTCCGGTAGACATCCCGCATCGCGGTCAGGGCTCGGTCGCGAATGCTGAGCCGCCGCGCCATCGCGCTGCCGATCCGGAACGCGCCGATGCCCAGCCGGTAGGACCCGGCGGCGGGCCGCTCCACGAAGTCACCGGCCGCGAGGGTGGTCAGGATCCGGTGGCAGGTGCTCTTGTTGAGGTCGAGCCGACTCGCGATCTCACCGAGGCCCAACTCGTCCGTCTCCTCGGCGAGCAGTTCGAGCACCGCCATCGCCTTCACCAGCACCCGAACGCCACCGGCGCCCGCCTTGTCCTCGTGCACTGTCTCGTCTGGCCCGGCCACAGTTGGCGACATCCTCCTAGTTCCGGCGAAGCCTTCAGACATCCGTTGCCAGCCGCGATTCGGGCAGGGTCGAACCGCCCAGCTCAGCCTGCCGCTCGGACCAGAAGCGTAACGTCCGGGCCAGATCGACGATTCCGGCATCGGAACCGAGGCCCTGCGCCACCAACGCCGACGCGGCGGTGCCGAGGCGGGCCGCGGACAGCAGATCCCAGCCGCGGCCCAGCCCGACGATGACCCCGGCCGTGTACCCGTCGCCGCACCCGGTGGTGTCGACGACCGGGATCCGGAACGCGGGGACCTCCTCGACCAGCGCCTCCCCCACGACCAGCGAACCTTCGCCGCCCCGGGTCACCAGGACGGTGCCCACGCCGTGCGCCCGCATCGTCTTGGCGGCCAGCCGAAGATCCTCGGTCCGCGTGATCGCACGGATCTGGTCGTCGTTGGGCAGCAAGTACTGCGTGTGCGCCCAGCACGGCCGCAAGACCTCGACGAGCTCCGGCTGCACGCTCGACCTGAGCAAGTCCATCGTGGTGACAGCGCCGTGCTCGCGCGCGAACCGGAGCAGCTCCGGCAGCACGGCGACGGCGAAGTCCCCGAGCGCGTCCGGTCCGCCGACGTGCAGCACATCCGCCCCGGCGATGAGTTCCCAGTCGATGTCGTCCGCGGTGAGCGCGTCCATCGCGCCGGAAGCGTGCAGCGAGGGGCGTTCCCCGTTGGGCCTGATCGGCAGGATCGTCGACGGCGTCGCCCGGCCCGGCTTGACCGCGAGGCGTTCGTCGACACCGTGCTCGGCGAGCAGGAGCCGCAGCACGCGCCCAGCCGTGTCATCGCCGATCGCGCCGATGCTGACCACTTCGGCGCCCAGCTTGGCGAGATCGACCGCGGTGCCACCGGCGGTGCCCGCCGCTGTCACCCTGATCTCCTCCAGCTCCAACCGCCCCTGACCGGGCGGGATCTCGGCCACGGGACGGCCGAGCACGTCGAAGATGTGCGCGCCGACGCAGACGACCTTCATCGTGCCGCCCTCTCCGCCTTGTGCCGGGTGACGTCCGCCAGCTCCGCAGCTGTGAGCACCCGCGGTCTGCCCAGCTGGTGGGCCTGGATGTGCAAGGCGCACAACCATTCGAGCAACCGCGCCCGGTCGTAGGCGCGGTCGAGGGTGTCGCCGTACGCGACGGCGCCGTGGTTCTGCATCAGCGCCGCCGTGCGGTCTTCGAGCGCGTCGTGAACGGACCGGGCGAGCTCGTCGGTCCCGAACGTGGCGTACTCGGCGACGCGCGTCGGGCCGCCGAGTTGCAGCGCGTAGTAGTGCAGCGGCGGGAGCTCATCGACCACTGTGGACACCGCAGCGCTGCTGAGGCCGTGGTGGTGCACCACGGCTGCCGCGTGGGTATCGGCGTAGATGGCCAGATGCATCGGGGTTTCGGACGAGGGCGGCGGGGTTTCGAGGTCGGCGAGCGGTTCGCCCGTCAGGTCGACCACGCAGACGTCGTCGGCGTTCACCAGGTGGTACGGGATGCTCGACGGCGAGATGGCGACCAGTTCGCCGACGCGGACGCTGACGTTGCCAGCGGTGCCGAGCACCAGACCGTCGGCGACCATGCGGCGACCGGCCTCGGCGACTTGGCGGCGTGCAGCTTCGAGTTCGCCGTTCATCGCGCGGTCACCGGCGAAGCCGCCACCTGTGTTTCGGCCACCCCGTCACTCGGTACGAGCACACCGGCGTCGCCAGGCCAGTGCACCTCGATTCGCTGTCCCGTGGTCACCGGCGTGGTCGAGGTGGTGTCCCGGATCTGGCCGGTGGTGCCGCCGTCGAACTCGACGAGCACCCGGCGGAACGCGCCCTGGTACACGACGTCCGTCACACTCGCGGAGAGCACGTTGGCGCCCGGCTCGGTCGGCGCGCCGATGCGGAGCCGCTCCGGGCGCACCACGAGCGCGACCGGCCCGGTTCGGGCTTTGTCCGCCGCGCGCAGTTCGCACCAGCCGGTGTCGATGACGCCGTCGCGGGCGTGCCCGGCGAACACGTTGGAGTCGCCGAGGAAGGTGGCCACGAAATGGGAAGCCGGTGTCTCGTAGAGCTCATCCGGTGTCCCGACCTGCTCGATCCGGCCGTCGCGGAAGACGGCGATGCGATCGGAGAGCGCGAGCGCCTCCTCCTGGTCGTGGGTGACGAACACGAAGGTGATCCCGAGTTCCTTGTGCAGCCGGGAAATCTCCAGTTGCAGCGACTCGCGCAGCTTCTTGTCCAGCGCGCCGAGCGGTTCGTCGAGCAGCAGGGCCCGCGGCGCGAACACGACAGCGCGGGCCAGGGCGACGCGCTGCTGCTGGCCGCCGGAGAGCTGGGACGGCAGCCGGTTCCCGTGCTCGCCGAGGTGGACCAGTTCCAGCGCCTCGGCGACGCGCCGAGTGATCTCCTTCTTGCCCACTTTGCGCTGGCGCAACGGGAAAGCGATGTTGTCAGCCGCGGTCATGTGCGGGAACAGCGCGTAGTTCTGGAACACCATGCCGAGATTGCGCCGGTACGGCGGCACCCGTGCGATGTCGGCGTCGTCGAGCAGGATCTGGCCCGAAGTCACGTCTTCGAACCCGGCGATCATGTTGAGCGTGGTGGTCTTGCCCGAGCCGCTGGGCCCGAGCAGCGTCATGAACTCGCCCGCCTCGATCATCAGGTCGGCGGCGTCGACCGCCGGTCGGGACGAGCCCCGGAACACCTTGCACAGGTCGCGGGTCTCGATGCGCGCACCACCGTGGCGGTCAGGCTGCACTGCGGTTCCTCCTCGTGATGGTGGCGAGTCCCAGCAACGCGGTGGAGACCACGAGCACGACGGTCGAGGCCGCCGCGATGGTCGGGTCGACCTCGTTGGTCACCGAGGTGAACATCCGGACCGGCAGGGTCTGCAGCGTCGGGGACTGGATGAACAGGGACACGACGACCTCGTCGAACGAGGTGACGAACGCGAACAGGGCCCCGGCCAGCACGCCGGGCCGGATCAGCGGGAACGTGACAGACCGGAACGTCGTCCACGGGGACGCGCCCAAACTCGCCGAGGCGCGCTCCAGCACGCGGTCGAAGCCAGCCAGCGCAGCGGTCACGTTGATCGTCACGAAAGGCAGGGCGAGCACGGTGTGCGCCGCGACGAACCCCGCTGGCGTGCCGATCAGTCCCCAACCGAGGAAAGCCGCGTACATCGCCACGGCGACCACGATCCCCGGCACGATCAGCGGCGCCATGAACAGCCCGTCGATGGCTCCCTTACCGACGAATTTCCTCCTGGCGAGGGCGAATGCGGCCATCGTGCCGAGCACGGTCGCCACCGCGGTCACGATCAGCGCGAGCTGGACCGACACGAGCAGCGCGGTCAGCCAGCTGGACTCGGTGAAGAACGTGACGTAGTGCTGGAGGCTCCACGATCTCGGCGGGAACGCGAAGCTGTCCTCACCGGAGAAGCTGATCGGCACCACGATCAGGGTCGGCACGACGAGCCACGCCCCGATCAGGACGCCCAACGCGATCAGCACGGCGCGCAGGCCGCGTCCAGTTCTCACAGCGGCGCACCTCCGGTCATGGCGGCGCCGGTCACCCGCGCGCCCCTCGTCCGCGTGGCGAACTGGACACCGCCGACCAGCAGGAGGGTGAGCACCAGCAACGCGACCGCGAGCGCACCGGCCCCGCCGAAGTCCACGAGTTGGTTGACCTGCACGGAGATGAACTGGGCGAGCATGGACTGCTGGGGCGACCCGACCAGCGACGGCGTCACGTAGAAACCGAGGGACAGCACCATCACCAAGGTCGCGCCCGCGGCGACGCCCGGCAGGGACAGCGGGAGGTAGACCCGTAGGAAGGCGATGGCGGGGCGAGCACCGAGCGAGAGCGCCGCGTCGACCAGGCGGCGGTCGATCCCGCGCATCGTCGTGTACACGGGAAGCACCACGAACGGCAGCATGACCTGGGCCATCGCCAGCGTGACGCCAGCCGTGGTGCCCAGCAGGCGGACCTGCCCGAGCCCCACCGAGCGCAGCAGTTCGTTGACGATCCCGTTGTCCTGCAACAGAACCACCCACGCGAAGGTGCGGGCCATCAGCGAGGTCCAGAACGGGAGGAGGACCACGCCGAGCAGGACCGCGCGCCAGCGAGGTGCGGCGATCGTCATCAGATACGCGTAGGGATAGGCGAAAACCAGGCAGACGACCGTCACGATCGCTGCCATGCCGAGGGTGCGCAGCACGACGGTGAGCGCCACGTCGTCGGTGACGATCGCCGCGTAGTTGCCGAAGCCGGGCTCCGGGTCGGTCACCGACAGCCAGAGCAGCCGCAGCGCGGGCACGACGAAGAACACGACGAGCACCACCACCGCGGGCGCCGCGAAGAGCAGGCCCAGGCGGCGGGCGTTTCTCCCACTGGGAGGCGATGTTTGGCGGGCCGTGGAGCGGTTGGTCGCGCTCGGCGGGGACGTCACGACCATCGGCGACGGCTCCTTCCGATCGGTCGAACCTCAGAGGCGATGTCTCGCCAATCGATACTCATTTCACGAAGTGAAATGAACAATGCCGCCCGAGAAGCCCGGTGTCAACCGTCGTTTTCAGCTTTTACGGTCGAGAAACATCTGAGTTTGCTTCCCGGTGGGACTTGACTCGGATGGAATCCGCACTCAATGCTGTTCCTCAATACGCCTTTCGTTTCACATCACGAAATCTCAAATCGCCGATCGCGGTGGCGAGAGAGGTGGTTCCCGGTGCGGCACAACAGACATCTCGGTACGGCACTTGCGCTGGCCAGCCTGGTGGGGCTGACGACGACGGCATGTTTCGGGCCGGTCGGCAATTCCGCCGGTGGTGGCGGGCAGTCCGTGGTGTTCAGCAACACCGGAGGGGCGCTGGCGGAGGTGTTCAAGCAGAACGCGTACGCCGAGCTGTCCGCCAAGGGCATCACGGTGTCCGAGGAATCGCCGAACAACGAGGCGAAGCTGACCGCGATGGTGCAGGGCGGCAAGCCCACCTGGGACGTCTTCTACTCCACGCCGTACACCGCGATGGGCAAGTGCGGCACGCTCTTCGAGAAGATCGACTACACGAAGATCGACACCACCGGGCTCGACAAGGCGCAGCTGTCCGACTGCGGTGTCCCGGTGCTGAACTCCTACTTCGTGCTCGTCTACAACAAGGACAAGTACGGCGCGAATCCGCCCACGAGCTGGGCGGACTTCTACGACCCGGTGAAGTTCCCCGGCACCCGCGGCATCATGAACTCCCCGAAGGACGCCGGCATGGAAACCGCGCTGCTGGCCAGCGGAACACCGGGCGACCAGCTCTACCCGCTGGACTACGACAAGGCGTTCGCGACGCTGGACAAGATCCGCCCGAACGTCCGGTTCTACGACACCGGCGCGCAGCAGACCCAGGGCCTGCAGTCGGGCGAGATCGACATGATGCTCGCGTGGCCCGGCCGCGCCTACGACGCCGCCAAGAGCGGCGCGCACCTCGGTGTGGTCTACGACAAACCGCTGAAGTACTACGACGTGCTGACGATCGTCAAGGGCGCCCAGCACCGGGACCAGGCTTACGCCCTGATCAACGCCCTGATCGGGGCCAAGAACCAGCAGGCCATCGTCGACCGGCTGCCCTACGGTGCGACCAACTCGCAGATTCCGAGGAGCAGCAATCCCGATATCGACGCCTTCGTCGCCGATGACGCCAAGGCGAAGGGCACGATCGTGGTGCGGGACAACGACTGGTGGGCGAAGAACCTCGACGACGCCACGCGGCGGTGGACGAAGTGGGTCAACGGATGAGGCTGGTCGGATACGCCGACCGGCTTTCGGTCCGGGCTGGCGAACGCGTGACCTTCCACCTGAGCTCCGAGCACGCCGAGGTTCGACCGCAGATCGTCCGCCTGCGCAAGCCCGGTTCACCGCGGCACGGCGCACCACTGGTCGAGGAGCCGGTGGACGCGGACCTCCCGGATGTCCGCGAAGGGCGGAGGCAGGTCACGACGTCTGGTTCGCACGCCGTTGCCTCGGTACAGCGGAACTTCGACTCGGTCGGCCTGGCGGTGTGGTTCCAGCCGACCCTGCCTGGGTCTGATCCGCGCCCGCTGCTGGCTCTCGGAGATCTCGCCCTCGATGTGTCGGCCGGAGGTCTGATGTTGCGGCGGGGCGAGCACGTCCTCGCCGAGCTGGCCACTCCGGTCGAGGAACGCAGCTGGGCGTTCGCGGCCGCGACCATCGACCAGGCTGGCGCGGTGCGGTTGTCCCTGCACCGGCCTGGTCGGCAGGAGCTCTCCGCGTCGCGCTGGGCAGAGCCGATCCACCTGGATCGCCCAGCGCTGCGCTTGGGCAGCGACGGCCGGAGCACTGGCGGTCTCGGGCACACGTTCAACGGCAAGGTGGCTCGCCCGGTCGTGTCCGCGATGGCGTGGCCGGAGAGCACGACCATCGCGCTCGCGGAAAGCGCCGATCCCCTCGTGCTGCTCTCCGCCGCCACCAGCAGCGTGCTCGACCTCGCGGCTGATCCCGCCGGTACCTGGGTTCCCGATCGCGGCGGTCTCACCGCCGGGGCGGAGATCCGCCACCTGCCCGGACGTGGCGTTCCCGGTCCATTTTGGACCGGCGGCGAGACCGACTTCCGCCGGGCACCGGCCGAGTTCGACGCGCTGCACCTGCACGACGACGATCTCGCCGACGCCGGATGGGAACCCGACCTCACCTGGACCATCCCAGCCGACCTGCCCAGCGGCGTCTACGCGCTGAAGGTCACCGCCGACGACGACGTGGACCGCATCCCGTTCGTCGTCACCCCGGCCGCGCACCGGGCTCCCGTGCTGGTCGTCCTGCCGACCTGGACCTACCTCGCGTACGCGAACTGGCGCACCTACGCGGAGTACCAGGAAGAGCGGCTCGCCCTCTACGGGGAGCGGCGCGGCTTCGACGAGCGCGACCAGTGGCTGGTCGAGCATCCCGAGTTCGGCCGTTCGCTCTACGACGTCCACACCGACGGCAGCGGCGTGTGCTGCTCGACGCGCCTCCGTCCGATCATCAACATCCGCCCCGACTACTACACGCCCACCACACGGGGCTTCCGGCACTTCGCCCAGGACCTGCTGCTGCTCGCGTGGCTCGACGAGCGCGGCGAGCGCTACGCGGTGGTGACCGACGACGAGGTCGAACGCGAGGGCACCGCGCTGCTCAGCCAATACCGGGTGGTGCTGACCGGCTCGCATCCCGAGTACTGCTCGGCGGGGATGCTCGACTCCTACCTCGCCCACACCCGCTCCGGCGGACGGCTGATGTACCTGGGCGGCAACGGTTTCTACCAGGTCACCGCGAGGCATCCAGGACATCCCGACGCGATCGAGATCCGCCGCGGGCACGCGGGCGTCGCCACCTGGGTGTCCGATCCGGGTGAGGAGAACCTGTCCGCGACCGGCGAACCGGGCGGGCTGTGGCGGCTGCGCGGGCGGGCGCCGAACGTGCTGGCCGGTGTCGGTTTCACGGCGCAGGGACACGACCGCGCGAGTGGCTACCGCCGGTCCGAGGCCAGTGCCAGCCCCGCCGTGTCCTGGGTGTTCGACGGCATCGACGTCGGCGTCGGCGAGGTGTTCGGCGACGAGGGGCCCGGTCTCGGCGGTGCTGCTGGCGACGAGCTCGACCGGGCCGATGTCACCCTCGGCACTCCGCCCGATGCGGTCGTGCTCGCCTCCTCGGTGGGGCATTCGGAGAAGATCGTGCTGGTGCCGGAGGAGGTCGACCACGGCTACGCCGCACCGCCGCCCGGCATCCACCCCAAGGTCCGGGCGGACATCGTCCTCTTCGGACGGCCCGGTGGTGGCGCGGTCTTCTCGGTCGGCTCCATCGCCTGGTCGACAGCCATGACCCACAACGGCGGCGACAACGACACCGCCCGCGTTACGGCCAACGTCCTGGACCGCTTCAGAGACACCGACGGTCCTGTCCTCGAACCCGGCGCATGACTAGCCCTGTGTCAACCCCAGTGGCCGTCAACCGCACCTCAGGGGACCGTGACGCAAACCAGCCACAAGAAACCACGAAACGCGAGATTCGTGTGGACGCACCACAACTGTGAATCGCGGAGAGGCGGAACTGGCATGAGCAGCCCTGTGTCAACCCGAGTCCTCCTAAACCGCACCTCAGGGGACCGTGACGCAAACCAGCCACAAGCAACGACGAAACGCAAGATTCGTGCTCGACGCAACCACCACTGAAAAACACGGAGAGGCGGTACAGCGGAACAGTGCAGCTCAGACAGCTCGCCGACCGCGCGAAGTTCGTGCGCACCGAGACCGTGCGGCTCACCCGCATCGCGGGCGCAGGCCACTACAGCGCGGTGTTCTCCTGCGCCGAGCTCTTCGCCGTCCTCTACTACGGCCAGCTCCGCATCGACCCGACCCGGCCGGACTGGCCCGAGCGCGACCGGTTCGTGCTGAGCAAGGGCCACGCCGCGATCGGCCTCTACCCGTTGCTGGCCGACCTGGGCTATTTCGATCCGTCCGAATTGGACGCCTACACGCGGCTGGGCAGCCCGTTCGGCGACCACCCCGACATGAAGAAGATCCCGGGCGTCGACTTCTCCTCCGGCTCGCTGGGGCACGGCCTGTCGGTGTCCGTGGGGATGGCGCTGGCCGGTCGGATGTCCGAGCTGGACTACCGCACCTACTGCATGCTCGGCGACGGCGAGCTCGCCGAGGGGCAGGTCTGGGAAGCCGCGATGTCCGCGGGCCATTTCGGGCTCGGCAACCTCGTCGCGATCGTCGACGCGAACCAGCTCGGCATCGACGGGTTCGTCCGGGACGTCATGCCCGCCGAGCCGATCGAGAACCGGTTCGCGGCCTTCGGCTGGCAGACCCACCGCGTGGACGGTCACGACCTGGCGGCATTGCTCGACGTGTTCGCGGCGCTGCCCGCTCCGGATGGACGGCGCCCGCAGCTGATCGTCGCCGACACGGTGAAGGGCAAGGGCGTCCAGCGCATGGAGCTGAGTCCGGACTGGCACGTGGGCAACCTCGTCGGCACCGACTACGACGATGTGATGGCGGAGCTCGGTCGCGAGGAGGCGAAATGACCACGCAGGCGCAGGACCAGTCCGAGATCTTCAACGGGACCGCGAGTGCCGGACTCAAGGACGCGCGCTCGGTCGACGGCACCGACACGCGGGCGATCCCGGCGTTCGTCTTCGGGGAGGAACTGGCC
The DNA here is from genome assembly GCF_022678645.1 of Saccharopolyspora soli. Taxonomy (GTDB): domain Bacteria; phylum Actinomycetota; class Actinomycetes; order Mycobacteriales; family Pseudonocardiaceae; genus Saccharopolyspora; species Saccharopolyspora soli. The sequence goes on along the minus strand of NZ_JALBWV010000047.1, from coordinate 8,147 downwards.
GAGCTGGCCGAGGGCGACCCGCGGATCGTCGTGCTCACCGCCGATCTCGGCCGCTCGAACCGCGCGTTGGACTTCGCGGCGCGCCACCCCGGTCGCTTCGTCAACGTCGGCATCGCCGAGAAGAACATGATCACGATCGCAGCGGGTATGGCGTCGTGCGGGTACCTGCCGTTCGCCGCCACGTTCGGCTCGTTCGCCGCGCTGCTGTGCGCCGAGCAGATCCGCACCGACTGCGCGTACCCGGACCTCCCGGTGCGGATCGTGGGCCACCACTCCGGCATGTCGATGGGGTTCTACGGCACCAGCCACCACAGTCTCGAAGACCTCGGCATGATGCGGACCATCGCGGGCCTCACCGTCGTGTGCGCGACCGACGCCAACCACCTGCGCGCCCTGCTGCGCCTGTCCCTGCACCATCCGGGCGCGATGTACCTGCGCTTGGGCCGCGGGCGGGACCCCGAGGTCTACGACGCGGTCCCGGACCTGGTGGCCGGACGCGCCCAGACCGTCCGCGACGGCACGGATCTGACGATCATCGCCACCGGCTCCGAGGTGCACCCAGCACTCGGGGCGGCCGAACTCCTCGCCGAGCAAGGGTTTTCTACCCGAGTCGTGGACATGTGGACGATCTCACCGCTCGACCGCGACGCCGTGCTCGACGCGGCGAACGCGACAGGCGCGATCCTCACCGTCGAGGAGGGGAACATCACTGGCGGCCTCGGCACCGCCGTCGCGGAAGTGCTGTTCGAGGCCGGTGCCCACATTGCGTTCCGGCGCCACGGCGTGCCGGACGAGCACGTGCCCGTCGGACCGCCCGCAGGCCTCTACGCCCACTACCGGCTCGACGCGCCCGGCATCGCCGCCGTCGCCCGGGAACTGCTCACCAACAAGGGGAACCGAGCATGACCACAGCACCGACCGCCGTACTCGGAGAGCGGGAGCTCGCCCTGCGCGACCGCGCCCGCCAGGTCATCCCCGGCGGCATGTACGGCCACATGCGCGTGGAATCCTTCAGCAGCGCCCACCCGCAGTTCATGGTGTCCGGCAACGGATGCCGCATCACCGACGCCGATGGCCGCGAGTACCTCGACCTCATGTGCGGCTGGGGACCGGTCGTGCTGGGCCACCGGCATCCCGGTGTCACCGCGGCGATCCTGGACCAGCTCGAACGCGGCGACTGCCTCGACGGCACGAGTCCCATCGCGGTCGACTACGCCGAACTGCTCGTGGACACGGTGCCGTCCGCGGACTGGGCCGTGTTCTGCAAGAACGGCACCGACGCCACCACCACCTGCGTCACCACCGCGCGGGCGGCCACCGGCAAGCGGAAGGTCCTGGTCGCAACCGGCGCCTACCACGGCTCGGCGCCCTGGTGTTCGCTGCGTGGCGCCGGTGTCACCGCGGAGGACCAAGCCCACCTGATCCACTACGAGTACAACGACCTGGCTTCGGCGCAGCGGGCTGCGGCCGAGGCGGGCGACGACCTCGCCGCGATCATCGTCTGCCCGATGCGCCACGACGTGCGGCGCGATCAGGAGCTCGCCGACCCGGCGTTCGCCCGCGGCCTGCGCGCGCTGGCCGATCGCACCGGCGCCGTGCTGATCCTCGACGACGTCCGCTGCGGACACCGACTGGACCTCGCGGGGAGCTGGGAGCCGCTCGGCGTCCGCCCCGACCTGACGGCCTGGTCCAAGGCGCTGGCCAACGGGCAACCGCTCGGCGCCGTCACGGGCATTGACGCCCTGCGCGAGGCCGCGCGCTCGATCTACGTCACCGGATCGTTCTGGTACGCCGCGGTGCCGCTCGCGGCAGGTCTGGCCACCCTGCGCGAATTGCGCAAGGGACAGGCGCTGCCGGACATGCTCCGCACCGGCACCCGGCTGCGGGAGGGGCTGGCGGCCCAGGCGGCCGCGCACGGGTACGAGGTCCGCCAGACCGGCCCGGTGCAGATGCCCGTCCTGTACTTCGCAGGCGACGACGACCTGAGCCTGGGCACCGCGTGGGCGCAGGCCGCAGTCCAGCGAGGCGTGTACCTGCACCCGTGGCACAACTGGTTCCTCTCCGCCGCGCACACCGACGCCGATATCGACGCCATCCTCGACCGCACCGACGAGGCGTTCGCGGACCTGCGCCGCGCTGGCCGCTGACGGCCCGTTCCGGTTCGGGTGGCGCTGATACCTCCTTTGGTTCGGCGCTGACCGATGCTTTTCGACTCGGAATCCGGTCTGTACGTGTGACGGGCGGAGTCGAGCCGAGGAGTGGTCATGTCGGACAGCGGGGAGTTCGCGCGCGTCGCCGAGCCTTTCCGGCGCGAGTTGCTGGCGCATTGCTACCGCATGCTCGGCTCGGTGGACGACGCAGAAGACCTGGTCCAGGAGACGTACCTGCGGGCCTGGCGTTCCTTCGCCGGGTTCGAGGGCCGCGCTTCGCTGCGCACCTGGCTGTACCGGATCGCGACCAATGCCTGTCTAACCGTGCTTGAGCAGCGTGAACGGCGTCCGCTGCCCGCTGGACTCGGCGGCCCGAGCGACGACCCGGCCGTGTCCGTGGCCGAGCCGCCTGGAATCGCGTGGTTGCAGCCGATGCCCGACGCGCTGGTGGACTCGTCGAAGACCGACCCCGCGGCGATCGTGACGTCGCGCAGCAGCATGCGGCTCGCGTTCGTCGCCGCACTCCAGCACCTGCCAGCGCGACAACGAGCGGTGTTGATCCTGCGGGATGTCCTGGGCTGGCGGGCGCGGGAGGTCGCTGATCTGCTCGGCACCACCAGCATGGCTGTCAAGAGCACGCTGCAGCGCGCCCGTGCCCAAATAGCACAGGTCGCGCCGGTCGAGGAGGAACTCGTCGAGCCCACCGGTCCCGATCTTCGCAGACTCCTCGACCAGTACATCACCGCCTTCGAAAACGCCGACGCCACCGCCCTGATGCGGCTGCTGCGGGAGGACGCCACCTTGGAGATGCCGCCGCTGGCGACCTGGTTCACCGGACGCGAGGCCATCGGCAGCTTCGCCGCCGCACGGATCTTCGGCCCGCCAGGCGGGGTGCGGATGATTCCAACCGGCGCCAACGGTCAACCGGCGATGGCGGCGTACCGGCGCGACGACGACGGCCGCTACTGGGCGCACGCCATCCACGTGCTCACCGCCGCCACCACCGGGATCGTCCGAATCGTCGCCTTCCTCGACCCGGACCTGTTCGCCGCGTTCGGTCTCCCCCAGGTTCATGCCGCCGCCGAGTCGGCGCTCGCCGCCGGGCTGGACGGGCGCCCGTGACCTTCCCCGCCAACGGATTCGACCTGCTGGACCGGGCGATCAGCTATGCACTCGTCCAGGTCGCGGCCGTTCGCCCGAGGTTCCTCTCGCGTCCGACTCCCTGTGCGGACTGGGACCTGCGGACGTTGCTGAACCACGTCAACGACTCCCTCGCGGCGCTCGACGAAGGAATCGGGACCGGGTGCATCGGCGCAGCGCTGGAGCCCACCGCTGATCGGGCGGCGGATCTCGTGCGGATCTTCCGCGATCGGGCCAACCGGCTCCGCAGCGCGAGGACGACCGGTCGAATGATCAGCATCGGAGACCTCCCGTTGCTGGCGGACCTGGTTGCCGCTACCGGAGCGGTCGAGATCGCCGTGCACGGCTGGGACATCGGCAAGTCATGCGGCACCGCCCCACCGATCCCGCCTCCGCTGGCCAGCGAAATGCTGCGGGCCGTCCCGTTCGTGGTCCCCGAATCAACCCGACACCCGCAGTTCGCCGCCCCGGTCGCCGTGCCACCGCAAGCGAGCCCCGGTGACCGGTTGGTCGCCTTCCTGGGTCGCGTCCCCGATGCGGTGATGTAGTTCGCCGGACCGGATCGCGTTGTGGGGCCACATGATCTATCAGGTCCGCGATTCCTTTCCAGTTCCTGCCGGGTCTGTATTCATATGCGGAGACAGCCAGCTTCGCCCGACCGGGTCCGGATCGTGGACCGCCCGATTCCACCGGGCTGGAATGAAACATTCGAAAGGCACAACATGACCGAGGCAGCCAAGAGCAAGGCGCTCAAAATCATCTTGCGCGTGTGGGGAGCAGGATCGATCGCGATATTCGGAACCATCTTCACCGGCTACGCGATCCAGGCTCCCGCTTTCCGGATGGGCGGAGTCCTGCACTGGCTGGTGTGGGACGACCTGCCCGGCCACGTGGCCCTGATGCTCTCCGGGATGTACCTCGTGTGGGCCGTTTACGTCCTGGTGGCCTCCCGACGCCCCGAGGAGTACAGGTCGTTCCTCGACTTCTCGATGTGGGTCAACCTCATCCACGCGCTGATCATGATCCCCGGGGCTTTCGAGTCGCCGTACCACAGCAAATTCTTCACGGACATTCCATGGATCTTGCTGCTCGCCGGTGCGGTGTACTTCCTGCGGCCGTCCGCGAAAATCGCAAGCCACCCCTGATCGCCCTCCGCGACAGATTCCCCGAACAACAACGACGAAAAACGCAACAGGCCGGTAGCCGTTGCCGTCCCTGGAGGAGCAAGAATGTCAACCGATGCGGCAGAACCACTCCCAGGATCAACAGCGCTCGTAACCGGCGCCAGCCGAGGATTCGGCCGCAGCATCGCCGCCGCATTGTCCGAGGCTGGTGCCAACGTCATCGGAGTCGCCCGCGACCGCGCCCAACTCGAAGACGTGCAGGCACAGCTGGGCACGGCATTCGAACCGGTAGTCGCCGATGCGGCCGACCCCACCGCGGTCGCGCGGCTCATCGACACCTACCGCCCGCGCACGCTGGTCCTCAACGCCGGAGCGATCCCGGTGACCCAGCCGATCCAACACCACACCTGGCGGACGTTCAGCCGCAATTGGGAGGTCGATGTCCAGCACGTCTTCCACTGGACGCGAGAAGCTCTGGTGCGTCCGCTTTCCCCGGGCAGCGTCGTCGTGGCGTTGTCCAGCGGAGCAGCGTTGGGCGGTTCACCGCTCAGCGGCGGTTACGCGGGAGCCAAGGCCACCATTCGGTTCCTCACCTCCTACGCCGCCCACGAGGCGGCCCGAGAGGCACTCGGCATCAGGTTCACCTCGGTGCTCCCCACGCTGACGCCGACCACTGACCTCGGTTCGGCTGCCGTGACCGCATACGCCAACCGGCAGGGCGTGGACATCGCCACGTTCTTGGAAGGTCTCGGCCCGGCGCTCACCCCGGAGCGAGTAGGAAAGGCCATCGTCGAGCTCGCCAGCGACCCCGGTCACGACGAGGACGCCTACCTGCTCACCGCAGCTGGCCTGACCCCGGTCGAATAGTCCAACCACCCGGACCATGCCCTCGAACACGGCGAACGTGATCGAGGGCATGGCACGTCAGTTTCGCGTCTGCACCGTCACGACGTCTTCGGCCGAGTCCGTGACGGTCAGGCGAATCCGGGTCCGGCCCGACAACCCGTCGCTGATCGTGGGGAACTCGGCTTCCAGTTCGGCTGTGGGTGCGGCCTGTTCCGCAGGTGTCGTCGGATGCTGGAGGCCGTGCACGGCCTCCAGCACGGCGTCCACAACGGACCGAATCCGGGCAGCCTGGCAGACGAACCGCAATGACCGCGAACCGTTGACGTGGGCGACGTGCAATTCGATGGCCTCGTTGCGGTATCCGGCCGAAACGAACTCCTGCACGTCACCGTGCGCCAGCGTCAGCGGCGTCTCGAAGATCAGGTCGTACTCCGGCAATTGCAGCACCGCGCGCACCATCCCGTACCGGCCGAGACGGTGGCCCTGGAGGAACAGGTCGGCGCCCTTGCGCCGGATCAGCTCGTCGAGGCCGTCGAGGTCCCGGCGCATCTGGCCGGACAGGCACAGCAGGATCGCGGGCCTACCGGTCACCCCGACGTAGAGCGGCGAGTCGTACCTGTCCCGCAGCAGCTCGGGGTACGAAAAGACCTGGGTGTGCGTCCAGTGCTCGTCCGCCGGGCGGTGCTGGCGCGCGAACTCCTCGAACTGCGCGGTCTTGCTGGGCTCGGTGACCGGCGGCAGCCGCGCCAGCACATCGGAGTCGCTGGGACTTGCCGAGCGCTTCGTGCGGAACCATGCCATGCGCAGCACGCTAGACGAGCGGCTGGGGACCCCTCCCGGCTCAACCGGTGACCGGACCAGAACGTCTTGGTCGGCGGGTTCGGGCGTCGCTTGGTCGAAGCCGCCTCAGAACCAGAACACGATCGGGACGCCAGCGGCATCGCCGAACACGCCGACATCTTCGCCGAGAGCACCTTGCTCGTCGCCTGGGAAGTGTTAGCTCTCCTCGGTTGGGTTGGCCGGTGCTTCGGAGGTGAACCCCGACAGGGTCGCCGTCAGTATCCGGATCAGTCGGGGACCGACCTCGACGACCGCGTGCGCGAGGCGCGGGTCGCTGCGGTAGAGCGCCTGCACCTGGGGGCCCGGCGTCGCCATCTGCCACAGCGCCCCGGCGAGACTCGTCGCGGTTGCGATCACGTCAACGCATTCCCGCTCGGCGAGCGGGAGCAGGCGCTGCAGCCCGGCACTGATCGCGACAACCTCGTCGAGGGTGACCAACTTGAAGGCGCGCACCGATTCAAGTGACACGTTGCGCTCCAGGTTGAGCGGTGCCTGGGCGAGCAGATCGCAGAACATGGGGCGCGCGACGAGCGAATCGGCGAAGGCCCGAGCGATGACCGCAGCCGAGGCGCCCGGCCGCAGTCGACCCAGTCGCGCACGCAACTCCGCCGACCAATCGCGCCAGCCCGCGGCAGTGAGTTTGAGGAAGATCTGCTCGCGCGTCTCGAAGTAGCGCAACATCGCCGACTTGTGCATGCCGACCGCCTCGGCGATGTCGGTCAGCGTGACCTGGCGGATGCCGCGCTCCGCACCCAGCCGCGTCGCAGCATCCAGGATGGCCTGCTCACGCTGCTGCTTCGCCTCGGCAGAGCGAGCGCGTTGGAATCCCGACGTCACACCACGATCATAGCGCAACCAGGTTGCACAAATAACACAACCGTGTTTCACTAGAAACCATGCAACAGGTTTGGTTCATCACCGGTTCCTCGCGCGGCTTCGGCCGCGCCCTCGTCCAGACCGCCCTCGACGTGGGCGATCAGGTCGTCGCCACCGCGCGGAAGCCCGAGCAACTCACCGAATTCACCGAGCGGTACGGCGACCAGGTGCTGACGCTCGCGCTCGACGTGACCGACGCCGACGGCGTGCGCGCGGCTGTCGCAGCTGGCGTCGAGCGGTTCGGACGGCTCGACGTCGTCGTCAACAACGCTGGCTACGCGAACCTCGCGCCGATCGAGACAGGCGACGAAGCCGACTTCCGCACCCAGTTCGAGACCAACTTCTGGGGCGTGCACCACGTGTCGAAAGCGGTCATCCCCCAGTTGCGCGCCCAAGGCGGCGGCACCATCGTGCAGTTCTCCTCGGTCGGCGGCCGCGTCGGCGGGTCACCGGGAATCGCCAGCTACCAGGCGGCCAAGTTCGCCGTCGACGGGTTCAGCCGGGTGCTCGCCGTCGAAACCGCACCCTTCGGCGTCAAGGTCGTAGTCGTCGAGCCCAGCGGCTTCGCCACCGACTGGGCCGGATCCTCCATGACCATCCACGACATCCCGGCTGACTACGACGCCACGATCGGAGCCATGCACCGGGTCGTCCGCGCCAACGAAGCCGTTGCCGCAGGAGACCCGGTCCGCGCAGCCGAGATCATCGTGCGAGCGGTCAAGCGGGACAACCCGCCTTCCCACCTGCTGCTGGGCGTGAACGCTGTCGAGATGTCACTCGCCTACTCCCAGCAGCAGATCGCCGAAGCGACTTCCTGGGAAGACGTCAGCAGGTCAGCCGACTACAACCAGCCGTATCCGGCCAACTTCCCAGCCGACGAACCCCTGGCACAACCCGCTTCGTAAGCGATCACAACGGAACTGCGCGAGCGGCACCGCGGCCGAGGCGGTCGAGATTGCAAGGTGCCTGCTCGTGCGGCAGACCCAGGTGCACAGCCGGAATCCGGGTGAGGCAATCGCCTGAGCGTGCAAGGACGCCCGCTGCTACCTGGTCGTGGGGGGGGGGGGCGGGGGGGGGGGGGGGGGGGGGGGGCGGCCCGCGGGGGGGGGGGGGGGGGGGGGGGGGTGGCGGGGGGTGGGCGGGGGGGGGGGGGGGGGGGAGGCCCCCCCCC
>NZ_JALBWV010000046.1 GCF_022678645.1 Saccharopolyspora soli | reverse complement strand
GGGGGGGGCGGGCGCCCCCCCGCGCCCCACGCGGTCGGGGGCCCGCGGGCGGGCCCGGGGCGGCCGGGGGGCCGGCTAACCCCCCGCCCACCCGCGGGGCCACGCGCCCGCCCGCGCGCGCGCCCCCCACCCGAGGCCGGAGCGCGACGGGCGGGCGGTGCCGCCGCGGCGGGGCGCAGCCCCGCGGCAGGCGCCCGGCCGGGGGCGGCCGCCGGAGCCGCCGCAGGGGGAGCCGCCCCGGCGACCCCGCAGGCCGCGACGGGACGAGCAGCTCGGGTAGACGAGTCGTTCCGGCGGGCGAAGCCCGCTGTTGCGCCGTCAGGCGCGGAAAAGGGGCACCCCGCGCGGATGCCCCTTTTCGATGAACCTCAGCGGACGCTCTTGGGCTTGTCCGGGTGGTCGTCGAGGTCCTTGCGGAGTTCGCGCGGCAGCGCGAAGGTGACCTTCTCGTTGGCCGTGGTGACCTCGTCCACCTGGTGCCAGCCGCGTTCCGCCAGGTGGTCCAGGACCTGCAGCACCAGCACGTCCGGCACCGAGGCGCCGCTGGTCACACCGACCGTGGTGACGTCGGCCAGCCATGCCTCGTCGATCTGGGTCGCGTAGTCCACGAGGTGCGCGTCGGACGCGCCAGCCTGCAGGGCCACCTCGACCAGGCGCTTCGAGTTCGAGGAGTTCTGCGAACCGACCACGACGACCAGATCGCACTCCGGCGCCATCGCCTTGACCGCTTGCTGCCGGTTGGACGTGGCGTAGCAGATGTCGTCACTCGGCGGCGCCTGCAGATCCGGGAAGCGGTCCTTGAGCTGGTCCACCCGCTCCATCGTCTCGTCCACGCTGAGCGTGGTCTGGGACAGCCACACCACCTTGTTCGGGTCGCGCACCTGGACCTTGTCGACATCCTCGGGCTTGTCGACCAGCTGCACGCGGTCCGGCGCCTCACCCGCGGTGCCCTCGACCTCCTCGTGCCCCTCGTGGCCGATCAGCAGGATGTCGTAGTCGTCGCGGGCGAACCGGTTGACTTCCTTGTGCACCTTGGTGACCAGTGGGCAGGTGGCGTCGATGGTGCGCAGGTTGCGCCGCTCCGCCTCCGCGTGCACCGCCGGGGACACCCCGTGCGCGGAGAACACCACGAGCGCGCCCTCGGGCACCTCGTCGGTCTCGTCCACGAAGATCACGCCGCGCTCGGACAGCGTGTCCACCACGTGCCGGTTGTGCACGATTTCCTTGCGCACGTAGATCGGCGGTCCGTAGGTCTCCAGGGCCTTCTCGACGGTGATTACCGCGCGGTCAACACCTGCGCAGTACCCGCGCGGCTTGGCCAGCAGGACCCGCTTGGTCCGCCCGGCGTCCTGGTCAACGAGGTCAGTGGCCTCGGGCGAGGTCGTCATACCGCCAAGGGTACGGACCTGCCCCGAAGCCCTCAGCCCTGCAGTCGTCGGCGCGCCTCGGCAGTCCCCGACCACCTCGATCCGCGCAGGTGCGGGACCGGTGGTGGCTTCGCGGCCAGCAGTGCGGCAGGCTGGGCGCATGTCATCGCTCCCCCTGCCGGTGCGCGTCGCCGCCGGGCTCGCCGCCACCGCTGTCGAGCAGGCCCGGCAGCTCCCGACCACGCTGCTCGGCCTGCCGGTCACCGTGGCCAGCCAGGCGTTGCAGGCGTCGATGCGGATCCAGCAGCAGATCACCGAGCTGGCGATCAAGGGCGACGAAGCCCTCGCCGGGCTGCGCACCCCCGAAGAACAGCCCGCCTGGGCGACCTTCGACGAGGACGAGCCGACGGAACCGCAAGTGCTGGCCGAGGACCTGTCGGTGCTGGCCGACTACGACCACCTGACGCTGCCGCAACTGCGGGGCAGGCTCCGTTCGTTCACCGAGGCGGAACTGGCCGAGCTGCTCACCTACGAGCAGCAGCACGGTCAGCGGCCGGAGTTCCTCCGAATGCTGCGCAACCGCCTGGACCGGCTGCGCAACCAGTGACCGATCCCCGCCCGCGGCAGACCCGGAAGACCGGTCGGCGAGCGACGCACGAGGAGTGAAGCTGAGTTCTCCGACAAGTCCCGAACAGCCCTGGCCGGTGCGGACCGTGGCGCGCAAGATCGCCGACTGGATCAACCGGCTCGGCTCGGTCTGGGTGGAAGGGCAGGTCACCCAGATCTCGCTGCGCCCCGGTGCGGCCACCGCGTTCCTGACGCTGCGCGACCCGTCCGCCGATGTGTCGCTGACGCTGACCTGTGCGGCCGCGCTGCTGCGTCAGATGGAGCCGCCGCTGACCGACGGAAGCCGGGTCGTGGTGCACGGCAAACCGACCTTCTTCGTCGGTCGCGGCACGCTGAGCCTGCGGGTCGACGAGATCCGCGCGGTCGGCATCGGCGAGTTGCTGGCGCGCATCGAGCGGCTGCGCCAGCTGTTGAAGGCCGAGGGCCTGTTCGACCCGGCGCGCAAGCGCCCGCTGCCGTTCCTGCCCAACCGGGTCGGCCTGATCACCGGCCGCGCCTCGGCGGCCGAGCACGACGTGCTGACCAATGCGCAGCTGCGCTGGCCCGCGGTGCAGTTCGAGATCCGCAACGTCGCCGTGCAGGGCTCGACCGCCGTGCCGCAGATCCTCACGGCCTTGCAGGAGCTGGACCGACTGCCGGAAGTGGACGTGATCGTCCTGGCGCGCGGCGGCGGTAGCGTCGAAGACCTGCTGCCGTTCTCCGACGAGGCGCTGTGCCGCGCGGTCGCCGCCTGCCGGACGCCGGTGATCAGCGCCATCGGGCACGAGCCGGACTCGCCCCTGGTCGACCACGTCGCGGACGTGCGCTGCTCGACCCCGACCGGCGCGGGCAAGCGCGTGGTGCCCGATGTCGCCGAGGAGACCCAGCGGATCCACCAACTGCGCGACCGCGCCCGTCGCGCGCTGCACGGCTGGGTGGATCGGGAGCGTCGGTTGCTCGACGCGCTGCGCAGCCGTCCGGTGCTGGCCGACCCGTTCGGACCGCTGCAACAGCGTGCCGAACAGGTCGAGTTGCTGCGCGATCGGGCACGCCGCGCGGTGACGACCGCGTTGAACACCGAGCGACACGCCTTGACCGCCACTCGATCTCGCTTGACGACCTTGGGCCCGGCCGCCACTCTGGCTCGTGGATACGCAATCGTGCAGCGCGTCGAGGACGGCGTGGACGGGGTGCTCCGATCGGTGGACGAAGCACCGCCGGGAACGCGCCTGCGAGTGCGGGTCGTTGACGGTGCGGTCCAGGCAGTCGTACCGGACCGAACAGGCTGAACAGGACGGAGACCGTGCACCCGAAGCAGGAACCATCGTTCCTCCCCCTGACCGTCGGCGTCGCGCGGTCGGCGGCCACCGGCTCGCTGCCCCGACGGGATCGGGCCAGCGAGGTGCAGCGCTGCGCCGAGGCGGCCGACTCGACCGCGGCCGGGTGCTGGGCCGCGCTGCTGGGCGGCTGCCAGTCCGCCGAGCGCAAGGACCTGCCGTCCCGGCTCCGCGCGCTGGTCGAGGCCACTTCTGGATACGTGGGGGCCGGGTCGTGGGCAGCGTCGACGCATCGACGTAGGGTCGCGGAAGCGCAGTTGCGCATCAACGACGCGGTGCGCGAAGGAGACGGCGCCGAGTTCGCCGAGGCGTTCGTCGGCTACGACCAGGCGATCGCCACCGCGGTGGTGTCCGTGCAGAGCAACGTGGAGAGTCCGACCCCGTGACCGCGAACGAGCAGCAGGACGAGCACTTCGACCCGGTGGCCGACCACCCGGAGGTCGCTGAGCTCGGCTATGAGCAGGCCCGCGACCAGCTCGCCGAGGTGGTCAAGCAGTTGGAGGCTGGCGGGCTGTCCCTGGAGGACTCGCTGGCGCTGTGGGAGCGCGGCGAAGCCCTGGCAGCGGTCTGCGAACGCCACCTCGCGGGCGCCCGAGAGCGCGTCGAGCGCGCCCTCGCCGCCGTCGAAGAGAAGTGACTTCCTTCCCGCTGCGCCAGTACTGCGTCAGGAGATGGCTGGGGCGGCGATCGCCGCCTCGGCGAGGGTGCGGAACTCCGGTTCGTCGGCGTTGCCCGTGATCAGCAGCCGGACTCCGTCCCGCTCCGAGACCCAGGCCCGCTCGCCGCGCACGCTCTCGTAGCTCACCCACTGCCGACCCGCGACGTCCACGGTGCCTTCAGCGTGCGGCGGCTGCCGCGTCTCGGCGGTCACGAGCTCTTCCTCCGACGCCGTCGACTGCGCCAACCGCAGGTAGCGCGCTCCGCCGGTCAACCACCCGACCCGCACGACCTGCGCGTGCGAGCCGAGCGTGGTCACGTTCGCCGAATTGGCCCGCCAGTCCGCGGGCAGATTCGGTTCGCGGACCGGGAAATCCACCCGTTCGGCCGCATCGCGGAGTTCGCCGGGGACGTCGACGGTCGGCACCGGACCGCCCTCGATCGACGGACCGCCCGGGTTGAACGAGCACTGCCCGACCAGACCCGCCACCCCGAAGGCCACCAGGACCAGCGGCAGGATGGCGAAGACCATCGCGGACGCGGTCCGCGGCGGGCGGGACGGCGCCGGTTGCTGGTTGCCGGGTTCAGCCACGACGCCCATGCTCTCACCAGCCGCGTGACCGGCCGCTGGGCGGCCAAGCGGGAGTGGGCTGCCCCACGCGTGACCTCCGACGAGTCCCCCGATCTGGGAAGATCGGAGGTAACGAGCCTGAGCGCGGGTACCTTCCCGCCGAACTCGGGTCGGCGATATCCGAAGAATGCTCACCACCGGGAGGCGCGATGAGCAGCACTGAACGACGCCGCGAAGCACCGGACCGCAACCTCGCGATGGAACTCGTCCGGGTGACCGAGGCCGCCGCGATGGCCGCTGGTCGCTGGGTCGGGCGCGGCGACAAGATCGCTGGTGACGGCGCCGCGGTGGACGCGATGCGCAAACTGATCGGCACCGTGTCGATGCGAGGTGTCGTGGTCATCGGCGAGGGCGAGAAGGACGAAGCGCCGATGCTCTACAACGGCGAGCAGGTCGGCAACGGCGAAGGCCCGGACTGCGATGTCGCGGTCGACCCGATCGACGGAACCACCCTGCTGAGCAAGGGCATGCCGAACGCGCTGGCGGTGCTCGCGGTGTCCGAACGCGGCACCATGTTCGACCCGTCCGCGGTGTTCTACATGGAGAAGATGGCCGTCGGTCCGGAAGCCGCCGGGGTCGTGGACCTCACCGCTCCGATCGCGGAGAACATCCGCCGGGTGGCCAAGGCCAAGCACATCGACGTCTCCGACGTCACGGTGTGCATCCTGGACCGCCCGCGGCACGAGCAGATCGTCAAGGACGTGCGCGAGGCGGGCGCACGCATCCAGTTCATCTCCGACGGCGACGTGGCCGGTGCGATCGCGGCGGCACGCCCGGACAGCGGTGTGGACATGTTGCTGGGCATCGGCGGCACCCCGGAGGGGATCATCGCCGCGTGCGCGCTGAAGTGCCTCGACGGTGAGATCCAGGCGCGGCTGTGGCCGCGGGACGACGCCGAGCGCGCCAAGCTCCGCGAGGCCGGGCACGACGCGAACCAGGTGCTGACGACGTCGGATCTGGTGCGCGGCGACAACATGTTCTTCTGCGCCACGGGCATCACCGACGGCGCGCTGCTCAAGGGCGTGCACTACCGGGCCAACCGGTGCACGACCCAGTCGATCGTGATGCGCTCGAAGTCCGGCACCGTCCGGGTGATCGACGGCCTGCACAAGATGTCCAAGCTGCGCGAATACGCCGATGTGGACTTCGGTGAGGAGGACACCGCACCGCACGGCTTATTGCCCTGACGAACCGGTTTCGACCGGGAAATTGGGAAATATTCCCCCAACACCGGACACACCACCGTTTTCCAAGCGGTGACCTGCGGTTTCGATTGCGGGTCACCGCTTTTCGGTGCTGTCGACCTCCGTCCTTCGTTGGTACGCCGAAAGGACGCATCCGCTTACCGTCGGTGCCCATCCGGCCAGTGGTGCCGGGAAACCGGGAGGATTCGACGGACATGCGGAAGCGTTCGGTTCTGATCGGAGCCATCGCTGCGGTCGGCGCGATCGGCGCACTTGGCCTGCCCGCCGTCGCGGCGGGTGACGATGTCGATCCGTTCATCGTCGGCGGCCACGACGCCACCGAGGAGTACTCGTTCATGGTGTCCCTGCAGCAGCAGGGACAGCACGGCTGTGGCGGCACGCTGATCAAACCCGATTGGGTCGTCACCGCGGCGCACTGCGTGCAGGGCGGCGGCCAGTTCTCGGTTCGGGTCGGCAGCAACGACCACACCACCGGCGGCGAAGAAGCCAACGTCACCAACGTGCAGATACACCCCTCCGCCGACATCGCGGTGCTGCAGCTCGACCAGCAGCTGCAAGCCACCCCGATCAGCATCGCCGCGGACTCGGGCCCGACGGGCACCGCGACCCGGATCATCGGCTGGGGCCAGACCTGCGCCGAGCCCGGTTGCGGTCCGGCGCCGCAGACCTTGCAGGAGCTGGACACCCAGATCGTCGACGACACGGCCTGCACCGGTATCGACGGGCAGGGCGAGATCTGCACGGACAACCCGAACGGCGATTCCGGCGCGTGCTACGGGGATTCCGGCGGCCCGCAGCTCAAGGGCAGCCCCGGCAACTGGGAGCTGATCGGCGCGACCAGCCGTTCCGGCAACGGCGACTCGACCTGCGCCACCGGCCCGTCGATCTACACCGACGTGGTCGCCTACGCGGACTGGATCAACCAGAACACCGGCGGCTGAACCCCGATGCGTGGTGGGCGGCTGCCGCCCACCACGCCCGGGAACCGTCGCGATTTCGGGAGAACATCCGGATTCCCGGCGTCCTAGCCCGCGTTCGAGGAGTGGCCGGGGAAGAGGTGGGCATCCGGGTTCAGCTCGACGGCGATGTTGTTGACCGCCGTCGCCGCTTCACCGAACCCGGTGGCGATCAGCTTGACCTTCCCCGGATAGGCCGCGACGTCCCCGGCCGCGTACACCCGAGCCCGGTTCGTCCGCATCGTGCTGTCCACGAGGATCGAGCGCTTTTCCAGCTCCAGTCCCCACTTCTCGATCGGGCCCAGGTCCGCGGTGAACCCGAGTGCGGCCACCACGGTCTGCGCGGGCAACACCTGGCGTTGCTCGCCGCCGACCTCGATCTCCACCTCGTACACCCCGGTGTCGTCGCCGCGGATCTCGGCGACCTCGGCCGGGACGATCAGCGGAATGCCCAGGTCCTCGACCTTGCTGACCAGGCCCGGATGCGCGCGGAACCGCGTCCGACGGTGCACGAGGGTCACGCTGCGGGCCACCGGGTGCAACGCCAACGCCCAGTCGAACGCGGAATCGCCACCGCCGATCACCACCACGTCGTGTCCACTGTGCACGGCCAGCTCCGGGATGAAGTGCACGACACCACGACCGACCCAGTCGCCACCGGCGGGCAACGGCCGAGGGGTGAACTCGCCGATCCCCGCCGTGATCAGCACCGCGCCAGCCCGCACCTCTTCCGCACCGACCCCGACGAGCAGACTTCCGTCCACATCGGACAAGTCGGTGGCGGGTCGACCGAGCAGGTAGATCGGATCGTACTGACCGGCCTGCTTCACCAGTGCGGAAACCAGATCCCGGCCGCGCACCTCGGGAAACCCGGCCACGTCGAAGATCATCTTCTCCGGGTACATGGCGGTCACCTGGCCGCCGGGTTCGGGCAGCGCATCGACCACCGCCACCGACATGCCGCGGAATCCCGCGTAGTAGGCGGCGAACAACCCGGTCGGACCCGCACCCACGATCAGCAGATCAACCTCATGGGGAACCGCAGTCATGCCCACCACCTCGTCGTAGACCGTGTGGACACACCCAGGCTAGCCGGATCGGTCCGCAATGTCCGCACCCTCGGGCCGTACTGCGCCAGTTCGCCGAATTCGCTCCAGCAGTCGGCGGTACCCGGCCGGTAACTCCCCGCTTACGTTCACCGAAAAAGGGGATCACCGTCGGGGAGGAGAATTCGTGAAGAGGACGTCCATGCTGCTCGGGGGTATCGCAGCACTGGCGCTGAGCATGGCTGCGCTGCCTGCGACAGCCACCGCCGCCACCGCCTCGGACAATCCGGGCACGCTGATCGTCGGTGGACGCGCCGCGACCGAGCAGTACGACTGGATGGCGTCGCTGCAGCGTGCCGGTCAGCACAGCTGCGGGGCTTCGCTGGTCGACCAGCAGTGGGTGCTGACGGCGGCGCACTGCGTGCAGGACGCGGCTCCGGCCGACCTCGGTCTGCGCATCGGCAGCCCGGACCACACCAGCGGCGGCACGGTGGCCGGTGTGTCCGAGATCGTGGTGCACCCGGACTACGCCACCAAGAACCCCAACGGCGACCTCGCGCTGCTGAAGTTGGACCACGCGGTGCCGCAGACTCCGGTCGAGATCGCCGACGGCTCCGGCGACGTCGGCACCCCGTCGCGGATCATCGGATGGGGCCTGTCCTGCCCGATCCGCGGCTGCGGCCAGCCGCCGACGCAACTGCAGGAATTGGAGACCCAGGTGGTCGCCGACGGCCAGTGCTCGCTGAGCACGATCGACGGCCCGACCGAAATCTGCACCGGCAGCCAGGAGTTGCTGGCCAACGCCTGCTTCGGCGACTCCGGCGGACCGCAGTTGGAGGGCGAGCCGGGTGACTGGAAGCTGACGGGTGTCACCAGCCGCCTCGGCAGCCTGGTCCCGGTGTGCGGCACGGCCCCGTCGGTCTACACCGACGCAACGGCCTACCGGGACTGGATCTACGCCACCATCGGTTGATCTTTTCCAGGTGAAGGGCACCTTTTACCAAGTAACTTGGTGAAAGGTGCCCTTCACTCTTCGCCCGTGCGGAGGATCTTCGGCGGCCAGAGCCGCGGCGCGGGCGGAGCGGGTGCGAGATGGGGCACCTTCATCGGTCCAGTTCGGACATTCGGCGTGCGCCGGGCCACAGATCGACCGCCGAGTGGGGTGGCCCACGCTGACCGGGAGCGCCCCGCAGCGGGACACTTCTGCTATGGCTGAACAGGATTACCGGATCGAGCACGACACGATGGGCGAGGTGCGGGTGCCCGCCCACGCCCTGTACCGGGCGCAGACCCAGCGCGCCGTGGACAACTTCCCGATCTCCGGCCGGGGCCTGGAGCGCACCCAGATCCGCGCGCTCGGCCTGCTGAAGGCCGCGGCGGCGCGGGTCAACGGTCGGCTGGGCGTGCTCGACGCCGAGGTGGCCGAGGCGATCGCGGCCGCTGCCGACGAGGTGGCCGAGGGCGCGCACGACGAGCACTTCCCGATCGACGTGTTCCAGACCGGCTCCGGCACGTCCTCGAACATGAACGCCAACGAGGTCATCGCCACGCTGGCATCCCGGCGCCTCGGTCGCGACGTGCACCCCAACGACGACGTCAACGCCTCCCAGTCGTCCAACGACACCTTCCCGACGACGATCCACGTCGCGGCCACCGAGGCGGTGCTCACCGACGTCATCCCAGCGCTGGAGCACCTCGCGACGACGATCGAGGGCCGCGCCGCGGAGTGGACCGAGGTGGTCAAGTCCGGCCGCACGCACCTGATGGACGCGGTGCCGATCACGCTCGCGCAGGAGGCTGGCGCGTGGGCTTCGCAGGTGCGGTACGGGATCGAGCGGTTGCAGGGCGGTGTGCCGCGGCTCGGTGAGCTGCCGATCGGTGGCACCGCTGTCGGGTCGGGCCTCAACGCGCCGGACGGGTTCGGCGCGGCGGTGGCCGCGGAGCTGGCGGAGGTCACCGGTCTGCCGCTGACCGAGGCGCGGGACCACTTCGAGGCCCAGGCCGCGCAGGACTCGGCGGTGGAGATCTCCGGCGACCTGCGCACCGTCGCGGTGAGCCTCACCAAGATCGCCAACGATCTGCGCTGGCTGGGCTCCGGCCCGCGCGCCGGTCTGGCCGAGCTGGCGCTCCCGGACTTGCAACCGGGTTCGTCGATCATGCCGGGCAAGGTCAACCCGGTGATCCCGGAGGCCACCCTGCAGGTGGTGGCGCAGGTGATCGGCAACGATGCGGCCGTGGCGTTCGCCGGTTCGCAGGGCAACTTCCAGCTCAACGTGATGCTGCCGGTGATCGCGCGCAACGTGCTGGAATCGGCGCGGCTGCTGGCGGCGGTGGCGCGACTGCTGGCCGACAAGGTGTTCGCCGGGGTGCAGGCCAACGTGGCGCAAACCCGCGCGTATGCCGAGGGTTCACCGTCGATCGTCACACCGCTGAACCGCTACATCGGTTACGAAGAGGCCGCCGCGGTCGCCAAGCAGGCCCTCAAGGAGCACAAGACGATCCGCGAGGTGGTCCTGGAGCGCGGCCACGTCGACTCCGGCAAGCTCACCCTGGAACAACTGGACGAAGCCCTCGACGTCCTCCGGATGGCAACGGGCCGGTAGCCGCGACCGGGTGCGGGTTGTCGGTGCGGATGCGCACTATGAACGCATGGTGCTGCTCGCGGACGTGGTCGCGACCTCCGGCGAGGTTTCGGCGACCCGATCTCGGAAGGCGAAGACAGCCGCGATCGCCGGACTGCTCGGGCGGCTGGACGCCGAGGAGGTCGCTCCGGCGACCGCGTTGCTGGCTGGCGAGCTGCCCGGCGGACGCGCCGGGGTCGGTTGGTCGACGCTCGCCGCGCTGCGCGTGGCATCCGCGCCGGAACCCGCGCTGACGATCAGCGACGTCGATTCGGCGATCGGCGCGGTGCGCCAGATCAAGGACTCCGGTTCGGGCCAACGCCGGACCGAGGCACTGACCGACCTGCTCGGCAAGGCGACGCCTGCCGAACAGCAGTTCCTGGTGCGCCTGTTCGGCGGCGAGCTCCGCCAAGGTGCCCTGGAAGGCGTGATGATCGAGGCCATCGCCGCGGCAGCCGAGGTGCGGACCGAGGCGGTTCGGCGGGCGTTCATGCTCTCCGGCCAGTTGCCCGCGACCGCCGAAGCGGCGTTGCGCGCTGGTGAACCGGCCCTCGCCGAGTTCCGCTTGGAGGTGGGCCGCCCGGTGCGTCCGATGCTGGCGTCACCGGCCGAGAACCTGGATGCCGCGCTCACCGAACTGGGCGAGGTCAGCGTCGAGTACAAATTGGACGGTGCCCGGATCCAGGTGCACCGCGACGGCGACGACGTGCACATCTACACCCGAACGCTGCGCGAGATCACCCGCAACGTGCCCGAACTCGTCGAACTGGTACGTGGGTTGAACTGCCAGGCCGTGGTGCTCGACGGCGAGACGCTCGCGCTCGACGACGCCGGGCGTCCCCGGCCATTCCAAGAGACGATGGGTCGTTTCGGCGCGCAGAACTCGCGAGAACTCCTGCTGCACCCGTACTTCTTCGACTGCCTGCACCTCGACGGCGAAGACCTGCTCGACCTGCCGCTGCGGCAGCGCCTCGACGCATTGGGACGAGTCGCACCGCAACACCAGATCCCGGCGACCCTGTCGCCGTCGCCGGAACGCGCTGCTGAGCTGTTCGACGAAGCGCTGGACGCCGGGCACGAAGGCGTCATGGTCAAAGCGCTGGACTCGGGATACGCGGCGGGGCGGCGCGGCCGGTCCTGGCGGAAGGTCAAGCCCGAGCACACCCTCGATCTGATCGTGCTCGCCGCCGAGTGGGGGCACGGCCGACGCCGCGGTTACCTGTCCAACCTGCACCTGGGCGCGCGGGACCCGGACGGCGGTCCGCCGATCATGGTCGGCAAGACGTTCAAGGGCCTCACCGACGAACTGCTGGCCTGGCAGACCGCGGAGTTCCAGCGCCGGGAGACCCACCGCGACGACTGGACCGTCCACGTCGTTCCCGAACTGGTCGTGGAGATCGAACTGGACGGCGTGCAGACCAGTCCCCGCTATCCGGGCGGGGTTGCCCTGCGCTTCGCCCGCGTGCTGCGCTACCGGCCGGACAAGGATGCCGCCTCCGCCGACAGCATCGAGGCGGTTCGCGCCATGCTCCCGGCCGGGTGAGATCCTGAGGCCATGAGCGGCAGCGACTTCGACGCGATCGGTTCGATCAACATCGGACCGGGCACCATCGACCCACGCGAGTTCCAGGACAACGCGGGCGCGTTCGAGCTGGACTACTACGTCGCGGTCCTGCTCCTGGAGGCCACCTCGGACGCCGCAGCCCACCAACCGCTGTACGAGGAATCCTTCGTGCTACTCAAAGCGGAGTCCGAAGAAGAGGCGAAGGAAAAGGCGGCCGAACACGGCAAGCAGCAGGAAACCAGCTACCAGAACGAGAACCACGAACTGATCACCTGGAAGCTGAAGCAGATCATCGAGGTGAAACCCCTCGAAGACGCCACCTTCGACGACGGCACGGAACTCTACAGCCGCTTCTTCCGCAATTACAGCGCCTACAACTCCTTCGAACCCCTAACCGAAGAAGAAGCCTGAAAACGCAGCGGCCGGGGTCCCGCCTCCGGCAGGGGTCCCGGCGTACTTCCACGTACCTCGGTACGCAGCCAACTGGAATTTAGCAGCGCTGGATCAGCGATCACCACCGGGTGTATCGATTTGATCTCGAACTCCAGTTCCCGCTTCACTACGCCTCGTGTTCGTCCACGCGTACGTCGATGAGTCCTACGACCTGACCATCGGCGTCTACATCCTGACTGCCAGCATGGTCGACCTCACCGACGCCGAAGAAATCCGCTGCGCACTTCGCGAACTTCACGCAGGTCCTCGGAAGCTGCACTGGTACGAATCCGATGCAAGACATCGCGAGTATCTGGCCAAGAGCGTTGGGGCACTCAATGTCAGGCATGTCAGCGTCGTAGGCCAGGGGCGGGTTCTCCGTCCGGAGCGGGCTCGCCGCAAGTGCATGGAGTTGCTGCTCACGTGCCTGGAATCGATCAACGTCGGTGTCGTTGCATTGGAGGCTCGACAGGGGCGCAACAACCGGCATGACATCAACTTGATCGACGCCTGTCGGCGTAAAAAGTTGATTTCACGTCTTCAGGCGAACTTCGTCGGCGGAAACGACGAACCCTTGCTGTGGCTTGCCGACATCGCTTGCGGTTCGGTACTTGCCGCTGAGCGGGGAGTTGGCGACTACCTTGTGCAGTTCGGCAACACGACTCGCGTGCACCGGATCAACATCGCGTGAAAAGAAGCCTAAAAACGCAGAGGCCGGGGTCCCACAATACAGCGGGAGGTCCCGGCGTACTTCCACACCCCAACAGAGCATGGCCGACGCCAGTATAACCAGAAGGCTAAGGGGCTCATCAACTTCTGAAAGGTCAACTGATCCGGTGATCTTGCAGTCGTCCCAGAAGCGCAAAGGCCGGGGTCCTGCCTCCGGCGGGTGTCCCGGCGTACTTCCACACCCCAACAGAGCATGGCTGTGGCCAGGTTAGCCCGTCTGGCCAGCGGTGGGCGACTGGGGCGCGGCGAGGCCGTAGGGTGGGAAGACGTGCAGTTCTTGAACGGGCAGCAGCCCTCCACTGATCTGACCTACGACGACGTCTTCCTGGCTCCGCAGCGCTCCGGCGTCGAGTCCCGCTTCGACGTGGACCTCGCCACCAGCGACGGCACCGGGGCCACCTTGCCGATCGTGGTCGCCAACATGACCGCCGTGGCTGGCCGCCGGATGGCCGAGACCGTTGCTCGGCGCGGCGGCTTGGTCGTGCTGCCGCAGGACGTCGATGCCAGCGCGGTCGCCGAGATCACCGCCTGGGTCAAGGCCCGGCACCCGGTGTGGGACACCCCGCTGGTGTTGCACGCCGACGACGCCGTCGCCGACGCCCTGAACCTCCTGCCCAAGCGCGCGCACGGCGCCGTGGTCGTCGTCGATGACGACAACCGACCGCTGGGCGTGGTCGACGAGGCCGCCTGCACCGGGGTCGACCGGTTCGCGCGGGTCGGGGAGGTCGCTGACCCGCACCCGGTGGTGCTGCCGCTGGAGACCAAGCCGCGCGAGGTGTTCGAGCAGTTGCACAAGCAGGCTCGCAACGTCTCCATCGCGGTCGACGCGGAGGGACGCCTGGCCGGGATCATGACCAGCCGTGGCGCGCTGCGCGCCGAGATCTACGCACCGGCGTTGGACAACGCGGGCAAGCTGCGGGTGGTTGCGGCGGTCGGGGTCAACGGCGATGTCGCCGCCAAGGCATCCGCACTGCTGGAGGCCGGGATCGACACGCTGGTGGTGGACACCGCGCACGGCCACCAGGAGAAGATGATTTCCGCGCTGCGCGCGGTCCGGTCGGTGCACCCGACAGTTCCGGTGGTGGCCGGGAACGTGGTGACCGCCGAAGGCGTGCGCGATCTCGTCGAGGCGGGCGCCGACGTGATCAAGGTCGGCGTGGGGCCGGGCGCGATGTGCACGACGCGTATGATGACCGGCGTCGGCCGCCCCCAGTTCTCCGCGGTCGCCGAATGCGCTGCGGAAGCGCGCAGGCTCGGCAAGCACGTCTGGGCCGACGGCGGTGTCCGGCACCCGCGCGATGTCGCGCTGGCGCTGGCCGCTGGCGCGGCGTCGGTGATGGTCGGCTCGTGGTTCGCGGGCACCTACGAATCGCCCGGTGACCTGCAACGCGACGAGCACGGCCGGGCTTACAAGGAGTCCTTCGGCATGGCGTCCAAGCGCGCCGTCTCGGCCCGGACCCGCACGGACAGCGCGTTCGACCAGGCCCGCAAGGCCCTGTTCGAGGAAGGGATCTCCAGCTCGCGCATGCGGCTGGACCCGTTGCGGCCGAGCGTCGAGGACCTGCTGGACCAGATCACCTCGGGCCTGCGCTCCTCCTGCACCTACGCCGGTGCCCGCAACCTGGAGGAGTTCTACGAGCGTGCGGTGATCGGCATCCAGTCCGCGGCGGGCTTCGCCGAAGGCCGCCCACTCCCCTCCGGCTGGTGACCCGTACGGGTGCTGAGTGAAGGGCACCCGTGACCAAGCAACTGGGTCACGGGTGCCCCTCACCTCGAAAAATTCACCGTTACGGGGTGAACTCGCCTTCCAGCATTTCCGTGACCAGGGCCGCGATCGGGGAGCGCTCCGAGCGGGTCAGCGTGACGTGCGCGAACAACGGGTGGCCCTTGAGCTTCTCGATCACCGCCGCCACGCCGTCGTGGCGGCCCACTCGGAGGTTGTCGCGCTGGGCGACGTCGTGGGTGAGGACCACCCGCGAGTTCGCGCCGAGTCTGGACAGCACGGTCAGCAGCACGTTGCGCTCCAACGACTGCGCCTCGTCGACGATGACGAACGAGTCGTGCAGCGACCGGCCCCGGATGTGGGTGAGCGGCAGGACCTCCAGCATGCCGCGGTCCATCACCTCGTCCAGCACGTTCTCGCTGGCCACCGCGCCGAGGGTGTCGAACACCGCCTGCGCCCACGGGGCCATCTTCTCGTTCTCGGTGCCCGGCAGGTAACCGAGCTCCTGACCGCCGACGGCGTACACCGGCCGGAACACCACGACCTTGCGGTGCAGTTGGCGTTCCAACACCGATTCCAGGCCCGCGCACAGCGCCAGTGCGGATTTGCCGGTCCCGGCCCGGCCGCCCAGCGACACGATCCCGACATCCGGATCGAGCAGCAGCTCCAGCGCGATCCGCTGCTCGGCGGACCGGCCGTGCAGGCCGAACGCCTCCCGATCACCGCGCACCAGCCGGACCTGCTTCTCCGCGGTCACCCGGCCCAACGCGCTCTGCGAACCAGCCAGCAGCCGCACTCCGGTGTTGGGCGGCAGGTCCCGCGCCTCGTCGAGGTCGGCGACCCCCTCCTTGAACAGGACGTCCACCCAATCCGACGGCACGTCCACGTCGACCATCCCGGTCCACCCCGACGGCACCACGTCCTGCGCGCGGTACTCCTCGGCGTCCAGGGCCACCGCAGCGGCCTTGACCCGCAGCGGCATGTCCTTGGTGACCAGCGTGACCCGGTGCCCTTCGGCCGCCAGGTTCAACGAACAGGCCAGGATGCGGGCGTCGTTGGAGTCCGTGCGGAACCCCGGCGGCAGCACCTGCGGATCGGTGTGGTTCAACTCGACGTGCAGGGTGCCGCCCGACTCGCCCACCGGCACCGGCTCGTCCAGCCGTCCGTGCCGGATCCGCAGGTCGTCGAGCGCGCGGAGGGCTTCTCTGGCGAACCAACCGAGTTCGGGGTGGTGGCGTTTGCCTTCCAATTCGCTGATGACCACCACCGGAAGCACCACGTTGTGCTCGGCGAAGCGGGACATCGCCCACGGATCGGACAACAGCACCGAAGTGTCCAGGACGTAGGTGCGGACCTCAGTGCCACCGGTTTGCGCGGTGCTCGCGGACTCACCGCCTTGGGCTGGGAATTCCGCTTGAGGCTGGGAACGTCGTGCGGTCACGGCTACTCCCTCGCGGGCGTGGCATGCACACCCGCTCGTCGGCGGGCCGGGCCTGCCCCCGTCGCGCCCCGGCTGGACCGGTCGTCCGCCTTGGCCGCAGGGGCCGGGCACCGGCCCTTCGCGACCAAGGTGGACGTGGTAACCGTCCGCTCCAGCCAACAGCCACGATCAGGGCCTCCCGGACGGGCCGCGTACGGACTTGCTAGAGAACGGCCCGTCAACAGCGCACGCTACCTGCGTGATCGCGGCTCGGCAGGCAGCCACACAGGTGATTCGCCGATTCGTCGACTTCTCTTCATTTGCCAGGGAATTCGGCCTGGTCACAGCAACGCCGACGGCGCCGATCCCGTCCTGCGCACGGTCCGGCAGCAGGTCAGACCGGTTTTCGGCGGGCGATGTGCCGAATCGGCGGACCCGGCACGCCCGGTGATCACAAGTGCTCCGATCGCGTGATTTTTGGCCGGGTTGCCACTCATACGTGGGACGCGAGTTCCGCCCGTAGGACCTCCGGCACCAAGGGTTCGTCAAGCAACCGGCGATAACGATCGGCGCTCGAAGTGTCCGCCGGGCGGTTCTCCAGCCAACGGCGCAGCAGCCGGTACCCCTCGACGTAGGTGGTGGTGTAAGCGCGCCAGAGCGGATCGTGCATGAACCGCACCAGGTGCCGGGCCCGCGGCTCCGACATCAGCAACCAGCGCCGCAAGTAGGCCACCACTTCGGCGTCGTCCGCGCGACCGTCGTGCAGCATCAGCAACGCGTCCTGGCGGACCGTCAGCAGCCGAGTCATCACGACTTCCATCCGCTCGGCCAGCTCGCCTTCCATCCAGATGCCCAGATCGGCGAAGATCTCGGCCGCCCAAGGCCCCCAGCCCGGCCCGACCGCGGCCTGCAGCCCCAGGTCCGCGAGCCCTTCGGCCATCAGGCACTGCGGTGTGTTGACCAGGAAGATCGTGTGCTCCAACTGGTGGTCCCGGATCGCCAGACCCGCTTCCTTGCGGCAGTGCTCGGTGTGGTGTCCGGGGTACGACTCGTGCGCGACCAGCTGCGGCAGGTTGGCGGCCCGATGCCCGACGTCCGCGTTGACCGCCACCCGCGAGCGGTATTCGCCGAGGTAGTGGTTGAAACCGCTCCAGGGCTTGTCGGTCACGATCTGGTACTCGACGACCTCCTGGACCGGCAGGCCGAATCTGCCGCGCACGCGGTCGCGCAGCGCGCTGGAAAGGGCCTGGACGGTGGCCTTGAGGCGGTCCGCGGGGACCGGGTCCCGGCTGCGGACGACGGCCAGCCGCTCGGTCAGCGACCCGCGCCCCGGCAACAGCGCGGCCAGCTCGCGGTGCGCTTCCCGGTATTCGTCGGGATCTCCGGACGTCGGGGTGACCTGGAAGTACGCCTCCGCCTCGACCTGGAAGGGCAGCTGCGCACCAGCCAGTTTGCGCCCCGCGCACTCCAGCGCCGTGAGCTGCGCGGCGAGGAACCGGCGGCGCGGCTCGGCCAGCCCCGCTTCCGGCAGCTCGGCGCGCAGTCGCCGCGCCTCGGCGGCCAGCCGCGTCGGATCGGGCTGCGACTCGTTGTCCACCCTGCGGCGCAGCGCCGGGTCGCCGGTGTAGGAATCCACGAATCCCTCGACGAGCCGGTCGAATCTGAGCCCGAGCAGGACGTAATCGGACACGAGCGCTTCGGAGTCCATGCCGGGACACTACGCCGCAACCCCGGCAGTGCAGCGCCGGAGCCCTTTTGCGCAGCTGGGAAACCGCGCGCTTTTGCCGCTGCAACAAAAAATCCGCCGCGACGCGGAACAAATAAATCACACAA
Organism: Saccharopolyspora soli; assembly: GCF_022678645.1. Lineage (GTDB taxonomy): Bacteria > Actinomycetota > Actinomycetes > Mycobacteriales > Pseudonocardiaceae > Saccharopolyspora > Saccharopolyspora soli. The sequence goes on along the minus strand of NZ_JALBWV010000046.1, from coordinate 60,294 downwards.
TGGTGTTAACGAGGTGTCCTTTCTCCGGTTTGGCTGGATACCTTTCACGCCGGGTGCTTCCCTCGGCCGACTTGGGGTGCGTAGCCGGGGGAGAAAGAGCGCACTCGCTTCATCCCATCCAACAAGGAGCAACCGAAGTGCTGAAGAAAGCAGCGATTGTTGCCGGTGCGGCCGCCGGTCTGATGGCCTTGGCGCCCGTCGCCAACGCCGACAGCGCGGACAACGACGGCATCAACATCCTCAACGACAACAACGCGAGCATTCTGCCGATCCAGGCGTGCGGCAACAACGTCGCGGTGCTGGGCATCGTTCTGCCGATCCTGTCGCCGCAGCTCAACGAGTGCGTCAACGCCCCGATCGTCGACCACCCCAAGGTCGACAGCTGAGCCGCGGATCCGGTTCGCGAAATTAGGTGACGAAAGGAGCGTCGGGCCGGACCCGACGCTCCTTTTTGTGCCCGCGAACCATCGCCCATGCGGCTTCGGACCTCCAATTCGCGGCCACCACCAGCGAATACCAGACCAAGCTTCACACAATGGTGTTAAGGAGTTTGGGTGTCCGGCCTGCCGCCGGTAGTTTTCAGCCGGAACGCACCAGACTCGGTGGCCGCCACGCGGGCTTTCCGAAGTCCACGAGGTGCGAACTCCGAATCCCGCGGAATTAAAGGAGAGTGAACCAAGTGCTGAAGAAGGCAGTGATTGTCGCCGGTGCCGCCGCTGGTCTGATGGCCCTGGCGCCCGTCGCCAACGCCGACAGCGCGGACAACGACGGCATCAACATCCTCAACGACAACAACGCGAGCATTCTGCCGATCCAGGCATGCGGCAACAACGTCGCCGTGCTCGGTGCTGTCGTGCCGATCCTGTCCCCGCAGCTCAACAAGTGCGTCAACGCCCCGATCGTTGACCACCCCAAGGTCGAAAGCTGAGCAGGCCTCGTCCCGACGGAAAGGCCAGGTCCCAGCGACCTGGCCTTTCCCGTCCGCTCGTTTTCGAGCTACCCGCCGAAGCGGCGGTGGCGCACCGCGTAGTCGCGGAGCGCGCGGAGGAAGTCGACCCGCCGGAAAGCGGGCCAGTACGCCTCGGTGAACCAGAACTCGGAATGCGCCGATTGCCACAGCATGAAACCGGACAACCGCTGCTCACCGGAGGTGCGGATCAGCAGATCGGGGTCGGGTTGGCCGGAGGTGTAGAGGTGCTCGGCGATGTGGTCGACGGTGAGGACCTCGGCGAGTTCTTCGATCGTGGTGCCCGCTTCGGCGTGCTGCTGCAGCAGTTTGCGCACCGCATCGGCGATCTCCCGGCGACCGCCGTAGCCGACCGCGACGTTGACCTGCATGCCGGTGCGCCCCTTGGTACGCAGCGCGGCGGCGGACAGTCGCGCGGCGGTTTCGGTGGGTAGCAGGTCCAGCGCTCCGACGATCCGCACGCGCCACGGCGTGGCCGGATCGGTGAGCTCGTCGACCACGCCAGCGATGATCTCCATCAGCGCGTCGAGTTCCGCGGGGCTGCGGTTGAGGTTGTCGGTGGACAGCAGCCAAAGCGTGACGATCTCGACCTCGGCCTCTTCGCACCAGCCGAGCAGTTCGGCGATCTTGCGCGCCCCGGCGCGGTGTCCGTGGGCGGCGTCCAGGCCCGCTTCCTTGGCCCATCTGCGATTGCCGTCCAGGATGACGCCCACATGCCTGGGATGTTGGACTCCGTCCAGTTTCCGACGTAGCCGTCGCTCGTAGACGTCGTAGATGAGTTCTTTCAACCGAACCTTGAGCGCCACGCCAGATGAGCCTACGCGGATCCGGATCCGCTGCGGTGCCCACCTCGACTCGCTTCACTTCACCGTGCAACGCCGGTCACCTGGAGTTCGCCCGCCGTCACCTTGCGCAGGCGTTGACCCGCGGTGTCGTTGAACACGTCAGGATTTCCTGCCGTTACCAGCACTGCGGTCCGCTGGCCGCAACGCCATGCGAACGAATGTGGGCCCGCGGTCCCGTAGCCTCGGTGGGGTGACTAGCGCCCTCTCCGCTCGCCGCCCGGCCGCTTTCGTCAAGCCGCGGATGCGCGGCTGGATCCACTTGTGGTCGTTGGTGGTGTCGGTCGCCGCTGGTGCCACGTTGATCGCGCTCGCCGCCGCGACCGTGTCGGCCGCCGCTGCGGTGGGCACCTCCGTCTACGTCGCGACCGTGCTGGGCCTGTTCGGGGTCAGCGCGCTTTACCACCGCAAGACCTGGAAGACGCTGGGCGCGCGCACCTGGATGCGACGCCTCGACCACTCGATGATCTTCCTGTTCATCGCGGGCACCTACACCCCGTTCGCGATGGTGGCCATGCAGCCGACGACGGGTGCGGTGGTGCTCGCGGTCGTCTGGGGCGGTGCGCTGGGCGGCGTGATCCTCAAACTCGCCTGGCCCAACGCACCGCGCTGGGTTGGTGTGCCGGTGTACATCGCGCTCGGGTGGGTTGCCGTTTTCGTGCTGCCCGACCTGCTGCACAACGCCGGGGTCGCGGTGCTGGTGCTGCTGCTCGTCGGCGGCCTGCTCTACACCGCGGGCGCGATCTTCTACGCGAGCCGGTGGCCGGACCCGTGGCCGAAGACCTTCGGCTACCACGAGTTCTTCCACTCGGCGGTCTCGCTGGCCGCGATCTGCCACCACATCGCCATCTGGCTCGCCCTCTACGCGTGACCATGTCGTGAGCGCGTAACCGGGCTCCAACCCGGTTGTGCACTCACGACCCCGTTTGGGTGTTAGGTGAGGGGCACCCGTGACCCAGTTACTTGGTCACAGGTGCCCCTCACCTCAGTCATCTAGTAGTGCAGCAACGTGTTAATTGCGCCAGCCCGGTTGTCGCTCACGTCGCTTGGGGGCCTCGGTTGCGGAGTTCATCGACCTTGGACAGGGCCTCTCGCAGTTCCGTCAGCCATTCGTCGGTGTGCTGGCCGACCAGGCGTACCGCCCAGGCCAGCGCCTCGGAACGGGAGCGGGCGACCCCGGCGTCCACCAGCGTGTCCAGCACCATGCGTTCCGGCTGGTGCAGCCGGGTCATCACCGGTACGGACAGCGTGGTGAACAGTTCCTCGGTGTCGCCCAGCCGGGCTCCCCAGGCGACCTTGCGCCCGTAGCGGTGTTCGGCCTGGCGGGCGATCTCGATCCGTTCGTCGCGGGTCTCCTCTCGGAACCGGGCGATCCGGCCGCTCTCGGCCGCCGCGCGCTCCGCCTCGTCGGCGAACTCGCCGCTCACCGACTGCAACTCGCCGACCACCACGATCTCCTCGCGGTCCACGGTGACCGCCGGAGTTCCGGTGAACCAGCCTTCGGGCAACCGCCCGGTGAACCACGCCTTGGCATCGTCGGCCGTGGGCGGCTCGTTGCGCCTCCCGCGTCCACCGCCGGACCACGGCGGGCCTCCCCAACCACGGCCCCGAGCCGTTCGCGCAAACCTCGAATGCATTCTCCCCACCTCCTAATTACAGGATTACACGCTTACATTGCTGGCGGGAAGGGCTGCGGTTCGGCCTACCGCGAAACCGGGCGACGCATGCAGACGCGCGTGGCCGGCTCCAAACCGTGCGCCGCTTCGCGCGCCACGAGTTCGGCCAGCCCCGGCGTGATCTCCGCGCCGGTCATTTCCAGGAACCCCAGGCGCGCGTAGTACGGCGCGTTCCACGGCACGGTTCGAAAGGTCGTCAGCGTCAGTGCGGCCAACCCGTGGTCGCGAGCCCACGACTCGACGTGGTCGAGCAGCAACCGACCGATGCCCTGCCGCGCGTGGTCCCCGTGCACGCTGATCTGTCCAATGTGGGCACTGCCGTCAAGCACCTCGACGACCACGAACGCCACCAGCTCGTCGGCATCCACCGCCGCCCAGGCCCGACCAGCCCGTTGGTAGGTGGCCAAGACATCGCGCGGCAGCGGCGGGTCGTCGGCGATCTCCGGCATGCCGACTTCGCGGAACGCGATCCCCGAGGAGATCTCGACCTCCTGCAACCGGCCGAGTTCGGACTCCCTGACTTTTCGGACCAGCACACCGCGCAGTGCAGCAGAGCCCGCGGACCCCTCGCCACCAGGTTTCCACGTGGTGCGTGCTGTCGTGAGTGTTCTTGGCCGCTAGAACGACCATTGGCACTCACGAGCCGAGCGGGAAAGGTCGTGAGTGCTGGCGGTCGTTGCCGCTCACGACATGGCGTTCAAGCGGGTGAGGGATTCGACGAGGTCTTCGGTGCTGGTCACCGGGCGGTCGCAGACGTAGCCCCGGCAGACGTACGCCGCAGCGGCTTCGCCGACCAGCGGCCGTCCGGCCAGCAGCGGCACGCCGGTCGCCTCCGGCTCCCCGGCCAACGCCACGGCTCCGCCGGGAGCGTGCCGCCGCGCTGCGGCTATCAGCGCCGCCCGGTCGGCGTCGTCGGCTTCGCCGACCACCGCGACCTGCAGCGGCCCGTGCGCGCGCGCTTCCGCGACGCTGAGCCAGTGACCCGCGAAGCGGGGAGCGCGCTGTGCGAGGAGCCCGACTCGCGACAGCGCCTGCTCGGCGGCGCCGCGATAGCGCGCCGTGGCCTCCGGCCCGGCGAGCGCGGCAGCGGCGAGCAGGGCCGAGGCGAACGCCGAGGCGCCAGCGGGGCTGGCGTTGTCGGTCGGGTCGGAGGGGCGCCGGACGAGTGCTTCGGCGTCGGCGGCGGTGTCGTGGAACATGCCTGGGTGGTCGGCATCCGCGAACTGCGGCAGGGCTGTGTCGAGCAGCGCGCAAGCCGCTTCCAACCAACGTGCTTCGCCGGTCGCCTGGTGCAGTGCGAGGAGGCCGTCGGCGAAGCAGCCGTAGTCTTCGAGCACTCCCTCAGCGGTTCCGACCACGCCTTTGCGGGATGTTCGGCGCAACCTGCCGTTGATCAAGTGCCGCTCCAGCAACAGATCCGCCGCTCGGGCCGCCGCGTCGATCAAGCGCGGTTCGTCGAGCACCGCGGCGGCTTCGGCCAGCGCGGTGATCGTCATGCCGTTCCAAGCGGTGACGACCTTGTCGTCCTTGCCGGGTTGCGGGCGGCGGTCGCGGGCTTCGCGGAGGCTGTCGCGCACCCGCCGCCAGCGGGCCGGGTCGTCCGGGTCTCGTTTGAGCTGCAGCGTCGAGGTGCCGTGCTCGAAGGTGCCAGCTTCGGTCACCTCGAACAGCTCCGCAGCCCAAGCCCCGTCGTCCGCTCCGAGGACTTCGCGCAGCTGGTCCGGCGTCCACACGTAGGTCAGGCCCTCGACGCCTTCGGTGTCGGCGTCCAGCGATGCCGCGAAGCCACCTTCCGGGGTCCGCATCTCGCGCAGCAGGAATTCGGCCGTCTCGCGCGCCACCCGCTCGCCGAGCGGACTGCCGAGCCGGGCCAGGTGCGCGTACACGCGGAGCAGCAAAGCGTTGTCGTACAACATCTTCTCGAAGTGCGGCACGACCCACGACGGGTCGACGCTGTAGCGCGCGAAGCCGCCCGCGAGCTGGTCGTAGATGCCGCCACGAGCCATCGCCGAGCAGGTGGCTTCGGCGAGTTGCAACGCGGTTTCGCCGCTGTCCGCCGGGCCGACCCGTTCGTGGTGGCGCAGCAGGAACTCCAGCACCATCGACGGCGGGAACTTCGGCGCACCACCGAATCCTCCGTTGGCCGGGTCGAATTCGACCTGCAGCCGGGCGACCGCGTTGGCCAGCACTTCATCATCCAAAATGGACTCCGGCAGCGGCGCCCGCTGCGCGCTGAGCTGTTCCACGACGCGCGCGGCCGCCTTGCGGACCTCTTCGCCGCGTCCGGTCCACGCCTGCGCCACCGCATCCAGCAGTTGCCGGAACGACGGCATGCCGGACATCGGCGCGGTCGGGTAGTAGGTCCCGCAGTGGAACGGTTCGCCGTCCGGGGTGAGGAAGCAGGTCATCGGCCAGCCGCCCTGACCGGTCATGGCCTGGGTGGCCTCCATGTAGACCGCGTCGATGTCCGGCCGCTCCTCGCGGTCCACCTTGATGTTCACGAAGTTCTCGTTCATCACCCGCGCGATTTCGGGGTCCTCGAACGACTCGTGCGCCATGACGTGGCACCAGTGGCAGGCCGCGTATCCGATCGACAGCAGCACCGGCACGTTCCGCTGCCGGGCTGCCGCGAACGCCTCGGACGTCCAGGGCCACCAGTCGACCGGGTTGTCCGCGTGCTGGAGCAGGTAGGGACTGGTCGCATCCGCAAGCCGGTTCGCCATGTGCCCAGCCTCCCACTTCGCCGCACCGCCCCACCACAGCACCTGACCGGGTGATGAGTGAAGGGCACCTTTTACCAAGTAAGCCGGTAATAAGGTGCCCTTCACCTCGAAAAATTTACCCGCCTTGGGCGCTTCCGGGTTGATCGCGTGGGGCTCACCCGGTCGGCATGGCGAGATTTTTTCTCATAAAATGTGTTAACAACGTGTTCTATCTCTGGTAATAATGGCGCAACGCTGCTGCTTGGGACCTGCGAGGAGCACACATGATCGAGCCGAGGCTCAGCCGCCGACGGCTGTTGGGCGGTGCGTTCGCCGGTGGCGTGGCGCTCGCAGCCGGTGGGCTGCTCGGCGGTTGCACGTCGCGCGCGGACGCGCGGCGGCTGGCCACCGACGACCGCTGGCGGCAGTTCGCTGGCACCACGCTCAACTTCATCTCCGAGAACACCGCGCCGACGGCCGCCATCGCCGCCGACCTCGCCCCGTTCACCGAGCTGACCGGCATCCGGATCAACATCGTCACGCTGGAGCTGTCCGCCCTGGTGCAGAAGGTCGCGCTGGATCTGGCCTCCGGCCAGGCGCAGTACCAGCTGATCTACGCCGACCCGTACCAGGTGCTCGCGCCGTACTCCAAGGGCCTGGTCGACCTGCGCGAACTCGCCGACGACCCGACGCTGCCCGGCGAGGTGTCCGACTTCGCCGACTTCGTGCCCGTGCAGCTGGACGCCGCGGGCCGGTTCGGCACCGACGGCAAGGTCTTCGCGCTGCCCTACGACTGCCCCACGATGATCTGGCAGTACCGCAAGGACCTGTTCGACAAGCACCACCAGCGGATGGCCGACGACCTGGGCTTCGATCCCACGCCTGGCGAGCACACCACCTGGGAGCAGTACCTCGCCATCGCGCAGTGGTTCAACGACAACACCGACGAGGTCCGCTACGGCGCCGGTCACCAGGCGAAGCAGCACGACTCGCTGATGTGCGACTTCTCCAACGTGCTGTGGTCCTACGGCGGCGACTTCTTCGCGAACGGCTTCGAGGTCGGCCGCCTCGGCGTGGTCGAGCCCGGTCCGTGCTTGCTGACCGAGGACAACGCGATCGAGGCTGCTGGCTTCTACCAGCGCCTGCTGTCGGTGGCCGACCCCGCGTCGCGCACCTGGGACTGGGACGGCTTGGGGGCGGCGTTCCGCGCGGGCCGCATCGCGATGTGCCCGAACTGGCACGAGTACGCCGCGGACAACGAGTCGGTGCTGCCCGGCAAGGTCGGCTATGCACGGATGCCCAGGGGACCGCAGCGCTCGGCGAACCAGTACGGCGGCTGCGGTATCGGGATCAGCGCGAACACGCTGCCCAACGAACGCGGCGCGGCGTGGCTGTTCCTGAACTGGGCGACCTCGCGGGACACCCAGCTGCGCAACCTGCGCAGCGAAGCTGGCGGCGGCACGCCCACCCGCACCTCGGTCTACGAGCTGCCCGAGGTGCGCGCCGCCGAGCACCGCCCGTCGGCAATGCCGAACATGCTGACCGCGGACGCGGTCCGGCAGGCTTGGCTGCCCGAGAACGCCGGGCTGCGCCCGAAGATCCCGATGTGGAACGAGTGCGACACCGCGATCTACACGCAGCTGTCGCGGATGCTGGTCGGCGACGCCTCGCCCGCGGAGGCGATGCGGGAGACCACCGATCGCATCAACCGCATCACGGCCCGAGGGTGGGTGGCGGCCGGATGAGCCTGACGATCGAGAAACCCGCAGCGGAGACGGCGCGGACCCGGCCGAAACCTCGCTGGCTCAGTTTCGAAGGACGGCTGCTCACGCCCGGTGTCGCGCTGCTCGCGGCGTTGAGCATCGTGCCGTTCCTGACCATGGTGGCGATGAGCTTCACGCACGTCCGACTGCTGGGCGGCGTCCGGATGGAGTGGGCCGGGCTGGAGAACTGGGCGCGCCTGTTCACCGACCCCGACCTGGGCTGGAACTGGTTGCGCACCGGGCTTTTCTTCGCCCTGACGCTCGGCCTGGAAATGCTGCTGGGCCTGGTGTTCGCGCTGTGCATGTGGCGGCTGCTGCGGGGTCGCAACGCGGTGCTGAGCCTGTTCCTGCTGCCGATGTTCGTGGCTCCGGCGATCGTCGGGCTGCTGGGCCGGTTCCTCACCGACTCGACATTCGGCCTGTACGCCTGGGTATTGGGCCAGCTCGGCTACCACGGTGACATCCTCGGCGACAAGAGCTCCGCGTTCGCCGCGGTGGTGCTGATGGACGTGTGGGAGTGGACGCCGCTCATCGCACTGATCGCGCTCGCCGGACTGTCCTCGGTGCCGCTGAGCCTGCGCGAGGCAGCGGCGCTGGACGGTGCCAGCGGCTGGCAGAGCTTGCGGCACATCGTGTTGCCGTCGATCTCGAACGTGCTGCTGGTGGCGCTGCTGATCCGGTCGATGGACGCGATTCGCTACTTCGACATCATCTGGGTCACCACCAACGGCGGTCCGGCGGATGCTACGAAGATCGTGCCGGTCCGGCTGTACGAGACCGCGTTCCGGTTCTTCGACCTCGGTTACGCGGCCGCCATCGGCCTGGTGATGCTCGCCGCCTCCATCGTCATCGCCCGCGCTTTCGTGCGGATGCTGGACAAGAAGGGATTGACCAGATGAGCGCGTGGCCGGTCAGCCCGCTGGAGCGCGGCAGTCGGCGGTTGCGGCTGAGCGTGTGGTTGGTGCTCGGCGTCGGTCTGCTGTGGACACTCGTGCCGCTGGCGTGGATGGTGCTGTCCTCGTTCAAATCCACTGCCGACGTCACGGCGGCAACGCCGCAGGTGTTGTTCAACCCGACGCTGGACAACTACCGGAACCTGTTCACCGGCGCGAACAACCTGACGCCCTACATCGTGCACAGCGTCCTGGCGGCCGGTATCTCCGCCGTGCTGGCGGTCGCGCTGGGCGCACCCGCCGGTTACGGCCTGGCCCGCACCCGGATGCGCGGCAAGAAGCACCTGTCGTTCTGGATCATCTCGACCCGGATGGCGCCGATCGCCGCGGTCGTGCTGCCGCTGTTCCTGATGTTCCGCGAACTGGGCCTGATCGACTCGATCCCAGGTCTGGTGCTGGCGTATCTGACCTTCGACCTGCCGTTCGCGATCTGGCTGATGAGCGCGTTCTTCGCCGAACTCCCGCCGTCGCTGGAGGAATCGGCGCAGGTCGAGGGCTGCACCCGGTGGCAGGCGTTCTGGCACGTCGTGCTGCCGCTGACCAAGTCGGGCCTGGTCACCACTTTCGTGCTGTGCCTGGTGTTCGCCTGGAACGACTACGCCTTCGCGCTGGTGTTCAGCGGCCCGAACTCGCAGACCTTGCCGATCGCGGCGAACCAGCTGGTCACCCAGGCCGGTATCGACTGGGGCCAGCTGACCGCGATCGGCACCTTCGTAGTGGTCCCGATGATCCTCGCGGGCCTGGCCGTCCGCCGGTGGCTGGTCACCGGCTTGACCTTGGGAGCGGTGACTGGCGAATGACCCCAACGACCATGCGCGCATCGGTGCTGCGCGGCATCCACGACATCGTGCTGGCGGAACGTCCGGTGCCCGAGCCGGGACGGCGCGAGGTGCTGGTCCAGGTCACCTCGGTCGGCACCTGCGGCTCGGACGCGCACTACTACGAGGAGGGCCGCATCGGTTCGTTCGTGGTGGAGCAGCCGCTGATCCTCGGGCACGAAGCCGGTGGGGTCGTGGTGGCCTGTGGCGCGGAGGCCTCCCGGCACACCCCCGGCCAGCGGGTCGCCATCGAGCCGGGCGTGCCGTGCTTCGTTTGCCCGCAATGCCGCAGCGGCCGGTACAACCTGTGCCCGGACATGCGGTTCTTCGCGACCCCGCCGATCGACGGCGCGTTCTGCGAATACGTGGCGGTGCACGAAGAATTCGCTTACCCGGTGCCCGACACCATCTCCGAAGACGCGGCGGGACTGCTCGAACCGCTCTCGGTCGGGGTGTGGGCCTGCCGCAAGGGCCGGGTCGGTCCGGGGTCCCGAGTGCTCATCACCGGAGCTGGTCCGATCGGCCTGGTCGCCGCGCAGACCGCGCGGGCCTTCGGTGCGACCGAGGTCGTGGTCACCGACGTCAACGCGAGGCGCCTGTCGCTGGCCGCTGACCTGGCCGCCACCGGGACCATCGACGTGCGGAACACCTCGCTGGCCGAGTCCGGGTATGAACCCGACGTGCTGCTGGAGTGTTCGGGCGTGCCGACCGCCGCGGTCGAAGCGATCCGCACGGTGACCCGCGCTGGACGGGTGGTGCTGATCGGCATGGGCGGCGACGAACTAGCGCTGCCGCTGTCCCACGTGCAGAACTTCGAGATCGAGGTGACGGGAACTTTCCGGTACGCCAACACGTGGCCGACGGCCATCGCGCTCGCCGCGGCTGGGTCGGTCGACCTGGACCGGCTGGTCACGCACCGCTTCGGGCTCGCCGAGGTCGAGCAGGCGCTCACCGCCGCCAAACGCGATGAAACGACGGTGAAAGCCGTCGTCCGCCCGCAGGAGTAGCGATGGGCAGCGTGCGGCCGTCGGATGCGGTGGTCGAGCAGCGCAGGCGCGAGGTGTTGCGGCACGTCATCGAGCATGGCGGGGCCCGCATCGACGAACTCGCGGAGCGGTTCGAGGTCAGCCTGATGACCATGCACCGCGATCTCGACGAACTCGCGGAGCGTCGGCTGCTGCGCAAGCTGCGCGGCCGGGTCGAGTCGTACCCGTCGCTGACGGTGGAGACCGCGACCCGCTTCCGCATCGGGCTGCATGTCGCTGAGAAGGCGGCGCTGGCCAGTGCCGCAGCACGGGCGGTCCGCCCCGGCACGACGGTGCTCCTCGACGACTCCAGCACGATTTTCCCGCTGGCCAGGGAGGTTTCCGAGATCGAGGAGCTGACGCTGGTCACAAATTCGGTCAGCGTCGCGCAGATCCTCTCCGGGGCGGGGCGCGAGGTGGTGCTGCTCGGTGGCCGCTACCGCAGTGAGTTCGACTCGTGCACCGGCCCGGACGTGCTGCGCGCGCTGTCCCGACTGCGAGTGGACATCTCGTTCACGTCCGCGACGGCGATCGCAAACGGTCGGCTGTTCCACCCGATCCAGGACTACGCGGACGTCAAGGAAGGAATCCTGGAGTCCACGGAGCGCAACGTGCTGCTGGTCGACCACTCGAAGTTCGGCAAAACGGCGACGTTCTCCTACGGCGATGTCCGAGCGTACGACCTGGTCATCACCGACGAAGCCACCCCGGAGCACGAACTAGCCGCGATCCGCGACCTCGGCACCGAAGTCCGAGTCGTCCCGGTGCGGTCGTGAGTGGATATGGCCGCTATAGCGACCATAATCACTCACGACCCATCAGCGACCCAGCTGCCCAGCCTTGACGCTGGTGAGGAAGCTGGTCCAAGACGATCGGCTCACGCATAACGTGCCGCCGTCGCGGTCCTTGGTGTCACGGATGTACGTCGTGGTCAGGCCAACAGCCAACTCGACGCACTCGTTCGCGCCACTTCCGCTGTGGCTGCTCTTTCGCCAGTTCAGGTTGCTCATTCCAACGCCTTCGCTTGAGAACGGATCAAGTCCGTCGATTCGCCGAGTGTCAACGCTGACGCGGCGATTTCGTCGAACATGCCGGAGAAATGCTGCACATCATTCACATTCTCTACCCAGGCACCACCAGCGGCGTACTCCAGGTAGACGGCTGGCAAATCGTCCGGATCGGCGTAACCGATGATCGTGAAACCGCCAGACATGGTGCCGTAAGCGCCAAGGCCGAAGGGCATGATCTGAACTGTCACGTTCTCGCGCGCAGCGCTGGTGATCAAGTGCTGCAACTGCTCGATCATTACGTCGGGTCCACCGACCACGCGGTGGATCACTGACTCGTCGATCAACGCGTGCAGACGAAGTGGGGCCGGTCCGCTCAGTCTCGCCTGTCGACTGAGGCGAGCGTTCACGTACCTCTCAGGGCTGGCTGAATGGAACTGGTGACCACCTGCATTGATCGCCCTTGCATACGCATGTGTCTGCAAAAGCCCAGGGATGACGAGTGGACCGAGGACACGGGCGGTGTCGGCTTCCGCTTCTGCGCGCAGGAAAGCTCGGAACGCCTTGGGCGAACCTGTTGGTGTGACGATCCGAGTGGCTCGCTCACCTGCGTCTTCCCAAAGCAGTGCCGCTTCGGAACGCTCCTCGTCGGTTGCGTTGTAGAGCGCGAGCAATGCCTGCATTGCTGCCCAACCAGGGCGAACGTAGCCGGTTTCGTATCGGCTCACGGTCGGCTCGCTGACGCGCAAGAGCTTGCTGGCGTCGCCGAGAGTCTTGTCGGCTTCGCTCCGAAGGCGGGCCAGTAGTTGGCCAAGCCGTCTCTTGCGCCGTGTTGGGGTCGTCGGCATGTCAGGAGCCTAGCGCTGTGCGATCAAGGAGCACTTACACCCGATCAAGGGATGGTTGGGAGTAATTACACCCTATATCTTTCAAAGAAGATCGATCACTGAGTCAGCGACCAAGGATCTGGGGTGGTGGCGTGTATCCGTTTCATTGGGTTCCGGCTGGTGGGGCTCGGCATGCGAGTCTTGATCCACATCCGGACTCGGCTTTCTGCTATCCGAGCGGGATCGGGGTTCGGACCTTGTGCGGGCAGCAGGTCACCGCCGACAACTCCGTGTTGGCGTGGCTTTGGAGCACCTGCCCGGACTGCAACGACGAGGCTCGGCGGCTGGCCGATGCGGTGCCGCGATGACTCAGCACACCAAAGGACTCGCCGTCCTGCTCCGGCGCACCCAATGGATGTTGGACGACCTGGCTTTCCAGGTCGGCGCAGGTCACCTCGACACCGACGACCTCAGCACCGCCGCTCTCGCCCTCGACGAGATGGCTCAACTGCTGCGCGAAACCGCGACCGACGATGCGCGCCTCAGCGCCTGAAGGGACCCCGAAATGCTGAACATGCTCCCGGAAATCGGCACCATCTCGGCGATCCTCGCCCTCTACCTGATCGTCACGTGGAAACCGCATCGCCCCCAACACGCCGGAGCAGGCGAAGGAGCCCTCACGGTCTGGCAACTCATCGCCCACGTGGAAGCCGAACGACAACGACGAGAACGCGTCGGCCGCCACCGCCGCCGCGAACCCGCCGAACACTCCACATCGGACACCCCTCGGCGCTAGCCATCCGAATCCTGGCTCGGTGCCGGTGCCCCCGACCTGTGGCATCGAGCCGCGCGGCCGGTCGGTGCGTCTCCCCTCCCCACGCGCCGACCGGCCGCACCCCCAGTTCCGACCCAGCGGCCAGCGTAATCACGGGTACTGACAAGGAATCCGCGAACAGCGCAGCGGCTCCGCCACCCCGATCAGCTACGGTGCCAACCGCAGCTGATCGACAGGGGGAGTTTCCGTTGCAACCTGGGCCGCCGTTCCAGCCACCCAACCGTCCGATGGCACCGCCGTACCCGGTGCGGCCGCCCGGCCCAGCCCAGGGCAGGCCGCCGGTGCCCCCTCCCCCGGTCGCTCCGCGACCGCCCGCGCCGGTATCACCGAGTGCTGACACGACGCAGATCGTCCGTCCCACGCCGAGTCCCGACGAGCCGATCAACCTGTTCAACCTGGTCGGCTTCGGCGACCCGGCGCACTGCGACCTCGATCAAGCCTGGCAGCAGCGCAGCATCGACAACCGCTACCGGATCGCGATCGGCGTCGACGACCACGGCAACCCCGTGCACCTGGACCTCAAGAAATCCGGCCACGGTGTCGGCATCTTCGGCTCCGCCGGTTCCGGGAAGTCGGAGCTGTTGCGCACGATTCTGTTCGGGCTCGCCGCAACCCACTCGTCGACCGCGGTCAACTTCATCTGCCTAAGCCGCGCGCACCACGACCAGGTTTGGCGCTCGCTCCACCAGATCCCGCACACGGCGCTCGCCGAACCCGTGCTGTCGAACGATCTCACCGGCAGTCGGCTCGACGACGCACTGATCGGCGCGCTCTCCTGGCAAGCCGAGCAGTTCAACCGCGCGGAGGTCACGAATTTCGCCGACTACCAGCGCATCCAACCGGAATCCGACTTCGAGCCGATGCCGATGTTGCTGGTCGCCATCGACGACCTGCCCGGCGTGCTGCACGACCGGCCCGAATTCGCCACGACCATCGACCAGCTGACCCGCGCCCGCAACTCGGGGATCAAGGTCGTGTACACCGCCAACACCGCGGCACAGATCTCGGAACTGGCGGGCGGAATCGCGACACGCATCGCGCTGCGGACCACGGAATCGGAGTCGGTCAAGCTGATCGGTCAGCCCTGGGCCCGCGACCTGCCGGACTCGCCGGGCCACGGGTACCTGGCCCAACTGCTCCAGGACTCCCCGATCCGCTTCCGCGCGGCCCGCACCGACCTGCCGCAAGGGACGCCGCAGCGGGAAAACCACCCGACGATCCCCCAGGTGTTCGCCGACCGGATTCGGGGTCAGGCACCCCCGGCTCGCCAGCTCGTCCTGCCGCTGCCGGGAGAACCACCCGCCGGAATCGACGTGTCGCTGTCAGCGCCGGAAGTGACCGGGCAGCGGGGTTTCAACGCCGAGGGCGAGCCCCTGAAGGTGCCCATCGGCATGCTCGACAACCCTTTCCAGCACCGGCACGACCCGCTCCAGGTGGACTTCGCGGGGCCGGACGGCAATATGACGATCGTGGGCCGACCCCGCAGCGGGAAGACCACCGCGGTGCAGACAACTCTGCTGGCCCTGGCGTTGACCCACACACCTGCGGAAGTTCGCTTCTACTGCCTGGACTTCGGCGGCGGTGGGCTGGCTCCGCTGCGCGACCTGCCGCACACCAGGATCGTGACCGGCAGTCCCGACCCCGACTACGTGGCACTGGCCATCCGGGAACTGGAAGAACTGCTGCTGCGTCGGGAGAAATCCTTCGGCCAGCACGGCATCGACTCCATCGCCGAATTCCGCCAACGCCGCGCAGGGGAAGATCTCGACGAGGTCGCCACCGACCACTTCCTGGTCATCGACGGTTGGCCGGAGGTGCACCAGCACCCCGGAATCGCCGACCGGGTCCTGCGGCTCGCCCGCCGCGGCTTGGCTTACGGCATCCACTTGGTCGTCACCGCCAACCGCTGGGACGACCTCCCCCGCGAGCTGCGCGAACTCATCGGTGGACGCATCGAACTCCGCCTAGCGGACCCGCGCGACTCGTTGATCTCCACCGAACGCGCCGAGGCCGTAGCGGACGACAAGCCTGGTCGCGGGGTCCACGCGGGTCGACACTGCGCGATCAACCTGCCGGTGCTCGGCGAGAAGCTGCCCGACTACCTCGATTTCCTGGAAAGCGGGCTGCCCGATGACCTCGCGGACGGGACCCGCGAACTCGTCGCGCGCATCAGCGAATCCTGGACCGGCGACCGACTCCCCGAACTCCGCCGCCCACCGGAGTTCGTCAGCTACGACGAACTCCCCGAGGCGGAGCCGAACGCCATTCCCATCGGCATCGACAGCCACGGCGAACCCGTCGTACTCGACTTGAACAGCGACCACCACCGCCACCTGCTGATCGTCGGTGGCCGGGAATCCGGCAAGAGCACGGTGATCCGCAACGCGCTGCGCGGGATCTCAGCCGCGTATCCGGCGAAGGAAGCCATGGCGATGGTGGTCGACTACCGGCGCGAGCACCACCACGCACTGCTGCCGGACAGCCACACCCTGTCCTACGTCCGGTCGCCAGAGGATACGAGGCGCGACCTCAAGGACTTCGTCGCGGCCTTGCGCAAACGGCTGCCCGGCGCGGACGGCAAACCCACGTCCTGGACAGGACCGAAGGTGTTCCTGGTGGTGGACGACTTCGACCTGCTGCTCTCCACCGACCTGAAGATGTTGAGCGGCCTCGACGAGCTCCTACCGCATGACGACAAGATCGACCTGCACCTGGTCCTCGCCTACAACGCCGACCTCGAACGGAACAGGAACAACATCGTCCCGACGTTCAAGTCCAGCGCCTACCAGCTGATCCTGAAGGATGCGCCGGGCTTCGAAAACGGCGTCGGCGTCCGCGGCGAACGGCCCCGCGACGCGGGTGAAGCACATCTGTGGCGCAATCGGGGCGGCCGCGCCGATCTCCGCATCGCCTGGCTCCCGCACCCCCTGGAATCCTGACCCAAGAGGTGATCTTTTCGAGGTGAGGGGCACCCGTGACCAAGTAACTGGGGCACGGGTGCCCCTCACCTATCACTTGATGTGGTGATCCCGAGCTGCGGAGCGGGTCCCCGGCGGAACGCCGCTACGAGCCTTCGCCCTTGTCGGGCTTCGCCTCGCTCTGCTCGGTTTCGGCTTCTCGGGTCGCCTCCGCCCGCTTCACCCGCGCCGGGGCCGCTGCGGCTGCCTTCTGCTCGTCGAAGACCACCGGGACCTTCTTCAGGTGCTTGGTCATCGAACGGATCAGGAACACCACCGCGATGCCGAACAAGATCAGCAGCACCAAGCCGACCGGGGAGGACTTGCCGAAGTCCTCGCCCTGGCCACCTGGGTCGTTCGGCGGAGCCGGTGCCTGCGCCAGCACGTAGGCGACCGTTTCCCGTGCACTCATGCGCACACCTTCTCCTGCACGCCGGAGAACAGGTCGTCCTCCGGCAACGTGGTGTCGACCAGGGAGCGCACCAGCTCGTAGTCCTCGGTCGGCCACTGCTCGCGCTGGACGTCGAGCGGGACCGCGAACCAGCGGCTCGTCGGGTCGATCTGGGTAGCGTGGGCGCGCAACGCGTCGTCGCGCCTCTCGAAGTATTCCCCGCACTCGACCCGCGTGGTAACCCGCCCGTCCGGATCCGGACGGGTCGAATCCCACTTGGCCAGCCACTCGCCGTACGGCGACTCCATGCCACGTGCCAGCAGCGCCTCGTGGAACAGCTCCATGCGCTTGCGGGAGAAGCCGTGCGAGTAGTACAGCTTCAGCGGCTGCCACGGCTCGCCCGCGTCCGGGAACAGGTCGGGGTCACCGGAGGCGTCGAAGGCCGCCACCGAGATCTCGTGGCACCGGATGTGGTCCGGGTGCGGGTAGCCGCCGTTCTCGTCGTAGGTGATCACCACGTGCGGCCGGAACTCGCGCATCACCTTGACCAGCTCGCCGGTGCTGACCTCGACCGGCACCGTGGCGAACACGCCCTCCGGCAGCGGCGGTGGCGGGTCGCCCTCCGGCAGCCCGGAGTCGACGAAGCCCAGCCAGTGGTGCTGCACGCCGAGGATCTTGGCCGCCTCTGCCATCTCCGCGCGGCGGATCTCCGGCAGGTTCGCGGCCACCTCCGGTCGGTCCATCGCCGGGTTGAGGATGCTGCCCGCTTCGCCCCCAGTACAGGTGACCACCAGCACCTCGTGCCCGTCGGCCACGTAACGCGCGGTAGTCGCGGCTCCCTTGCTGGACTCGTCGTCCGGGTGCGCGTGCACCGTCATCAGCCGCAGCTTGTCCGCCATCGCCCGGTAGTCCTCCCGCTTGCAGCAACTCTCGTGGACACGGCCCCGCATGACAGGCCGCGGAACACCCCAGGGATAATCAACGAGGATGTCGGCCCCCATTGTTCCCGGTCGGCCCGACATTCCCGGCGCCAGCCCCCGCTTCACCGGGTGCAGGCGGCGGCGAGGACCGAAGTCGAAAGGCTGCCCAGGCCGGTGACGAACCAGCAGATCCCGCAGGACCGGTACGGATCGCGTGGTCGCACGCGCCCACGCCCCGGCCTTCGCTGGCTGCTGACCGGGCTCGTGCTGATCGTGATGGTCGGTGTGGCGTACGTGGGTTACCAGAACCTCGGCAGCGCGCCCATCCAGGGCAAGCAGGTCGCCTTCGACGTGCTCGACGACCAGTCGGTGCGCATCGTGCTCGAAGTCCAGCGCGACGAACCGCAGCGGCCCGCCGACTGCGTGGTGCGCGCCCGCGCCGAATCCGGTGAGGAAGTCGGTCGCAAAGAAGTGCTGATCCAACCTGCGAGTGGCACCGCGAGACAGGACACTGTGTTGCGGACCTCCGCCCGAGCGACTATCGGGGAGGTGTACGGCTGCACTTACAACGTTCCTGAATATTTGTCCACCCACACACGGCCAACTGGGTGAACAGCGGCGTACCACGTCGGGCGCTGGGAAAATCCAGTCCCTGGACGTGCTACTCCGTGCTATCGTCGTCCTCAGCACGGCCCCGCGCGGGCCGTGTTTTTCCGTTCCTTGGCTATAGCCGGGAAATAAAAGCGCGGAAATGCAATTGGCCCGCGGAAAGTGCGGGCCGCAGTCGACGAGGAGTGGTGACCGTGAGCGAGACCCAGGTGACCTGGCTGACCCAGGATGCTTACGACCGGCTCAAGGCTGAGCTGGACGAGCTCGTGGCCAACCGCCCGGCGATCGCCGCGAAGATCAACGAGGCCCGCGAGGAAGGCGACCTCCGGGAGAACGGCGGTTATCACGCCGCCCGCGAGGAGCAGGGCCAGATCGAATCCCGGATTCGCCAGCTGCAGGAATTGCTTCGCACCGCCAAGGTCGGCGACGTGCCCACCGAATCGGGCATCGCCAAGCCCGGCTCGGTGTTGACCGTCCGCTACGACGGCGAGGACGAGACCGAGAAGTTCCTGCTGGCGACCCGCGAAGAGGGCGCGCACGGCGAACTGGAGGTCTACTCCCCCAACTCCCCGCTGGGCCGGGCGCTGCTGGATGCGAAGGAAGGCGAGACCCGGGAATACGAGCTGCCCAACGGCGGCACCATGACGGTGACCCTGGTCAAAGCCGAACCGTTCGGCGGCTGAGCCCACATCGGATCGGCGCTGCAAGCGCCGTAGGTGGGCTGAGCTGCTTCGCCGCTTCAAAAACAAGAACAAAGACAGACACTCACGCTGCGGGCGTCCCGACTGGGGCGCCCGCAGTGCTTTGCGGGGTGGTGTCTTGCGTGCCGATTTCGCGCGAAATCGGCAGTACTGCCAGTCGCATGCCGCGCCGAAGGGTGCAAAGGCAAGCGGTCATGACTCCGCGGCCAGGCGTTCGAGCAGGGGCCGGACACGTGGCGCCACCGGGGTGGACAGGGCGATCGAGGTCGATGTGCGCCGCACTCCGGGCACCCCGACGACCTCGTCGATGACGCGCTGCAGGTCAGCGTTGGAACGGGCGACCATCCGGACGAACAGGTCGCCCTGGCCGGTCGTCGCGTGCACCTCGCACACCTCGTCGATGGCCGCGAGCCGCTCGGCCACCGGGCCGCGTTGCCCCTGGGCGATCTCCAGCACCGCGAAGGCCGTCAGGCCGTAGCCCAGCGCCGCCAGGTCCAGCTCCGGTGGGAACCCCAGCAGGATGCCGCGCTGCACCAACCGATCCATCCGGGCCTGCACGGTGCCGCGTGCGACGCCGAGCCGCCGCGAGCACTCCAGCACCCCGAGCCGGGGCTCGTCGGAGAGCAACAGCAGCAGTCGCGCGTCGAGCGCGTCCACGCCCTCGGCATTGGGAGCCACGTCACATCTCCTACTCAGGTTGACCAATCGATCCAGCTGTTCGGATCAAATACTGATCAGTTTGTACAACGAAATCAACGACTGTTGCTCAGGATGACCGGTCGAGCGCACGCTGATTTCCAGCAGCACTTCGGCGAACCACGCGGGAGGACATCGTGACCGGCACCGTCAACCACGGCCGGACCGGGCAGCTCGACGACGTGACCTTCGACCAGATGCGCCGCCTCGTCGGCCTCGTCGAGCACGACGACTCGAAGGACCCGTTCCCGGTCAAGGCGCTCGACGCGGTGGTGTTCGTCGTCGGCAACGCCACCCAGAGCGCGCTGTTCTACCAGGTCGCGCTCGGCATGGAGCTGATCGCCTACTCCGGTCCCGAGCACGGCAACCGGGACCACAAGGCGTTCGTGCTCAAGTCCGGTTCGGCCCGGTTCGTGCTCAAGGGCGCGGTCGATCCGGACAGCCCGCTCGCCGACCACCACCGCCACCACGGTGACGGGGTGGTCGACCTGGCGCTGGAAGTGCTCGACGTGGACAAGTGCGTCGAGCACGCCCGCGCCCAGGGCGCCACCGTGCTCGAAGAGCCGCACGACGTCTCCGACGAGCACGGCACGATCCGGCAGGCGGCGATCGCCACCTACGGCGAGACCCGGCACACCCTGCTCGACCGCAGCCACTACACCGGCCCGTACCTGCCCGGATACGTCGCGCGGCGCGGCGGGTACGTCAAACCGGCCGACGCCCCCAAGCGGCTGTTCCAGGCCGTGGACCACTGCGTGGGCAACGTCGAACTCGGCCAGATGGACCGCTGGGTCGAGTTCTACAACCGGGTCATGGGCTTCGTGAACATGGCCGAGTTCGTCGGCGACGACATCGCCACCGACTACTCGGCGCTGATGAGCAAGGTGGTGGCCAACGGCAACCACCGGGTCAAGTTCCCGCTCAACGAACCGGCGGTCGGCAAGCGGAAGTCGCAGATCGACGAGTACCTGGAGTTCTACCGGGGCGCGGGCTGCCAGCACATCGCGCTGGCCACCGGCGACATCATCAAGACCGTCACCGCGATGCGCGCCGCTGGCGTGGAGTTCCTGAACACGCCGGACGCCTACTACGACGACCCCGAGCTGCGGGCCCGGATCGGCGAAGTGCGGGTACCGATCGAGACGCTCAAGGAGCACGGCATCCTGGTCGATCGCGACGAAGACGGGTACCTGCTGCAGATCTTCACCAAACCGATCGGCGATCGTCCCACGGTGTTCTACGAGTTGATCGAGCGGCAC
This sequence comes from Saccharopolyspora soli, assembly GCF_022678645.1. Lineage (GTDB taxonomy): Bacteria > Actinomycetota > Actinomycetes > Mycobacteriales > Pseudonocardiaceae > Saccharopolyspora > Saccharopolyspora soli. The sequence continues at coordinate 39,346 of NZ_JALBWV010000046.1, read as the reverse complement.
GGCTCGCTGGGCTTCGGCAAGGGCAACTTCAAGGCCCTCTTCGAGGCGATCGAGCGCGAACAGGAGCGCCGCGGCAATCTCTGATCCGGCGGTCAGCGCTTGGCGACGACGGTGAAACCCGCGGATTCGAGTTCGGCGACGACGTGTTCGCGGTGCTCGGGGCCACGGGTTTCCAGGGAGATCTCGACGTCGACCTCGCCCAGCGCCAAGGCCCCGGAGATGCGGGAGTGCTCGATGTCGAGCACGTTCGCGGTCAGCTCGCCCAGTTTCGCCAGCAAGCCCGCCAGCGAACCGGGCTGATCCGGCAGCCGCACGCGCAAGGACAGGTAGCGGCCCGCCGAGGTCATGCCGTGCTGGATCAGCTGGAGCAGCAGCAAGGGATCGATGTTGCCGCCGGAAAGCACCGCCACGGTCGGCGAAGTGACCTGCTCGGGATGCTCCAGCAACGCCGCGACCGAAGCGACCCCGGCTGGCTCGACCACCAGCTTCGTCCGTTCCAGGCACAGCAGCAGGGCCCGCGACAGGGCCTCCTCGCTGACCGTGAGCACGCCATCGACCAGTTCGGCCACATGCGCGAACGGCACCGGACCGGGCTCGGCGACGGCGATGCCGTCGGCCATCGTCGGGGTTTCGGCCAGCCGCACCGGTTTGCCCGCCGCGAGCGAAACGGGCCACGCCGCCGCCTGCTCGGCCTGCACCGCGACCACCTTGACGTGCGGATGCTCGGCCTTGACCGCGGCGGCGATCCCGGCGACCAAGCCACCGCCGCCGGTGGGCACCACGATGGTGCGCACTGCGGGCAACTGCTCCAGGATCTCCAGTCCAACAGTGCCCTGACCCGCGACGATGTCCGGGTGGTCGTAGGGGTGGATGAATTCCGCGCCAGTCCGCCGCGCGTACTGCTCGGCGGCGGCCATCGTCTCCGCCAACGTCCCGCTGTGCAGCCGGACGTTCGCGCCGTACGCCTTGGTGGCCGCGAGCTTGGGCAGCGGAACGCGTTCGGGCATGAACACCGTGGCCGGAATGCCGAGCAACGATGCAGCGAGCGCGACGCCCTGCGCGTGGTTCCCCGCGCTTGCCGCGACCACCCCGGCAGCGCGCCGCACCTCGTCCAGCGCGTGCAGTCGGACATAGGCGCCGCGGAGTTTGAACGAGCCGGTGCGCTGGAGGTTTTCGCACTTGAGGAAGACTTCGCCGCCGCAATGCGCGCCGAGCACCCGGCAATGCTCGATGGGGGTTCGCCGCGCTACCCCGGCGAGCTCCTCGCTCGCGGCCCGGATTTGGTCCAAATCGACCAGCCGCATGCGCCAATCGTGCCACCGCGAATCGCGGGTTACTCGGGCTGGACGTTCGGTACCCTCGAAGAAGCGGTCGGATGCCCGCGGTTTGACGGCATCATCGGAGGAGGGCCGTCGCGAAAGGGCTGTCGGGGGAGGCTGTCGCGGAGGGGGCTATGCGATCACTCGCGAACACCAGCTCGGGTGCGGGAGCCGCCGCGCGATGTCGGCGTCGGGGCCACACACGGGAGGTAGCATGACGCGGCTGACCCCAACGAACCGCGCGTTCCCGCTGGTCACCGGTATTGTCACCGCCGCAGCACTGTCCGGAGCGGCGGTGTTGGCGGTTCTGAACTCGGGCTGCGACGAGCCGGGTGTGTACCGCGCGGAGGACGGCGTGGTGGAACTGATCGGCGGCTGCCTGAAGTCCGACGACCTCCCGGTCAGCCCGCGCCACCCAACCGAAGTCCGCCCGCTCGGCAGCACTGACCCAGCCCTCGAACGCTGACCCGGAGTCCGCTCAACGGACGACAACCGCCACCCGCACAGCCCACGGCAGAACGTTTTTACCCAGGAGCAACCTTCCCAATCGGCGCAAACCAGACCACCGGTCCTGCTTCCGGGACCGACGAGCCCCGCAGCGTCGTTGCTTGCGGTAGTTGGGCCTGGGACCGCCCGCCGAGTCGGCGGGCGGTCCGGGGGTCAGCCGAGGGCCGTGCGGATGTCTTCGACCAGGTCGTCCGCGTCTTCGATGCCCACCGAGAGGCGGACCAGGTTCGCCGGGACCTGCAGCATCGAGCCCGCCGTGCTCGCGTGCGTCATCCGGCCGGGGTGCTCGATCAACGACTCGACCCCGCCTAGCGACTCCGCCAAGGTGAACAGCCGGGTGCGCGCGCAGACCGCGATCGCCGCCTCCTCGCCGTCGGCGTGCGCGAACGAGATCATCCCGCCGAAGTGGCGCATCTGCTTCGCCGCCACCTCGTGGCCGGGGTGCTGCGGCAGACCCGGGTAGTACACCTTCGCGACCTTCGGGTGCCCGACCAGCGCGGCGGCGATCCGCTCGGCATTGGCGCTGTGCCGCTCCATCCGCACCGCGAGGGTTTTGATCCCGCGCAACGTCAGCCAGGCATCGAACGGACTGGGCACCGCGCCCGCGCCGTTCTGCAGGAACGCCACCTGCTCGGCCAGCTCGTCGTCCGAGGTGATCACCACGCCGCCTACCACGTCGGAGTGCCCGCCGAGGTACTTGGTGGTCGAATGCACCACCACGTTCGCGCCGAGCTCCAGCGGCTGCTGCAGGTACGGCGAGGCGAAGGTGTTGTCCACGACCAGCTTCGTGCCCGCATCGCGGGAAACCTGCGCGAGTGCGGCGATGTCACCGACGTTGAGCAGCGGGTTGGTGGGCGTCTCGACCCAGATCACCTTGGTGTTGGGCCGGATCGCCGCCCGCACTGAATCCACATTGGACACTTGGGCCGGGGTGTACTCGATGCCCCAACCGGACAGCACCTTGTCCACCAGCCGGAACGTCCCGCCGTAGGCGTCGTCGGGGATGACCAGGTGGTCGCCTGGACGCAGCGTCGCCCGCAGCACCGCATCGGTGGCCGCCATGCCCGAGGCGAACGCACGGGCGTGTCGGCCGCCTTCCAGCTCGGCCAGACATTCCTCCAGCGCGGTGCGGGTCGGGTTTCCGGTGCGGGAGTACTCGTAACCCGCGCGCAGACCGCCCACCCCGTCCTGGGCATAGGTCGACGTGGCGTGGATCGGCACGATGACCGAACCAGTGGTCGGGTCAGCCTCCTGGCCCGCATGAATAGCGCGGGTGGCAAAGCCGTCACTCATGTGGAGCAGCGTACGACCCGCGCGGCCAACCGCATCCAGGGGATGCGCACGAGACGCCGCCTTCCCAATTTCAGGGAAATTTGGACCCCGATAAGCCGGGAACGGGATGCCTGCGCCCGAGGACAGCGAAGCGGCCCCGGACCGGGCAGGTCACGGGGCCGCTTCGGGAGATCAGTTCGTCACCACTGCGGGGGCTGCGGCGGCTGGCCGCCGGGCGGCGGCGGGAAGCCACCCGGCTGCTGGCCAGGCTGGCCGAACTGCTGCGGCGGCGGACCCGGCTGACCGAACTGCTGCGGCGGCTGCTGACCGGGCTGGCCGAAGCCACCCGGCGGCGGACCGTAGCCTCCGGCCGCGGCCGGAGCTGGCGCGCCGGGACCGGCGGCCACCCACTGCCGAGTGCCCGGCAGGAAGGCCAGCACTGCCAGCGCGATGCCGAACAGGATGCCGACCACACCGGTGAAGCCCGGGTACATGATCGTGCTGATCAGGTTGACCAGCACGCCGACAGCCGCGGCACCGCCGACCAGCAGCGGGCCGATCGGCTTGCGCTTCAGCAGCAGGATGCCGCCGACGAGGTAGGCGATGGCCACCAGGAAGCTGATCGCCACCAGCGCGTACATCAGACCCATCGGCGGGATGTCGACGCCGTACTCCTCGGCCTGCGAAGCGAGGCCGGACAACGCGACCAGACCGACGATGCTGATGAGGCCGAAGATCAGGCCCAGCGCACCGAACACGATGCCCAGGATCGCGGCCGTCTTCGCCAACCCAGCGTTGCCCTGGCCCTGCGGAGCAGGTTGGCCGTAAGGGGCCTGCGGGGGTGGGGCGCCGTAGGGACCTTGCGCCTGCGGGGCTGGGAAGCCGCCACCCGGCGTGCCCGGCTGCTGCGGCTGGGCCGGGAAACCGCCCGGCTGGCTCTGGGTGCCCGGCTGCTGGTACATCGGCTGGGGCGGCTGCATCGACGGCGGCACCATCGCGGTCGCCTCGGCGCCGCCCTGTCCGGCCAGACCGGGCTGCTGGTACATCGGTTGCGGCGGCTGCATCGACGGCGGCACGACCTGCGTCGAGTCAGACGGCGGCTGCGCGCCCGGCGACTGCACTGGTCGCACGACCTGAGTCGCGTCGCTGCCAGCCTGGTTGGGGTCCTGCGGGTCCATCCGGTTCGAGATCTGGTCCGAACCCTGCTGACCGCCGTCCGGCGGCTGCGGAGAGCTCATCGGGTGTCCTACTCCCTCGGGGCGTGAAGCAAAGTCCTGGGCATACGTCAGCACACGCTATCTGATGCGCCAGCAGCGTAGTGCCGTTCCGTAACAACTCGTCATCGACCAGCGATAAATCCGAGAACATCCTGCCGGGTCACCACACCGGCGGGCTTTCCGCCGATCAACACCATGGCCCCGTCGGCACCGGCCAGTGCGGCCAACGCGGCGCTGATGCCCTCGCCCGCGCCGATGGTCGGCAGCGGCGGCGACATGTGCGATTCAACGCGGTCCGCGAGGTTCGTCTGGCCAGCGAACAGCCCTTCCAGCAGGTCGCGCTCGTTGACCGCGCCGACCACCTCGGCGGCCATGATCGGCGGCTCCGCGCTCACCACCGGCATCTGCGACACACCGAACTCCCGCAGGATCGCCACCGCTTCGGCGACAGTTTCGTTCGGGTGAACGTGCACCAGGTCCGGGATGGTGCCGTCCTTGCGGCGCAGCACATCGCCGACCGACCCGCCACCGTGGTCCGGCGAGAGGAAGCCGTAGGAGGCCATCCAGGAGTCGTTGAAGACCTTGCCCAGGTAGCCGCGGCCGCCGTCCGGCAGCAGCACCACGATCACGTCGTCCGGGCCGGTCCGCTTGGCGATCTCCAGCGCCGCCGCGACCGCCATCCCGCAGGAACCGCCGACCAGCAACGCCTCCTCACGGGCGAGCCGCCGGGTCATCTCGAACGAGTTGGCGTCGGACACCGCCACGATCTCGTCGCAGATCTCCCGGTCGTAGGTGGTCGGCCAGAAGTCCTCGCCGACACCTTCCACCAGGTAGGGTCGCCCGCCGCCACCGGAGTACACCGAGCCCTCCGGGTCCGCGCCGATGATCTGCACCCGCCCGCCGGAAACCTTCTTGAGGTACGCGCCGGTGCCGGAGATGGTGCCGCCGGTGCCGATACCGGCCACGAAGTGCGTCACCTTGCCCCCGGTCTGCTCCCAGATCTCCGGGCCGGTGGAGTGCACGTGCGATTCGGGGTTGGCCGGGTTGGAGTACTGGTCCGGCTTCCAGGCACCCTCGATCTCCTTGACCAGGCGGTCGGAGACGCTGTAGTAGGAGTCCGGGTGTTCCGGCGCCACCGCCGTCGGGCACACCACCACCTCCGCGCCGTACGCCTTGAGGACGTTGCGCTTGTCCTCGCTGACCTTGTCCGGGCAGACGAACACGCAGTGGTAACCCTTGCGCTGGGCGACCATCGCCAGTCCGACTCCGGTGTTGCCGGAGGTGGGCTCCACGATGGTGCCGCCGGGGCGCAGCTCACCGGACTCCTCGGCCGCCTCGATCATGCGCAGCGCGATGCGGTCCTTGACGCTGCCGCCCGGGTTCAGGTACTCGACCTTGGCCAGCACCGGGGTTTGCCCGGTGGCCACCGCGTTCAGCCGCACCAGCGGGGTGTTGCCCACCAGTTCGGTGACGTGTTCGACGTAGTGCACGTCCGTCCTCAATCCTTCGCAACTGCTGTTCAGCGGGGTGTGACGTCGAGCCTAATCGCCTGGTCACCGGCTAACCCAGGGGACCATGAGTACGACACACAGCCAGGGAACGAATTCGGCCCGCGCCGCGTCTTGCCTATGACGGGGCAGTTCGCCGCGCGGGCTCGGGGCGGCATGGGTGACCATTTCCATCCCCGTTGGTGCGGCCGGAATCCGGCTGCGGGACTGGTGAGGGAGGCCGAATGATCGCGGCGAAGGCTCTCCGACTCGCGTTGCTGGCAGCGGGTACCGCTGGGGGACTTTCGGGGGCGGCGTACGGGCTGCTCAACGGGCAATCCCGGTACGCCCGCCGAGTGATCGGTCCACCATCCAACGAGCCGCTGCGCGCCGATGGCATCCACCTGCCCAAGGGCATCGGCCCGGTGCCGCGCAGAGAGCTGCCCGAGGGCGTGGAGCCGCTGGAACTCGTGGTGCTCGGCGACTCTTCCGCAGCCGGGCTCGGCGTCAACTTCCCGGCTGAGCTGCCCGGTGTGCGGCTGGCCCGCGGTCTCGCCGAGGAACTGGAGCGGCCGGTTGCGCTGACCACGCACGCGATCGTCGGCACCACCACGCAGGAGCTGGCCGCGCAGGTGGACGCCGCGCTGGTCCGCCCGCCGAAGCTGGTGCTGATCATCGTCGGCGCCAACGATGTCACCTCCAAACTGCCGGTGTCGGCATGCGCCGACCTGCTCGGCGACGCGGTGCGTCGGCTGGTCGCCGAGGGGGTGGCGGTGGTCGTCGGCACGTGCCCCGACCTGGGGGCCATCCGGCCGATCCCGCAGCCGCTGCGTTCCATCGCGCGGCACTGGAGCCTCACGCTCGGCCGCGCCCAGCGGCGCGTGGTGGAGGCCGCCGGTGGGCACGCGGTGCCGTTGGCCGATCTGCTGTCGCCGGAGTTCCTGGCCCGGCCGGGTGAATTCTTCAGCCCGGACCGGTTCCACCCGTCGGCGGCGGGCTACGAAGCCGCGACCAGGATTCTGCTGCCAGCGATGTGCGCGGCGATCGGCGAGTGGGAGGGCGGCCCGCTGCCGCTGGCCCCGACCCGGTCCGAGGCGGCCGAAGCACGCCGCCCGACCAGCCGCATCGTGGCCCGCCTCAACCGCCGCCTGCACCGCCGCGCCAGCGCGTGACCATCCGCTCGACGGCGAAACGCCCCTGGGAGTCCACGTACTGACCGGTCGGTTTGCCCCTTGTCGGAGGGCTGCGATCACCGCCAAGATGGGGTCGCGGCCTTAACGTGACCGATCGGTAGGCCATGTCGCCCGAGGCGGTCGTGAATGGCCGAGCTGGTCTTGCCGCGCACGACCGCGAACGAAGGAGTTCCCATGCCCGAAGCAGTCATCGTCGCCACCGCGCGATCCCCCATCGGCCGAGCAGGCAAGGGTTCGCTGAAGGACATCCGGCCGGACGACATCACCGCGCAGATCATCCGCGCCGCGCTGGACAAGGTGCCCGAACTGGACCCGGCCGAGATCGACGACCTAGTGCTGGGCTGCGGCCTGCCCGGTGGCGAGCAGGGTTACAACATGGCGCGCGTGGTCGCCGTGCTGCTCGGCTACGACCACCTGCCCGGCACCACCGTCACCCGGTACTGCTCGTCGAGCCTGCAGACCACCCGGATGGCCCTGCACGCGATCAAGGCGGGCGAGGGCGACGTGTTCATCAGCGCCGGGGTCGAGATGGTGTCCCGGTTCGTCAAGGGCAGCTCCGACTCGCTGGACGACACCAAGAACCCGCTGTTCGCCGAGGCACAGGCACGCACGCAGCAGGTCGCCGAGCAGGGCGCGGACTCCTGGACGGACCCGCGCACGCTGGAGAAGATCCCGGACGTCTACATCCCGATGGGGCAGACCGCCGAGAACCTCGCCCGGCTCAAGGGCATCAGCCGGGACGAGATGGACGACTTCGGCGTCCGGTCCCAGAACCTGGCCGAAAAGGCGATCGCCAACGGCTTCTGGAGCCGCGAGATCACGCCGATCACCACGCCGGACGGCAACGTCGTGGACGCCGACGACGGGCCCCGGCCGGGCGTGACGAAGGAAGGCGTTGCCGCGCTGAAGCCGGTGTTCCGCCCGGACGGACGGATCACCGCGGGCAACTGCTGCCCGCTCAACGACGGCGCCGCCGCTGTGGTGATCATGAGCGACACCAAGGCCGAACAGCTCGGCCTCACGCCGCTGGCGCGGATCGTGTCGACCGGGGTGACCGGGCTGTCGCCGGAGATCATGGGCCTCGGCCCGGTGGAGGCGTCCAAGCAGGCCCTGAAGCGGGCTGGCCTGAGCATCGACGACATCGACCTGGTGGAGATCAACGAGGCGTTCGCGGCCCAGGTGATCCCGTCCTACCGGGATCTGGGCATCCCACTGGAGAAGTTGAACGTCAACGGAGGTGCCATCGCGGTGGGGCACCCGTTCGGCATGACCGGCGCGCGGATCACCACAACGCTGATCAACTCGCTGCAGTGGCACGACAAGCGCTACGGCCTGGAAACCATGTGCGTAGGTGGAGGCCAAGGCATGGCAATGGTCCTGGAACGGCTTTCCTGATTTTTTTAGTTCTGGGCTCGGTTTGCGTAGCGCCGCGACTGGCAAGCCGATTTCACGATTGGGTGGTGAGTGAAGGGCACCTGTGACCGGCTTACTTGGTCACAGGTGCCCTTCACCTCGAAAAGATCGTTCGATCGGGTGTGCGAAAACGGGGCGCCTCCGTCCGCATTGGACGGTGGCGCCCCGTTTCCCGTTCGGGTTCGTTAGTCGCTGCTTTGGAAGTACGACAGGAGGCGGAGGATCTCCAGGTACAGCCAGACCAGGGTGGTCATCAAGCCGAAGGCGATGTACCACGCGAACTTGGCGTCCACCCCACCCTTGATCGCCTTGTCCGCCGCGTCGAAGTCGAGCAGGAAGCTGAACGCCGCGATCCCGATGCACAGCAGGCTGAACGCGATCGCCAGCCCGCCACCGTCGCGCAGCCCCAGACCACCGGGGGTGAAGAAGCTGGCGATCAGGTTCACCAGCATCAGCACCGCGACACCCGCGACCGCGCCGATGATCCACTTGGTCAGCTTCGGAGTCACCCGGATCGCGCCGGTCTTGTAAACCACCAGCATGGCCGCGAAGACACCCACGGTGCCCGCGATGGCCTGGATGATGATCCCCGGGTCGAACAGCGAGCCGAACAGGTAGCTGATCCCGCCGAGGAACACGCCCTCAACCGCCGAGTAGGCGATGACCAGCGCCGGGCTCACCTTCTTCTTGAAGACGATGACCAGCGAGATCACCAGACCGATCAGCGCCGCTGGCAGCGCCAGCCCGACGGCCGGTGGACCGACCAGGTAGGTCAGCGTTCCGGTGATCACCGCCAAGCCGAGGGTGATCGCGGTCTTGGTGACCACGTCGTCGATGGTCATCGGACGCGCGGTCTGCGGCGGTGCAGACGGCGCCTGGCCGTAGGGCGCGGTCTGCCCCTGGCCGTAGTTGAAGTTCGCGTAACCGCCGGACGTCGGCAGGTTGCGGAACGCGGGGTTGCTCGTTGTGCGCAACTCATCCTCCTGGGCGTGCCTTGCGCCGTCATTCGGAACAACGATCGGGGGCGTTGATCGGTTCCCGCTTCGGTAAAGCTGACTTTACCCGCCGATCTCACCCAGCCCCACCGCGGTGCAAAACTACTCGGTATCGGTTTCGCGAACGGTAACGATCACATCGCGTTGGCAACCATCGCGCGGCGCTGCGCCCGGTGAACGCAATACACCCCGGATTCCGTCGGCTACCGCCCAACGGGTGATCAACACCAACGACCAGTGCGCGATCTTCGGCGCGGAGTCACCGCAGAGTAACCGAAAAGGTCCGCCAGATGGCCTCTTGTCGCCACACTCCGTGATCGGAAGTATCGCCTCCGGCGTCGGTCGCTCCTGGTCGGGGTTCGCGGAACGAGCACGCGACGCCGCCACCTCCACCACCGGAACTGGAGCTTGCATGCGCATGTTCAGGAAATGGCTCATGGCGGTGCTGGGCACCGCCGTGCTCGCCGGGGGCACCCTGCTGGCCACACCCGGCGCCGCGAGCGCCGACCCGCAGGAGGCCATCGGACACGAGACCCGACCCGGCCAGCCCTACGGCGGTCGGGAGCGTGCCCGCGACTGGCTGGGCTCCTACCTGGTCAACGGTCAGCAGGTCTGGTGCGTGCAGTTCGCCCTGACCGCACCGGACAGCGGCGAGGAGTACCGGCCCGGCGACGAGCTCAAGACCAAATGGGGCACATCGATTCCGGCTGACGTGGCCGCGAACATCTCCTACCTGCTGCTGCGCTACGGCAACACCCAGTCCCCCGACGAGGCCGCCGCGCTCGCGCACCTGCTGCACTCCTGGACCGCCGCGCCGCGCAGCCAAGCGGACCTGGACCCGGACAACGACTTCACCCGGATCGCGTATGACGCCGACAGCCACTACGCCAAGCTGCCGCAGGCCGCGAAGGACGCCGTCGACGCCCTCGAGGCGGAGGCCGAGGCGAACCGGGGGCCGTGGGAGGCCGAGCTGGCCGCCCCTGAAGGCCAGCAGACCATCGGCCAGACCGCCGACTGGACCCTGACGGTGCAGCGGGCCGACGACGAGGGCGTTGGCGGTGTCCCGGTCGAGCTCTCGCTCACCGATGCGAAGATCGAGGGCTTGGCCTCCGATGGCGTGGTCACCACGCCGGAGGACGGCAGCCCGCTGGTGCTCAAGGTCACGCCGACCGGGCCGAACCCGAAGATCACCGGCACGCTGTCCGCACCCGCCGAACGGCCTTACGTGCGGGAGGCCGTGAACCAGCCCGACACGACGCAGCGTGTCGTTTCCACCGGCGGTGAGCAGGAATTGTCGGTCGAGGCCGCCACGACAGCGGTGACCGCGCCCGGCGCCGTGCACGTCGGCAAGGTCGACGCGGAGAGCCAGGCAGGCATCGCCGGAGTCGCGCTGCGGGTGACCGCGACCGACGGCTCGCCCGCGCTGCGCCAGGACGGCACGCCGCTGCTGGGTGCTGACGGGCAACCCGCCGTGGTGGTCACCGGTGCGGACGGCACCGCGACGGTGCCCGACCTGCGGACTCCGCAGGACGTCAAGCTCACCGAGGTCGCGCCCGCACGCGGCTACGAGGAAGCCTTCGATCCGGCGAACCCGCCCTCGGTGACCGGCACCCTCAAGTCGGGCGAGACCCTGGAGTTGACCCTGGTCAACAAGCCGAACACGCCGACCGTGCCGATCCGCATCCCGGCCGGTGACCCGACCGCGCCGGACAGCGGCGTGCCCGCCGGGCTGCTCGGGCTGGGCGGCCTGGCCGTGGTCGCGGTGGCCGGTGGGCTCGCGCTGCGACGGCGGATCGCTGACAGCGGGCGGAAGCGGTGAGCGCGCCTCGCCGCTGGCTGTTCACGCTGGTCGCGGCGGGGGCGATCGGGCTGGTCGCGGTTGCGGTCGTAGTCACCGGAGTCCTGTTCACCAGCACTGACCAGCAAACGGCCCCCGCAGCGGCCGTCGCCCCGCAGGCACTGCCCGTGCAGCCGGTGCACGTGCCTGCCGGGCAGCCGCCCGGCACGATCCGGCTGCCGCAGGGCGGCACAGCGGAACTCGTGCGAAAGGAGCTCGACCGGTCCGGGACGCTGCCGGTCCCGAACGGTATCGGGGAAGCCACCTGGTGGGGCGCCGGACTGGATGCGCCCAAGGGCGCGACGGTGCTCGCGGGCCACGTCAATTGGAAGGGCTCCGTCGGGCCGTTCGCCGAGCTGTGGGAATCCCGGCCCGGCCAGCTCGTGACCGTCGTCGACGATGCCGGGCGGGAATGGCGGTACCAGGTGTCCGAGGTCATCACCGTGCACAAGGACGAGCTGCCGGACCGCGCGCGTGAGCTGTTCGGCCAGGGCGGCGCGCACCGCCTGGTGCTGGTGACCTGCGGTGGTCGCTACGTCGGTGGAGACCTCGGCTACGACGAGAACCGCATCGTCATCGCCACCCCGAACTGACCCCGCACGTGGCAGGGCCGGTGGTCACCCGACCACCGGCCCTTTCGCTATCGAGGTCAGCGACGTTTTCGGCCCTTCTTCGTCGCTGCGGCCTGCCTGCCCGGCCGGTTCTTCTTGGTGCCCGGCCGACCGCCGGGCCGCTGGCCGTTGCTGCTCTTGCTCACCTGCTTGCCGGACTCCGCGGCCGTCGCGGTGGCCGGTTCCTCGACCTCTTCGGCCTTGTCCTCGGGCCGCACCGGCTTCTGCCCCGGCTTCGGCCGCGGCGCGGCCTTCTTGGCCGCGATCTCCTTCTCCTTCTCCCGCTCCTGCTCGCGGTCGATCTTCTTGGTCAGGAAGTGCTGCTGGCCGAGCGTCCAGACGTTGTTGGCCAGCCAGTACAGCAGCACCGCGATCGGCAGGAACCAGCCGGAGACGATCGCGCCGACCGGCGCGATGTACATCATGAACTTGGCCATCATCGCCGACTGCGGGTTGGCCATCGCGGCGTCGGTCTGCTTGCGCACCGAGATCCGCATGGTGAAGAAGGTGGCCACCGAGGCGACGAGCATCAGCGGGATGCCGACGATCATCATGGACGTCCGGTCGGTGCCGAACAGCGCGAGCTCGGCGTCGGGCTGGGTGATCCAGTTCGACAGCTTGGCGCCGAAGATGTCGGCGTTGATGAACGACTCGACGCCTGCCCGGTCGAAGATGAAGTTGCTCTGCGCACCGGGGGTGAAGTTGCGCAGCACGTGGAACAGGCTCAGGAACACCGGGATCTGCAGCAAGGCGGGCAGGCAGCCGCCGAGCGGGTTCACCCCGTGCTCGGACTGCAGCTTCTGCATCTCCTGCGCCATGCGCTGGCGATCGCCCTTGTACTTCTCCCGCAGCTTCTGGATCTGCGGGGCGAACTTCGCCATCTTGCGCCCGGCGCGCAGCTGGCTCATCGCGGGTTTCAGCAGCACCACGCGCAGTGAGAACACCAGGAAGAACACCGACAGCGCCCAGGCGAAACCGTTGTCCGGCCCGAGCACGAAGCCGAAGACCTTGTGCCAGAACCACAAGATCGCCGACACCGGGTAGAGGATGAAAGAGAAGAAGTCTTCCACTCAGCCACTCCTGGTCATCGCCCGGCTATCCGGCGCTACCGGGGCGTACGTGCGCAGCCGTACCCGCTGGGTAATGCAGGGTCGGCCCTCCCAAGGGTGCCATGCCCAGCCGCAGCGGTGCCGTCACCCCCCAAAAGGGCGACATTCCGCACTCGGTTCACCCCCGGTGACGGCAGGTGCTCCGGCGAGCCGCCGCGGGCCATCAACACGTGGCGACCACCTCGGTCACGGCGTCAGCGCTTCAGGGCCCGCGCGATGATCCGGCCCGCCACCAGGTAGATCACCGCAGCCAGGCCGTAGTTGAGCACCACACCGATCGTCGCGTCCTCCGGGGTGAACACGTCGCCCAGGCCGAGCACGAAGAACTTCGCCGTCGAGTAGGTGAACGAGACGAAATCGTTGCTCTGGTTGGCGCCGGTGACCACGAAGACGATGTGCAGCACGAAGACCAGCGAGATCAGCGCGCTCAGCACCTGGATGGTGCGGCCGATCGCGTCGGCGCTGGGGCCGTGGAACCGATCTCCGCGATCGGCGGACCGGCGTTCCTCGTAGGGGTCGCGCTCCCGGTGCCGCTGCGGGTACGGGTCCCGGTCGCGGTGGCGGTCCCGCTCCGGCTCCCGATACCGGTCGTCGTACCGGTCGTCGTAGGGATCCGGGTCCCGATAGCGGTCCGGGTACGGGTCGTCGTGGTAGCGGTCCGGGTAGGGATCCGGGTCGCGGACGGTGCCCGACTCCCGGTAGCGGTCCGGCGGCTCGGGGTAGGCGTCCGGGCGCGGCTGCACGCGCGTCGCCGGGTACTGGTTGGCGGGCGGTTGCTGCGGCGGATTCGGCCCAGCCGGACCGGCTCCCGGCTGCCCCACCGGTGGCGGCGCGGGTCGCGGCGGTCCCGGCTGCCCCGGAGGGGGTCCCTGCTGACCGGGCTGTCCCGGCGGCGGCCCTGGCTGTCCCGGCGGCGGTCCCGACTGTCCCGGCGGCGGTCCGGGTCGGGCGCCTGGCGGCATCGGCCGCGGTGGTCCTGGCGGAAACTGGCCAGGTGGCGGCTGCGGTGGCCGTCCCGGCGGTGGCCCGCCCTGCGGGGGTCCCGGCGGCGGCCCCGGTCGCTCGGGCCGACCCGGCTGACCTGATGGGGGATCTGCGCGCTCGTAGGCCATGGCCGCGCATTGTCGCGGGTGATCAGGCCCCGACGAAACCCCCCAGCGCCGATCAATCCATGACCCCTGCCACAGCACCGGCCGAAAACCGGGTTGGCGTTACCGCCGAGGCATCCGACGGCACAACGCCTGCCCGCGCCCGGCGGGTCTGTTCCCTCCACCGGCATCCGACGCATTGAGCCGGACTTGTGGTGGTTCACCCCGCCTCGGCCGCCGATGCGCCTCGCGGAAGCGGAATGCAGATCGTTTGCCCGATGTGGATGACGTTCGGATTGGCGATGTGGTTGTAGTGCGACAGACCCTGCCACCTCACGTTGTGCCGCTCACCGATCTCGGAAAGCGTGTCCCCGTCCTGCACGGTGTAGGTCCGGCACACGTTCTTGTTCTTCGACAGGCGCAGTACTTGGCCGGGGAAGATGAGGTTCGGGTCGTCGATGTTGTTGATGCGCTGGAGTTCTTTCCACGGAACGTGGAACCATTCGCCGATCTCGGAGAGCGTGTCGCCCTCTTGCACCGTGTAAGTGTTGCAGTTCGTCATTGCTCTTCCTCCTGTTGGCCGTACTCCTGACGCACTCCATCGAAGGCGCGGCGCGCGTTCTGGGGCAATGAGCAGCGGGATCCATTGAGGATCCAACTGACCGCACAAGCGTTTTCGTCTTCCATTGCGCACGGCGGATCGATTTCGGTGGGCACACGCTGTGCATCCGGCTGGGAAGAGCTCTGAACCTGAGTTGAACCGCGCGGATCCGCGCGGGATCCTTTTGGATGGCAAGGAGAACCCGGATCGAGCGGTCGCGTTGCCCTCCGGCGAAGACGAACGAGGACCTATTGCCATACCTGCGACCGGACGCGGTCTGTTACCGTGAGATCGAACTGGTCGTGTGACGCGGCGCCAGGTGGTTCCCAATGATCGAACTCATCATCGTTGCCGCGACGAGGTTCTACCGGGAAGGGTTGACCCTTGTCCTGCAGGACGTCGACGACTTCGTGGTTGTCTCGACCCTCGCGCGGCCGGAGGAACTAGAACCGGACCTGACCGCGCGGCAGCACGCGGTGGTACTACTCGATGTCGCCGACCTGCCGGACGGTCCCAGTGTCGTGATCGCCTTGCGGGCGAGGAATCCCGGACTCCGGATCATCGCGTTGGGCGTGTCCGGGGAGGAATGCGACATCATCGCGTATGCCGAGCTGGGCGCGGCCGGGTACCTGACACGGGATCATTCGATCTCCGAACTGGTTCGGACGATCGAGAGCGTCGCCAACGGCGAGTTGCGGTGCTCGCCGCGCGTGGCCGCTGCCCTGTGCCGCAGGGTGGCCGAGTTGTCGGCGGAGTTGCAGCCCGGTCCGAACGCCGGGGTCCTGAGCCGTCGGGAGGCGGAGGTCGCAGTGCTGCTGGAACAGGGCTTGTCCAACCAGGAGATCTCCCGGCAGTTGTGCATCGCCTTGGCGACGGTGAAGAACCACGTGCACAACATCTTGGACAAACTGGGTTTGCAGGGCCGGGCCGCAGCCGCCGCATGGGCCCGACAGCAACGCCTCGACCACTCCGTCCTTGTTCGCGCCACGCTGCCGCCGAACAACGCATCACGCCACTGACCGCCGCCGAGCGGCACGTGAATCCAGGGCGTGCGCAGGTTGGTCCTCCTTTGAACCGTCGGATCCATTCCGACGTCATCGCAGCAGCCGGACGATGGAGCCGTGCCATGCCCAGGGCCACGAATGGTGGCTGGTACCAGGGGGAACGATGTCCGGTCACGATGTCATCGCCGAAGCACTGCGCCACGAACGCGATCTGTCGCGAATCGAGGAAGAGCTGAACGACGACGACGCGGTTGTCGTCCGCAAGGTCGCGCCCGGACGATCGCGGTACATGACCAAGCCAGTCGTCGGCGCCGAGCCGGGCGAGCTGCCACCGCTTGAGGAGGAATCGCGCAGTCATCTGGAGGGGTTGGTCCCGGCCGGACGCGCCGCCGTGCAGAAGCTGCGGCGCGATGGTGCCGACGCCGACGTCGACGCGGACGAGCGCGCGGCTCTCGAAGCGATCGTGCTGCTCATGGCCAGGCCCGCGATCCTGGTGCAGGACGGTCGGTTCTTCCCGGCGCCACAGCCCTGGACCGAAGAACTCGAACAACACCGGTCCGCCATCGAGGACGTCCTGCCCCGCGTCGGGCGGATCGAAGTCGAGGGGCATCCGGCGATCGATTGGGTGGGCACGGGTTGGCTGGCGGCCGCGGACGTCGTGATGACGAACCGGCACGTCGCAGCCGAGTTCGCCCGCAACGATGGACGTGCGTGGGCCTTCGCACCTGGCGTGACGGGACGGGTGGATTACAACGAGGAGCTGTCCGCCTCGCAGCCCCGAGAGCTGCGGTTGACCGAGGTCATCGGCGTGCACGACACGGTTGACTTGGCCTTGCTGCGGTGCGCGTCGGACGGCTCGGCAGGAGTGCCGCAGCTGGATCCCCTGCGCATCGCCCGCGATCCCGCTGTTCGCGGCGGGACCAAGGTGTACGTCGTCGGTTACCCGGCGGCTGATTCCAGGCGCAACGATCCGGAGGAGATGCAGCGGATCTTCGCGGGTATCTACAACGTCAAGCGCCTGCAGCCAGGCGCGGTTCAGTCCGCTTCGGAGACCGTCGTCCACGACTGCTCGACGCTCGGCGGCAACTCGGGATCGTGCCTGCTCGACCTGGAGACGTCGATGGTCATCGGCCTGCACTTCGGAGGTCGCTACCTCCAGGGCAACCAGGCTGTGCCGCTGTGGCGACTCGCGGACGACCCGCTCCTCCAGCGGGCCGGGGTGGAATTTTCCTGAAGCAGCGTCCGAAGCATCGGCTACGCCACGAAAGGCCCGATCATGCAACTCACGCGACCCAAGTTGTCGGTTCCGCTCAACATCACGATAGAAATCGGAGAATCGGCCACCGCCGAAGCCGCTCAGGTCGAGGTCCTCGAAGGTTCGGCGCTGGAAATCGCTCGCCCGCACTCCTATTACGAGGGCTACACCGGCTACGACCCAGGATTCCTCGGACCCGAGCTGCCGCTACCGGAACTCTCCAACGAACAACGCCGCAACGCGGCGAAGATCGATGACGCGCCGCCCGGCGAAGATCCCGCCGTCCTCCCCTACACGCACTTCAGCATCGTCGTCAATCGACGCCGCCAACTCGCCTACTACACGGTCGTGAACATCGACGGCAACAAGAGCGCCGATTTCGAGCGGCGGGCCGACAAGTGGTACTTCGACCCCCGCATCGCGGAATCGGAGCAGATCGGCGAGTCGCTCTACCGGCGCAACGCGCTGGACCGGGGACATCTGGTTCGGCGGCTCGATCCGGTCTGGGGCGATGACCTGGCACGGGCGAACGACGACACGTTCCACTTCACGAACTGCGCGCCGCAGCACGAGAAGTTCAACCAGGGGAAAGAACTCTGGCAGGGCCTGGAGAACTTCGTCCTGGAGAACGCGGACCTCACGGACAAGAAGATAACCGTGTTCACCGGCCCGGTCATGTCCGACGATGACCCGCTGTACAAGGGCGCCCGGCTTCCACTGGCGTTCTGGAAGGTCATCGCCTACTGCAAACCCGGTGGTGCGCTTGCCATTTCGGGTTACATGCTTGAGCAGACGCAATTGATCGAAGACATGCTCACCTTCGAAGCGGTCTTCGACGCCGGAACGTACCGCATCTCGCTGGCGCAACTGCGAGAACGCACCGGTCTTGACTTCCAGTACCTCGAACCGCACGAAACCCCCTTGACGTCGGACGGGCTCGAAGCACGAGCGGACCGGGTGCGCTTGCACGACGACTACTCAAACCTGGTGCTCTAGCTTGGATTCGAACGGTTCACCGCTCGATCCGGTCCATGATGTTGCGCAGTGCTTCCGGAGATGTCTCCCCGAGGGGCTGGCAGTGGAACGCCTCGCGGCCGTCGGCTGTCATGATCAGGAGGTGGACTGGCGATCCCGGTACGAGCAGCCGCAGGAGCAGGTCAGCGAGCTCGTGGTAACCAGTGGTCAGCACCACCACTTCCGCTCCTGTGCTGTTGATCGCCAGCGCGACCTGCCGAGCGCGGTCCGAGTTCTGGGCGGTGCCAACGATGTCGCCGCCAGGCCGCTGCGTCAGCGCGGCTCGAATGATCTCACGCATCATGCGCGGCATGTCGATGAGGAAGATCCTGGTGTTCATGATGAGAACTCCTCGCCTCCCGCACATCATCACCTCGCGGCCCGGACAGCAGAATGATCCCGGCGGTACCAAAGAAGGTTCAGAGCCGCAGCCACTCGTGGCGCAGTGAGTCCTGCTCGCGACCGGCGGGCGTGAACACGCTTGGATCCTGTTTGGATCGATGTGCTCATTGCTCGTGCATGCGCGGCATTGGCTTACTGGTCGTAGCGGCCCGCACCTCGGCGAAGGCGCCGGTGCCAAGCAGCGCGAGTGGAGGAAACCATGCGGTACCGTCCGATCGATCGAGATCCAGATGACGAGCGCCTGGGGCGTTTTCTCCCCGACGACTGGCGCCACGTCGAGAAGTACCCGTTGACCGCTACGAGTCGACCCGCGCGCGTACCGGTGGTGATCGGCGTCAACTGGTACGCCGAATTCGACCGTCCCCGAGCTGACCGGGACGGTGTTCAGTTCGTGGCCCGCGCGGGGGCGAAATCGCTCACCAGGGTTCGCGGCGGGCATGCCGTGTGCCTGGAACCTGGCGGAGAACCGGACCGCGAGCAGTGGTGGAAGTTCTACGACCAGGGCAGCGAGGGGGCCTGCGTCGGCTTCGCCTGGTCCCGGTGCATGACGATCCTCAACGAGGAGTTGTACTCGGCCCGGTGGTTGTGGGATCGGGCCAAGCAGCACGATCAGTGGCCGGAGACCGAACCGGGGGATTCCAACGGAACGTCCTGCCGCGCGGCGGCCGAGGTGCTGGCCTCGGCAGGGCACGTCGACTGGGCGGACTCCAACGCCGACGACGACCACATCGAGCGATCCGACTACGTCGCCGACGCGGACGACGGCATCAAGGTGTTCCGCTGGGCGCAGTCGGTTGATGACGTGCATGCCGTGCTCGGCAACACCCGCGCGGACGAACTCGGGGCCGTACCGATCCTGAACTCGTGGGGCACCGGCTACCCGCACCGGGTGTGGCTGCCGGACGAGGTCCTGGACCGATTGATGCGCGAGGACGGCGAAATCGCCGTACCAACGGACCGCTAGCGTCCGGCGCGAGCTTGCTGCGCACGGTTGCTCATCCGCGATTTCTGGTCGACCTCGGGGAGCGCTGCCGGTGCGACACCCCTGCGATTCGGGGGAGGAGAGATGGAGTCACAGATCGGCGGTGTGCCGTACTGGGAGGTCGAGTTCGACGCGAAGGGCGCGCTCCGCCAAGGCGGAAATCTGCCCGAGACCATCGCGACGACGGGGCTGCGCGAGCTTTTCGTCTTCAGCCACGGCTGGAACAGCTCCTTCGACGGAGCACGTGAGCTGTACTCGGCGATGTTCGGGCTCATCGCAGGGATGCTCTCGACGGCGCAACGGGCGAATACGGGGTTCGTCGGCGTGCTGTGGCCAGCGTTGCTGTTCCCGGAAGACGCCCCCGCCGAGACCGGTCCTCCGGTCCCGCGGTCATCGGCGCCCCAGGTCCTGGGCGCGCTGGCTTCCCCACACCCCGCCGAAAAGATGTCCTCGGGTGCCGACCTCGCGAAAGCGCTCGCCCCCGCCTTTCCGAACCAGGAGGAGCGGGTGGAGCAGATCGGCCAACTGCTCGACCAGCAGCCGCAGGACCGGGACCGGCTGTTGGAGTTCCTGCGCCTGGCGAGAGGACTCGTGACCACCTCCGACAACGCCCCGGAAGACGACGGGGAAGCAGCTGTGCTGAACGCGCCACCGGGCCGGGTGTTCGACGCGATGGCCGCACTCGCACCCGTCGACGGTGGTATTGCGCAGCAGCCGAATCCGTTCGGCCGGATGTGGCAGGGAGCGCGAGAGGCGTTGCGGGTCCTCAGCTATTACGAGATGAAGGAACGCGCCGGGGTGGTCGGCCGCGACGGCCTCGGCCCCCTGCTCGGACAGGTGGCGCACGCCATCCCCGGTGCGCGCGTGCATCTCCTCGGCCACAGCTTCGGCGCCCGGCTCGTCTCGTTCGCCCTCCAGGGCCTCCCAGCTGAGCGGCGCCCGGTGAAATCCCTGTACCTGATCCAGGGCGCGTTCAGCCACTTCGCGTTCGCATCGCGAGCACCAGTGCGGGACGGCGCCGGTGTGCTGGCCGATTGCGCCGACCGGGTCGACGGTCCGCTCCTGTGCACGTTCAGCGAGGCCGACCGGGCGGTCGGCTGGTGGTATCCCAACGCCAGCAGGCTGGCCTGGCAGGACGCCGAGCTGATGGACCGGATCAACTACCGCTGGGGAGCGATGGGCCACGACGGCTACCAGCAGCGCGACGCCAAGACCGTCACGATGGCCGGGCAGGGCACGGACTACGGGTTCCAGCCGGGTGCGTTCTACCGCCTTGACGCCAACGACGTCATCAAGCGGAACCTGTCCTGGTTCGCCCAGGCCCACAGCGACATCCGACACCCGGAGGTGGCGTGGGCCGCGGTCTCGGCCGCTCGTTCGACGGGCGAGCCGTGAACACCGCGCGAAGCACCAGCCAGGACGCCGTTTCACGACGCCCCGGTTGGCGATGGCCTTGGGGGTTCAGAGCGTTCGCCCGCATCGACGAGCTGCGGGCGTTCGTGGACTGGGCGGAGAACTGCTCCGCGCCGAGCGAGCTGTGCACCGAGAAGTTGGCGGCAAGCGCCCGGAATCACCTCAAGTGCGCGCAGAACGACGTCGGGCGCACGCGGTGGCCGCGGCGGGCGCACGGGGTGGACAGCGGGCTCGCCCACATCCACGATGCCCACCTCCTCGTACTGCGGATGGTCTCGCTCGAAGACCTCCACGGCATGCTGCCCGACCTCCTCATGCTGATCGAGGAGAACCTGCCGAGCGGGGACCGGCGCCGGTTGTCCGTCGAGAGGATCTTCAAGAGTTCGGAGGGCGGAAGGCTCACCCACTCGCAGCGACAGACCGTGATCGATGCGGTGCGCGAGGCGTACCGGGTTCAGCAGCGCGAGGTCGTCCGGGAGCGCAGCTTCGCGCAACTCGTGTGGTGGTGGACCTTCGGGCTGCTATGCCTGGCGATCACGATCGCGATCGTCGCTGCCATCAATCAGAAACTGCTGCCGATCTGCTTCGGTCCCACCCTCAACGTGCCAGCAACCCAACTGCCGGTCGAACCACCCCGAGAACTGATAGTCGTGTGTCCCCTCGGCCAGCACCGGTTCGAAGGGAACTTGGACGAAAGCTTCGAGCTCGCCGCGTCGAGGGGTGACTACGTGGTCGTCGAAGCAATCGGATTCCTCGCGGCGGCGGTGACCGCGGCGGCTGCACTGCACCAGCTGAGGGGCAGCCCAACGGCATCCAACGTGCCGCTCGCGCTCGCCTCCCTCAAGCTGCCCGCCGGAGCGCTGACGGCGATCCTCGGTCTCCTGCTAATGCGCGGAGAGTTCGTACCCGGCTTGACGTCCCTCGATTCGTCGGCCCAGATCATCGGCTGGGCGGTCATCTTCGGAGCAGCACAACACCTGTTCACAAAGGTAGTAGACGCCCGAGGCCGAGAAGTCATGGAAGCAGTACCAAGCCCCCAACCCACAACCCAAGCTGCACCGGCGAAACGAGAACCCCTCTACGGCCGAACGTGAACCCAGCGCATTTCCCTACCACTGGTCGGCCTGGCTCATTCCTCCAGTTGGCACACCCGGCGAGTGCAATAGATGTAGCCGTTGGAGCCGTGGCCGCAGATATATCTGGCATCCCAGCAGTACATCCGCGTGTGATGATCATGACTCACGCCCTCAGGCCCGGCGCCGATCGTAATCTCCACACCTTGTGGCTTGTTCTCCCCGTATTCAGCCAGGCGTTCCAGGTAGGCGAGGCTGGCCGCATGGATCGCCTCGACGTGTTCGGAAATTTCCTTTTCCAGTCGAGCAAGCGGTTCCGGCGCCATTGTTGAAGTTTTGGTGGCTGGTGACTCGTTCATCGCGAACTCCCCCGTGCCGAAGCCATATCCCCAGGTCTTCAGAAGCAAGCGCCCCAAGGCTGGCAGAGCCAGACCATTCATAATAGAGACTTTGGTCCTTGCGGGACGAATTGGAATATGCCGCATCGGCACTTTCGCGGTCGTGCGCACGCTCCATGACGCGCGACTCGACGACTGCCGCGGATGTCGGATGTCCTTCGCGCAACCCGGCGTCACCGCGGCACATCCGGCATGCAGTCCCACTGCGGAGTGCAGGACTGCGGGCATTGCGTCGGGTTGCAGTAATGCGGGGAGCAAGACGAGGAATCCGGATCGCAGCTCTGCTCGCAAGGGGCGCAATCATCGATCTTCGGAAGCCAGGCGGTTTCGAAGATATCTTTGCGCGTATCCTTGAGACGCATTCCATCGACAATTTCGGCGAGCGACTCGTCGAGAATGTTGCCAACCGGCCATTGCCGAGCCATGACGCACGGGTAGACAACTCCGTCGGGTGCCACGCAGAGCTTGCCATCCCAACAATGACCGCAGAGCGCGGACATGCGAGCTCGTCCGCCTGTGACCGCTTCGCCGCGTCCGAACTCCCGAACATGGGACCCGCGCACGCTCCCGACGCCAAGATCTTCCAGGAACTGCCTGGTTCGCCCGATCTCCGACTCGTCCTGTCGAATATTGATCATCGCAGCTCGGGTGGTCACACCACTGTTGATCAACCGTTTGAGATTCGCGATGGTACGCGCATGACTGGTTCTCACCGTGGTGATCGCATCATGCGCAGCCGGATCGTACGAGTAGACCGAAGTCGCGAAGCATATCCCGTTGAGCTCCGCGAAGCGGAGCACGTCCTCGGTCAGTCTGGTCAGATTCGTGAACACCTCGATGAATTCGAATCCGATCTCGTTGGCACGCGAGAGCAGCCTCATGAAGTCGCGACTGAGCTGCGGTTCTCCTCCGATGAACTGGATCCTGCGACAGCCGATGCGGTACGCATCCACCATGAGGGACTCATAATCCACTGCGGTCAGCACGTCGCGGTGTCCGCTGGCCGGATGGGACTCGGTGTAGCAGTGAACACATCTCAGATTGCACCGGTTGGTGAGCTCCACCCACAGAAAATCAAGACCACGACCTTCTCGATCGACGTCATCCGCATTTTTCGCGATGCGATCGCCAAGATTCATTGCGCCCCCTGAAATCTTCACAACACGCCGTCGACGTGCGCGATCATCGACAGGCACGACCCGTCCCACCAGGCGTGGACGAGCAGTTATCGAACCCGGTAGACCTTCCACTTGCCACCGGTATTGACGAGGAAGTAGATCAAGAAGGCGGATCGGGGCGACTTCTGCTCCTTCTTGCTGCTCACGTAAGTCTCCCTGACAAAGACCGCGGTGGCACCATCCGACTCCTCTTGCGCATGGAGCACCTCGGTCGTCATATCGTCGATCGACAGATAACTTTCACTGGCCGCAAACGGCACATCAACCAGTTGAGTTGAAAGAAACTGCTCCGGATCCCGCTTGCGCACGGCCTCGTCGCGAACTCTGAACAGTTCCCGAATACCATCGTCCACGATTTCCCCCAACGCCTGTGAAGTGATCGATTCGCCTCCGCCGAATCGCCGGACAGACCGTCAAATACCCTACATTCGAACGAAAATCGGAGCATCTCGATCAGCTGCCGACCAACAGTGCGGACTATCAATACCTGAGTGCCCGCGGTGGACAATCGGTAGTGATCGGTACGCGCTAGCGAATGTCGTGGTCGGGGTGGGTCTGGTCGTACTGGTGCCGGGCCTCGGCAATGACGGCGCGATGGGCGAGAGACCAGTCGGCGAGCGCTTTGACCAGCTGGGTCAGGCTGGTCCCGGTCTCGGTCAGGCGGTAGTCAACCTGAGCTGGGACGGTCGGGTACGCGGTGCGGAGGACGAGTCCGTCGCGTTCCAGCCTGCGCACTGTGAGGGTGAGCATGCGCTGGGAGATGCCGTCGATCGCGCGTTGCAGTTCACGGAATCGGCGCGGCCCACCGGCGAGCTCAACGATCACGAGTACCGACCACTTGTCCCCGATGCGGTCCAGCACATCGCGCATCCCGCAGTCCGGGCGATCTTCGTGCCCGCCGGGATCGCGGTCGGCGGGTGCGGCGGTTACCTCGGTGTGCGTGGGTGACATCGAACTTCCTTCTTGTAGCTGGTACGCGGGCGGGACAGGATCAACCGTAGTTACCGAAGAGAACCACAACGGCACCGAGACCACTTGCGACCCCCGATACTCCTGCCACCTCAACCGCGAACCAGCTAGAAGGAAGTCTTCCCATGACCGAATCTGACACGGCGACGGCCGTCAGCGCACCCACTCCAATCGTCTCGGTGAAGCCCGTAGTGCTGGAAGCACCGGGCCGTGGTGCGGACTTGCGGGTGAAGATCTCGGCGCCGACGGCCGGGAGCGGACTGCCGATCATCCTCTTCTCCCACGGATTCGGCTCGTCACTGGACGGCTACGGCCCCTTGGTCGACTTCTGGGCTGCTCACGGCTTCGTGGTGATTCAGCCCACCCATCTCGACTCCAGGGGTGTGGCCCTTCCCCAGGAAGATCCACGCACACCACGGCTCTGGCGGTTGCGCGTCGAGGACATGAAACGCATCCTCGACCAGCTCGATCTGCTGGAAGCTGCCGTTCCCGGTCTCAGCGGTCGCCTCGACCGAAGCCGCATCGCCGCGGCCGGACACTCCTTCGGCGGCCAGACAGCGGGCAATCTGCTGGGCCTGCGCGTCCTCGATCCGGTGAGCAAGAAGGAAGAGGACCTGTCCGACTCGCGGATCAAAGCGGGCGTGCTGCTCGCCACGGCAGGAAAGGGCGGAGCCGACCTGACGCCATTCGCAGTCGAGAACTTCCCGTTCATGAACCCGAACTTCGCGAACATGACCACACCGGCCCTAGTAGTCGCCGGGGACAAGGACGACTCCCCGCTGTCCGTCAGGGGACCGGAGTGGCTCGCCGACCCGTACTTCCTGAGCCCGGGTGACAAGAGCCTGCTCATTCTGTTCGGAGCCGAACACTCGCTCGGCGGGATCACCGGTTACGAGGTCAAGGAAACAACGGACGAAAACCCTGAACGTGTCGCCCTGATCCAGCGCGTCACCTGGGCCTACCTCCGCCGTGCACTCGGTATCGAGGATTCAAGCTG
This sequence comes from Saccharopolyspora soli, assembly GCF_022678645.1. Classification (GTDB taxonomy): domain Bacteria; phylum Actinomycetota; class Actinomycetes; order Mycobacteriales; family Pseudonocardiaceae; genus Saccharopolyspora; species Saccharopolyspora soli. The sequence goes on along the minus strand of NZ_JALBWV010000046.1, from coordinate 14,012 downwards.
GACGGCAGCCCAGCAGGCCTTGTCGGAGAGCACCGCCCCGATGGGCAGGATCGAATCCAAGTGAAGCTGGCCAATGGCCCGTTCCGCACTCTTCCGACGCTGTCCGCTCATGCGGATGCACGAAGATCCGATCGTCCGGTCTCGCCCTGGTGCAACGCCATGGCCCCGAACACCACGAGAAGGCCCACCTGCGAGGATGTGTGCCCCCGGTCGGGTTCGAACCGACACTTGGACGTTTCCGGATCTAGCCGTGCTGGAGCGTAGCTGATCGCGCTGAGCTGCGGTGATACGCATCTCGCCGTGTGGCTCACCGTGGTTCACCGCACCCTGCAGCGGGCCATAAACGATGGTTGTCACCAGGCAGCTTCGACAACCACGCCGGTCGGCCGGTGTCAACGTCGTCGGGGAACAGCCACACCAGCGCGCGACGGGTGGGGCGACCTCAGTCGACGGTGTCAGCCCGAAGTGCGCCGCAAACCCACGCAGTTCCGTCCCGGCCGCTTTCGCGATCCCGACCGCCGGATTCGTGGTGGTCCACTCGGATTCGGTGCCGTCCTTGCGGGTCGACCGGTTCACGATCGTCAGCCCGTTGGCCTGTACGTCCCGGGTCGCCTCGACGAACCGCGCCCACGTCTCGCAGTACGCGGCCAGCACCACAAGTTCCGCGCGTGCCGCTCAATGCATCAGGGGATGGCCGGGTGCGGGGCTGAGTCCGAGCGGTGCAGTGCGGCCGGTCGCGTCCCACCGCGACGCGGTCGAACTCCGGCGGTTGGGCGAATTACGGGTACTGCGCGTCTCATTCGCGGTTTTCAGGGCGACCGCGAAGAAGTCACGTTGGTCCGGTTTCAGATAGCGGTCGGCGGCCCCGCTCATGGTGGGCAGTAGTTTCGTCGATGCGGTGCCCGGGAGGTCCGGCCGATAGGTGGCGAACGTGACCATCTGCGAGTGGATGTCGAGCTCCATCCCGCGCACGATCCCGGCCTGTACCATTGCGGCGGCCAGTGTCGTGAGCGTGAGCTTGTCGCCCGCCACGTAGATCAAATTGCCGGACCGATCAGTCCCGATGCCGGAACGCCAGGTGAACTGGAACTGGTTGCTCGCGCTACCCCAATGCCCGGCCGGGTTCTCCTGCAGCCCCGGTACCGGTGCACCGTTGTCCACCACCAGATCCAGGTTCTGCCGCACGGCCTGGACATCCGGCCCCAGGACCGCATCACGACCCCACTGCGCGACCGACACCGTGCCGTCGGTGTGCACGATCACCGAAGCGGCGCCGTCTTGCAGCGGCGGGCTCTGCACACCGTCGGCGTAGACGCCGCAGGTGCAGTCCTTCATCTTGAAACCGGAGTTGAACGTCGCCAGCAGGCTTGACCGCCATGCGTTCGGCACCGTTCCCCCGTCCGGCCCGGCCGCCCCACGCGGTTCCTTCGTCCCGGTGATCAGCTTCGTCCGCACCAGACGCTGGTTCAGCCAAGCTACCCCGGCCACCACACTGGCATGCGCGGGATCAGGCCGGATGAACGTGGTGTAGTCGGCGGTCGCGCCGCTGGGCACGCGTGCACCCGGTATCCACTTCCCCTCGCCCGGCAGCGAGGAGGCCGACACCGGCAGGTCCGCGGGCCGCAGACCCGACACCGGACCCTGGCCCAACGGATCCGCCTGCGGCAGGGCCCCAGCCGACGGCGGGGCCGCCGACGGCGGATGTCGCGTGTACCACCAGTTCTCGATCGAGTTCACGACACCGCCGAGACCGATGGAGCGCACCCAGTCGACCGTGCGCACGCTGAAGGACGCATTTCCCGGATACGTCAGCGCCCGGGCGTAGGTCACCCCGGGATAGATCAGCAGTGCGGCCATCGCCAGGGCTAAGGTCCGTCCGCGCATCTTCATGCCCTGACGGTAGAAACGCCTGGGTATGCAACGGGAAAGGGCAAGATTAGCCAGTGGCAAATTCACCGCGGAAGCAGCGAGCGCAGCGTTGCACCGCCGCCTCCCGCATAGCCCGGCGTGATGAAAACGACATGAGCGAGCAAGCCACGGTGACTTGTCGTCGGGGCAACGCGGCACCGACGCTCCTATCCGCGCTCGGTCTACCCTGCGCTCATGTCGCGGTTACTTGTGGTCGAGGACGACGAGACGATCGGCCAGGTTCTCGCGTCGAGCCTGCGCCGGCACGGCTTCACCGTGCGGTGGGAGCCCACCGGTACGGGCGGGCTCTCTGCCGCGGGCGTCGATGACTTCGACCTCGTGCTGCTCGACCTCGGGCTGCCGGATCTCGACGGGGTCGAGGTCTGCCGTCGGCTGCGGGCCAGCCAGCCCCGGACGGTGCTGGTGATCCTCACCGCCCGCCAGGACGAGATGGACGTGGTCGTCGGGCTGGAAGCCGGAGCCGACGACTACCTCACCAAACCCGTTCGGCTCGCCGAGCTGTTGGCCCGCGTCCGCGCGCACCTGCGTCGCGGGCCGGTCAGCGCCGGGGCCCCGCAGATCGCGGTCGGCGCGTTGCAGGTGGACACCGCCGCGCGACGGGCGAGCCTCGCCGGACACGAGATCCCGTTGCGTGCCAAGGAGTTCGATCTCCTCGCGCGGCTCGCCGAGACCCCGGGGGCCGCGGTCAGCCGCGACGTGCTGATGACCGACGTGTGGGACGCGCACTGGTATGGCTCGACGAAGACCCTCGACGTGCATATCGCGGCGCTGCGCCGCAAGTTGGCCGAGGCCGCCGACTCTGCCGATCAGGCCCCGCGGATCTCGACGCTGCGCGGTCACGGCTACCGGCTGGAACATCCGGAGGAGGGGTCGTGCGCAAGCGGATCGTCGCGCTGACGGTCGCAGCCGCGGTGCTCGCGATCAGCCTCTTCGGGCTGCCGCTCGCGGTCGGTGTCGCCAAGTACTACCTGGACGACGAGCGGGCCGAGCTGGAGCGGGCTGCCGACTCCGCGGCCCTGTTGGTCGCCGACGCGCTCGCGCACGACCAGCAGGTGCGCCAGCTACCCGCGACCGACACGGATACCGAGCTCGGCGTGTACTCGCGGGACGGCGCGCTGCTGGCGGGTTCCGGTCCGGCGACCGCCGACGCGATCGTGACCGAGGCCTACCGCGGCGACCCGACGCGGGGAAACTCGGACGGGGACGTGGTGTTCGCCACCTCAGTCACCGACAACGGCGCCCAAGTCGGCGTGGTCCGGGCGGCGGCCCCGCTCACCGAGTTCTACCTGCGCACCGGCGTGACCTGGCTGGCGATGCTGGGACTGGCCGTGGCGGCCGTCGCCCTGACCTGGCTGGTCGCGCGCCGGATGGCCGCCCGTCTCGCCCATCCGCTTGAGGAGCTTTCGATCGCGGCGCGGCGGCTGGGAGAGGGCGACTTCACGGTGCGGGCCCGCAACGCCGGGATCGTCGAGATCGACTCGGTCGGCGCCGCGCTGGACACCACCGCGCAGCGCATCGGCGAGATGCTCGACCGGGAACGCGCCTTCTCCGCCAACGCTTCCCACCAGCTGCGCACGCCGCTGACCGGACTGCGGCTCCAGCTGGAGGCGGCCCTGGACTCCCCGGACATCGAGGCCCGCGTGGCGATCCGCGACGGGATCGCCACGGCTGATCGGCTGGAACGCACCATCAACGATCTGCTGGTCCTGGCCCGCGACACCGGTTCCGGCCCCGAAACGGCCGATCTGGACGAGCTGTTCACGGAGATCGAAGAGAGCTGGCGCGGCCTGCTCGCTGCGCACGGACGGGAATTGCGCGTCGCAGTCGAAGACGCCCCGGCACCCCGCGCGGCCGCGGCCGCGATCCGCCAGATCCTCACCGTGCTGGCGGACAACGCGGTCGTCCACGGCCGCGGAACCGTTACCGTCACGGCACGTGACGCGGGCGACGCACTGGCTGTGGACGTTTCCGACGAGGGCCCTGGCATCGGAGCGGAGCGTGACCTGTTCGCCCGACGGCACGACACCGACTCCGGACACGGCATTGGGCTGGCGCTGGCCCGCAGCCTGGCCGAAGCCGAAGGCGGGCGGCTGTGGTTGAGCAAACCCGCACCGCCCACCTTCACCCTGCTGCTGCCGATCGATTAGCAATCCGTTAACCCGTCGACCCCGAGACTGCGATGCGTGAATCCACTCGACCCGCACAGCCTCCTAGCGGCCTTCGGCCCGCTGGGCGTCGCTGTCGTTCTGTTCGCCGAAACGGGGCTCCTGATCGGCTTCTTCCTGCCCGGTGACTCCCTGCTGTTCACCGCGGGCCTGCTGTGCGCGACAACGTCCGGTGCCGCGCTGCACCTGTCGCTGCCGTGGGTCCTGCTAGCGGCGGCCGCGGGTGCAGTACTCGGCGCGCAGACCGGTTATCTGATCGGCCGCCGCGTGGGCCCGACACTGCTGGATCGACCGGACCGCCCGCGCCTGCACGCGGCGACCGCCCGAGCCCGGGAGGCACTAGAACGCTACGGCGTTGGTAAAGCGGTCCTGCTGGCCCGGTTCATCCCGCTGGTGCGGACCGTGCTCAATCCGCTGGCCGGTGCGGTCGGGGTACCGGCTCGCACCTTCGCCGTCTGGCAGGTCGGCGGCGGCTTGCTGTGGGCGCTCGGGGTGCCGATCGCCGGGTATCTGCTGGGCAGTCAGATCCCGAACATCGACACCTACCTGCTGCCGATCATCGCAATCATCGTCGTGCTCTCCCTCATCCCCGTGGCCCGTGAACTGCTCCGCGCGCGCCGAGACTCCAAGGATCCCGTTCCGTGAGCCTGACCTACCTCGAAGCCATCGTCGTGGGCGCCTTCCAGGGCGTCACTGAACTGTTTCCGGTCTCCAGCCTCGGGCACAGCGTGCTCATCCCCGCGCTCGTAGGCGGCCAGTGGGCCCGCGACCTCGACGTATCCGCCCTCGATTCGCCCTACCTCGCGTTCATCGTCGGTCTGCACGTCGCCACCGCCGCGGCCCTGCTGCTGTTCTTCTGGCGCGACTGGATGCGGATCATCGGCGGGCTCTGGACCTCGATCCGGTACCGACGGGTGCGGACGCAGGCCGAGCGCCTGTCCTGGTTGATCATCCTGGCGAGCATCCCCGTGGGCCTGTCAGGACTCCTGCTGGAGCACCTCTTCCGCACCACGCTCGGCAATCCGATCCCGGCGGCGAGCTTCCTGATCGCCAACGGGTTCGTGCTCTACCTCGGCGAGCGACTCCGAAGGCGCGCCGTCCGGGAACCCGCCACCACGACCAGTCGTGCCAGTCGGTCGGTCATGGACCAGCAGACCGACGTGTTGCCCGCCGTAGACGCGGCCACCGAAGTCCTGCCGGTGGTCGCGGTGTCGCCGGATGACCGCCTGACCCGCCTATCCTTCGCGCGAGGCACCCTCATCGGTGCGGCACAAATCCTCGCGCTGTTGCCGGGCATCAGCCGCTCCGGTGCCACCATGGTCGCCGGCCTGCTGGCCGGACTGTCCCATGAGGAAGCCGCGCGGTTCTCCTTCCTGCTGGCCACCCCGGTGATCCTCGCCGCGGGTGTGCTCAAGATCCCCGACCTGCTCGGCCCGCTGGGTGCCGGTATCCACGGACCGGTGCTGGCCGGCAGCGTCGCCTCATTCGCCAGCGCCTACCTGGCCGTACGCTTCCTGACCCGGTACTTCCACACCCGCACGCTGACCCCGTTCGCCGTCTACTGCGGCCTCGCCGGTCTGACCAGCCTGCTCTTGTTGACCCTCGGCTGAACGAGCTTCCGTGGGGGAAGCCCGCCGTGCGGATCACGTGCGAAAGCGCGGCCAACCCTTGCTCAGCTCACCTCACCGGCGGACGGCAGCCGTGACCCTGAGCTCGTGGGAGCCGATTCGGCTGGCTCCCCCTGGGCTTTCGCGGGTGCTGGCTGGTAGCCGCCTGCGGTGCGGCGGGCGAAGAAGATCTTCGCAGCCACGTAGTAGAGCGCACCCGAGACGATCATGCAGGGCAGTGTGGCGGAGATGTATTCGAACAGCGCCATACCGGCGGGGAAGGTCAGCGCGGGGATCCCGCTGAGCCATCCACCGAGGAAAATCCAGACCACCATGCCCACGACCATGCAGCCCACAGCAAGGAGGTTGACGCCCCCCACAAACCGGTATTTGCCCCTCGGGTCGTAGCAGGCGGCGGCGTCGATGTTCTGCTTGCGCAGGAAGAAGTAGTCCGCGAGGGCGATCGCCCAGTAAGGACCGGCAAGTAGCCCGACGAAGACGAGCAACAGGTTGAACATCGCCTGCAGCGAGGTCGCGTAGACGAAAAGGATCGACGGTACGGTCACGATCACGCATACCCAGCGATAGTTCCACTTCGGACCGATGCTGAGAATTCCCATCGAACCCGAGCCGAGCAGGTGGGTGACCGAAGTGACCGTTCCCAGCACGATGATCCCCAGCGCGACCAGACCGAGATCAAGTTTGTTCGACCACTGCGCCGGGTCGACCTCCCCGGTGGCCAGCGTGGCCATCCCGCCGATCACGGCGAACAGGATTCCAGTGACCCCAAGCCCGAGATACGTGCCCCACAAGCCGATTCGTTCACTTCTGGCGAACCGGTTCCAGGAGCCGAGGTAGGGGAACCAGGAGATGGAGAAGGCGAAGATGATCTCGAAGGCACCCATCCAGGACTCGGAACCGTCACCAGGCTTCGTCGCCATCCCGTGCAAGTACCCGCCGGTGAACAGGCGGACGAGGATGTAGACGATGAACGCCAGCAGGATCGGCACCGTGATCTTCGACAGCTGAAACGCCGCCTTCTGGCTGAACATGACGATGATCAGCGGCAGCACGATACCGATGCCCACGGAGTAGAGGGTGTAGTCGCCAGCGAAGGTCAGCCCGCCTCCGACGTTTTCGACGACGAGCTTCATCGCCGATCCGGCCATTGAGGCGAGGATTCCCACCCAGCCGAAGTTAACGCCGACGAGGACGATGACACCGTAGATCGAGCCGCGGTAGCCGAAGGTGGGACGGAGGGACACCATCTCGTCGATGCCGTACCGTGCGCTCCGCTGGGAATCCCATGCACAGAACGCGAGCGCGAGCAGGTAGCCGGTGACGCTGATCATCAGCATGGGCCAGAACCCGAGCCCGAGCGCGTACGAGCTGCCGGAGATGAAGTTGGTCAGCAGCACGTTGCCGCCGGCCCAGAGCCAGAAGATGGACAGGAAGCCCGCGTGCCTGTCTCGGCGAGCGAGCGGGAGGATGGTCTCTTTTGCCATGCGTATCGCCGCCTGAACTCCTATCGCTCTACGTACCAGATGGTGGCGAGCACCAAGGGCACGATCGCGATGAACAGCAGCCAGAGCTGGTCCTTCGCGGTGACACTGGGTGAGTCCTCGGCCACTACCGGCTGCTCGCTGAACTCGGAATCGGCAGGTGTGGTCATGCGGAGATCCCTCCGCTCGAATCGAGCTTGGCGAAGACCTCGTCGAGGGTGTTCGCGGTGAACTGGAGCTGGTCAGGAGCGCTCGATCGCCACCCGCGGTGCGGTTGCCCGCGAAGTTTCCTGATCGCCTGTGCTGCGTCCAGGATCTCGATGTCGTAGACCCAGTTGGCCATCATCAGAATCGCGGCCTGGTGTGAGCCGCTGTTGGTCGCCGCGCAGATGTCCTTGACGAGGTTGACCTGGTAGTCACGCGCGTAGGCGTCGAATACCGTGGTCATCAGGCAGCCATCGGTGACGAAACCGCCAATGACCAGGTGTTTCACCCCGAGGTCTCGCAGCAGCAGATCCAGCGGCGTTTCGTGAAATCCGCTCCACCGGTGCTTGTCGACGACGATGTCCTCGGCGCGGGGAGCCAGTTCGTCGATCACGTCCGCCGCGTCGGAGTCCGACCGGTAGTAGACGGGTTTGCCATCATCGTCCAGCACCTCGTTGTTGGGCAGTCCGATCGCGTCCACCCGGCTCACGTGCCGGGTGTAGACGATCGGGATGCCGAGCTGCCGGCACGTGTCGATGAGCGCGACCGTGGAGGCGACCGCCCGGTCCACGTTCTCGATGCCGTACTTGCTCTCCTTCTGCATGTCGATAAGGACGAGTGCGGTTTTGTGGAGATCCATGAAGCTCTCTGTCTGGTGGATTCAGCGTCGCGGCGGCATCCAGTGCCGATCACGCCTTGCGTTTGACTGCTCACCCATGTGACGAACCCATCGCAGGAGAGGGGTCACTGGCACGGCATCACCGGCGCCTTTTGCCATCGACAACCGTCAAACTCCCGTCGGGCCGAGCGAGCCAGAGCGGGACGCTATGTATGAGATGTTTCCAACGTGTTTCGTAATATCTCGTCCGTGTTTCAATAGTTGACTAATCGTCTATCTCAGCACGAAGTACTCATTCGCAGCGAAAGAGGGCGCACAGATTGATGTTGGTGGGTCCTGGATGTGAGCGCAGGCACGGTGTTTCGGCCGCTCTTAGCGCCCGTCTTTGATCTTGTCTTTGAAGCGGCGCCAACCGCTTAGCCCCCTCCCACAACCGACACCGCCACGGGTAGCGGAACCTCAAACGGCCCTTGGCCCCCCGACCCCCAACACCACGAATGTGCCAGCTCGCAGAGGGTTAGCAATTTCGCGAGAAATTGCGAACTCACACCTGAACGGGAAGGCGCCACAGGCGCTTCAAAGGCAGGCTCTTACCCACCCCGAGGTGCACCGCGTGCTGGTGACCAAAGTCCTGCCGCACCAAGGCGGAGATCATCGAGACATCCGATCTGCCGCGCCTGTCGGGAACCGGCACCCGCTCCTGACCACCGACCCGATCCGGTCGCCTGGTCGCCAATGTCGCCGAGATGGCACCCCTGAACGGCGATCCACCCCGCGACAGGCCTTGAGCATCGCTAGTCCTTTTTGGACTGAATGTGCACGAGCACGCCATGCGCGCCGTCGACACCGCCCAGCGGCGCGCACCGGCAATGAGAACATGCGCGTCCTCGCTTTGCGAGTGGAGGGGCAATCGGCTACGAACGTCGTCTCAGTCCTGTTTTCCCAGCCCGTCTGCCATCGGGTAAGGACTCTGGGAGGAGTTCTCATGGAACATGTCGATTGGGGTCGGCGATCCGTGCTGCTGGCACCTCTGATGGCGGCCATCGCAAGTTGCGGCGAACGTGCCGATCTCTCCGCTGTCAGCGACCTGACCTTCCCCCGCCGTGGTCCCGATCCGAACGAGACCTTCGCGTTGCCCTACGACAGGATGATGTTTCAGGCGTGGGGGAACCTGCCTCCCAGCAGTGGTGAGATTGCCATGCTGTACGGCGATCTCGACAAGCCCGGACCGTATCTGGTGATGATGAGGTGGAACCCAGGTTGGTTCAGCGCACCCCACACCTACGCAACCGATCGCCTGTCCGTCGTGGTGTTCGGAACGTGGTGGGTGAACAGCGGTAACGATTTCGCGCCAAGCGACTCGACTCCCGTCGGCCCCGGCGGATACGTCAGGCGTGTCGCCCGTACTCCCCATTACGACGGTGTCCCGGCGGGCCACCTCGACCCTGCCGTCATCGCCATCTTCGGTATCGGACCCGTTGACATGCAGCTGGTCGACCCGACGAAACCGTCCTGGCGCCAGGTATAGATCCTCAATTCCCACGGAGTTGCCGGGGCAGGGACGCGGCGCGGAACGTCCTGGTTGATGCGGGTCACACGTGGGTAGCCGCTGGGGCACCGTCTCTTGTCCTTGGAAGCGGAATCGGGGGTGCTGGTTAATGAATGACCAACGACCAAACACGACCACGGACGCCGGAATTCCCACAAGCAGTGATGAGCATGCACTCACGGCCGGTCCGGAAGGTCCTGTGCTGCTGCAGGATGCTTACCTGAACGAGAAGCTGGCCCACTTCGTCCGCGAGCGCGTCCCGGATCGCGTGTACCACGTCAAGGGCGGTGGCGCCTTCGGGTACTTCGAGGTGACCGACGACGTTACCCAGTGGACCAAGGCCGCCTTCCTCAACCAGGTGGGCAAGCGCACGCCGATGTTCGTGCGCTTCTCGTCGGTGGCCGGTGAGGAGGGCTATCCGGACTCGGACCGTGACGTGCGCGGCTTCGCTCTCAAGTTCTACACCGAGGAGGGCAACTACGACCTCGTCGGTAACAACACGCCGGTCTTTTTCGTGCGCGACCCCATGAAGTTCCCCGACTTCATTCACTCGCAGGAGCGCATGCCCGATACCGGTCTGCGCAGCAACAACATGCAGTGGGACTTCTGGACGCTTTCGCCCGAGTCAGCCCACCAGGTGGCGATCCTGATGAGCGACCGGGGCGTGCCGCGCACCTGGCGGCACATGCACGGTTTCAGCAGCAGCACGTACCTGTGGGAGAACGCCGGGGGCGAGAAGTTCTGGGTCAAGTACCACTTCAAGACAGAGCAGGGCGTCGAGAACATGACCGACGACGAGGCCCGGGCCATGCGCGCCGAGGACCTCGACTGCCACCGGCGTGACCTGTGGGACGCGATCGCCCGCGCGGACTACCCGTCATGGCGTCTTGAGATGCAGATCATGCCGTACCAAGACGCGGCGGACTACCGCTTCAACCCGTTCGACATCACCAAAGTCTGGCCGCACGCGGATTACCCGACGATCCCCATCGGCCGCATGGTGCTCGACCGCAACCCGGAGAACTTCTTCGCCCAGGTCGTGCAGGCAGGGTTCGAGGTGTCGAACATGGTCCCGGGTATCGGGCCCAGTCCGGACCGGATGGTGCTGGGAAGGATGTTCGCCTACGGCGACTCGAGCCGCTATCGCACCGGCCCGAACTACGCCCAGCTGCCGGTCAACCGGCCGATCAACGAGGTGCACAGCTACAACAAGGACGCCCCGATGTGCTACCGGCACAACAGGAACCAACCGGTATACGCACCGAACAGCTACGGCGGTCCGCACGCCGACCCGCACCGCTACAGTGATCCGAGCTGGTTCGTCGAAGCCTCCGAGATCATGCGCACGGCCTACGTGGCGCACCGGGACGATGACGACTTCATCCAGCCCGGCGCTCTCTACCGCGAGGTGATGTCGCCAACCGATCGGGACCACCTGGTCGGCAACATCGTCTGGCACCTGAGCCAGGGGGTGGAGCGCTCCATCCAGGAGCGCGCGGTCAAGGATTACTGGAGCAAGGTCGACCCCGACCTCGGCACGCGCATCGCCCACGAACTGGGCCTGGCGGTTGCGGCGCGGTAGAAGGGAAAAACCGGTAGCGGTGCCTGGGCAAGGGTTGCCACCCGCGTTCCTGACCGACCCGAAGCCCCCTCATCGTTCGGCACGAGACCTGACCGGTGGGCCGGTTGCATCATGCGAAAGGCGGCCCGCCGATGCGGATTCACGGGAGGCAGGTCCGCTCGTTGGTCGGCGTGAACCGGTAGTCCGGCTCCTGCTCGTTACCGGCCGGCGGGTGTACGAGCTCACATGCCGCGACCGCGCCGGATTCGACCGCAGGCGTTGCCTTCCCGGCCCCCACGAGGCGCCGCTTGTTCGACACGCACCGGGTGCGTCAACACCGAATGGTGGAGATAGCCCAGTTCGTTCCACGAACTGGACTCCGGCTGCGTGTTGCCCTGGTCATCGGTGGCGCGCACCCGGAGGGTGTGTTCGCCGGGCTCCGGATTCCAGCAGAACTGCCAGCGCACCCACACGCCCGGCGTCGCTGGTGAAGTGATCAGTGCGTCTTGCCAGCGACCGTCGTCGATTCGGTACTCGACCCTCGCGACCCGGTTCTCTCCCGCGAACGCTCGTCCGCGGACCGTCTGCGGTTCCGGCCGTAGCCGCGCCGGCCAGGGCAGCTCCACCAGGCTCGTCACGGTGAGCGCATTAATCGCCGGGCCCAGTGCGGGCTCGTCCGCGGGGAAGTCCGGGCCGATCAGCACGTAGTCCTCGGTGTTCCAGGGCACGTACAGGGCGTCTTCCGAGACTTCGATCCGGCCCAGCCACTTGATGCTGGCCGCACCCAGCCACCCGGACACCACGAGGCGGGCCGGGAATCCGTGATCGGCAGGGAGCACCTCCCCGTTCATGGCCAGCGCGACCACGGTGTCGTCGGCCCACGCCTTCGCCAGCGGCATCGGCCGGCGGGCCCGGATCTCATCGAGCCCTTCCGGCATGACCTCGCGTGCGCCGGGTGTGATTCCGGCGGGTTCGAGTAGGTCGCGTAGCCGGACCCCGGTCCATTCGGCGGTGCTGATCGCACCGCGCCCCCATTGGGTGCCGGTGAACCGCCGCCCGATTTCCTCCCCGAACAGCACACGGCGGTTGCCCGCGCACTCGATCGTGCGCACCACGGAAGCCAGCGGGAATCGGCTCCACAGATCGTCGTAGGTGTAGGCAATCGGTTCGCGTACCCCGTTGCCCTCGACGTGGAGCGTCCACGTCGCCGCGTCCAAGCGCGGAGTGGGCGCGTGGCTGCGGATGAAGAACCGATCGTTCGGGGTGAGATGGCCGGGCATGCGGTCCGGTCGGGTCCCGTAGTCCAGGCCCGTACCGGTGTCCTCCATGAGCTCGGCGGGGGTGGGTTTGACGACCTTGCGGTCTGTCTCGAAAGTAGGTGCTGTCGTGGTCGGCGCGCTCATCGATCCTGTCATGAGGCCACTCTGCGCGTGGCCACACATATCCAGTAGACGCCGATCCCCGATGGATGCAGAACTTGGGCTTATGACTCGGACCTGCTTTGGCGCGCGGTCACCGCCCGCGTCGCGGGTGGCTCCGGCACCCGGGCGGCGGCCGTCAGCCAGGGTTCCGCAGTGCGATGGCCAGCAAGTCACGCGCCGGGCCTCGCACATCGTGCCCGGCTGGCCAGATCGCGCGGAGTCGCCGGGTGAGATCGAGGCCGGGCACCGCCAGTCGCACCAGCGTTCCCGCGGCCAGCTCCGCCGCGACCGCGCGCACGCTGAGCACCGCGGGCCCGATTCCGCCCATCGCGGCCGCCTTGATCGCCGTGGTCGACGACACCTCGAGGACCGGAGCGGCCAGGTCGGTGTCGAGTTGTTCGCGCACCGCCTGTTCCCATGCCTGCCGCGTGCCGGAGCCCGGTTCCCGACTGACCAGCGGCGTTGTGGCCAGCTCCGTGGGACGCACACGGCGCCGCCTTGCCCACTCGTGGGATGGCGCGGCCACCACCACCAGCTCGTCGCGCGAGACTTCACGGGACTGCACGCCCGCGGGCACCTGGGGCCCTTCGATGAACCCTATCTCGGCTTCCCCGGCGAGCACCTGCGCGGCGACCTCGGTGGAGTTCCCGCAACTGAGCGCGGTCACCGTGTCGGGGTCGGCCGCCCTTAGCGCGATCAGCCAGCGGGGCAACAGGTATTCGGCGACGGTGAGACTGGCCGCGATGCGCAGATGCGTGTGCCGGTCCACCCGCAAAGCCGCTATCCCGGCTTCGAGATCGGCGGCCCGGTCCAGCACCGGCTGAACCCAACCCGCCACCAGCTCACCCGCGGTCGTCAGCCGCGCACCACGTGCCTCCCGCTTCAGCAGGTGAACGCCGAGTTCGTGCTCCAGGTGCCGCAACCGCGCGCTCGCCGCGGGCTGCGACATCCGGTGCGCCGCTGCCGCGCGCCCGATACTGCCCAGCTCGGCCACGCTCAACAGCAGATCGAAGCTGGTCAGATCACTGACACGCGGGGGCAGTGGCATAGGCACAGTTTATGTGTTGCGCAGAACTCACTGCGCGTCACGAAACGAATTTCGGACCAGGCTGGCCGCCGTCGGTCGCCGGGCACGGTGCGTGACATCCAGGCGGCGGCGCGGGCGTACGTCGAAATCGCAATACGACCTGAGTGGTTGCGAAGGACTTCGCCCGCGTCTATTCCAGAGTGGATGGATCGCTCAAGATCCAACCACCAAATGCCAGTGCGATCGCTCACAGGCTTTGATCCAGAACTGCCGAGCATGCCGAGCCGCCGAACTTGGCACCTGTTGACGAAGGTCGTCTCGGCGCGTCGGCGCAGTAAAAAAAACAGCCGTCGACGAGGGCTTTTACAGCTAGCGGGTAGGTGCGAGGTTTGGGTGGCCGCCAGGGTAGATGGGCGTTACCGGCGACG
>NZ_JALBWV010000045.1 GCF_022678645.1 Saccharopolyspora soli | reverse complement strand
GGCCCACGGTGAGGGAAAGTTCGTCGCTGGCGACCGGAATCCCGGCGTCAGTCGTGGTCGGCTTGGGTTGGTCATTGGTCATGGGTGTGTCCTCCTTGACGGGCCCAGAACCGTCCGAGACGGCAGGCCGGGCTGTGGTGGTGCAGGGCGCGATCCGACGCTGCTGGCCGGGTCACGCGTCATCTGGATTGAGGGCGCGGAATGCGAATCCGGCGGCGGCGCCGCCAACGAGTTCGGCCACGATGTAGACCCACAGCGTCGACCAGCTGAACAGGCCCATGACCGCGCCGCCGAGGGCAACAGCAGGGTTGAACACGCCACCGGAAATCCCGCCAACGGCGACAGCGCCAACCATGACGGTGAATCCGATGGCCAAGCCGTAGAAGGAGTTGTTCGGATGATCCCTGCTGGTGGCCACGTTCAGCACCACATAGGCCAGAGCAAAGGTGAACAACAACTCCGCCACGAACGGGGCGGCGAGCTGACCGGAAAACGTCAACGTCGCGGCGTGCCCAGGACTGACGACCGCGCGGACGACCAACGCGGCGAGGACCCCGGCAACCAACTGCGCCAGCCAGTACATGACCGCTTCACTCAGCTCGATCCGGCGTCGTACCAACGCAGCCATCGTCACCGCCGGATTGACATGACCACCGGAGATATGCCCGGCCGCGTAGACCATGACCATCAAAACCGCGCCAATAGCCACCGGGGCAAGCACGCTGCCACTGCGCACACTGGCACCAACTGTGAAAACCAGGAAAAACGTCCCGATCAGCTCGGCGACCGGCTTCCGACCAGCCAGACTAGCCGAGATGACCTTCGTTGGTTGAGCGAGAACATCCATAACCGCGAGAATCGCCCCGCAACGCAGCCATGTCGTCGCCGGTAACGCCCATCTACCCTGGCGGCCACCCAAACCTCGCACCTACCCGCTAGCTGTAAAAGCCCTCGTCGCTGTTTAGGAAGTGGTCTTGGTCAGGGTTCGTAGCCAGGTATCGATGATGGCGACATGCAGTGTGGCTTCGTATCGGACGGCGAGTTTGTCGTAGCGGCTGGCGACGGCGCGGTGGTGTTTGAGCTGGTTGATGCCGCACTCCACGGCGTGACGCTGCCAGTAGGTCGTGGGGTCGAAGGCGGGTGGGCGTCCTCCGGCCGCGCCACGGGCACGGCGGTGGGCGGCCTGGTCTTTCGGAATCGCGATCGCGGCTGGGATCCCGCGTCGTCGCAGGTAACGCCGGTTGACCGCGGACGAGTACGCCTTGTCTGCCAGAACCCGTTCCGGTCGGGTGCGTGGGCGGCCGGGTCCGATCCGAGTGACTCGGATGCCCTCCAGCACTCTAATCATCTGCGGGCTGTCGCCGCGCTGACCTGCGGTGAGAGCAGTAAACGATCAAAGGAAGATCCTCTTCCCCACACAAAAAGCCCGCTGACCTGGGATTTCATCCCAGACCAACGGGCTGTGGCGGTGGTGGGCGCAGCTGGGTTCGAACCAGCGACCCCTTGCTTGTAAGGGAGATCGACGCCGTTGACACCGCCATCTACCTGCGACTTTAGCCGCAACCGCTCCCCCACTGCCCCGCCGTAGCCACCCTCGTTCACTCCATTTCATGCCACGAGTGATGCCACAAATAGATCAAGTCGCTTGGCCACGAAGACCTCGGACGTACTTGTCGAGTGCATCGGTCGGCACCCTGCGGGACTGCCCAATCATCACAGACTCAAGGTCACCCGACTTGATCAACCTATAGGCGACTGTTCGGCTCACAGCGAGCCGGCGGGCAGCTTCCTCGACCCTGAGCATGAGCCGCGGCCCACCCTCGCGACCACGCTTTGGATCCGGCCCCTCATTCGTCACGTTGGCCTCCGCAAGCCGCGCAGCCACTGCATCGGCAATCAAGACCGCAAAGCCCTGGACGACAGCGTCAAGATCTCCAGATCGAGTGCTGTTCTGCCCGTTCTCATTTCCGAACTTCATCCGTCACCTTCCACTGACTCCCTGTACCCGGCTGTTCCAAGCCATTGCGTGTCATCTCACCGTGTACTCGGTTGGCGCCCACTGTCAGAGGTTTCGGCAACACTCCCTGTATGGCAAACGACCAGATCACGATCATGGTGAAGGGCGTCCCCCAACAAGACGAGCACCGGTGGGAAGACCAGCGATCCCTGATCCAGGAGTCCGGAGCCCGCTACGACCGGGACGCTCGGGCCTGGTACCTCGAACTCGACGCTGCCGACAGCGAACGGCTCGCTGCCTCACTGATGTGCCTGTTCAAAAGCGCGCAGAAGTTCGGCACAAAGGTCCTGGTGCTGGATCCACACACAGGCATGCCAGCTATGCCTTCCAGCTAGCCGAACGTCTGTTAAAGCTCAGGGCATCCCTGCTCGTCTGGGACCAGCGGAGCGCGATCGGCCACGGTCAGACGCGTGAACCGTATGGGCTAGATTGCACTCCACATGCCGGTGAAGCCAAACGTGCTCAACAGTCCTCGGCGAACTGTAAACATCGACTCAACAACCTCTTCCCAATCTAGGTACCCCGTATGGCCCAGTTCCATCATGAGCTGCGCAAGCCATGAGGTCCGGCAGAAGAAAGCAGTCAGGTCTTCACTATGACCGTGATCACGGCTGCGGTGGCGGAGACCAGCGTCCCAACCGCAGAGAAGCTTGCAGCGACTCCGTGGAAACCTGAAAGCAGACGGCCGAACAGGCGCCCCCATGCAGATCGGCGGACGAGCCACTTGAGCTTCTGCCAGCGGTGCTCCCGGATCCAGCACCCCATCAGGATGCCGTTGGCGTTGTTTCGGCAGAACTCCTGGTTCCGGGTTTCAGCGCAGCACCACACCGGCGCTTGAAAAAGGCTGTACAAGAACGTCACGGCCGACAGCACGATCAAGATGTTCGGCCCTAACGAACCGCTGAACCAGCCGTACACCAGGACGAGCGCAGCAACATAACCCCAGTACTTCCTCAGCAACTTCACGCGACCTGAACCTAGAGCGCAAGAACGTACGAGGTGAAGGACCAAACGGGTAATCTTGATCAAGCGACTGGAACCAAGGCTCAGCCAGCCTTGCGCAGTAGGACACGCGTCTGTTCCATTCGCCCGACGGCGTTGCCGCCGTGAATTTGTCACGCAGATTCAAGCGCTCTCGGCGTGATTCCAGATCGAAATCAGCGGTGCTCCGATGGCACATCGGGTTCGTCGCTTGGCCGCAGGTCGAGTGCGAGTTGGCCGCCGTCAATCGCAAACAGCGGCGTGAACGGGTCTGGGTTGCCGGCTAGGCATCGGGCGCAGTCCACGGGAGCGGTGACTGCCTCGGAGTCACCTGCCAACGCCAAGGTTGCCAGCGGCTGGTGGCAGGCGGGCACAGGTAGCTTGAGCCCGCCGATCCAATCGCGTAGTTCGACGGCGTGCACGCGTCGGTTAGGGCCGGGCTGACGCAGGTTCCGGTTGCGGAACCGGGCGCACTCGCGCTCGGACATCGCGCGCAGCGCCAGGGACGTGGCGTCGGTGCGGCGCTCGATCGCGGTCACCTGATCAGCGTGGCAGGCCACGAAGGCCCGAGCGTACCGCTCACCTGGTGATTCCGGGCTCTCGCAAAGCAACCACGCTCTTCCACAACTTCGTTCTCACGAGTTTCATGTGCAGGTGGCCTACGTCCATCTCTCCGGTGCTCGCAGAAGGGCCCGCCAGAAGGCGCTTACTCCCTTGCGGCTTAGGACCTTTCGGCAGTACTTCATCGGGCAGGCGTTGTCGACATTCGGTGACAGCCTTGTGCCTTTGACCATCGCCTTCGCCGCGCTTGATGTAGGCGGCCCCGGGGCACTGGGCCTCGTGTTGGCGGCGAACCGGGTGCCGATCGCGATGTTGGTGCTTTTCGGCGGAGTACTAGGAGATCGATGGGATCGGCGTTGGGTGATGGTCGGGGCCGACGTGCTGCGTTGTGGCACACAGATGACTACGGGTCTCCTTCTGATATCTGGGTTCGCCGAGGTGTGGCATCTGGTGGTGTTGCAGGGGCTCTCTGGCGTGGGGACGGCGGTTTTCGTTCCTTCTGCGAGCGGGCTGGTTCCGTCGCTGGTGCCTATGGAGAGCCTGCAGAAGGCCCATGCGTTTCTCGGGTTGGCGGCGAACACGAACAAGGTGTTGTCGATCAGCCTGGCGGGAGCGCTGGTCGCGACGGTAGGCCCTGGGATTGCGCTGTTGGTGGATGCAGTGACCTTTGCCGCGTCTGCGGTTTCGCTGCTGCTGTTGCGGTTGCCGTCGACCGCGCGCGGGTCGGGTAGGCGCAGCCTGTGGGGTGATGTTCGAGACGGCGTGCGGTTTGTCATCCGGACGCCGTGGTTGCGGGTGCTGTTGGGCTATTCGGCGATGCTGCAAGCTCTTGTCATCGGTCCGCACATGGTTGCCGGTCCGCTGCTTGCGAACGAGGTGTTCGGCGGTGCTGGAGCGTGGGCAGCCATCGGTGTGGTGCAGGCAGTCGGGTCGATCGTGGGTGGAATGGTGGCGATTCGGTGGTGGCCCAGGCGCCCGCTGCGCACCGTGTTTGGTGTTGGTCTGCTGATGACGCCCTACCTGCTGTTTTTCGCATGGGGCGCGCCGTTGTGGCTAGTGGCTGCGAGTGCGGTCGCAGTTGGCATGCAAGGCGCGTTGTTCATGGCGATGCAGTCGACAATCTTGCAACAACGGGTGCCCGCGTCAGCGCGCTCCCGTGTGGCCGCATGGTCCCAGCTCGGGAGCCTCGTATTGCTCCCAACATCGCTTGCCGTGGCTGGCCCGGTAGTTTCCGAGATCGGTGGCGAAACCGTACTGCTCGTAGGCGTCGGCTGGTTGGTTCTGTCGACCGGATTGGTGTTGAGCAGCTCCTCTATTCGGAGCCTGGACGTGAAGGAGGCCTCTCCCGTCGAACCGGGAGAGGCCTCAGCGGCGTGATCTATTGCGTGCGACTGGTGACGATGTCGAGAGCGGCAACCGCGGTGTCGGTGAGCGTTTCGCAGACCGGTACGGCGTGGCGGCGGGCGACGTAGATCAGGTATCGGTTGCGTTCGGGGTTCGGGCACTCGGGTGGGCAGCCGAGCACCGCTTTGCCCGTGGTGACGTCCAGGCCGAACTCCACATTCGTCGTGAAGCCAGGTAGCGACTTCACGTCTCGCGGAATCCAGAAGAGGATGGTGGTGGCAACGCTGCGGGCGTCGGTCTCCCAGTCGACTTGGTCGTCGTAGTGCTCAGCGCGTTTCCCGTCCCTGGATTCAGGGCTCAGGACAGTGAGTGGCTCGGCGCCGGTCCATTGGGCGGCGAGCTCGCGGATCGCGGCAGGCCTCCAAGATTCGACAGCACCGCTGCGCGGAGTTGGTCCGGCGAGGAACACGGACGAACCGTCCGCCGGGATGGATTCCCGAGCCATGACCAAGTTGATGTTCATCGGGCTGCTCCAGTCTGTCGGGCGGTTTGCTGTGGGGTCCAGGGCAGCGGCAGGTCGTCGCCGTCGGTTCGGGGCACGACGTGCAGGTGGAGGTGGAATTGGGTCTGCGTGGCCGCGGCTCCCTTGCTGGTGATGACGTTGGCCGCGGGCAGCTCGGCGGCGAGGTCGGCCGCGGCGGCCATCGTGTGTGCGGAAACCGCCGGAGCGGTGCCGACGTCGGGGACGTGCTGACGCGGGATCACGAGTACGTGGCCCGGCGTCACCGGATGCCGAGGTCGGATGGCAATGGCCTCGGGCCACTGCCGGACGACGGTCGCGGGAGCATGGCCGACCAGGATGTGGCAGAACACGCAGTCCAGAGAATCAGGCTCAGGTTGGTGCATCGTTGCGGATCTCCGTTAGTACAGGGTTTTCCAGGCGTCGGCGGGGTCGAGGTGTTCGGTGGGGGCTGCCCGCCACAGCAGGCGGGCAGCACGTTTCAACCAGTTGCGCATCAGGTGTGTCGGATCGGGAGGTCGCGCAAGGTGAGCTCGGTCCAGCCGTCACGGTGGAGGTAGCCCACGGAGAGCCGGGCGGCGCGGCGTTTGATGGTGCCGTTGCGGTAGCTGGCGAGAGCGGCGTGGAAGGCGTCAGCGATGTAGGTCATGCCAAGGTCCCAGATGTCGGTGTGGTTGCTGTCGAGCTGTTCGAGCGTGTAGTTCCGCTTGATGTTGGGCACCACGGCCACGCCTGCGTTGTCGAGGATTCGGATGCCGTCGAGCATTTCGGTGTAGGAGTCGGCGCCGAGGACGTAGTCCGTTTCGACGATGTCGAAGCCGACTCGGCGGGCGCGGGCGTACTTTTCGACGTGTTGGGCGAAGGTGATCGAGCCTTTCTTCTTGCCCCACTGGCGGATTCGTTCGGTGTCGTTGAAGCACTCGACGGTGCCGATAAATCCGAGGCAGCCAGCCTCGCGGAGTTGCTCCATCGCTGCGGCGGAGTCGATGGCGTAGGTGAAGGGGAAGAACGCGGCGCTGGTGAAGCCCTGCCGTCGGTACTCCTCGATGAGCTGCAGCATCATCGTGAGCTCGCGTTCTTCGTCCGGCTGGCAGCCGGTGGTGATGTTGACTGAGATTAGTTCGGCTCGGTCCCAGCCGCGCCGGTCGTAGTCGGCGGCGAGTTGCTGGACGTGGCGGCTGATGTAGTCCTTCGGCGGCGAGGTGAAGCTCTTCACTGCGCCCCGGCTGCAGCCCAGGCAACCGCCCGCGCAGGTTGAATACGGCGAGACGATCGCCGCCGTCGGCAGCTCGTCGAACCGTGGCGAGACGCGGCTGTAGTAGTGGCTGCTGGCGCCGAAGATCTGCGCGTGAACGACGACCTCGGCAAGCACTTCACCGGTTGGCCGCAGCGTGACGCGCCCCCCGCGGCCATCGCGGGTGAAGACGAACGGCGAGGCTTCGCGGTAGTCGGGGATGCAGATCGTCTGGTAGTTCGACTTGCCGCATTCCGGGTCGGTGTAGACGAGGGTGTAGGTGCGGTTGTCGAGCGATTCGCTGGTGTCGCAGCCGACGAAGCCGATCAGCAACGAGAGCAGCTGCGTGCGGGACAGGTGGGTGTCGGGGTCTTCCTCAGCGCTGTCGTCGGTCGGGGTGAATGTCGCGAGGTAGTCGCGGGCGTCGCTGATGAACCGCTGCAGCCGTTCGTGGACGTGGACTCGGTCGGCCGGATCCAGCGTGGCGCTGGCGGCGGAAGGGCGGCTGGGTTCGACGAGCGGCAGAGGTTTGCGCAGGGACAATGGGGACTCCACTTCCTTCGGGTGGTGGAACCCGGCCGGGGCGGTGATCTGTGGAAGGTGAGGCGCCTCGGCCGGGCTCGTTCTTGCTGGTCCGAGCGGACCCGACACGCCACCTGCCGGGTGGCAGGCGGCGCATCGTCGCCCGGTCGGCGACCAGTCACGAGCGCTCAGGTGCAGCAGCTCTTCGGCGACCGGTGGCGATTTGCGAGACCGTCGACGGGTGGATGCCGTACTCGTGCGCGAGCTCTGCCTGAGTCGGTGCATTCGGGGACGCGAGCCGTGTACGGATCTCGCGGACCTGGTCGTCGGTGAGGAGTCGCCAGGTACGGCCAGCGCGGTCGATGTTCTCGCCAGGGCGCCGGATCGGCGGGTTGGCAGCGCGTCGGCGGGCACGGTAAGCGCGGGTGCGTTCGGCGCTGGACTCCCGGGCCATTACGCCGCCACCTCCCGGCGACGCAGCACCCAGGAGCCAACTCGGCGAGTGTTGGCGTATCGCTGCTTGTCGCGGTACATCGCTCGGTCGGCCAGATCCAGGAGCTCTCCGAGCTCTGGCCTGCCGACAGCGATGCCGATGCTCGCCGTGACATTGATCGTGTGCCTGTCGATGGTCATCGGCTCGGCAATGACCATTGCCAGCTGGCGGCGCAGGTCCTCGATGGCCTGGTCTTTGTGGACGTGATTGACCCAGAGGGCGAACTCATCGCCGGCGAGCCGGACGGCGAGTCGGTCGCGACGCTGGAGCGCTCGGAGTCGCTGGGCGACGGTGATGAGGACCTCGTCGCCGTGGCGGTGCCCGAAGGTGTCGTTGATGGCTTTGAACTCGTTGAGGTCCAGCATGATCAGAGCGACACGGCGCCCAAGACGGTGGCGGGCGGCTTCCTGCAGCGCGAGGCGATTGCCGAGCCCCGTCAGCGGGTCGGTGCGAAGTCGGCGTCGCAGCCGCGCTACGCGCAGGTGCTCGGTGGCCCAGGCGATGGCCGCCACGGCGAACCCGATTGCTGTGATCATCGCTGCTCACCTCGCGACCTGACGGCGGGTAGCTCGATGTCGACGTCGAGGTAGACCCGGCCGAGCTCGGAGTTGCCGCGGTTCGGGTAGAAGTCGCTGACTTCGCGGACGTGGTAGCGGACCGGGCTTTGGAAGGTGTGCAGCATGGTCTTGATGTCGGCTGCGGCGCGCTGGGTTTCGGCGCGGGTGCCGGTGATGCGGATCTTCATCACGCCACCTCCTCGACCGGGCCGTCGAGCTGGCCGGGGTAGAGATGAGCGGTGTCGGCGTCCCAGGAGCAGCGGCAGTTCCGGCAGCGGAAACGCCCACGGATTTCGACGGTTTCGCGCCCGCACAGCGAGCACGGCGGGTTCGGGAACTCAAGCGGTGGCGGTGCTTGCGTGATGCCTTTTCGCGGCATTGTGGTGTTTCTCCTCGGCTGTGGGTGGAATGCCTGGTCACCGGGGTGCTTGGCGGCTTCGAGGCGGACCAGGCGTGGACGGTCCATGCAGGTAGCGCAGGTGGCGGCCGTGCAAGAGGCACAAGGTTGCGGATGTGCGGCGCTAGGGTCGGTGCATGGTGATCGACGCGAATGTGGTGACGAACCTGCCGGGCTTGGACGATCGGAGGATGGACAACCTGATCGCGCTGCGCGCGGCCTGCCAGGTCTCCGGTCCGCCAGCCGAGTCCCGAGTCGTCCGGCCCTACATCGACGAGTTCACGCGGTGGTTGAGTGGCTCGACGAGCAATTCCGATCGGCTGATTCGGCGGTATGTCCTGCTGGCGGTGACCGAGGGCAGGTCGGCGTTGGGCACCTCGGACCGGGATTCCTCGGATGTGGCCCGGCTTGCCGACGAGGTTTACCGCAAGGTCTGTTAGCACGCGGCGCCACCGCCGTTGTTGCGGTCGGCCAAGGCACGGCGGACTTTGCCGAGGCTGAGTCCAGTGGCCTTCATCAGCGACAGCGGGTCGGGATTCGTCCCGGCCTCGATGGCGTGGTCGACCAGCTGGCGGATCTCATCAGGGCTCACCGCGGTCCGCGGTTCGGCGTTCGGAGCCGGTGTCGTGTCGAGTAGGTCGGTGGCGTCGCCGGTCATCATGGGCGCGGGCTCGGCCGCGCAGTCGGGGTCGAGCCGGGTCGGCGTCAACGGCTGGGCGCTAGGGTCCTCGATCAGCAGCGAGCGTGCACGGATCATCCGCGCGGTGAGCATGTAGCCCAGGCCGCGAGTCGCGGTGCCGTCGGGGAACACCGCGGGCAGCTGGTGGAGGCCTTCGGGCATCGGAGCGCCGGAGGTGATCATGTTGCCGCTGGTGCGTTCGGTGACGCGCAGGCCCACCACGGTTCCGCCCTTGAGCTGGTCGCGCAGGACGGTGGAGCCGCCGAGCTGTTTGGCCGAGGGCACCTGGGTAGCGAGCACGAGCGCGATGCCGTACTTGCGGCCCTCTTGCGAGAGCTTCTCGCACATGCGCCGCACGTCGCCGTTGTCGGTGCCGTCGTCCTCGTCGTTCATCAGCAGCTTGTGCGCTTCGTCGATGACGATGAGGATCAGCGGCATGTCCGGCGTCGGCTCGACCGATCCGCCGCCTTGGCGCTTGATCACCGTCCGTCGGCGGTCCATCAGCCTCAGCGCGTAGCGCAGCAGTTTCCGCGCATCCTTCGGGGTTTCGGCGAAGAGCTTGACCCGGTTGCGCCAGTGCGGCAGCGACGCTCCCCCACCGCCGTCGACGATGAGCGGGTACACGCGGTCCGAGCAGCTGGCTTCGGTGAGGATCAGATCGAGCACCTTGGTCTTGCCGGAGCCGTTGACGCCGGAGACCAGGCCATGCGTCGCGCCGCCGCCGGGCCACCAGAACCGGTAGTGCAGCAACTCACCGTCGGCGGTGACCATCAGCGGGAACGTGCCCGCGGACGGGTCCAGTTGCGGCCTTTCCCAGCGAGTAACGGCCTGCAGCGGGTCGCTGGTGAGCACCGTGATCTGGGCTGTGCGAACCGAGGCACCGGGAATGGCTTCGACGAACACTCGCCCGTCAGGCAGGTCGAAGACCGACAGGATGGTGTTCTGAACTTTCATGATGGAGTGCCAGTGGTCGCCGATGTTCAGCTCGACCACGCCCCGCCACCCGAACGGCAACTCACTGATGTGGGTCAGCTTCGAGCCCGGCAGCGGTTTCCCGTTGGCGCCAACGTGTTTGCTCCACAGCTCGACGCGAGGATCCGGCCCGGACGGCGCCGCGGGCAACGCGGCTTGCTGTGGAATCGGCCTGGATCGTTCGGCGGTGATGTCGGGCTCAGGCTCGGTATGCCGAACCCACCACGGGACCGACAGCGCAGCACCGCAGGCCCACAGCAGACCGGCGGTGACGCCGGTCGGTCCGTCGAGCGCGAGAGCGGCCTGCCACCCGGCCGACCCGACAGCGGCTACACCGGCATAGAGACGATTCCAGCGCGAGGTCCGCTGGTGGGCGTAGCCGTAGGTGCCTGCAGCGACGGCCCAGCCAGCGGCGACCGGGAGCAGAGCGGCCGGGCCGGAAAGCGACGAGGCTGCCGCGCCGATCGCGTGCGTTGCGCCGATTCCGGCGAGCGGCAGGGCTTGGCGGCGCCAGCGCTTTCCCAGCCGCACGGCCTCTTTACCAAGCTGCGCCGTTACGTCAGTGGCTGGCTTCGGCGGCGTGTTTGCCTCGGTTTTCGTTGCTGTGTCAGGCATCGACGCGTTTCGCGCCGTGTGGCCGTTCATGGATGCTCCTCGGATCGTTGAGCTGTCCGGGTCCGCACCCCGCCCCGACGATTGCCGGGGCAGGACGCCCACCCGGCAGATCAGTACTGGTCGTACCAGGACTTCTCGGCCACGTTGCTGCTGCCGCCAGCGCTGGCAACCGCGTCGGCGACCGGGGCGTGGCGCTGCTCGACGTGCCGGTGCAGGTTCGTCGCCAGTGGCGCAGCGGACTCCAACACATCGGTCAATTCGCTGATCTGGTTGATCGTGTCGTTGTCGAGGCTGTTGACGGTCAGCTGCTCGCCAAGGTTTTGCACTTCCTCGTAAGCCTTGTTCAGCAGCAGTGCCAGCGTGGACAGCGACGCAATCGTGTCCTCGTACCCCTCGCCGGTCGAGGCGAGTGCAGTGCTGTTGACAGGCAGGAGTTCACCCATTGCTGTTCCTCCAATTTCCTTCGTGGGTTCCTCGTTCGCATCCATGCGTTCTGCATGGACGTAGATCCGTTCGCGTTCGTCTGTTTCTGGGTTGGTTGAATTGGCAAAAGGGTTCGCGGAGCTGGTCGAATCCTTTGCGTTGTTCGCGGACGATTTGAAGGTCTTGCCGGTGCCTTTGCAGTCGTGGCACCAGATGTGGCGGTGGACGCCGCCGAAGTCGGTCACGAGCTCGCCTCGTCCAGCGCAGGTGCCGCACAAGCCCTGTCGTTCGGCTTCCGTCGGACTCATGTCGCTGTTGGTGCAGGTGCCGTCGCACAGCCGGTACTCGTCCGAGTCGTGGGTGATGACGTCGGCCGAGTCGTGGACGTTGGCGCTGCCGCAAATCGGGCACCAGCGGTCATTTCGGAGTGCGTAGGTCTCGATTCCGCACGTACCGCATATCCACAACGGGGCCTCGTCGGCCTCCGGCTGCTGCCGGTTGTGCGGCTCTTCTGGGCGTTGGCGGCAGTCGGGGCACACGCGGCCGAATTCCGAGATGACGATCAGGTGCTCAATGTGAACGTTCGCGCCGCAGCCCTGGCACTTCTCGATGTCCATTGCTGCGCGGCGGGAACGCCATTGCCGCCAGGTCTCCCGGTAGCCCCAGCCATGGCGGGCGCCTTCTCGGCCAACCCGGTACCCACCGCGAGCGCCAGCGATCGCACCAGAGACCAGACCATGCAGACCTGCCGCCGCAGCGCTGCCAACGGCCGCGACAGTCCAACCGGCTGCATACGGCCACCACAGCGGATCCCTGGGCCCGGTAGACCGGGCGGAACGGACTCGCTCTGCCCGGCGTTCCCAGGTCTCCTCGGCGCGCTGGCGGGTTTGCTCCCATGCGGCGGCCGAGCGTCGCTTGGACTGTTCCCATGCCCGCGTTACCAGCGCCGCTATGACCATCGCGAGGATCAGGTCTGGGCCCATCTCAGCCTCCGATCAACTTGCCGAGGCTGTTGGCGCCGACGTCAGCGATGGCGTCGGTCAACCCGACCCCGGCACCGGCCAGCGGGCCGACCGCTGCCAGGAACAGCACCGGCAGCAGGATGAGTCCGAGCTTGGCCGCGGTGTCCGCCTTCTTGTCCGCGGCGATGTCGTAGATGACAACCACGGCCACGATCAGCGCGACACCGCCGACCAGGACGCTGCCCGGAGTCACGAGCGCGTTGGCGATGTCAGTGAAGCGCCCGGCCAGCCAGATACCGACTCCGGTGTTGGCGAGGCAGGAGCCGCCGACGAACGCCAGAGCGGCCTTGACCCACCACGGAATCTTGTTGCGCTTGCGCAGCACCCACAGCAGCACGAAGCAGATGATCATGATCACGAAGTACATGGGTTTCCTCCTGGGTTCAGTCAGATCGCCAGAACGACGATCACGACGGTGATTGCGGTGGCGATCGCGAGACGGGACGGTCGGCGTGCGATCCACAGCACCGCGTAGCCCAGCGCTGTAATCAGGAGCGACAGGTAGCCGAAGGCCATGCCGGGCAGGACCAGCCAGCGAAGGCCGCCAGCCCACTCCGCGCGTTCGACGCGCGCGTGGATGTCCCGCAACGACGGCGGCCGGGCACGCCACACCGACCCATCGATGGCCGCTCGACCACTCTCCTGCGCTTCCCGGATCCAGACCGACACCGCAGCCCTCCACTGAGGAGTTCCCTCGGCATCGTCACTGGGCGTGATTTCTCCTGCGGTTCCGGGGAAAGGAACGAGCTCGCCATGCCCCGTGTCCGGTGTGGACTCCGGGTAAACTCGCGCGCGCTCGCGCGGGCGTTCGCGCTCGGTCTCGCGCTCGGGCGCCCCATTGAAGGCTGTTTCGGTGGTGTCGGCGGACTGGTTCTGCTCGGCCCACGGGTCCGGGATTGGCATTACCGCGCACCTCCTTCCCCGTTGATGCGGTGGACTTCCGCGGTGAAGTGCTCGGTGTAGTGCTCGAAAAGGCGGTCACGTTCGGTGTTCGGCAGCTGGGCGATCGCGCCACGCAGACACATCAAGGCTGTGGACAACCGCTGCAGGTCCGGGCCAGCAGCGGTGAGCTTCTGCTCGTAGAGCGCCGTGCTGTTGTCGCTGGGTTCAACTCGGTCCAAGACGCGACGCGCATGCCCAACCACGTCCTCGCGCAGCTGCCGGGCAACGCGTGCCCGGCTCCGGGCGTGGGCTGCAGCGCTGCGCAGCGCGTACTCGGCTGCCTGGTACCGCTCGGCCGCAGTCGTGGCCTTGCGCGTGCGCTCGGCGTGGTGGGCCGCCCGGCGGCGAGCCGAGCGGACCCGCTTCGGCTCACGTCGCGCTGTGGTCGTCATCGCGGTACTCCTCTCTCGGTATCAGTGGGCGTGGACGGATTCGGCGGTATCGGCGGGTGGGATACCGACGGGTCGCAGCTCCGCCACGTGGGATCCGGTACTCGCGGCAGCCGTCGCCGACTGGGCGGTACCGAGGTTCGCGGCAGTACCGGGCGGCAAGGATTTGGCGGCGTCCAGCCCGTGCTGTGCGACCGCCGACAGGACTGCGTTGCGCAGCGGGCTGGCCGCGTTGCGCGACATCCGCAGCTCGGAGTGGAACTCGCCAAGCTTCGGGTCCCGGCCGTGTTCACGCTGGTAAGCGGCAACCACCTCGACTGCGCGCGACCACTGCCCGGAGTCCCACTGACCAGCCACGGCGGCCCGACGTTGGCTCGCCGAACGCTGTGTGCTTGGCGGCACGACCGCACGGCGTTGACGGGCCGGTGCATTGGCAACCGCGCGTGTACCGGACACCGCCTCGACGCGGGTACTGCTCGCCGGTACCGAGGCCACAGCGGTACTCGTTACCGGCTGCTGCCGGTACTCGTGCTCTGCCTTGGCCTTCGATACCGCCCGGCTGAACGCCAGCTGGTATCCCTGACTCGCCTCGGTGAGCACGATCAGCAGTACCGGGAAGATCGCGTGCAACCCGGCAGCGACCCAGTCGCCGCGCTCGGCGGACTGTCCACAGTTGAGCACCAGACTCATCGCCGCAGTCGCCCATCGCAGCGCGGTGCCCCACGGTGCCCGCTGGCCATAGCGGTGCAGGTGTCGATCACCGATGAGCGCAACGACCAACGCCGCATCGACAGCAAGACCGCCTGCCAGCCCCAATCCCCACGGCACACCGTGATCCGCGAGCAACTCGGCACCAGCGAAGGCGGAGAAGACCATCACCACGCTGGCCACCAGCCAGACGAACAGGTTGATCATCTCGCCTGCCTTCGCCAGGCGCTCTTCCTCGGCGTCCTGCGGCGGGCTCTTCGCGTGCGTCGACATCAGCAATCACCACCGCTCTGCGGCTTGCCGGAACGCGGCAGCGTCGACCGGAACCGCGGTGGAGTCGAATCGCCTGCCGGTGACGTCTTCCAAGGCACTCCAGTCGCCGCGTGGCAGGTGGTTCCACAACACCAGCGGATACCCCGACGGCAGCGCGGTTTCGACTCGTGCCTGGAGGACCTCCTTGGTGTCGAAGCGCCGGACGGCGATCGGAACAACGAGATGCTCTGCCCACGCCGCGAGTCCGGCCAGGTGGTCAAACGGTGCGAGTTGAAGCTCGACTGTCTCGGCATAGCTATCCGAGATTCGAACCATGACGATCTCGGGCAATTCGGCCAGGTTGCGCTTGACCAACCAGGCTCCGGTCTCGGTGGTGATCTCAGCGAGAGTCGGCATCACGCGACCTCCTCTGTGTCGTCGCGGAGAAAGCAGGCCGCGCACAACCGCAGGGGTGTGCGGACGTAGTGGTCGACGGGGCCGCACCGCGAGCAGCGCCGCCGCGCGGCTAGAGCACGTTCGATGGCGTCGTGCTGGCGCGGTGTCGCGGTGCGCTTCGGCGCGGCTCGCTCGATCAGGTACAGGGCTGCCTATTGCACACCGCAGCCCTTGCGCCACCACTTGACTTGCGCGACCGGATCTTGCCCGTTGGGCCGCAGCCCCATCGCGCGCAACTGCCGCACGGTGGCCAGTCCGGCCGGGGCATTCCGGAACGAAAAGGTCGGCAACCCGTCTTCGATTCGTCCGAACTCCCGCCGCCCATCCGACAGCTCGACCAAGGCGACTGCGGACATCAGGCCACCTCCTTGGCGTTCGTGTACCGGCGAAGCGGCCAATCGCGGTCGACGGCCACCGCTTCGATTTCCTCGGGCGTGGAGCCCTGCGCGGCTTTGCGCTCGCGCAGATATGCCTCGAACTGAGCAGCCCAGGTGGCGAACGACTGCCGCTGGAGTTCCCGGAGCTGGTACAGGTCGACGCGAGCGACTTCCGCGGGGTACCGATTGGCCAGGCACCATGCGAGTCGCGCTGCAGCCAGCGCGTCACCGTCGCTGGTGTGCGCGACGTCATCGGTGAGATTCAGGCCGTAGTGCCTGCAGACATCGGCGAGCTTGCGCGAACCCCTGCGGTAGCGGTCGACGGCGCGATCGATCACCAACGGGTCGACCACCGGCCCAACCGACTCGATTCCGTAACCGTGGTGGCGGCGCAGTTCGCGGTCGAGCAGAGTCAGGTCGTACGGCGCGTTGAACACCACGACCGGAATCCCATTACGCCAGGCCGACGAGAGCTCCTCGAAGACGGCCTTAGCCACGTCGCCCGCAGGCTTGCCGTGCTCGACCGCGTACTCCGTGGAGATGCCGTGCACAGCCGTAGCAGCCGCTGGAATCGGCACGCCCGTATCCGCCAGCCACCGCAAGCCGTCGACAGTGCGGCTTTGCACGTCGATCCAGACAACCGAAGCAGTCACAATCCGGTCGGTTTCCACGTCGACGCCGGTGGTTTCGAGGTCGAAGCCGACCATCGCGCGCTCGTGCCAGGTCATCACGCCACCCCCGACCGAGCCCGCCCGTTGGCCAACGCGGCCTTGTAGCGTCGATCTGCCTCGCGCGCGTCTTCACAGCGGCAGCCGCCGACATAGGCACTGCGGTCTCCGTGCCGCTTGGCGGTGCAGCCAGAGCGGTCGACGCTCGGATCCGCGACGTGAGCCGGGTTTTCCCGTCGCCAGATCCGCCCGAGCTCCTGGAAGTCGGGCTGGGCAACGCCGCCCCAACCGCCATAGCGCTCACCACGCAGAAGCGCACCAGCCAGGCACTCATCGGCAACCGGGCAGCCCTCGCACTTCTGCGCGATCTTCTCCCGGTGACGCAGCTTCTGCGCCTTGTCGCCGAACTCGTCCAGCGACGGGAAGAACAAATCGACCGGGATGCCCGCGCAGTTCCGCTCTGGCGTGTTGTCGACCAGGTCGAGCAGCTTCCAACCGTCAGCGTCCGCGAACCGCCTGGCTCGGTCCAACTGCTCTGCGAGGAATGCGGTAACACGGGTGCGCATCACGCAACCTCCTTCCGGTCGAGCCTGGAAAAGACGCTGGTGAGCGCGGCGTTCAACCGGCCGCAGATCGTCTGCACCGCAGCCTTGGCAACCTCAGTGGACGGCTCAGCGATCGACGAGTAGACCGGCGTCGGCAAGCCGTCGGCCGTGATCGGCACCCGGAGCCGCAACACCGTGGTGGCAACCGGTAGGTCGTTGTCCTCCGGCTCGCTCCACACCCCACTGCGGTTCCATCCACGCCACACGCCGCGAAGCGCGCGCGAAATCTCGTGTGGCACGCCAGCAGCCACAGCCACCGTGATAGCGAGCCGGTATTCGAGGTCCCACGACGCCGTCGCACTCAGCACACGCGGGTGAGCCATGACGTAGGCCGGACTCATCACCGGTGACTGCGCGATCCGCCACGCGGCAGCGGCGAAATCCACCGGGTTGTCCGTCAGCCGGTTGGTCTCGTAGTCGAGGAACTGCCCGGTGTTGGACCGCAAGTACGCGCCGTAGCGGGACTGAAAGTCGCTGGCGTGCTCATAGTCGTAGCGGTCGTCGGGCACGAAGATCTGCGAAGAGAACACACTCGTCTCCCAAGGTCTGGTCTCGGTTGAGGTGGAGGGATCGGGGCGGGTGCTTGGCGGCTTCGACCCCGGATCAGGTTCGGTCTGTGATCACGCGGTAGGTCGCGTTGCCCTCGACATGGCCTCCGCTTTGGCGCTCAGAACCAATTCGCCCTCGTCGGTGAGGACCGCCGGGACGCGAGCACCGGCACGCCCACGCCGACCGGGCTGGAGAAGGCCGAGGTGTGCCAGGTGGTGAGCGGTGGTCTGGTCGGAGAAGTTGACGCCGTCGACGAACAGGTCCGGCTCGCAGCTGCAGGTCATCTCGACCCGTCCCGCCGCCACCGCACGGAGCGTCGCGCGCTCCCGGTGGTTGAGCTCAAGCGCTGTGGGGGACACTGGTGGCACTCCTTCCGGTCTGGTGATCGGTTGGGGTGGAGGACTCGGGGCGGCGGGTGCTTGGCGGCTTCGGCCGCCCCGAGTTCCGGTCTCGTTTCTGCGGGTGGCAGTCGGGACAGCGCACCCAACGGCCGTCAGGCCGTTCGACTCTGCGGGTCTCCTCGTCGCACTTCTGGCACCAATCCGGCTTCGCGGAGTGCCTGCGAGTTGCCGAAGTAACGGGCGGCAGATCATCGAGCCGCGCCGACAGCACCGCGGCTGGCGACTTCACGCCCTCCGGGTTCGCAGCCAGATGTGCAGCCAGCCGACCCGTCGACCACCCGGACTGCAGCGCTTCGACCACCTTCGGCGCCAACCGATGCCGCTGCTTCGGCGTCAACTGCCAAGCAGGCCCAAGCGCATCGAGCACGGCCTCGATGTCCTCGAAGGACTCCCCCTCCTCCACATCGGATCCCCCGATTCGCAATCCGTTGTCCACATGGGAGGAGGGTTCAAGGATGGTTCTAGGAGGTTCGGGTGGCATAGCTGTGCCGGGGGTGGGGTGACGTAGCTGTGCCACCCCTGGGGTGGCACCCGTGCCACCGGTGACAATTTGCCGGGGGTGGCAGTTCGCCGGAGGTGTGGACAACTCCTCCCGCATCACGACGGCGTACCGATTCGCTTCCCGGCCGCCGCGCTCCTCGACGACAAGGTGGCCTTGAGCAGCGAGCTTCCGGACGATGCGCTGAACCGTGCGCTGGTCGAGACGCGTCTTGCGAGCAAGGGTGTTCACCGACGGGTACGCGTTCGTGCCGTCGTCGGAGGCGTTGTCGGCGATCGCCAGCAACATCAGCAACTCCGTCCCTTTGGCCGGGGAGTACTCCCAGACCCAGTTCATGACCTTCAGGCTCATGTGTTCCTCGGTCGTTCAAATCAGCGCGGTCGCAGCGCAGCGGAGAAAAGCCACAGCCAATTGGTCGCCGACATCAAGCAGCCCCTTTCGGGACGAACTCGGCGGCATCGACGGCGCGCTGCTGGTCGAACGCGGCCTCGATCATCGCGTCGACGGCCTTCGCCGGGATGATCAACCGTCCTCGGATCCGCACGGCCGGAAACTGACCGTCGGCGATCGCGCGATACAGCGTCATCTGCGAGGTCCGGAACATCCGCGCCGCCTCAGCAACGCTGTAGAACTTCGGCGGGTCGGGCGTCTGCCCCTCGCCTCGCCGTGCGTTCAACAGTGGCCTCATGCTCACCTCCATCAACTCTGTGCTCGATTGGCCTCAATATTGATGCCAATCGAGGTCGATGTCAAGCCACGCTGGTCAGGAGTTCTCGATTGATGCCGATATCGGCACTAGCCTGAGCGACAACGCTGCAGAGGAGGTGCCGTGGACAGGTGGGACGCCGTGGCGAAGGCGATCAGCGATCGACTCGCCGAGACACGCATGACCCAGATGGACGTCGCATCAAAGGCCGGTGTGTCGCTGACGACCCTCCGCGAACTGCAGCACAACATCAATGCACGTAAGCGCCAGCCACGGACCCTCGCTGCGATCTCCGAAGCTCTCGGATGGCCGTCCCCCTACCTCGAGCGCGTTCTTCACGGCGAGACGCTAGAACCGCACGCCGAAGAAGCGGAAGATCCAGTCCTACGCAAGCTGGACGCCGTCCTGGATGAACTGCAGGAACTCAGGGACCGGGTTGCTGCTCTCGAGAAGCAGCGAGCTGACGAAGCCGAGCGGCCCTGAGCGTTTGAACAGCCTCGATCAGTGCGTCTACGTCCTGCGTGGACACTGACTCATTACGCCCTTGCGGCGTCGACTCGTTGGTCTCTCCTGCCATGACTTGCTCCTCAGACCTCAGCATCAACTGCTGACATCTGAAGAATCACCCGTCGCTGCCGTCTCCGGCTAACAAGCGGCGGTTGTACAACTGGCGGTTGTAAATCAGAGCAAGTGCGTCCGCGCCTCAACTGCTAGCGCGAGCGTTGCGGCGCCAGCCGCCTGCAGCCGTTCGTGCTGAACGATCTTCATCACGAGTTGCTCGTCGAAGGGCTTCGCGTCGAGCACCCGACCTTCCTCGTTCGTTGCTGCGACGGTGCCGAAGAGTTCGTCGAACACCGGGGCCTCGATGACCACCGCGGTCAAGAGATCGGTCGCGTAGGTAAGTGGGTCGACACCCATCCCCAGGCAGAAGGCGCGCACCTCGCCGCTGGCGAGCGATTTGTTCATCCGCGCTGCGAACGGCCACCGGTCGTAATCGATCGGGGCCTCCTCGCTGCCGTGGTCCTCGGACTCGCCCGCAAGTTCCTCTGCGAGCTCGCGTCAGCTGCTCCTCGACCCCGGCACGCAAGCTCCGAGCGGCTGCCCCCTGGCGGCTGGCCGGACGGAGGCGTGATCACCGTGCTGTGCGGGGAGAAAGTTCATGTGGACAACTCCCCACTCGCCTGGTTGTGGGAGACCTGCCCCGGCTGCAACGTCGAAGCCCACGCGCTCGCGGGCGTGCCGATGGCAGGTGCGCGATGAGCGATCGCGCTCGGCTGGCGCGGCTGATGCGGATGTCGATCGTGATGCTCGCCTCCGCGGTCGACGACATCGAGCGCGACCGGTGGACACCCGCCGACTGCTTACCGCTAGCGGCCGGACTCGACGAGCTGTCCGCAGCGCTGCGCGCGACGGCCAACCCTGAGCTGGTGCGCGTTGATTCGAAGAGGGCGGACCGATGATCTGGGGTGTCGTTTTCGGAGTCGCCACCGTCGCGTTCGTCGTGTTACTTGCAGGCCGCTACTACCTGCCCCGGCCACGGCACACGGCAGGTGCAGGCGGGGCGAGCGTGGGGCGTCTGGTCGCGCGGGTCGAGACCGAAACCCGCGGCGGCGGCCGTCACCAGCTCCGCGGAATGGTCACGATCCGCGGTGACCTCGCCGACGACCTCGCCGAGGTGGAGACGCGGATTCTGCCGCTGCCAGCCGAGATTCAGACGGCCCACCCCGACGACCCTGGACGCCGTCGCCTGACGCTGCATCGCCTGCTCGCGGGCATGCGGCGCATGTAGGCCCGGCTCGGTGCCGGATGACGTCCCCCAGGACCGGCACCGAGCCACCTGCGCGGGGGGGGGGGGGGCCCCCCCCCCCCCCCCCCCCCCCCCCCCCCGGGGGGGGGGGGCGCCCCCCCCCCCCCCCCCCCACCGCCCAGACCCGGCGCTGGTGCCGTGCCCCCGAACCGACACCAACGCCGCGCCCGGTCGGTGACCTGCCCCGATGGTCACCGGCCGGGCATCCACGTCACGACCGGATGGACGGAGGTCTCCATGACTTACCAGCTCATCGCCAGTCCTTACCCCGATGGCCACCTGGTCGTCAGTCCTGGCCGGGAGGGAGGGATCAAGCTCGGCGTGAACAAGTACGCCGAGCTGCGGGACGCCGCGATCACCGCTGTAGTGCCTGACTGGCTGGCCGTTGCCGCCCGCGCCCAGTGGGGCATGGACGTGACCGAGAAGACGGCTGGGGACACGATCATGGTGCGACCGGACAGCCCGTACGGCTACGCCCGCGCCTCGTATGAGCTGAATCTCGGCTGCAATTACGACTGTGAGCACTGCTATCTCGGCGAGAAGCTGTTCGCAGGCATGCAATGGCCAGGCCGTGAACGGCTTCTGGACATCATGGCCGAGGCCGGGGTTCTCTGGCTTCAGCTCACCGGGGGTGAGCCGTTGATCGATCCCCTGTTCGCGGAAACGCTCGCCTACGCGACCCAGTTGGGGATGATGATTCAGATCTCCTCCAACGGGTCGCGCTTGCACCAACAGAAGACACTGGACCTCCTGGCCACCTACCGGCCGTACCGGTTGACGCTCAGCCTCTACGGGGCGACGGAAGAGTCTTACGACGGGATGACCCGGAGCCGGGGCGCGTTCAAGAGGTTCATGCGCGGGCTTGCCGCCGCCCATGAGGTCGGGCTCACGATGCGCATCAATATCGTTGTGAGCAGGCACAACGCGCACGAGCGCGATGAGATGACGGCGATCGCCGACCGCTTCGGTGTCCCGAGCTTCGAGTACACCAACATCACGCCGACGTTCAGTGGCGGCGGCGAGGTGCTGCCCAGCCAGGCCCGCGAAGTGCTGCGCAAGCACGACCCCTACACCGGGTGCAACGCAGGCATCACGCACTTCCACGCCGACCCCCACGGGATGGCCAGCATCTGCAAGATCGGACGCGAGGAACAGATCAACCTGCTCGACGAAGGTGTGGACGGTCTGCGGAAACTCGCTGTGATCGGCGATCGGCTCACCACCCGTCACGGCGGGTGCTCGGGCTGCGCTCTCCAGAAGACCTGCGGGACATGTATGCCGCTGGCCAATTTGTACCGGCAGGCAAAGGCCCCGCTGGAGCTCTACTGCCAGCACAGCAGTAGTGGCCCACTGTCTGCGAGCGCGAAAGGGGGTGAATCATGACCGCTGTTGCCCTCGAACTGCTCCCGGCTCCGCCGGAGGCTGACACGCTGGAGTCCGACGTGCTGGACCCCGATGCCGTGGAACTCGCCGCTGACACCGATGGCCTCATGACGATGTGCGCGTGCAGCTCGTCCAGCGACGCCCCCTACCAGTAATCGACCGTCGCGGGCGGCCCGGTAATCACGCCAGGCCGGGCCGTCCGCACTGTCCAGTAAGGACTACCGTTGGCAGAACGTATCCAGTGGGCCGATCTACCCGAATCTCTCATCGAGTCGATCAGTGCCCGCACAGGGCCGATCACCTCGGGCCACGCCGTGACCGACGGGCAGAACTCGCCACTGGCCGCCGTACTGGAGACCCGCGACGGCAAGGTATTCGTCAAGGGGCTGCCGTCTGATCACCGGATGGTCATCACCCAGGCTCGCGAGGCCGCCGCCGCGCCGCTCGTCAAAGGGATTTCCCCGGAACTGCTGTGGCAGTTCGACGAAGACGGGTGGAACGTTCTGGGATTCGAGCATATCGACGGCCGGTCAGCGGACTACCGGCCAGACTCGCCTGACATTGATTTGGTGATCGAGCTCATGGAAGCCCTGAGCGCCATCGAGATCCCGCCTGGTCCAGGCCCGTGGAAGCCGATAGAGACGCGGTTTCGCACCTACGTCGATGATCCCGCCGACGCCTTGGCCTTCGCAGGGCAATCGCTGACCCACACGGACTGGATGCCGGATAACATCCTGATCTCCCAAGGCCAGGCATGGCTGATCGACTGGGCATGGGCGACCCCGGCGCAATCCTGGACCGACCCGGCATTCTGGGTGCTACGACTCGTTGCCCGCGGGCACACCATTCAGCAAGCCGAGACCATCGCCGCACGACTTCCCGCCTATGCCGCTGCTGATCCTGAGCATGTTGCCGTGTTCGCCCGCGCGAACATGAGCATGTGGAACGAGATCGAGCGGGATCACCCGAGTCCCTGGGCAACGACCATGGCAGCGACCGCCCGCGCCTGGGCCAAGCACCATCGGGCATAGCCTTGCGAGTGGCCATGACGGCTCAGCTCGACATCGGGTGGCAATCCCGCGCACAGGCACTCGACGAACCGAGCCCTCAACTCCCCAGAAACCACGATCCTCGCAACTCCCTGAAATCCAGGGTGTTGCGAGGATCGCTAGAACCCGCCATCACGGCGTGCGGGGCGTTCAATGCTGGTCTTTGCGCGCGAGTGCGTCGTTGCGGGGTTCGACGGCGTCGGCTGGTAGCCACCCGTGCTGCCGTACGCCTTCGCTGCCGTCGCCGCGCCGGATGCGGTACTGGACTTCGGCGATCCATGCTCCGGTGGTGGTGCGCAGCCAGGCGGTGAGCTCGCCGGGGACAACGTCCTGCACGTCCCACCCTTGCCGGTTTGGGCGGATCTCCTCCGGTGCTGGGTAGAGGCGGGCGAGATCTACCCACACCGGCCGAGGCGGGTGGACCTTTCGATCGTCGCCGCGCTTCCACGGTGGTGGCTCCGGGTAGACGTTGTCGAACACGAGTTCTAGTATGGGGGTCGTGTGCTCCGACCGCACGCATTCGTCGGAAGCACGCCGAACGATCGCGATCGCACAGCGGAGTGTGCTCCGAGAGTGCCCCGCACCAAGGCCATCGCTGCCGTGCAGTCCGCGACCACGTCCCGGGCGCCGTCGCTTCCACGGGTGTGTTGTGGGCGTGCCCGAGGCGGGTCATCGTCGATGGCCATGGACTGACGGACCCCAAGGGGTTAGGTCCTTCCGCCTCGGGCAAGCCTTGTGCCGGTCTCCCGGCACGCCCGATGGTGGACAGTTCACCGAGAGCGCAGCAGAACAGAAGGTCCCGCTCGCCCGCGCTGACAAACGAAGGCGCCCCCGAGGTTCACTAACCCTGGGGGCGCCTGGTCGAGACGATCACCGCGGCATTGCGATGGGATTCACGGTGTGCTGGGTTCGCAAGCGAAGGTGAGCCCGGTGTAGCAGTGCGCGTGCTTCCAGGGCGATCGCGCGGCGCAGCACGTCGGCCGTGCTGGCCCGGCGAGAGATGCGCACGCCGCCGGTGGGCTGCGCTGCGGCGTCTTGCGGCTGGTCGTCTCGGAACACAGAACCCCCCGTTTCTCGGTGTCGGGTGGGCGACCCCCCGTCGGTCGCCCACCCTTCCCTGATTTCTGGCGAGGCCCCGACGCCTCACCAGGCCCACGCACCCATGTTCTTGCAGGTCAGACGGGCACGCTCACCGTTCACCGTCCGCGCTCCTCGCCCGAATAACAAGCCCTCAGCTCGGCCCTTGTGGGCAAGCTCTCGCACCCAACCGGTGAAACCGAACAGACGGGGCGATTACATCCAGCACGCGGGCGGCTACCCGACGGCCGAGCCCGAATCCGTGGCATAAGTGGGCGGCCGGGCAGAACCAGCAGGATCCGGGCCAACCAAGCGGGCATGCGCGGTTCCAGCCAGCGCAGCCCGGCATACACCGCAGCCAAGACGGCGGCCATGACGAACTCCTCACCACCGGCGAGCAGGTCGCCGACCGACGTCGGTAGTCCGAGGGAGCTCAGCCAGGTGATCAGCCTGAAGCGAGTTGCTAGACGAATGACGAGCCAGTCGTACGCGCGCCGGCTCCCTGGGTGGCACCCTCGATGCGTTCGATGGCCTCGGCCACAGTGAGCACCTCCGCGAACCCGAAGGCCATCACGGCACACGCGGTGCGTTGCAGGTCCTCGGCACTCGCTGGACCGAGACCACCGTCGGGCAGATCGAAGTTGGCCGTGCCGTCGCTGAGAAAGATGACCTGGAACTCCCGCGCAGCAGCCTCACGCGCGGTCGTGTCGACGCACATGTTCGTGTTGATCCCACCGAGGATGATCGTGTTGGCGCCTCGCGACCTGAGAATCGTCTCCAGGTCCGTGCCGACGAAGCCGCCGAAGTGCGGCTTGTCGATGACGATGTCGTTCTCGCTGATCTCCATGACTTCGTGCAGGGCCGCCGAGGGGGAGTCCGCGTCGATGATCCCGTCCGACACCAGGGGCACCATCCGCGCCAGCAGCCCGGCGTTGCTCCCGTCCGGTCGCACGACGTGGCGCGTCCAGATCACCGGCATGGCTGCGGACCGGCACACTCGCACCAGCGCGTTGAGCCGTCGAGCAACGGGCTGCGCGTCGGGCGCCGCGATGGGAGAGTCGCCGACGAAGCAGCGTTGCATGTCGACTACGAGGAGCACCGCCTGCCGCGGCTCGATCACGAAGTGGACCATCTGTTACCTCACGCGTGGGCACTGGTTCCGCCCTTGTTGACTCGGCGGTCAGTCGACGTAGCCATTCAACCGAATCTAGCCCGAGCGCGGAGGCCACGCTCGTCGAACAGTTCTCGCAGCCGGTGGCGGCCGTGCCCGGCAGCACGCAATGCAGCCCGGCGTAAGGAAGTGCCCGGAACAGCCACGAGCGCCCCGCGCCGCGGACCTCTTCGAAGGGTCGCGGTGCGGGGCGCTTCGTGTTGGTGACGATCAGCTGCGATGCGGTGCGTCGGCTGTCGGCTCGTAGGTGGGTGGGGTGTTGGAGCCCAGCAGGATGCGGGTCAGCCACGCGGGCATGCGTGGTTCAAGCCAGCGCAGCCCGGCGTAGACCGCGGCGAGCACGGCGGCCATGACGAACTCCTCGCCACCGGCGAGCAAGTCGCCGATCGACGCGGGCAGGCCGAGGGACAGCAGCCAGGTGATCAGCGCGGCCCACAGGCCGGGCACGACCGTGCGCAACCACGCGGTGAGCTTGTCGGACATCGGGATCACTTCCACTTGGCGTCGATCTCGACGGACAGGGACAGGTCGCAGTCGGAGCGGTAGACCACGCAGACCTGAGTCGCCGCGCCCGGCACCGGGAACGACTGCCGGTCGTTCGCGACCAGCGTGTAGGGCCCTTGAAGCCCGTATTTGCGGCCGGGTTTGCCGTCGGCCTGCCAGTCCTCGCAGGCGTAGATCTCGCGCACCTCGACGTTCTCGCCAGCAACGAGGGACACGAACAGTTCGCCGTCGTTTCCGGTGACCCGGCCCATCTTCGGGGGGATGGCTGCGGCAAACCTGCGCACTCGCTCTGGCGAGCGGGGGATGGTGTAGCCGTAGGCGGAGTCACCGCCGGAGTATCGGCGGACGAGTTCGAAAAGCTCGTTGACGGTGGCCATGTCGAGGTCCTGTTCTCCGCTGGCGACAGCGGCTCGGAAAAGGTTCATGTCGACGCGCCCCGGATCGATCTTGCCGGTGACGCTGGTTTCCTTGTGGCCGCGCGCCGCGTCCGCTGGACGGCCGAGGTGGTCGAGCACGGCGCGGGTGGCGCGCACTGCGGCGTCGTACTGCTCCGGCGACGGGCCTTGATCCACGCCCTGGTAGTCCCATTCGAACCCGACGTAGAGCGTGTTCCCGTCGCCTGCCGGGTTCGGCCCGGACGCCTTGGCTTTTCCGGCGTGATTCGCGCGTCCGGCGGCGATCAGGTGGATCACGCCGTCGTAGCCGATGACGCCGTGGCACAGCGGCCCATCAAGGTCGGGGCGGCCATCGATGCACAGCTGCACCGTCGGCGCCGGTCGCTGGTAGCTCGTGGGGGTGGCGGTGTGGTGTTCCAGCACGCCGACGGGCCTTGGCTGGGGGCCGCTGGCGGTGCGCTCGCGCCAGCCGTAGGTTTCCACGACGTGCAGGCCCGTGCCGCGTAGCACGTCGGCGAGCCATATGAGAGGCAGAGCCATAGTCAACTCCCCATGAAATTCAGCACGAGTGATCCGACGAAGCTGAGGACCGATGCCAGCAGGGCGATCCAGACGGTCCACCGCTTCGACCGGTCGGAATCCCGTTCCGACTTGATTTCGGCGATGTCCTTTTCGGACTCGCCAATCCGGTGCTCCAGCACGGCGATGCGCGGGCCGAGGTCGTTCATGTGGCCGCGGAGGGTGGCGGCCAGCTCGGAGATGTCCGCGCGCACGGCGGCCAGCTCGTCATGCATGGTTGCTCGCAAGGTCGACAGTTCCTCGCGGACGTAGTGCAGCGCGACGTCCGCTGGTGTTTCAGGCGTCATCACGTGTCCGGGGTTAGAGGGTTTGGTGGAGGTAGCAGCCGAGCAGCTGCACGGCGACCGCGCCGGTGCCGCTTGCGGTGGCGGTGATGCGCACCGAGCACCAGTCGAGCCCGATATACGGGGCGACGTCGAACGGGCCGAACGTGGCCGTCGAGAACTCCGGTGTCCAGCTGCCAACTTGGTTGCCGTTGATAAGCAGTCTGTAGGTGGTGGTGTTGTCGCCGCTTGCCTCACCCCACTGGCCGTCGACGGTGATGTAGGGGTGCGAGATCGACGCCCGGCCTTCCCAGATGGTGGCGCCGGTGAGCTCGCTGACGGGCAGCGACATGTAGGCCACGACGTCGCCGCCCTGGATGGTGAACAACGGATACATCGGCACCGACAACCACGGCCGCGCAAGGCCAACGCCAGATGCGGCGTCGTCGGAGGCAACGATGCGACCAGTGGAATCAGAGAGCGCCCAGAAGTCCCGGCCGCCAGCGGCCTGCCCGGTGAACATGATCTGAGATCCGTCTTCGCGGCGGATGCGCATGACCTGGTGTCCGTCGGTGTCCGGCCCGAAGTACAAGATCTCGGTGTCGTTGTCGTCGACCATCCGCAGGAACGCGTCCTGCAGCAGGGTCAGCCCGCCACGGGAGATGGTCGCCGAGGCCAGGCCCACCGCTTTCCAGAGCCGTTGCAGCTGCTGCTCGGCGCGCTTGATGCGATCCAAGAGGTTGGACGGCTGGTTGACCTGCATGCCCGGTCCTCCCCTAGGCGACGCCGTCGAGCAGCGGCGCGAGCGTCAACGTGACCCGTTCGGCGTCGGCCGAGGGCGCGAAGTCCATGTCGATGACCCGCACGGGTCCTTCGAATCCGTTGCGGTGGAACCGATCTGGTGCGATGACCAGCCAGCCGTCGTCGCCGCGGTTGACCTCGGCGGCGGTGGGTGGGATGTCGCCGCGCACCTCGATGGTGGGCAGCACCACCGGCATCCGGGCGGCCTGCTGGTCGGCTTCGGCGTGACCGGCCAAGGTGGCTTCGGTTTCGGCGCCGGAGTAGTTGGTTTCCAGCTCCAGCAGCGGGAATCCTTGGTCGTAGCGTTCGGGCTGCTCTGCCACGGCGATCGGGGTGCCGAGGTCGACGCCTTCGCCGGTGGCGTAGGCGCGGGTGGCCATGCGGGTGCCGTCGGTGGGCCAGGTGTAGCGGATGGCGTTGCCGCCGATCTCCCACACGTGGCTTGAGCCTTGTTGGCCGAGCCAGGGGGTTCCGATGCGCAGGATCCGCCGCGGCGCCCCGATGCCGCTGGGGGCGGGGATGACGTCGAAGACCATGTCGGGACCGCCCTCGACGTTGGTCAGGTTCCGCAGTGCCTCACCGACGTCGGTGAGGTCGTAGCCCTGGTAGGTGCGATCCCGCACGAAGTTCGAGACCGAGTCGTCGAACTCGATACCGATATCCCCACCCGCGTGCTGCTGGGCCAGCACCACCAGGCGACGGGCGATCTCGTTTTGATCCACGTTGTCGTACGCGGTCGATAGTCCGGCCACTGTGGTGAGGTCCGGGTTCACCGGCAGTACCGGCAGGACTTTGCGGTGGTCGAAGTACGACCACCACTCGCCCGCACCGATCTCCACGGTGTCCTCGGCCGAGTTGTAGGCGCGGGACCAGATCAGCCCGCCCCACATCGGCCGCGCATCCCGGAACGCGTAGATCACCCGCCGGGTAGGCATCGTCAAGTCGTACGGGTCAAGGTAGGTCGAGCGCTCGTCGAGCTTCCACGTGCCGCTGAACCGTCCGCTGCTGTTCAGGGGCTTGTTGAACCGCACCCCGGATAGCGGGACCTCTTCCAGCAGGGTGTTGGTGCGCAGGTCAGCGATGGCGTAGGTGTAGACCGGCAGCGCCACGTCAGCCTCGCAGCCAGGTCAAGGCGAAGTTGATGCCGCCGCCGAGTGGGTCGAGGTTCACCGAGGCGCCGGTGTTCTGGTACGCCCACATGCTCAACTTCGAACCTGCGGTGAACCGGCGGGTGGTCGAGCACGACAGCGAGCACGGCTCCCCGGTCTGATCGCTGGCCGCCTGCGCGTACCGGCTCCCGGTCGGCGACCCGGCGATCGCCACCGCGCGTTCGGCGGCGGATCCGGTGCTCACGAACCGAATGTTCGCCTCCAATTGCCACAACCCGGCCCGGTTCAGAGTGAACTCGGTGCCGTTGCTGACCGCGGCCGTGCTCACGTCGTCGGAGAGGTAATCCCAGTCCGGCAAATGCAC
Organism: Saccharopolyspora soli; assembly: GCF_022678645.1. Taxonomy (GTDB): domain Bacteria; phylum Actinomycetota; class Actinomycetes; order Mycobacteriales; family Pseudonocardiaceae; genus Saccharopolyspora; species Saccharopolyspora soli. Next base: position 49,473 of record NZ_JALBWV010000045.1, on the reverse strand, counting down.
ACGCTGATCCACGTTGTTCGGGATGGTCTGCACGGCGGACCGGTAGTAGCGCGCCTCGTGGCGGGTAGCGTCGGTAGTGCCACCGATCGGGTAGGAGTCCACCCACGTCGTTCCGCTCCAGCGCAGGACGATGTTCGTCGTCGACAACACGACCAGCTGCCCCGGATAGGGGTTGCTGATCTCGGAAGTGGCGGCGACGACCGGGATTCCGGGCACACGCCAGTCGGTGCCGTCGTGCACCTCGACGCGGTGGGTGTCGACCCGGTACACGGCCTGCCCGGCGTACGGGGCCGCGATGCCGCTGCGCGCGGTGGCGTCGGTGACCGGGAGGATGCCGCCCGCGGCGACGGTGCGCGGTACATCGAACGACTGGATGTCGGCGGTGGTGATGGTCTCGGCGTTGGCCGGGACCACGATGCGTGCCAGCGGTAGGTAGTCGGGGCTGCCGTCTACGGTCGGGTCGACCGGGGTCGCGGCCGGGGTGCCGACGAGGTGCCGCACGACCATGTCGGAGTTCGTGTCGCTGAAGTAGGCGTCGGACTGTTGGGCCACGATCAGGTCGTTGCGCGGGTTGGAGGCGTCGGCGGGTGCGGTGCCGAGGACGTCGATGTCCTTGATGGCATCCAGGCACAGCAGGTAGGCGCCGCCGCCGCGCTGGGATTGCAGTACTGCGCGGAATGGGGCGACGTGCACGAACCCGTCCGGGGTCGGGTTGGTGGCGGTCACCGCACCCGGTGCGGCAGCTGCGGGCAACAGTCCGGTGCGGGAGGTGATCTGCCCGTCTGGCGTGGCGAGCGCGGCGACGGTGATCCGGCCGTCTTCGACGGTCTGCTGCCCGAGGTCGTCAATCTGTTGCACGGCCCACGAATGGCGCTCAGCCATGATGCTCCGATCTCAGAAACTCGTGTGGTGGTAATGGCATTCGAGTTGGCCGCCGCCGTCGCTGGTCTCGAACCGGATCCGCGTCGGGCCGGGCGGCAGGGTGAACCACTGCCGCCGGGCCAACCGGTTGCTACGGCTGACACCGGTGGTCAGCAGCACGGACTTGTCCTGGGTGGTCAGCACGACCGTTTGCCCGGCGGGCAGCGTGAACGTGTCGTCGAACGCCAGTTGGTCTCCGGTGTCGGCGTTGCGGACCACCGGCCGCGTGCAGGACCCGGTGATGCGCCAGACCGGTTGGGCGTGGGCATTGCCGGTATTGGTGAGCACGATCTCGCCGCCGGATTGCGCCGCACCCCACGCCAACGGCCACTGAAGCGGCCACATCAGGCCGCCGCCACCGGCAGCCGGTGGCGACGTAGTGGACGATTGCTGCGGGAGGTGCAACAACCGGGGGTTGGTGGCGCGCCATTGGATCGTGCCGCGGGTGAGCCCGTAGAAGTACTCCACCGGGGTCGGGATCAACCTGCCGGTGCAGCGGGCCATGACCATCGCCTTGATGCCCTGCCACTGCACCACGAGGGGTTCCTCGGCGGGATTTTCGTCCGGTGCGGTGATGCGCCGGAGTTCGAGCTCGGCGGCCCGAAAGTCCGCTTCGGATCGTTCCCCCAGCTCGAACGACAACGTGACGATCCGCCGATCAGCCAGCAGCTTCCCAGGCTGGTAGCCGTGCTGGTTGTCCAACTCGGCGTCACCATCACGCATGTCGGGTAGGTCTTGCCAGCCTTCCAGCTGCACCAGGCCGTACGCGGTGTCGACGCCCAGCAGCGCGCCGCGCCATTCGATTTGTCCGTCGGTGGTGATCAGGTCGCCAGCGGCCATTTACCCACCTCCACGGGCGAACCAGTCGAGATCGGCGGCGATGTCGTATGGCGACTGGTTGGGCTGGGCCACGAACGTGCCGATGTTGACCGTGGCACGCGACTGCGGTTCACGGGACGGACCGGACTGCGCCAACAGCCGCCGTGTCTCGTGTGCTGGCAGCACCCGCCCCGGCCCGGACGGGACCAGAAGCTCGGGGCCCTGTTCGCCGACGAGCACTGGGCGTTGTGAGGCGATCGGGCCGCCGTGGGCCCGAAACGGCAGCGGGATACCCGAACCGGGGTTGGACTGGCCCGACCCGGACGACCGAAAGATGATGTCGATGACTCGGTTTCGGGGGATGTTGTTCACCGCGTCGCGCACGCCGTCGGCAGCCCGCATTGCCTCCCACGCGCCCGGAGTCGTGATCAGCGTGGACACGTCGCGGGGGATCCCGAAATACCGGTCAGCCAGCCGTTGGGCCTGGTCGGCGGTGAACCCCATCTGCTGCGCCTCGGCGATGAACTGCGCACGGCGCTGCTCGGTTGCCGCGACCGCCGTGGCGGTGGCCTGCTGCTGTGACTGGCCTTGGCGTAGCGCGGTGTCGTAGGCGGTTTGCGCCAGCGTCCGGTACTGCTCGCCCTGCTGGACCAGGTTGTCGTGCAGCTCCCGGCCCTCTTCGGTAGTGAGGTTGATCTGCCCGTCGGCCGAGAACAGCGCGGCCTGCCAGTTCGCGGTACCGCCCCGCACACCATCGAGGGATTCCCGCAGAGTGTCGAGCCCTTCCTCGAACCCGGCGGTGGCCTCGTCCATGCTGATCTGGATCCCGAACAGCTGTTGCCACGCCGTATTCAGCGCATCCACCCGATCCGCGGTGTCCGCAGTGGAATCCCCGAGCGTGGTGATGGCCTCGCGCAGCGAGTCGGTGCCGGGGATCGTTTGAGTCATGGCCGATCCGGCGCCGAACACCGCGTCGTTGTACTGCCGCTGATCATCGATCGCGCCCACGACCGTGCCGCGCAGACCGTCGGTGGCCAGCAGCAGCGCAGTCGAGGCGTCGGCCTGGCCCCGCAGCGACCCGGTCACGCCGGTGAACGAGCCCTGCGCCTCGAACGCGGTCTGCACTTGCTGCTGTAACCGTGCCTTGAGGTTGTCCAGCGCGGGACCACCGGAGATCAGGGCGTTGATGTACTCCTCGTGCGAGAGCCCGGCGGCTTCCACGGAGTCGGCGATGTCCTGGTACTGCTCGGACTGCATCAACGCCGACCGCGCGTTGGCATCAAACGCCCCGGCAGAATCCCGTAGCGCCGACGACAGCGACCGCTGGTCGCCTTCAGCGCTTTGGCTGGCCGACCCGAACAGGGCGAGTCCGACCGATGCGGCGGCCAACGCGGCGCCGAACGGGCCGCCGAGGACACCGAGCATGCCGCGCCCGGCGGTCGCCAGAATGTTTCCGCCTCCGGCGGCGCGGCGCGCGTTGTCGTTGAACTGGATCATCGACGTGGCGGCCCCGGCGACGACTTCCCGGACGGCGCGGATACCGCGCATCGCGGTCGCCAGCGACAGCCACAGCCCGATCAACGGCCCGAGCGCGCCCGACAGCGGCTCGATCACGTTGAGCACGCCGGAGAGCACGTCGAGGGCGACACCGACCGCGGAGGACATGACCGGCAGCGCACCGCCGGAGAGGTCGTTGATCACGCCGATGATGCGGGTCACGACGTCGGCGACCTCGTCACCGTGTTCGGCCCAGACCCCGGTGAGACCGACCAGCGTGCCGCCGATACCCGGCAGCACGCCGCGCACCAGCTGCCCCAAGTGCTCGATACCGACCCCGGCGTCCTCCGAGCCGGTCGAGACGATCTCGAAGAAGTCGCCGACTCCGACTCCGGCGTCTTCCATCGTCAACGCCAGCGCATCGACGACCGGCCCGGCGCGCTCGACCGAGGTGACCATGCCGGGCATGGCATTGCGGGCGAAGCCGATCACGCCTTGGGTCAGGGTGTCGACGTAGGGCACGGAGGCGGCGAAGGCGTCCCGCATCAACGGGCGCAGTTCCTCGTAGGCCACGCCCATGTCCTCGGCCGCGCCGACGAATGCCGCTTCCAGCGGCGCCGCGTCGGCCGTCAGTCCCGTGCGGACGGTTTCGGACAGGTCCTCGAAACTGCCGCGCACCGCGGTGTTCTCGCGCAGCGCGACGGCGCCGAGTCCGATGAACGCCAGCGGTAGGGCGCCGACGGCTGCGGCGACACCGGCCGACGCAGCAGCCGAACCGGCGGTCACCCCTGCGAGCGCGACCGTGGCGCGGTTGCCCATGCGGTCGATCGAGTCGCCGACCTTGTCGAACGTCTTCGACGCCCGGTCGATGCCCAGAACGGTGAACACCAGGTCGCGGGTGCTGCCTGCCATCATCGCCCCCTTGGCATCGGTGGCGCCTCACTGCGGGCGCGTTTGTGTTCCTCGACCAGCCCGGCGCACATCCAGAAGTCGTCAACGGTCAACCGGCCGACGTCGGCGGGGTGCATGTGCCAGAGGTGCAGGAACCAGGGCTTGTAGCGGGTCAGCTGCTCGCGGTAGGAGACGCTGTCCGGGGCGTCTCCTGGGTAGGGTCCGGCGTCGCCGCGGTCTGCTCGTCGGCGTCCTCGCCGAGGTAGTTCACGATCAGTTCGGACCACTTGACGTCGAGCACCGGCGAGTCGTAATCGACGGTCTCGCCGGACTTCACCCGCGCCAGCCAGAAGAACGCGCGCCGCGCCAACGCGGACTGCGCGGTGAACAGCGCGGCCAGCCGCGGGAACGTGATGCCGGGGATGTCGCGGCCGGTCAGCTTTTCCAGCTGGACGGACTCGGACATGGTGATATCGGCGAAATCCAGCACCCACCTGGACTCGCCCACACGGAACTCGAACTCGGCACGCGGCACGGTTACCTCATTTCGCAAGTTTGGTGATGATGTCGTTGACGGCTTTCACCGCGCCGTCCCGGCCCCTCGGGCCGTGGCGGCGCATGGCGGACTCGAACCACCCAGCCGGACGCGCGGTCTGCATCACCCAGCGGTCGCGGTTGCCGAACACGGGGTGCCGCCACCGGCCGTCGTTCAGGTGCGAGGGCAGCGTGCGTTGGTCTTCGGGGAGGAAGCGGGTTTGCGTGCGGATGCGCACCGACGCCGACCGGCCACCGGTGGACATCTGCACCCGCACCGCACGCGCAATCGTGGCCCGTAGCCCGCGGCCCTCGTACGCCTGGCGGCGGGCGCGCTCGGTACGAGAACGGGTACGGGACAAGGCGAATTCACGCCGAGCCTGCCCACCCCCGCCACGAGTCGCAGCCGACGCGACCGAGCGCACGTTGCTCTGCGCGGCATCAACGGCCGGTTGCGCGGCGGTCCGCATCTGGCGGCCCATCTCCCGACGCAACCGCCCATCACCCGCAGCTTTCACCTCCGCCGCCGCACGCCGGAAATCCTGAGTACCCCGGATCTCAATGCGCGCAGGCATCGATCACACCGTCGCGTCGGTGGTCTGATACTCCAACCGAATCGACGTGGTGCCATTGTCGATGGCCTTGATCGGCAACGTCTGCATGACGATGTTGGCATCCGGCACGTTCGGCGTGGTCCCGTCAAACCTGACGTTCGCGGTGATCCGCACCTCGAAGTCGTAGGTGCTGGCGATATTCGCTCCGGCGAACAACAGCACCATCTCGGCCTCGTCGCCGTTGACGAACCGGTTGTAGGCCGCGAGGTTGGTGAACTCGCCCTCGATCGTCCCGGAATACACCCGGGCCTGCGAACCTTCGGAGCCGATCTCCAGTGGCTCGTTGCGCAGCCGGGAACCGTGGACGTAGCGATCATCAGCGATGCCGTTGGTGCCCTGCAGGCTGACCGACCGCATCTCATACACACTGCCGCCGAGCGTCAGCGAGCCCTCGACGAACGTCAGCAGCGACAGGTTCGCCGGGTAACTGGCCGTGGCGAGCTCGGTGGCGGTGGTTTCGTCGCGGCCGAGGATCGTGGGGGCGAAGGTGACGATCTCGCCGATGGCGCTCGACAGCGTCCACGATGCGATCTTGCAGCCGGTGTAGGTGAAGGGGTGCACCGTGCCCGCGGTGTCCGGGCGGCCCACCTGCACGGTCAGGCCGGGCGGTAGTGGGCCGGGTGTGAAGGTGTGCTGGTAGACCGTCGGAGCGTTGGTGGCGTCGGGCTGTGCGGTGGTCACGGTGCCGAAGCAGTGCTTGAACCAGCGGCCGAACGACACCGTGCCGAGTTCCATCGTGATCTCACCGCCGACCGACCGCTGCCCCTGGAACCACCGGTTGGAGCGCAGGACGCGTTTGCCGGGCCGGATCGCCGAGGACTCGATGCGCTGGGCCTCCAGCGACAGCGCCTCAGACCGGAACTCGTAGCCGCGATCCACGGTCACGGCGGTGCCGTAGGTGCTCTCTTCTCCGGTCATCAGCTGGGCGTCGAGCCCGCTCGGGATGGCCATTACTCGCCCTCCTTGCTGGTCTTGGTGGTGGGCTTCGGTGGCTTGGCCTCGGCCCAGATCGTGGCCTGTTCCAGCAGGCGCGCGGCGGCCTCGTCCGGGGCCTCGATCGGTACGTCGCGCCGGGCGGTGAGCCCGAGCGACGGCACGTCGATAGCTTCGAACGGGCCCGTGTAGACGATGCGCACGGGTCTTCTTCTCCTTGATACGGGAACGGGTTACGGGAACAGGCGGGCCTGCACGCGCACCAGCGCGTCGAACCGGCTACCGCGTGAGCTGCCGTCGCCGATGGGGCCGACGCGGTGCGACCAGCCGCCCAGCTCGGCCCACTGGATTTCGGGTGTCAGGCGGGGGTTCTCGGCGAGGCACTGCTGAACCTGGCCGAGCAGCGTGGCGGCGCGCTGGTCGGCGGTTTCGGCGTCGCGGCCGTCGGTGATGAGCACCTGCACCACCAGCGGCAGCGCGTAGGTCTCGTCCACCTTCTTGGTTCCGGCGCGCATGACGGGGATGGTGTTCTCGGTTTCGGTGTCCTCACCGAACCAGATCGCCTCGGTGAGCAGCCCGCGCTGCGGCAGTTCGTAGACGACCTGCACACCAGCCAAGCCGGGCCGCGCTGACAGGGCGTCGACGAGTGCCCGTTTGACGGTGGGCAGGGTGGTTCCGATGCTCATGCCAGCATCACCCGCGATTCCTGAATCTCGCCGAGGAGCATGTCCCGTGCTGCGCGCGGTACCGCGAAGGCGGGGAAGCTCGATGCGGGCACGTCGTATTCGCTGACCGCGCCGACGCTGTCCTGCTGCGATCGCCACAAGTTGATCAGGATCAGCTCTGCCGCGTTCTTGTACTTCTGGGCTACGTCGTCGGTGCTGTCGAACCGGCCCGCCTCGTACGACACGACGATGTTGCTGCGGCCCGCCGCGAACACCGCGTCGGCGCCACCGCTGCGGCGCCACAACCGTTGCGACATCAGGGACCGGTCCGGCTTGTACCGACCCGCCAGGTACGCCGCCGCGGGCCGGTCCGTGTGCGTCTCGGCCGCCAGCGGCACCGCGGTGCCGTCGGCAAACTCAACCACCGCTGTGATCGAGCGAACGGGGAAGAGCTCCAGGAACACCTCAGAGTGCCCGCCGTCGTGCGCCTCCTCGGTGACGGTGCGCACGACAACGGGCCCCACAAGCCGGTCCAGCCGTTGCGACACGGCCGTGATGAATCCCGCCAGCTCGCCGTCCTGCGCGACGGTGGCACCGATGTTCAGCGCGGCTTTCGCCTCGGCGAGTCAGCACGTCCAGAGTCTCCACGTGCTCACCTCCGGCCTACTTGCGTCGCGAGCTGCGGGCTTTGTTCGGCGGGGCCTGCACTGCCTTGCCCTCGGGTTCGAGGTCTGCCTCGGCTTCGGGCTCGGCGGTCGGCGTGCCGCCGAGCAGGCCGTAGCGTTCGGCCTCGTCGCGCGGGACCTGCATGCCGGGCGTGCAGTACAGAAACGCCGCATCCGGATGTCCGTCGGGCACCAGGCGGTCGCGGTCGGCGGTGAGCCACAGCTTGGCGTCGACCTCGACCAACACGCCGGTGTGCTGGGCGTTGATCTCCAGCGCCATCAGGCACCCGCCGGGGCCAGCTGCGTCCACGCGAACGACGCGCCCACTGTCGCGTTGGTGCAGATGTAGAGCGCACCGTTGGCGGTGTCGATCAGCAGCGACCCCACCACCGCGGTACCCGCGTACGTGCCCCCGGCGCCTGACGTGGGCGCGCCCGCGTTCAGCAGCGGAGACCCGAGCCCGCTGCCCTCGATGACCTTGCCGCCTCGAATCGTGGCCATGTGGGACTCCTCCCATTTGTCACGGGCAGGCGTCCACTTCGGACGCCTGCCCGATGTGGATGGTTCAGATGCCGGTGACGGTGCAGAACGCGGCCGGGCGGTAGATGACCAGCGCGGTGCGCAGGTCCGCGCGCACCGCTTGCTTGCCGTTGACGAAGTAGTCGGCGTGCGAGTTGGACACCTGCACGTCGATGCCGCGCCGCACCGACAGTTCGCTGAAGTTGGCGAAGTCGCCGACCAGCGCGGTGTTCTCGGTGATGGCGTCGGCCTCGGCGACCGGCAGACCCCAGATGCGAGCGGGTCCGGCTTCCGAGGGCGAGCCCCAGATGTAGACGCCGTCGCTGGTGCGCAGCAGGCGGACGTCCTGCCAGTCGTTGGGGTGCATGATCACCGCGTTGGGCATCGCCCGGCCGGTCACGCGGGTCTTGACGATGGCCTTGTACACGGCGTCCGGCGTGGGGTCGGTGCCTTTGGCCTGGGTCTGGATCCCGGCCACGTTGAGGATGCCGCGGAGGTTCGGTGCGGTGCCGTTGCCGACGAGGATCTGCGAATCCAGACGCTGGCGCAGCATGAACGGCAGCCGGTTGTTGATGTAACCGGACGCCTGCTGCTCGTCCTCCAACTGCTCATCCGTGACCGGGAGGAATACGGCGATCTTGCGGACCGGGCTGGACTGCTCGGTCAGCGCCAGCGCCGCCTCGGGGTAGGCGCCGCCCTCGGCGGTTTCCGCCGCGGTGTTGGTGAACGTGGTCTCTTCCATGTAGACCACGGCGGCCTGCCCGGTGGTGGTCTGCGGGATCAGGTCGGTGACCTGAATCGGACGGGTGGCGAAATCCACCACGCGGCCGGTGCGGGTGGTTTCCGGCGCCCACCCCGCGGTCGTCTGGAAAAGGGTCTTCAGCTCGATGTCGAGGTGCGCCTCGGGACCTGTCGAACCCTTCTTGCCCTTGTACGCCTGCGACGCGGTGAACAGCTCACCCACCGACGTCCGTTCAACCGGGCGGCCCTTACGCTCGCCGGTCTCGGCGCCGGTCTCGCTCTGCTCCGAGACCTGGCGGGCCCGCTCAGCGGCCTTGGCGACCACCAGCAGGTCGTCGCGCTTCTTCCCGAGCCCGTCGAGCTCTTCGTTGAGCGTGCGGATGTAGTCGACCTTGGCCTGCGAGTCGCCATCGATGGACTTGACGTTGTCCATATTCAGCTCGTCGCCTGCCTCGGCGAAGATCGTGGCCAGCTCGGTCTGCTTGGCCGCAAGGCGGTCTTCCGCCTCCTTCAACGCGGGAAATGCCACGGTGTCCTCCTTGGGACGAATGGGTTTGGTCGGTCAGCCCCGTGTGGCGCGCAGGAACCGCAGGAACTCGCGGCGCGCGTCGACTGCCACATCGGGTTCGGGTTCGGTGGCCAGCAGTTCACCGAGCCGCTTCAACTCGGCCTCAACGGTGCCCAGCAGCGCCGTGGATTCGGCGCCCAGCCCCTTGCCCTTGTGCTGCCGCTTCGCCAAGACGTCCGCGGCTCGATCCGCGAGCGCGCTCACCGCGGCCATGACCGCGTGCGCCTCGTCGGAAAACTTCATGCCTGCGGCGGATTTCGCCGCGAGCGTGCGGGTACCCACACCGGCACCGAGCATCACCGGGGACACCTCATGCACCTTGACCTGCTTGAGGAACCGGACGCGTTCGCCCTCGTGGTCTCCGTAGGAGAACTCGACCGGGTCGTAGCCGTAGGACCACTCCTGCAACTCGCCAGTGTGCTTGACGGTGCGGAACGTATCCGCGCCGTGCTGGGTGTCCATGAAGAATTGCCCCTGGAACACGGCCTCGGTCGAGGTCGTGGTGATCGTGCCTTTGCCGACGGGCAGCAGCCCCGTCCACGAGGTGTGTCCGTAGGCGGAGATCAACGCCGGAGCGCCATCCTGAAAGGCACTGGGCAGGGTGACGTCCTGGTCGGAATCCTTGACGTTGAACGTCGAGAACACGGCGGTCACCTCGCCCCGGTCGTCGGCGTCCTTCACCTCGACGTGCAGGCGCTTGGTGTCCATCACGTCGCCTCCTGTTCAAATCCGGGGGTGCCCTGCTCGGGGGCGTCCTGCTCGGCGGTGCCCTGTGCGGTGCCGGGCGGTTGCAGCTGCACGGAGAACAGACCGGTGTGCCGCAGCAGGCTGAAGTCCTCGGCCTTCACCGCAGCGACCACGCTCGCCGCGTCGTACCCGGCGTCGACGAGCTGCCGGATCGTCATGGCCTGGGCCTGCTGGATCTCAGCGACGTCCTTGCGGTCCTCGCGCAGGAACGCCACATCGGAGGCGTCGAACCACAGCCGCGCACCCTCCGGCGGCGGCAGCAGTGTCTGCAAGCTGCCCGCGGCCGACCGCCACAGCGGATAGATCGTGCCGTCCGCGAACCTGCGACGAGCCTGCCCGTAGTTGGAATACGTGGCGGCCTGCAAGCCTTCGGAGAACCCCGCGATCACCGGCGGCACACTGGCCGCCGCCGCGATGCGGGTTTCCCCGGCGCCCTGGGTGTTCTTGAAGTCCAACTGCTTCAGGTCCGCGCCGACGACTTTGGCGTCCGCGCCGTTGGCCAAGAACAGGGTTTCCCCGGCCTTGTCCGGGCCCCGGTGGTTGCGGCGGAACATCTCCACGAACTTGGAGAACGCGTCCTCATCGTCGACATCGAGACTGACGATCACCTGCGGCGTCGCACCGTTCTCGAAAAACTTCTGCTTGTGGCGGGTGGTGGCCTTGTCCGCCTCGATCTCCCGCAACACCGGCGTCAACCACGACATCCCCCGAAACCGCGCCTCCGGATCCGGAATCGGGCTGTAATGGCACACCTCATCGGCCAGCAGCGTCACCGGCTCCGACCTGCCGACAGTGCTGGGCGGCTCGTAGATGTAACCGACGATCCTGGTATCCAGCGCATACGGATCATGCGAACGTGAGTCCAGCACGATCGTCACCCAGTCCGGACGCATCCGAACGATCCGCCGACCCGGCCCGGTCGCCGCCCTGCCGTAGCGGCCGTTGTCGTCGGCGGTGGTGGCGTAGAAGTTCCCCGCCAGGCTGACGTCCGCTTCCATCCACGCCAGCAGATCTCCCGTCGTGGCTCCCGGCCACGGGGCTTGCAGCAGTGCCAGATCAGCAGCGTCGCCGAACAGATCACCGGGACGGCCGGACTCCATGTGTTGCCACTGGAACCGGGCCTCGGAGAACACCAACTGCCGGGCGAGGATGCAGGCGAACACGATCCCGTTGGACTTGTAGGCGCCCTGCACGTAGCCGAGGAAGTTGTTCCCGACCTGCTCCCGGTCCGGCAGCACACCCGCCGAACCCAGCATCGGCAACCGGTCCAACGACCAGAACGGCGGTTCGGACCAACTCTTGCGACCACGGGTGAACCGCTGCGACAGCCTCATCAGCGCACCTCAGCCAGGAAGAAAAACCCCAACGCCGCAGTGAGCAGCCCAGCGAGGATGAACGCCGCCGGGACCGCCAACATCGCCACACCGGTGACGACCAGCCCGCACGCCACCAGCAGCACAACGAGAAGAGCGAGTTCGGTCTTGCCCATCGGCCCTCCCGTCATGCCCATGCCGCCAGCGGTTTCCGCTGGGGCTTGTTGATCGCATCGATCCGGGTCACATACACCCGCCGCGCCACCGTCACGGCCGTCAGCGGGCTGATCTCGGCGGCGGCGTTGCGGCGTCCCCAGACCTCGACATCCCCCACTGGGCGGGTTTTCGCGCCCGCCACAGCCGCATTCAGGTCCGGGTCGTCGAGATGCCGGAAGGACTCCTGGGTGATCGCGTCGAGCAGCTGCCCGCACGCCGCCGCCATCTCCGGCAACGACAACACCACCAGGTCACCGCGCACCGGTTTCTCGGGGTCTTCCGAGCGTTTGATGCCCGCGGCTTCGAGGTCGAAGGCCAGCGACAGCGCCGGACCTTTGCCGTCGAGACCGAAGGCCACCGGATTCCACCGGTCCCGTAGCTCCACCAGCCGCTTGACGACCCAGTCGGTTCCCGGCCGTTGGTCGATGATCTCGGCGTGGCCGAGCTCGTCGGCGCGTACTGACCATGCGGCGATGGTCGACGAGCTGCGGTCGTAGGCCACCTCGACGGCGAACACGACGTCGGCACCGGCCTGCGAGTCCGGGTCGGTGAGCTTCGCGAACTGCTTGACGTCGATCGCGCCGCCACCTGCGATCTTGTGCGGCCACACGCCGAGGCGTTCGCGGGCGAAGTCGAGGGCGGTCATCGATCGGCGTTCGCGGGCGATGGTTTCTTCAGTGATACGCACCCCAAGCGCGGGATTCGTCGCCGCCCACAGCTCGCGGTCGTCGAGGTTGAGTCCGTCGAGGTGGTCGAGGTCGCCCGCCGCGCCCCAATCCCGAAAGCCCAGCGAGTCATCGCCGCCCGCTTCGGCGCGTTCCCGCAGCGCGTACAGGGTTTCGCCGGTGTCGCCCGTCAGCGGCGGCGACGAGGTGTAGATGATCTGCGGATTCGGCCGAGCCGACATCGTCGGCATCAACGCCGCATGCTGATCCGGCGTGTACGCGAACGCCTCGTCGATAAAGTTCACGTCACCGCTAAACCCGCGGCCGGAACCCTTGCTGCGGGCGATGAACTTGACCCGCTGCCCCGTATCCAGCCGCTCGAACGACTCCTCACCGTTGGTGTTCGAGACCTTGACCAGCACCCCGCCGACGTCGATCAGGTTGTCGTTGACCGACTCTCCCAGGTTCTTCAACAGGTCCCGGAAACGGCGGAAGCCCTCCATCGCGGTCTTGTACTCGTGCGCCGACCACATGATCAACCGCTCACCGAGCAGGAACAGACCGGCCAGGGCGCGAGCCTCCAGAAGACTGCCCTTACCGTTCTGCCGAGCCACGATCTCCGCGTACTCGAAACACGCCCACCGGCCGTCCTCCCGAACAGCCAGCATCAAGTCCAACGCCTGCTGCTGCCAGAAATCCAGGACCAGACCCGCACGCCGGGCCAGCTCGATCGCCTCCTGACCCAGGCTGTAGGAGTACGGCGGCGCGACCTCAAGCCGAGGGCGACGCGCGCCGTGCAGCGATCCGGGCGGTGAGATCAGCAATGCCCGCCCCCTTCGCGTCAGCGGCCGGTTTCTGCTTGCCGCGGCTCGTGGTCTGGCGAAGTTCGGCGACGATCTGCTTGAGCGCGGTGGCCTGCTGGCGTGCCTCGGACAGCGCGCGGTCGACGATCACTGTGACCTCGGGCCCGTCCTCGCTCGCTTCGAACCGCAGCCAGTCCTCGCCGCGCAACTGGGCGTCGAGCTTGTCCAGCCGGTCAGCGATCCGGCACGCCTCCAGCAGCAGCACCGCCTGCATCGGCGCAAGCTGCCCGCCCTCGGTCATCGCCGCCCACAACCGCTGCCCCGACGGGCCGAGCGTCACGCCTTCGGGCTCGGCGTTACGCGTCACGGTCGGAGTCACCGCCGCACACCGCCCAGGAATGCAAAGCCCGTGGTCACCAGCCTTGTGACGGCGATAGCGACGCTGCCTCTCCGCAGCCGACTCAGCCATCACCCCTCCAAGAATTCGCGCGGGGGGAGAAAGGGAGACGAAGGCAGCGGGGTCACCTACCCCCAGCTCACACGCACCACCCCCGCCCCCTACCCACCCCGGCCACCCACCGGCGCCCGACGGTCATCGCTGCTGATGATCGAAGCGTGAATCGCAATCGACTGCGTGAGTGATCGCTGACCAGTGATCGAGGCATCGAGCACGTCGGTGGCGTTGGGCTGACCGCTGGCCTGGGTGGCGTGCCACCTGGTGAGCACATCGACAGTTCGCTCTGGCCATCACAGGTAGGTGTGTGTAGTGGTGATGTACTGCGAGCTGTCGTGCTCAGGACTGTGCGCCGACCGCCATGCCGGGCAGGGGCGGTGCGAGTGTGGCTACCAGCGCCGCGAGGTTCTGCGACGTCGAACCAGCGGCCTATTGCCAAGACTGGAGTTGCACCTCAGGTGCGCAGGCACAGCGTTGGCCGGATCCAGCACATCGCCACCCTTGGATCGCGGTACCCGGTGGTGCACCGTGAAGCTCCCCGGATCCGGAAACTTCAACCTGATGTCGATGCCATGCCCGCAGATCCAGCACACCGCGCCCGGCTTCCGCAAACTCGCAACAAGCTTCCGCCAACGGTGACCGCTCATACCCGACGGAGCCACTGCAATCCTCTCGCCAAGAGGACTCCTAACAGCCCGCGCTCGTCCTCCGATAGACAGTCGGACGGCCCGCCGGAACGCGTGGCCAATCGCGACCTTCCGGCCACCGAGTCGCGCGGTCCGATCTTCCAAACGCCCCCGCACTGGATCGAGTGACACTACGATCACCTAGCGTGTCTGTTCTTCAGTTCGTCGCGAACCTCGCCAACTCGTTGGCGTGGCCGCTAGCCACCGTTGTGGGGCTATTTCTGTTCAGGAAGCCGATCGGAAGTCTCGTTTCAGGAACCGTGGGCGGTCGGCGGTTGCAGCGGCTCAAGCTTGGCCCGGCCGAAGCGGAGTGGGAGAAGCTCGACCAAGCCCAGCATGAGGCTGCCAGCAGCACCGACGGTGAGCGTAAACCGGGCGCTGACAGCCAAGTCACGGATCCCCAGCTGCAGGAAGTTCTGGAGTTTGCGTCGAAAGCCCCCGAGGCAGCGGTCATCAAGACGTCGAAGAATCTCGAACACGAGCTATCGGAGCTCCTGAGAGAGAAGGGAATTCAACCACGTGGCGGGTGGTCGTGGACCATGGCCAAGGCAATCCAGACGGCTCAGTCGGAAGAGCTAATTGGTTTTCAACTTGCCAGCACACTTCATAATCTGCGTCATCTCCGCAATGAAGTGGTACACGGTACAGGGGAAGTAACTCCCGCACGTGCCGCGCTGTACGTCCTGACAGCTTCAGACGCTATCGATCAGCTCAAGACCATTCCCCTCTCTTAGCCTGCAAAAGCCAAGGCTCATGCGATGCGGTTGCGGGTCTTGCCCTGCGCGAAGTTCTCAGACGCGAGCCCGATCCGAGACGGTGGTCGGGGTGGGCTTCATTCAAGACCACGCCTGAACGCTCAGTTTTCACCTTGCACTGCTTCCTTACGTGCAAGGCGTGCCTGTCGCAGCTCCTCTAGCTTTGCGGGAGCTTCATACACTTCGTTGAGGACAACCGCCATCAGGCCAAGGATTTCGCTGGCCTCTTCCTCTGTGACGGGGACAACGAAATCGCCGTGGGCCATGTCGTTTCCGAAGTATCGAATCTCGTGGGCTTGCTCGCGCACGAAGCGCCCGATCTTCTCGTTCACGTGTAGAGTGTCGATCTTGTCCTGCAAGTTGCCCTTTGTAGCACCGCAGTCCTTCGCGGTGGCTTCCAGAACGGATCGCGCCATTAGGATGGCGGCCCGATTGGCGCCGATGCTGTGGCATTCGTGCGCCTCGGATGCGGCTTCCGCGATGTGAGCGGGCACATAGGGATAGTAGCGTCCTAACGCCTGCTGTGGTTGCCAACTTGTTTCGGCTCCAGGCTCGTCGAATCTGCGTCTGGCCTCGACTACGCTTGATACCGCCCACGTGACGGTCCCGGTGCTCACAGCGAGGCATTCATCGCACTGGAAAGACGCTGACCATAAGTAGCCGTCGCGTGATGTGCAGATCGGATCACCGCGCATCGTGTGGTGGGCTTTGGTACCACATCGCCAACAGATTCGTGCCGCCATGATGCAAGTTTAGCCATGCTGGCTGGCGGAAAAGGACTGCAAGTAGACACACTCCTACCCGCTGAAGGCCGGTCTAAGAAGCACGAGGCCCCCGCGATCGGTGTGATCGTCGGGGGCCTCGAACCGGCGTCTCAACCTGCTTTTGGGTAGGGAGTACCGCCTCAAAGCGGCACACTACACCTGACCTGGGACAACGATCAAGCAGCCGTCAGCGTGCCGTGTCTGGTTTTTCGTCGGTCGAGATACGCGACGATCTCGGCAAGGTCATAACCATCGTGGTAGCGCCGGATGTGGCCACGGTGCACCCAGTTGCGCAACGCCGAGCCGGTCACCGCGTGGCCGCTGTAGCGCAACGCCAACAACGCCAGCTGCGCGGGAACGCGGTTCACGGCATGTCCTCGCGAGCGGCAATCTCCCAGAACTGCTGGTCGGTGTGAACCTGCTTGACGCGTTCGAGGTCCTTCTCCGTGGTGGTCAGCACGTCTTCGGCTTGACGCATGACCTCCCGAGCTTCCTTGTAGACCCGCCGAGTACGCCATGCGAGATACACCGAAACACACAGCAGAACAACCGATCCGACGAACAAAGCGATCGTCATCGCTTCAACGCTCATGCCGCTCCCCTGTCGGCGAAGGCTGCGCCCAGCCGCAGCAGCTCAAGACCATCGAACGTGGCCCCGCACACTCCGCATCGCACCCCCAGCACCTCGGCGTTACCCCTCGGCCACAGCGGTCCCCCGCAGTCCAGGCAAGGAGCCAACGGCTGCGTGGAGTTCCCAGCAAGACCCACCACCTGGCGGTGAAGGCCGCGCAGGTCCGCGGCGAGGTCGTCCACCCAGGGCTGTCGGGTGCACCAGTCGATGCGGCCCAGCAGATAGCGCACCTCACCGGCGATGGTGGGTGTCCGCGACGGTTCCGGCGGTTCACCGAGTCTGCGGCGCTCGTCGGCGACCCATTTGGCGATACCGGCCAGCGTGCCGAGGATCGACCACACATCGCCGTCGATGTCGTCGGGGCCGACAGCATGCGGCACCGAACGCGGGTCGAGGGCGGCGATCACGTCGAGCCGGGCCGGTGGCCGAGAACCGTAACCGGGTGAGCAGCGACCGGTGTTGCCACCGCGTGACGGTCGTGGGTTGAGGGCTGCGGTGTACTCCTCGATCTCGCACAGCCACCGGCGCATCAGCTCGGCGCACTGCGGGCAGGTGTAGCGCCCGAGCTCGGCGGCACGCTGGCAGCGGCCGATCGTGCACGGCTGGGTGTCGGTGGCGTTCACGCGGGGACCTCCTGTCGGGTGTCGGCTGGGGTGAGGCCGAGCGCGTCGAGGACCTGGGCGAGGTCTGTGGCGTCGCGGGCGCGTCCGGCAACGTAGAGGGTGGCGCGGCGGCGTTCGCTGGGGGTGTTGGCTTTGACGACGCCTGCGGCCAGACGGCGTTTGTCGAGCTGCGGCGGAATGGTGGTCACGCGGGCACCTCCAGGGCGAGCGGTTCGACAATGAGCACCAGGCCGACGCGCTCGCCAAGCACGATCTCGGGCATCTGCTTGGTCATCAGCTCAGGTACGTCGTCGGCGACGATCTCGGCGTCGACGAGGCCGTCGGCGCATGCCTTGAGCGTGGGCACGAGGTTGTCGGCGTCGCGGCGGCGTCGGTTGGTGACGGTCCACACCAGACTGACCGTGCAACGTCCGAGCGGGGGAATGCGCTCGGCGCGGGCGAGGGTCGCCGTGGTGTGCCGGACAGCGCGGGTCAGCTTGGCTTTCCGGGCCCAGTGCTGGCGCTGGTTCGCGGTCAACGGCGGCCGGAGGTACGGCAGCACGAGCCGGTACGTGGTCGGCGCAGTCATCGTGGCCTTTCGGGTCTCGCGCGTGCGCGCGTTTCGGGCTCGTCCGGTCAGCGGGGAAGCCGGATCAGAACGGCGGTTCGTCGCTGAAACCGTTGGAGTTGGACGGCGGGGCGCTGCCCCATGGGTCAGGCGAGTTCGCCGACGCAGGGGCGTCTTGGCGGTCGATGCGCAGTGTTTTGGCCATGTGGCGTTTGAGGTTCGGGCCGATCGCGTACAGGGTGAGTTCGAGGCTCTGGCCTTTGCTGCCGTCCTGGCGTTCGTAGTCGCGCACGGACAGCTCGCCGGTGACCACGACCTCGTCGCCTTTGGCCAGGGACTCGCTGATGTTCTCGGCGAACTGTTCCCACGCTTGGGCGCGGACGAACATGGTTCCGGCGTCTTCCCATTCCCCGGCGTCGGTGCGTTTGCGCTTGGTGAACACCAGCGGCACCGTCACCACCGCCTTGCCGGACGGGGTCCAGCGCAGTTCCGGTTCAGCCCACAACCGGGCAACCTCGCCGTTGATCTTGGGAAGGGACATGGTCAGTGGGCTCCGTTCTTGGAGGCGGCCACGCGGGAGTCGTGGACGTTGGACAGGGGCACGAATTCGCCTTCGCGGTGGCCGCGGCGGATGACGCGGGCGCAGGGGCGGCCGGGGGCGGCCTGGCAGTGTGGGCAGGCGACGGCGAGCGCCGGGGCGGCGGCTTTGGGCTTGTGCTGCCAGCCGAACCGGTCGGCGATCGCCTCGAAGAACCGGTGCGCGCGCTCGGGGTCGGCGGTCGCGTCGCCACCGGATTCGAGTTCGGCGCGCTTGGCCGCACCGAGTTCAGCCAGCCGGGCACGCTCGGCGGACTCACGCGCGGCGTGGATGCGCTTGGTGACCACCGCCGGGCCGATCCAGCTGCCATCGAACGCGAAGTGCTCCTTCACGGCTTCGAGCGCTTCGGTGTAGGTCCACCCTGCGCGGGCTGCGGAGTCCATCCAGGCCATGACATCGGCCTCGCCGCGCTGGCGGCCGTCGTAGGCCGTGGCGACCTTGAGCACGCCGACGATCTCGTTCTGTGTGAGGCTCATGCCACACCGCCGGGCAGTGCGCGGAGGTGGGGCTCGGCGTCGGGCACCAGGAACGCGTCGAGGGCGTCGATCCGGTCGGCTTTCGTCGTGGACCGTGGGGTGTTTTCCCGTTCGGCTTGCATGCGCAGCTTGTCGTACTGCTTGCGGAACTTCGGGATGCTGTGGATGTTCGCCGACCAGAAGCGGTGAGCGGTGGCCCAGTCGATCAGTCTGAGCGCCTGGTGCAGGTCGCGCTTGTCGTTGTCGAGCAGGCGTCGCGCGTCGTCGCGCCACTGCTTCGTGATCGACGCTCGGACGCCGTTCGCCGTGAGCCGGTCAAGCATGTGCGAGCAGAGCTGTTCGACGTCGAGGCGAGACTGCGGGGCCAGCTCGGCGCTGTTGCGGCCCTTATAGGAATCTCCGTTAGGAGATTCCTTCTTGGAACTGGAAGTGGAATAGGGACGCTGTGACTCGTCAGGGACTCCGGATGTGACTCCTGCGTGAGTCACGTGTGTGTCACGCCGTGACATTCCCCCTTGTGAGCTGCGGGTTTTCTGCTGACGAAGTCGCCAGGCTTCCCGTTTCGCTTCCACATAGGCGCGGCTGGCCTGTTTCGGCCAGTCGGCGAACTGGAAGCCACCGCGAGCACGACGCCATACCTTGCGTTCCACCAGTTCTGCCGATGCCTGCTCGTGGTTGGCCGTGAACAACGGCAGCGCGGCGGTCGGCACGTGCCCATCGGTGAGATGGCAGGCGGACCACGACGCGGCGCGCGCATACAGGGCCACGGCGGCATCGGAAGCGCCGAGGAATTCGGGCATGGAGTGGAACTCGTCGGGGAGCGGGAAGAAGGTCATGGGTCACGCTCCAAAGTTCGGCGCGAGTCCGAGGCGTTCCCGGATTCGGCCCGTCGTGTAGGTGGTCATGCGGCAGTGGGCGGCGATCTCGGCGTCGGTCCAGCCGAGCGCATGCAGCTCGGCGACCAGGCGCTCACGAGCCGTGGTGTCGAGGATTTCGGCGGGTTGCTTGCCGAGCAGGCACGACCGGTAGGTGTCGCGGCCCGTCAGCGGCCGTAGGTCGGGTTTCATGTGGTGCCGTCCAGGGAGGTCGCGACTCCTCCGGCGATCCACTGGGCGACGTTGACGGCAACCGAGTTGCCTGCCTGCATGGTCTGCTCGCCTTTGTTGCCGTGCACGATGTAGTCGTGCGGGAACCGCTGCGCGCACAGCTGTTCTCGGGGCTGCACCATCCGGTAGTGGCAGTCCTCCAATGCCGGGGCGGCGGCGAGTAGCCCGGCGGAATCCCGTGTGCCGAGCGTGTGCAGCGGCTCCTCGACGGTTTTGGTGGCGGCGTTGCGGTAGGGGATGACCAACCAGTGATGCCGTCCCTCGGCGGTGACGGTGGCCACCGGCTGTGACACCGGGCGGGCGGTGCCGTTGCGGCGCAGGGTCACGATGAACGAGTCGTCGGCCTGCGGCGGGGTGACCAGCGCCTCGAAACCCTTGGGGTTGGCCATGCGCGTGCGCATGGGCTCGGTGGTGGTTGTGGCCGTGCTGTTCCAGGTGCCGCCAGTGGGAACCAGCAGCGCGTCACCGATTTTCACCGTGCGCTCGTGTCCACTGTGGTTGACAGTCAGCACCATGCGTTGCTCGCCGAGCATTGTCAGTCCGGCCTCGATGCGGCGCACCGTGTTCGCGACGAGCGGCCTCGTGCGGTCGCCGATGCGCTGGCCGGGATCCGACCAGTCGATAATGGACGCAGCGGGCCGCACGTACGGCTCGACCAGCGCGTGACGGCAACGGCTGTTCGGGCAACGGTAGTCGTACTGCTGCCGGTATTTCCCGACACGCCTCCCGTTGCGCCACGCCTGCCTGGCGCGCACGTCCTCGCCGCACTCGGCGCACCATGCCAGCGGGAGGGGCCGCAGATCAGGTTTCCTGATCCCGCGGCGGGTGAAGACGACGTAGATACGGTCCCGCCACTGCGGGGCGTAGTCGTTGCCGTCCCCGCCGATGTGGGCCGCCGAGACGGACACCACCTGCGACTCGTAACCCAGCAGCTCGATGGCGTGGCGCCACCAGTCGAACAACTCCCAGTCGGTGGCGAACTCGACGACGTTTTCGCAGATGATCGCCTTGTATCGATGGACCTCGGTCGCACGGATCACGTCATACGCGGTGGCGCGAGTGCGTTCCCACCCAGCCTTGTCGACACTCCCGTACTCCAGCAACGCCAGCTGCCCCTTGGTACGGCGCCGACCGCCGGCGGGCGAGATCTCCGTGCAGATCGGCGACGCCCACAACACATCGGTGGGCGGCAGACGCCGCATGTCGTAGTTGTTGATATCCGCACACAAATGCTCGGCGTCACGGTGATTCGCGGCGTGAGTTTCGATGGCACGCGCCCAATGGTTCGCGGCCAGCCGCAGCTCATACCCCGCAGCGACCAACCCGGTCGACGAACCACCCGCACCGCAAAACAGGTCAGTGAACGTGATCACGCCACGCCTCCCAAAGGCAAGGTCGGCGTCATCCCGCCGATGTCATCCAGCACCACCAGACCGCGATCGTGAATGCGCACCGG
This sequence comes from Saccharopolyspora soli, assembly GCF_022678645.1. Lineage (GTDB taxonomy): Bacteria > Actinomycetota > Actinomycetes > Mycobacteriales > Pseudonocardiaceae > Saccharopolyspora > Saccharopolyspora soli. The sequence goes on along the minus strand of NZ_JALBWV010000045.1, from coordinate 28,266 downwards.
GGTATCGATCGGCACCTGCCACGAGCGCAGCAGCCACCCGTGCTGGTAGCCGACGGCGCGGTGTAACTCGATCCACCCGTGACAGCCGGTAGTACCGCTGCCGCACAGCAGCAGCAGGTTCGACGGCAGGTTGGTGGCTGGGTCGGTGCTGCCGCTCATCTGCCGGGGCCGCCGGTGATGCAGGTTCGCGCCGCGGTGAGTGCCGCAGCGCTCGCACACCGGCCAGCCGCCACGATCCGCACGCTGCGCAACGATTTCGCGAGTGCGGGCACTCGGGGCTTTGCTCATGCCGACACCTCGATTCGCGTCGGCGGCACGAACATCCGCGTGCTGCGTTCCGGCCGGTCGAAAAGCCCGTCCATGCCACGCGGTTCGGGCTTCGGCCGGGGTTCTCCCCCGCCGTTGCCGGGTGCGCGGTACTCGATGCAGGTGTACCGCTGGGCGATCGAGTAGCGGCCGTGCTCGTCACGTGGGCCGTCGAGGAATTCGGCCGGGGTGCGGCCGAGCTGGGCAACAAGGATGATCGGGCAGCCGGTGGCGCTGATGCCGTTGCGGAACGGGGCATCACGCAGGCAGATCTCGCACCAGACCGCCATCCAGCCGTAGCCCTCAGTGCCGTTGGAGAACGGGGAACCCTCGCGGGAACGGCGCCGCACCTCGTCGTAGTCGATGGTCACCGGCCCACCCCGGTCTCCACGCCATACATCAGCCGCACGGATGCGCCGACGGACTGCCAGGCGCGCAACTCGGCCTCGACCGCCTTGGCGGTGCGCTCGGCGTACTTGTAGGTGATCTCGGCGGTTTCGGCGGCTTCGCGCTCGGTTTGGGTGGCCAGCTCGGCGGCGTACTTCCGCTCGTGCGCGGGGCCCTCGTGGTCCATGTAGGCGCGGGCCACCGCGGCGTCGTACTCCCGGCGTGCCCGTCGAGCCTCGCACTCGGCGTCGGTGGTGACCGTGACGCCCTTGTGGATGCGTTCGGCGCAGGTGCGGATGTTCTGCTCGATCTGCACCGGGTTCAGCGGCGCGTCCGGAGTTGTCATGCCGCACCGCCTTTCGGCCGCGCGATCCACACGCGGTTGCGGGAGCCGCGGCGTTCACGTCGCCTGCTGCGGTACTCCCCAGCGGGCACGATGATGCCGGTATCGGGGTGTGCGGCGACACCGATCACCGACGGCAGCACGTTGCGCCCGGCCCCGTCCTGCGGCCCTGCCAGTCGCCGCACGTCGTCGGCGGTGAACTCACCACCGGCGCGCACGAGCGCGGCAAGCGCGGCCTCGCACCGCTGCCGGTAGTCCCCCCGCTGGGGCGCGGTGGCCGCCGCAAGCGCGGCGGCCTGCCCCTCATGCCGGTCGACGTAGCCGAGCGCGAGCTGTCCGGCGCTCACGACTGCTGCCCTCCGTTGCCGCGGCGCATGGTTCGCTTCGGGCGGATGTGCGCGAGGTAGTCGCGCAGCGTCTTCTCGTCAGCCTCAGTGATGTCGCGGCCCTGGCTCCATTGGCCGAAGTCGTCGGCCAATGGCTGGTAGCTGTCGTCGGTGATCCAGCCGCGTTTCTCGGCCTGGGCCCAGATCTCGGTCTTGACCTTCACCAGCGGGTCAACGGCGCGGGTGATGGTGTGCTGATCCGGGTCGGTTTCGCCGGTGGGGATGTTGAACGCCTGGATATAGGCGGTGCGCTGCGCAACGCTCATGGCCTTGGCCACCGCCTTGTCACCCGCGTCGGATGCTTCACCGGGCACGACGACCGGGGGTTCGAGCGAATCGCCCTCCGGGCCACGGAAGTGGTAGGCCACCGTCACGGTGACCTCCCGCTCGCGCTTGCCCTTGGAGGTGGTGATGTCCCGCGAGTCCAGCGACCGCAACTCGGGGGTGACCACCAGGCCGTGAGAGCGCAGCGCGGGGCCGACTCGGTTCAGGACGCGGTCGATGCCGCGGAAGGCGAAGTTGTGGAAGTCGTTGTGGTCGCCCTTCTCGATCGAGCGCACGTCTTCCATGACCGCAGTGATGGCTTCCTGGATGTTCACGCGGCATCACCGACCGGCGGCATCACCGGGGCGCCGAGCAGCTTGTCGAGCTTGCGCGACTGCACGTTGGCCACGTAGTTGGCCTGCGCCGCGAGGTAACTGGCGAACGCCTCGCCATCGGCCTGCACCGGAATCAGCTGGTAGTCGTCGGGCTGGATGTGCAGGATGAACACGCGGTCGACCGGGATCATCGGCTGCTCGTCGCCGCCTGCGTCGAGGTAGACCTCGGCGTACCGGTAGGCGGTGCACTGCAACGCATGCTCGCCGAACACGCCGTTGCTGGTCTTGTAGTCCACCAGCGCCCGACCGAGCGTCGGAATATCCTGGATGGAGTCCAGGGTTCCGGCGTAGCCGTGCGTGCGGTTGGCGACGGTGAGTTCTTCGTGGACGGTGGTCGGGTTGAAATCCTCGATGTAGGCGGCGTAGCCGCGCACGTACGGTTCGAGGTGTTCGGGCACCTCGACCTCGTCGCCCTTGATGTAGCGCTCGGCCAACGCATGCACGTCGGTGCCGCGCACCGCGGCCTCGTTGCGGCGCTGGTTCGGCAACTCCTTGAGGAAGTGGATCGCCGGGCCGTTGCCACCCGCGTCGATCATCCGCTTGAGATCCCAGATGTTCTCCACCGCATGCGTCGCAACCAACCGGGCTGCCCACCGCTTCAAGGCGTCGTCTTTCGGGATGCCCTTCAACGCGGTCGTGACCCCGATCGCCCACCGGCCGTCGATCTTGTAGCGGTGATAGTTCGGGTAGTCCACCCGCACAATCCCGCGCACTATGCGCTCACGAGGTGACATCGTGGTCATTCCTGATTGCCTTTCGATGCAAGGAAATTTGCGCTGAGGAAGTCGTGAATCGGATCGGGCGTGACGCACAGCGGGCACGGCATGAGAGCGGCGGCCCGCCCATCGAGCGGCTGTACCTCCAGGGCCGGGTAGCCCTCACACAGCGGGCACACCTCCGGCTGCGCAAAGCCCACGACCAACACCGTCACGCGGTCACCGCCGAGGCGTCATCGACAGCCCGCACGGTGACGCAGGGCCACGGGATCGGCTCCTCGTACGTGTCGACGCCGCACGCGGTGCAGTCGCCGTCCTCGTCCGGGCGGTGCAGCTCCCGCACAGCGGACACTTCCGCGCGCAACCGTTCGACCTCGGCCACAAGCCAATCGATGTCAGCGCGGCTGTGAGCGATGAACTCGGCATCGGGGTGGCGGATGCCCTTGATGTCGGCCCGGTAGACCCGCTCGTCGTCGCGGCTGGTTGCCTGCGGAGCGACCTGGTACACGGCCATGTCGCGGGCGGGCTTCATCCACAGGTCGAGGGGGAACGCCAGCCGTTCGTCGTGGCGCGGCTCCCCGTAGGCGTCGTGCAGGTAGTTGTCGATGACGTCGGCCCGGTCCTCGTCGGGCACATCACAGAGCCCGTCGACCAGGGCGCGGTCGTTGCTGGTGCGCTCGACGTGCACGTGGCCCATGACCGTGCATCGGCCGTAGCCGGGCCGCCAGTTGGCTAGGTAGGGGTCTCCTGCGTCGGTGTTTCCCGCCCAGTGCCAGGGGCCTGCCGACGCAGCTTTGGCGCGAGCCTTGATCTCGTCCAGTCGGTCGCTCACGCCGCACCGCCGCCCGCGAGAACCGTGGACTTGTACTCGTCTTCGGCGTATTCGCGCCACAGGGCCCGCAGCGCGGTCTCGTCACGCCAGATCCGGACCTGCAAGGTGACCTGGTCGCCGCGTCCCTCGAAGCTGAACAGCAGATCATCACCGTGGAGTTCACGCAGACCGTCAAGGATCTTGCGCACGGCGGTCGAAGTGTCGCCCGTGATCATGGCGACGGTCACCGGCAGCTCGATCAACGTCTTGTAGAGCTGGTGATCCCGGTACCGGAAGTACTCGGCGTCGGCGAACCGCTTCTTCAACTCGGCCAGCGGCGCGTTCTCACCCGCTCCCACGAGGCGGTCGAAGGTGGCGAGCAGGTCGTTGCTGACGGTTTCCGTGGTCGTCATGGGGTCACCTCGGCGAGATCGGAGGACACCGCAGGCGCGGCGGGGACCGGCGGGAGCAAGCACGGCCGTAGCCGGAGATCGACGTGGATCACGTGCCGGTCGGCATCGACATGGCGTGCTGGATGGGCGCAGACGGCGCACGGGGCACCCAGCAGCGGCAACATCACAAGAACAACGCGCGGCATCACTCGGTCACCGCCTCGGGGCCTTCGGCCGTCCAGTCCTCGACGCGCAGCAACAGCGCGGCATGCTGGATGCAGAACACGTCGTTGCCGTGATCCCGCAAATGCCACGCCCCGTCGCGAGTACAGGGACGCAGACGGCCGCCGTCGCAGCCGCGACCAGGCAGCGCCAACCACGCCCGGCTGTCCTGCTCCAACAGCGCCACATCGCTGGTCAACATGCTGTTCAGCACGGCTGCCATGTCCATCGACCATTCGGTCCGCTCACAAGGGTTTTCAGCTGGTGGGATAGGCTCGTTAGTAGCCATGAGAGCTCTGTCCTCTCTGGTCAGCGGGTCGTTGCCGGTTCTTGGCGGAAGGGCGGCGACCCGCGTTTTTGTTGGGTCAGGCGGACTTTCGTGCGCGTCGCGCCGCAGCGGATCGCATGGCCAGACGCGCGAAGTACGCCTTCCGGGCGTGCTCGGCGCGGTAGGCGCGCTCCTGCATCGGCAGCACCCCGCCGGGGTCGACTTCGCGTTCGCAGCGGTCGAGGAACCGCTGCCGGGCGGCCGACGTACGGGCGGCGCGGTCTTCGGTCTGCGACCACGACACGTGTGCCCCGATGCGGGCCCGCAGGGCACGCTGCTCGGGGGTCATGCCGCAGTTCCGCGGGCGGAGCTGGTGACGCGCTGGGGGCTGGTCTTCCCCGGTTCGTGGTCCTGCCGACGGGGCGGGTGCGTAGGCGCGTTGGGCGGCTGCACGGGCGGCTCGGACGGATCGCCCTGCGGCGTACGCCGCCCGGCCTCGATCTCGTCCACGGGCAGGTCGAGGACCCGGCTCAGGCGGTAGATCACGCGTTTCGAGGGCGCGTCGGCGCCACAGAGGATGTTCTCGACGTACCCCTGCGACGTTCCGACACGGCGCGCGAGCTCGGTGTTGGTGAGGTCAAGCTCGTCGCGGCGGTCTCGGAGCCGGGTTGCGTTGACAGGTGGCATGGTCAAGAGATTTCCAGACTCTTACAGAAAAGTCAAAGCTAGTCCGCTAGCAGGATGCATGATGCTGGATTTATCTGTACTTTCCTGGACATGCGAGTGCTAACGAGGCTCGGAAAACCCCTAGGTAGGGGCATCAATTCCTGTAAATCTCTGGGATACTCTGGCCGCATGGAGGGCCGACGGAAGACGCTCGGGAGACGCATCAAGCGTGCGCGCTTGGGTGCGGGCTACCGCAGTCAGAAGTCGTTCGCCGAGGCAATCGGGGTCAGCGAGAACAGCGTGGCGCGAGCCGAGATTGGCGACGAACGCGTCGGCCAGAGCGTGTTCCTGGCGATCGAGGGCGGGCTCGGCTGGACCGAAAGTGCCATCTCCGTATTTCTGGACACGGGCGACGAAGCCACACTCGACCGGCAAATCGATGGCCAGGCCAGCCAGGCCGCAGCGTCGGCCCCGGCCGACGACGAGCGCGCCGAGCTCGAACGGCTGCGTCAACAGGTGGCGCTGTACCAGATGCGCGACCGCATCAACGAGGAACTGGCGCGGCTGGACCGCGGCGAGGTCACCGACGAGTCCCAGCGAGAACAGTTGGTGACCGAGGTCGAAGCGCTGCTCGCCCAACTCGGCGAGGCCGGACACGAGCCAGGAGAAAAGCGCGCATTCGGGTGACGCGGCGCTAATGGGCAGTTACTGACTGTTCAAAATGGACATCGAGTTTTACGATCAAGCGTTCCTACTAGATCGTTCAACCAGGATGATCGATGATCACACCGTCCCACTGGCGCATGACCCTGGAACGGCTTCGGGGGCGCATCGACGCACAGTTAGCCCACATCGCGGCGAACGACGACGCCGAGCGCAGCCAGGTTGAGAAAACAATGATCCGGGGGAAACGCCACCTCGCCCTGCTCAAGGGTGGCCTGCTCGCTGCGGCCGGAATCCTCGCTGCCGCGTCGTGGGCGCTCCGACGCCCGAGAGTGACCGCATGGTCGGCGACCGCAGGCGCGGCGGTCACCGTGGCCGTGGCGATCGTGCTCGTGGTCGTTCCGCCCACACGCGACCGGCCGCACCATAGTGACGCCGCACCCTCGCCGGTCACACTCACGCCGCCGCCGGTCATCGTCACGCCGCTTCCGGCCGCCATTACCCCGCCAGCCGCACCGACACCCACCTGGACAGTCGCGTTCGCAGGGCAACCCGAACCGGCGCCTCCGGCGACGCGCACAGCTGGACCGCCCGACCACACGCGCCCCAGCGCGTCGACACCGACGCCCGGCCAGCCATCCCCAGAACCCGACCCCGAATCCCTTCCCCCTGGCGGCGAATCCCCCGCGGCGGAGGTGCCCCCGCGCGAGGAAACCGACGAGATCGGGCCGAATGAACCACCACGGGGCAACGGGCATCGGCCAATAACGTGTCTGAGGGTGCTGCCCACTCCCACGATCGCCCCAGGTGCCTGCCTCGTGAAGGTCGGCAAGCTGGTCGGGGCGCTCCTCTAGACGCGGTCGCCGAGCGCGAGCTTGCGGTGCGCGTTGCGGGCCCGCTCGTCGGCCAGCGAGGCACCGTAGCGGCGCAGCATCTGCGGCGAGCGCCAGCCCATCAGCCGCATCAGGTCGGATTCGTTGCCCCCAGCGGCCAGCCATTCATGCGCGGCGGTGTGCCGGAACTGGTGGGCGTGCAGGTTGTCGATCGGCGGCGTCAGCGCGCGGCCCCGCCGACGCAGCATGAGCTTGATGCCGTTGTCACCCAACGGTCCACGGTTCTTCTCCCCCAGCCAAAGCTGCGGAGCCTTGGCAAACTTCTCCTTGGCGCGCACCCGCACATAGCGGGAGAGCGCCAGCGATGTGTTGGATCCAATGGGCAGCATCCTCGGCCGGGATCCCTTACCCATCACCATGACCTGGTCCTGGTCGAGGTCCAGGTCCTCCACGGTGATCTTGGCGACCTCGGAGAGCCGACCACCTGTGTCGATGAGCAGGCGAATGATCGCAGTGTCGCGGCGGGAGATGAGGTCCTTGCCATCGCACTGCTTCAGCAGATCCTTGATCGTTTCCAGCGGCACCACCGGCACCGGGGTTTCGGGCACGTGCGGCGGTTTCATTCGCTGCATCGGCGAGGACTCCAGCTCGTCCTCGTCGACCAGGAAGTTGAAGAACTGTTGCAGAGCCCGGTACCTGCCGTTGGCCGTGGCTGGTTTACGGGTCTCCAGCAGCTCGGTGATCCAGTCGCCGACGTCGCGGCGGGTGACCTCGGCAACCGCGTGCAGCCGGTCGTGGGACTCCAGCCAGTCGACGAACCGCCGCGCTGACGAGGTGTAGATCTCGATGGTGTTCGCCGACTTGTTCTCGCGCTTCAAAGCCTTGCTGAAGTCACGGATCAGCCCGTCCCATTGCTCCCGCATGGGAGCTAAGTTATCGTGTCGCGGTGCGCTGTGCAACGAAGTCGATGACCAACACAAAGGCTGTTTGTGCTGGTCAGCCCTTCTCTGGTGGGCGCAGTAGGGTTCGAACCTACGACCCCTTGCTTGTAAGGCAAGTGCTCTTCCGCTGAGCTATGCGCCCTGTTGGTGGCCGAGCCGTTCCGCCGATCGGATCACCTCGGCCACCCTACCGGGGTTTCGCGGCGTCCTCGGTACGTGGTCGGCCACCACCGCCTTGGGCGGTGCGTCACGCCGTCAGATCGGCCAGCGCCTTCTTCCAGACGTTCTGGTCGCGGGCTTCGCCCGGCTGGTTCACCTCGGCGAAGCGGACCTTGCCCTCGGTGTCGATCAGGAACGTGCCCCGGTTGGCCATCCCGGCCTTCTCGTTGAACACGCCGTACGCCTTGGCCACCTCGCCGTGCGGCCAGAAGTCCGACAGCAGCGGGAAGGTGTAGCCCTGCTGGTCCGCCCACGCCTTGAGCGCGAAGGGGGAGTCGACCGACACGCCGACCACCTGGACCTTGTCGTTCTGGAACTCTCCGATGTCATCCCGGACCTGGCAGAGCTCGCCCTGGCAGGTCCCGCTGAACGCGAACGGGTAGAAGACCAGCAGCACGTTCTTCTCGCCCCGGAAGTCGGCCAGCGAGACCTTCTGCTTGTTGTAGTCCGACAACGTGAAGTCCGGCGCCTGTGCACCGACCTCAACCGCCATGAGCACACCCTTCTGTTCGACATGACCTTGTCATCGCCGAACCTACACCGACCACACCACCGTGGGCACCGATGCGGAAACCGGTGCCCACGGGGTGGACCATGCACACAGCGACTTGCGACCGGCCGATCAGCGCCGGGCCTTGGCCCGGCGGTAGGCCAACCTGGTACCCATCCAGCCTTCACCGAGGCTGACGTTGGCCGTCTGGGCCAGGTTCGCCGTCGATGCCGCCTCCGCGATGTCAGCCGGTTCGACGTAGCCGTCCCGGCCGGTCTTCGGGGTCAGCACCCAGATGACCCCGTCATCGGACAGTGGCGTCATGGCATCGAGAAGCGTGTCCGTCAGGTCGCCATCATCTTCGCGCCACCACAGCAGCACGACATCGACCACTTCGTCGGCATCTTCGTCGAGCAGATCGCTCCCGCAACGCTCCTCGATCGCGGCCCGGACGTCGTCATCGACGTCCTCATCCCAGCCGAGTTCCTGGACAACCATCTCCGGCTCGATGTCGAGCCTCTCGGCGACGTCGGCTTCGCCTTTACCGGCGTCTCCCGCGGCGACCACGGTTTGCTCACTCCTCCAATGCACCGGTGCGACGACCGTTCGGCGCCGCACACCTTCCAGATCTGGCCGATAGCGAACACTGCGAACCGCCACCGGCGCAACTGCTAACGGCACGACACGCCGTAGCAACGCGTTGAGACTCGACTGTAGACCGGGTAGCACCGCGCCAACAGCCTGATGCGCGCTGGTCCTGCCGCCGGTGTACGCATCGGCAGGCGAGATGGGGGACCATGAGAGTGTCGGACATCACTTCGACACCCTGCCACATCCACGACGTAGTCGAGGAGTTCCCTTGTCCCCGCTCAACAACGACGCCGACGCCGCGCCCACTCAGCGGGTGCGGGTCATCCGGGATGGTCTCGCCTCCCACCTGCCGGACATCGATCCGCAGGAGACCGAGGAGTGGCTGCAGTCCTTCGACTCGGTGCTGTCGGCGAACGGGCAGCAGCGCGCCCGCTACCTGATGCTGCGGTTGCTCCAGCGCGCCCGCGAAAGCGGCGTCGGTGTTCCGTCACTGACCAGCACGGACTACGTCAACACCATCCCCACCGAGCAGGAGCCGTGGTTCCCCGGCGACGAGGAGACCGAACGCCGGTACCGCGCCTGGATGCGGTGGAACGCCGCGATGATGGTGCACCGCGCGCAGCGCCCCGGCATCGGCGTGGGCGGCCACATCTCGTCATTCGCGTCCTCGGCCAGCCTCTACGAGGTCGGCTTCAACTGGTTCTTCCGCGGCAAGGACAACCCCGGCGGCGGTGATCACCTCTACATCCAAGGCCACGCCTCCCCCGGCATCTACGCCCGCGCGTTCCTGGAAGGCCGCCTGTCCGCCGACCAGCTCGACGGGTTCCGCCAGGAGTACTCGCACGCCGGGCCCGGCGGCGGTCTGCCGTCCTACCCGCACCCCCGGCTGATGCCGGAGTTCTGGGAGTTCCCCACCGTGTCCATGGGGTTGGGGCCGATGAACGCGATCTTCCAGGCCCGGTTCGACCGCTACCTGCACGATCGCGGCATCAAGGACACCAGCCAACAGCGCGTCTGGGCGTTCCTCGGCGACGGCGAGATGAACGAGCCCGAGTCGCGCGGCCTGCTGCACGTCGCGGCCAACGAGGGTCTGGACAACCTCACGTTCGTGATCAACTGCAACCTGCAGCAGCTGGACGGCCCGGTCCGCGGCAACGGCAAGATCATCCAGGAGTTGGAGGCGTTCTTCCGGGGCGCTGGCTGGAACGTCATCAAGGTGATCTGGGGCCGCGAATGGGACGCCTTGCTGCACGCCGACCGCGACGGCGCGCTGGTGAACCTGATGAACACCACCCCGGACGGTGACTACCAGACCTACAAGGCCAACGACGGGGCCTTCGTCCGGGAGCACTTCTTCGGCCGCGACCCGCGCACCAAGGAGATGGTCAAGCACCTCACCGACGACCAGATCTGGGGCCTGCGCCGCGGTGGTCACGACTACCGCAAGCTCTACGCGGCGTACAAGGCGGCCACCGAGCACCACGGCCAGCCGACCGTCATCCTGGCCAAGACGATCAAGGGTTACGGGCTCGGGCCGCACTTCGAGGGCCGCAACGCCACCCACCAGATGAAGAAGCTGACCCTGGACGACCTGAAGCTGTTCCGGGACAGCCTGCGGATCCCGATCAGCGACCAGGACCTCGACCCCTACCTGCCGCCGTACTACCACCCGGGCCAGGACTCGGCGGAGATCCAATACCTGCAGGAACGGCGTCGGCAGTTGGGCGGCTACCTGCCGGAGCGCCGGGTGAAGGCCAAGCCGCTGGTGCTGCCCGGCGACAAGGTCTACGAGGTGATCCGACGCGGCTCCGGCAGGCAGGAGGTCGCCACCACGATGGCCTTCGTCCGGCTGCTCAAGGACCTCGCCAAGGATCGCGAGATCGGGCCGCGGATCGTGCCGATCATCCCGGACGAGGCCCGCACCTTCGGCATGGACTCGATGTTCCCGTCGCAGAAGATCTACAACCCGCTCGGCCAGCTCTACACGCCGGTGGACTACCAGCTGATGCTGGCCTACCGGGAGAGCGAGCAGGGCCAGATCCTGCACGAGGGCATCAACGAGGCCGGATCGACCTCGTCGTTCACCGCGGCCGGTACCAGCTACGCCACGCACGGCGAGCCGATGATCCCAGTCTACATCTTCTACTCGATGTTCGGCTTCCAGCGCACCGGCGACAGCTTCTGGGCCGCCGCCGACCAGATGGCCCGCGGCTTCGTGCTCGGCGCGACCGCCGGGCGGACCACGCTGACCGGTGAGGGCCTGCAGCACGCCGACGGCCACTCGCAGCTGATCGCCGCGACGAACCCGGCGGTGATCGCCTACGACCCGGCGTGGGCGTTCGAAGTGGCGCACATCGTCAAGGACGGGCTGCGGCGGATGTACGGCGAGGACGCCGAGAACGTCTTCTACTACCTGACCGTCTACAACGAGCCCTACCAGCAACCAGCCGAGCCGGAAGACCTGGACATCGCCGGGCTGCTGCGCGGCCTGTACCGCTACCAGGCCGCGCCCGGTGGCGCGGGGCCGCGTGCCCAGCTCCTCGCGTCTGGCGTGATCATGCCGCTGGCCCTGCGGGCGCAGCAGCTGCTGGCCGACGAGTGGGGCGTGCAGGCCGACGTGTGGTCGGCCACGTCCTGGTCGCAGCTGCGACGCGAAGCCGAAGCCGCCGACCGGCACAACCTGCTGCACCCGGAGGCCGAGCCGCAGGTGCCGTACGTGACGCGGGCCTTGTCGCAGGCCGCCGGGCCGGTGGTAGCGGTCAGCGACTGGATGCGCGCGGTACCGGACCTGATCCGGCCGTGGGTCCCCGGCGACATGGTCAGCCTCGGTGCCGACGGATTCGGGTTCTCCGACACCAGGCCCGCCGCGCGACGGGTGTTCCTGGTGGACGCGGAGTCCACAGTGGTCGCGACGTTGGCCGCGCTAGCGCGCGCCGGGGAGGTGGACAAGGCCACGGTCGTCGAGGCGACCCGCCGGTACCGCTTGGACGACGTCCGGGCCGCTGGTCCGCAGACCTCAGACCCCGGCGTCGCCTGACACCGCTCGCGAGCGCACCAGAGACTGAGTGAAGGGCACCTTTAACCGGGTAAGCCGGTCAAAGGTGCCCTTCACTCCTCCCCGAACGGGTCAGGTCGCGGCGGATTCGCGGGTTCGTTGGATTTTGGCGGTGCGGTTCCAGCTCCACCAGCCGTGGATGACCAGCGCGGCGAAGATCACGTAGATCGCCGCGCTGAAGTAGAGGCCGGAGGCGATCTGCAGCGGGACGCCGACCGCGTCGACGGCCAGCCAGACCAGCCAGAACTCGACGAGACCGCGCCCCTGCGCCCAGAACGCGACCAGGGTGCCGATGAAGATCCAGGCGTCCGGCCACGGCGCCCACGAGGCGTCCAGCGCGGTGAGCAGCAGTGCGAACGCGGCCGTGCCGACGAGCAGCAGGGCGATCAGCGCCAGCCGTTCCACGCCGCGGGCCTTGCGCACCGCGACGCCGTAAACCGGGTCGCTGCGGCGGTTCCAGGCCCACCAGCCGTAGATGGAGATCAGCAGGATCACCACCTGCCGGATGGCCAGGCCGCCCAGGTGGGCGGAGGCGTAGACGGCGAACAGCAGCACCGTCGCGGACACCTGCACCGGCCAGGTCGCCAACGTTCGGCGTTGCGCGAGGAAGACCACGGCGAGCGCGCACAACTGCCCGACCAGTTCCGCCCAGGAGATCTGTTGCCCCAGCACGGTGATCCCGTTGCCGAGCACCCATTCCGCGACAGCCCGCACGCCCGCTCCTCCCACCGGCCACGAACGCACCGGGGTACGCGAGCAGCTCGAGCCGACGACCGTCGGCGCGGCACGCCGACGACCGGCTTGCGGCCGCCCGTGCGCTGCCTCCCATCCGGACTTTCACCGTCGGTCCCGGAATTTCACCGGATCGGCCGACGTCTGCCACCTGGCGACGCCGGTTCGCGGACTTTCACCGCCGGTTCGGATTTGCACCGAGCCCCGGAGCGCACGACTTCTGTTCGACCTGGTCAACATCGTGCGTCCGCGGATCTGTTCCGACACCGACACGTGGGATGGATCACAGCCTCGATCGGGTCATGCCGATCGACCTGGTGACCTGGCCGGGCCGCTGACTTCGGCCCGGATGGCCGATCGAACACCCGTGCCCCTGTCGGTAGACTCTGATCGACTGCTGATCGACAACCGAGGAGGGACGCCGGTGAACGACATGGACCGCGCCATCCTCGCCTTCGAGCAGGAGCACTGGCACTACCAGGGCAACAAGGAACGGATCATCCAGGAACGGTTCGGGTTCTCCCCCACCCGCTACTACCAGCGGCTGAACCGGTTGCTGGACGAACCGGAGGCGCTGCGGCAGCAGCCGACCCTGGTCAAACGCCTCCAGCGCCGCCGCGACCAACGGGCCCAGCACCGCGCCGCACGGGAGAGCTGAACCCGACGAATCCCGCCCGACCCGGCAGGCCGGACGGGATTCGGCACCGCCGCTACTGCTGGGAGCGCTCGGCCTGCTGCTCGGGGGTGAGCTGGCGGGCTTGCTGGATGCGGACCAGTTCGGCCAGCAGCGGCGCGGCCTGATCTGGTGGCAGGGCTTGGAAAGCCGCCTTGATCGCTGCCCCGTCGAGCCCCTGCGCCGGAACGGCCGAACTCTGCTGGTTCGCCACCAGCCCGTTGACCAGGTCGACGAGCATCGCGACGATCGTGCGCGGACCGACCTCGGTCTGCCAGCCCTGGATCTCGCCCTGCGGCCCGCGCGGGCCGAGCAGTTCGTGCTCCAGACGCCGCAGAATCGCGTCCTGTTCCGGGGTCATGTCGTCCTCCTGCTCCTTTTTTCCGAGTTCGGCGCGGAACTGGTCCATGTCCACGTGACCGGGGTCGATCTTGCCGGTGACGCTCGTCTCCTTGTGACCGCGTGCGGCGTCCATCGGGCGGCCCAGGTGGTTGAGCACCGCCGTGGTGGCCCGCAGCGCCGCGCTGTACTGCTCCGGGCTCGGCCCCTGGTCCACGCCCTGGTAGTCCCATTCGAAACCGACGTAGAGGGTGTTGCCGTCGCCCTCCGGGTTCGGGCCCGATGCCTTCGCCTTCCCGGCGTGGTTGGCCCGCCCGGCGGCGATCAGGTGCAAGACGCCGTCGAATCCGATCACCGCGTGGCACAGCGGACCGGCCAGGTCGGGGCGGCCGTCGATGCACAGCTGCACGCTGGGCGCGGGGTTCTCATAAGACGCAGGCGTCGCGGTGTGGTGTTCGAGCACGCCGACGGGTGCCGGTTGCGATCCCGACGTCGCGGTCCGATCCCGCCAACCATCGGTTTCGACCACCGTCAACCCGGCTGCGCGCAACACGTCGGCGAGCCAGACGAGGGGCAAGGCCACTGCTGATCACTCTCCCGGCTTGATCCGTTCCCTCATAGTGTCGTGCCAAGGCGTGGGCGACCACGGCCAAGTGCGTGAAAAAGTCGGGACCCACCCACCGGGTGAGCCCCGATCGTCGTTGCTGGCGACACGTGGTCACGCGTGGCCTTCCACCCGGACGTCTTCGGCCTGGGCCTTGCTGGGCTTCGCGCCGTTCGAGGCCGCATCCGGCGAACCGCCGGTGAACTGCGCCTCGGCGTTGTCCAGCCACCGGCTCCAGCGCTGCTGCATCGGCTGGATCAGACCGCCGCCAACTCCGACGACGATCACGCCCGCCACCGCGGCCAGTGCCGCGATCAGCACCGGCGTCGTGACGGTGAGGGCGATGCCGATCTGGTTCAGCGCGGCGATCACGCCGAGCGCGACGATGAACCCGAAGGTGATCTTGGCCAGCGCCGAGCCGATCGCCCGGTTGCCCAGCGCGCCGCGCACCAGGTCGGCGACCGCCCGACCGATCGCCGCGGCGATCAGCACCAGCACGATGGCCACCACGATCCGCGGCAGGAACAGCAGCACGACGTCGATGAGGTCCTTGATCGCATTCGGCCCGAAAACGCCCAGCGCGAGCTGGACGAAAATGAGCAGGATGAAGTAGTGGACCAGTTTCACCAACACGCTGGCCACGTCGATGTTCGATTTCGACGTGAGTTCGCCGAGCCCGGATCTGGCCAGCAGCCGGTTGAATCCGAGCCGGGCGAACACGATCTGGATCCCCTTGGCGACCGCCTTCGCGATCAGCCAGCCGACCAGCGCGATGATGATGAATACGACCAGTTTCGGGACGAAGGTCGCGACCGCGACCCATGCCTGCGCCAATCCCTGCTGGAGAGTTCCCACTATTTTCCCCTCGACGAAACAGCTGCGAATTCGCGTGTGCCGGAGATCGTTTCCTGCGGCCGCGACGAGCAGCAACCGCGACAGGCAGCCCGAAAGAGCGTTTCAATTAATTCGATGAGATGACATTCGTCGATTCCCGAACCGCTGCGCGTCCGCCCGGTCGACCACTGCTGCCCGCCGGGGCTGATCGGTGGCGTGCGATTCTGGAGGCATGAGTACCGAACGCGCAGGTGAGCGGGATACCGGTACGCAGCGGCAGATCTCCGCGGGCACTCTGCGCCGCCTGGAACGTGGTTCCGGGGGGCTGGCCAGCGCCAGCATCAGCGCGATGGAGCAGCGGCTGCCGTGGTTCCGGCGGTTGCCCGCCGACCAGCGGGCCAGCGTGCTGCTGGTGACCCAGACCGGGGTCGCCAACTTCGTGGCGTGGCTGCAGGACCCGACCGAGGCGATCCGGTTGACCGCCGAGGCGTTCCGCGCCGCGCCCCGAGACCTGTCCCGGTGGGTCAGCCTGCGGCAGACCCTGGAACTGGTGCGGGTCGCGATCGACGTCTTCGAGCAGCGCCTGCCCGAGCTGGCCGACGAAGAGCACGAACGCACCATGCTGACCGAGTCGATCCTGCGCTACACGCGGGAGATCGCCTTCGCCGCGGCCACCTCCTACGCCGCCGCCGCGGAGGCCCGCGGCGCGTGGGACGCGCGGTTGGAAGCGCTGGTGGTGGACGGCATCGTGCGTGGCGACGCCGAGGAGTCGCTGCTGTCCCGCGCCGCCGCGCTGGGCTGGGAGCCGTCCTCGGAGGCGACCGTGCTGGTCGGCAACGCCCCCTCGGACGACCCGCCTACCATCGTCTACCAGGTGCGCAGCCGCGCGGCGCGGGTCGGCTGCCCGGTGCTGCTCGGGGTGCAGGGCAGTCGGCTGGTGGTGGTCTTCGGCGGTCCGGACGACGAACGCGCCAACCAGGAAGCCGCGAAGCGGCTGGCCGAGGCATTCGACGACGGTCCGGTCGTGGTCGGGCCGACCGTGCCGAGCCTGGCCGAGGCGCACCGGTCGGCTGGCGACGCGATGTCCGCGCTGCGGGCCGTGGTGGCGTGGCCGACCGCGCCGCGCCCGGTGCCCTCCGGCGACTTGCTGCCGGAGCGGGCGTTGGCGGGTGACCCGGAGGCCGAGCGGCAGCTGGTCGAGCGGATCGTGCTGCCGCTGGTGGACGCCGGTGGCTCGCTGATGGAGACCGTCGACACGTACCTGGAGGTCGGCGGCGTGCTGGAGAACTGCGCGCGGCAGCTGTACGTGCACCCGAACACCGTCCGTTACCGGCTGCGCCGGGTCGCGGAACTCACCGGCCGCATCCCGTCCAACGCCCGCGACGCGCACGTCCTGCGCATCGGCCTGGCGGTGGGGCGGCTCGCCAAGGCCCGAGGTCTCTGGTGACCGCCGCGATCACCCGCGGTGACCGATCTTCACCGGTGTTCACTGATCGGTCACCAACCGGACACAGCCAACAACAATTCACGTCCTGACACCGCCCCGCTACCGGCTGGCTTGTAGACACTCCACAACTTTGTGGTCCGGACTTCGTCTCCGTCGACATCACGTCGATCGCCTCGGGACGTGTTCAGTAGCAAGCGTGATCGCGCTTCTAGCCCCCGGACAGGGGTCGCAGGCCCCTGGGATGCTCAACCCCTGGCTCGAACTGGACGGGGTCGCCGAACGCCTCGGCGCCTGGTCCGAGCTCACCAGCCTGGACCTGATCCGCCTCGGCACCACCGCCGAGGCGGACGAGATCAAGGACACCGCGGTCACCCAACCGCTGGTGGTGGCGCTGTCGCTGATCGCCGCCGACGAACTGCGTCGCCGCGTGACGATCCCGGCTGACACCCCGGTCGCCGGGCACTCCGTCGGCGAACTGGCCGCCGCGGCGGTGGCCGGTGTCCTGACCTTCGACGACGCGGTCGTGCTGGCCGCCGTGCGCGGCCGGGAGATGGCCGCGGCATGCGCGCTGGAGCCGACCGGCATGTCCGCCGTGCTCGGCGGCGACCCGGACACCGTCGTCAACCACCTCGACCTCCTCGGTCTCGACCCGGCGAACCGCAACGGCGCGGGTCAGATCGTCGCTGCTGGTCGGCTGCCCGCATTGGCGCAGCTCGCCGAGGAACCGCCCGCCGACGCACGGGTCCGCCCGCTGCCGGTGGCCGGTGCGTTCCACACCCGATTCATGGCACCCGCCCAGGAAACCCTGGCCAAGCACGCGGAAAAGGTGACCGCGAGCGATGCCGCGCTGCCGCTGCTGTCCAATGCGGACGGTTCGGTGGTCACCGCGGCCGCCGAAATCCTGCGCCGCCTGGTCGCCCAGGTGACCAGCCCGGTGCGCTGGGACAGTTGCATGGCCGCGCTGGCCGACCGCGGGGTGACCGGGGTCGTGGAGTTCCCGCCCGCGGGCACCCTGAGCGGCCTGGTGCGCCGCGAGCTCAAGGGCGTCAAGTCCGTTGCCCTGAAGACCCCTGATGACCTGGACAAGGTCACCGACCTGCTTGGGAGCGACGCGTGACCCGACCCCGCATTGCGCAAACCGCCATGCCAGCCGCCACCCGGTTGCTCGGCTTCGGCAGCACGCAGGGCAACCGGATCGTCACCAACGACGATCTCGCCAAGATCGTGGACACCAACGACGAGTGGATCCGGCAGCGCGTCGGCATCATCCACCGGCGGCTGGGCGATGACGACCAGACCGTGGTCAGCATGGCGGTCGAGGCGGGTGCGAAGGCGATCGCCAACTCCGGCCTGGCGCCGTCCGAAGTGGACCAGGTGGTCGTCGCCACCTGCACGATGCAGGGCGGCATTCCCAACGCCGCCGCCCAGGTCGCCGACCAGATCGGTATCAAGGCCAAGAGCGCCTACGACCTCAACGCCTGCTGCGCCGGTTTCGTCTACGCGCTGTCCGCCGCCTCGGACGCGGTGCGCGCTGGTTCGGCCCGCAACGTGCTGGTGATCGGCTCGGAGCGGTTCCAGGAGTGGCTGGACTGGGAGGACCGGGCGAACTGCATCATCTTCGCCGACGGCGCCGGTGCGGCAGTGGTCGGTCCGGCCGAGGAACCGGAGCTCGGTCCGGGTGTGCTGGGCAACGCAGGTGATCTGGCGGACACCATCCACCTGCGCGACAACAAGTACATCCACCAGGAGGGCCAGACGGTCTTCCGGTGGGCCACCACCCAGATCGCCCCGGTGGCGATCCGCGCGGTCGAGGCGGCCGGACTGCAGCTCTCCGATGTGGACGTCCTGGTGCCGCACCAGGCGAATCTGCGGATCGTCGAGGCCATCGGCAAGAAGCTGCAGAGCAAGGGTGCCCGTGACGACTTGGTGGTCGCGCGTGACATCGTCTACTCCGGCAACACGTCGTCGGCGTCCATCCCGCTGGCCATCGACCACATGCGGGCGGCGGGTGAAATCCCCAGCGGTGCCGTGATGCTGCTCGTGGGCTTCGGAGCTGGGCTGTCCTACGCCGCCCAGGTCGCCGTCTGCCCCTGAGCGAACCCCCAAGCTGCCGCGGGCCAGCGGTCCGCGGCGAGAACGCAAGAACTAGGAAGGAACTACCCGTGTCGAACGAGGAAATCACCACCGGTCTCGCCGCCATCGTCGAGGAGGTCGCCGGTGTCGACGCCGCTGACGTGACCATCGACAAGTCGTTCGTCGACGACCTGGACATCGACTCGCTGTCCATGGTGGAGATCGCCGTGCAGGCGGAGGACAAGTTCGGGGTCAAGATCCCGGACGACGAGCTGGCCAACCTCAAGACCGTCGGTGATGCGGTGGACTACATCACGAAGAACGCATGACCACCGATGTCGTGATCACCGGGCTGGGCGCCACGACACCGCTCGGCGGTGACGTGGCGTCCACCTGGGACGGAATCGTCAACGGCGCCAGCGGCATCCGCCGCCTGGAGGCCGAGTGGGTGGACCGGTTCGAGCTACCGGCCAAGATCGGTTCGCCGCTGCTGGTCGAGCCGAGCGAGGTGCTGCCCCGCGTGCAGCTGCGGCGGATGGACCGCTGCGAGGCGATCGCCGTGATCGCCGCCCGCGAGGCGTGGGCGGACGCCGGTTTCGAGCTGCCGACCGACGACACCGAATCGGTCGACCCGGACCGGCTCGGGGTGTCGCTGGGCACCGGCATCGGCGGTCCGCTGACCCTGTTGCAGCAGGACGACCTGCTGGAGGGCGAAGGGCTGCGCAAGGTCTCGCCGCTGACCGTGCCGATGCTGATGCCCAACGGGCCTGCCGCGATGGTCAGCCTGGACGTGCGGGCCCGCGCCGGGGTGCACTCCCCGGCATCGGCCTGCGCCTCGGGCGCGGAGGGTTTGGCCAAAGGCTGGGACATGATCCGGCAAGGCCTGGCCGACGTGGTGGTGGCCGGTGGCGCGGAGTCCTGCATCCACCCGATCACCGTCGCCGGGTTCGCCCAGGCCCGCACCCTGAGCACCCGCAACGACGAACCGGAACGGGCCTCCCGCCCGTTCGACGTCGACCGCGACGGGTTCGTGCTGGGCGAGGGTGCCGGGGTGATGGTCCTGGAAAGCGCGGAGCACGCCAAGGCGCGCGGCGCGCGGATCTACGGTCGACTGGCGGGCGTGGGCATCACCTCGGACGCCTACCACATCACCGGCAGCCACCCGGACGGCATCGGCCAGATCAACGCGATGCAGCGGGCACTGCGCACCGCGGAACTGCAGGTCTCGGACATCGGGCACGTCAACGCGCACGCGACGTCCACTGTGGTCGGTGACGTGGGCGAGGCGAACTCGGTGCGCAAGGCGCTCGGCGACCAGGTGGCCGTCACCGCGCCGAAGGGAGCGCTCGGGCACCTGGTCGGCGGGGCCGGTGCGGTGGAGAGCATCATCACAGTCCTCTCGCTGCACCACGGCCTCATCCCGGCGACCCGGAACCTGGAAACGATCGACCCGAAGGTCGAGCTCGACGTGGTGGCCGACAAGCCGCGGCACGTCGAGCAGACCGCAGCGATCAACAACGCCTTCGGCTTCGGTGGGCACAACGTCGCGCTCGCTTTCACGAAGGCATGACTCGGCGGCGCATCGGGGCCGGGCTGGGTGGACCGTCGCTCAACCCGTCCCCGAGTGCTCCGCGGTAGGACAGCCGCATCTGGTCGGTCGCACTGGGCGGTCTTTCCGCCGCACGGCGGCCCTTCCTGACACCGAACTTCCGGAGGAATCGATGACCGCACTGGCCACCCGACCGGAAAGCGAGCAGGCACAGCGGGATCTGCGCGACCCCGAGGTGCGGCTGGACCAGCTGCTCGACGCGGAGTCGATCGAGCCGCTGCACCCCCGCGACAACAGCGGCATGCACGCGGTGCGCGGCCGCATCGACGGCACGAAGGTGATCGTCTACTGCAGCGACGCCACCAAGATGGGCGGTGCGCTGGGTTCCGAGGGCTGCGGGCACATCGTGGACGCCATCGACATGGCGGTGCGCGAACGCTGCCCGGTGATCGGCGTCTGGCACTCCGGCGGCGCCCGCATCCCGGAGGGCGTGGAGTCGCTGGACGGCATGGGCCAGATGTTCGCGGCGATGATCCGCGCCTCCGGCCGGGTGCCGCAGATCTCCGTGGTGGTGGGCCCGGCCGCCGGTGGCGCCGCCTACGGCCCGGCGCTGACCGACGTGGTCATCATGTCCCCGGCCGGTCGGGTGTTCGTCACCGGCCCGGACGTGGTCCGCAGCGTCACCGGCGAGCAGATCGACCAGGAAGGGCTCGGCGGCATCTCCGCGCACGGCGAGAAGTCCGGTGTGGTGCACGTGGTCGCCGACGGCGAGGCCGACGCGTACCTGCGGGCGCGGCGGCTGACCGGATTGTTCGCCAAGCCCGGTCTGTTCGACCTGCACTCAGTGCAGGACGAGGCCGACCTGCGCGCGCTGCTGCCGGACCGCCCGCAGCGCGCTTACGACGTCAAGCCGGTGATCCGCGGCATCCTGGACACCCGTGCCGACGGAACAGCGGACTTCGAGGAACTGCAAGCCAAATGGGCGCCGAACATCGTGGTCGGCCTCGGTCGGCTCGGTGGCCGCAGCATCGGCGTGATCGCCAACAACCCGCTGCGCAAGGGCGGCTGCCTGGACTCGCTGTCGGCGGAGAAGGCCGCCCGATTCGTGCGGATGTGCGACTCGTTCGGCGTGCCGCTGCTGGTGCTGGTCGACGTGCCCGGCTACCTGCCTGGCGTCGGCCAGGAGTGGGGCGGCGTGGTGCGGCGCGGCGCGAAACTGCTGCACGCCTTCGGCGAGGCCGTGGTGCCGCGGGTGACGCTGGTGACCCGCAAGTCCTACGGCGGCGCCTACATCGCGATGAACGCCCGCTCTCTTGGTGCGACGACCGTGTTCGCCTGGCCGGAGGCCGAGGTCGCGGTGATGGGCGCCAAGGCCGCGGTCGGGATCCTGCACCGCAAGGCGCTGGCCGCCGCACCCGAGGAAGAGCGGGAAGCGTTGCAGGCCAAGCTCACCGAGGAGCACGAGCGGGTCGCGGGCGGCGTCGGCCGGGCGATGTCGATCGGCGTGGTCGACGAGGTCATCGACCCGTCCACCACGCGCCGCCGCATCGCTGAGGCGCTCGCCGCCGCCCCCGCGGGCCGCGGTTCGCACGGCAACATCCCGCTGTGACCGCCTGAGCAGCAGAGGCCCCTCACGCCTAGCAGCGCCTGAACAGGGCGCTGTTGGGCAGCTTGCCGGTGTCCAGGCGAAGTCCGCTGCTCGTCCCGGCGTCCACCACCACCGGGTACACCACGTTCCAGAGCACGCACGTCGCCTTGAGCTGCGGCGGCGCGTCCTCGATGGCCTGGTTGCTCCGGAAGGTCAGCAGCACCAGCAGCGAATCGTCCGGGCCGGGGTCGATCCGCTGCACGGTCCAGCCTTCGTCGCGGGTGGTGTCGTAGGCATTCAGCCACTCGCCCTTCGGCAGCTCCTTCCACTTGGCAGGGACCACGGTGTCCTGCCAGCGTTCGTACTGCTGCCGGTTGATCGAGTCGAAGTGCTGGTCCAGCAGGGCTTGCACCGCCTGGTAATCGGGATGCGCCGCGGCGTCCGAGGTGTAGACGATGCCCAACGGCGACGTGACCGCCGCGGCGGGCTGGCCCAGGGTCGAGGGCTGCTGCTGGGACTGCGGGTCGCGGTAGACGTACTGGGCCAGCAAGACCCCACCGCCAGCAGCGCCGAGCAGCACGACGAGGGCGAGTGGTAGACCCCATTTCAACCAGGAACGCACGGCGTCAGCTTCGCACACCGCGATCAACGCCAGCAGGCGTCTCCAGGGATCGGCCGCCCCGGCTCTCAGCCGACGCGGTGCAGCCAGGTCACCGGGGCGCCGTCGCCAGCGCGGCGGAACGGTTCGAGGGCGTCGTCCCACGCCGCACCGAGCAATTGGTCCACTCGGTGGCTGAACGCCTCCGGCCCCTTGGCGTTGGCCGCGAGCGTCCGCAACTGGTCCTCGCTGACCATGATGTCGCCGTTGGCGCTGGTGCAAGCGCGCCACAGGCCCAGTCCGGGGGCGTGGCAGAACCGCTGCCCGTCCACCCCTGGGCTGGGGTCTTCGGTGACTTCGAAGCGCAGCATCGGCCACGCGCGTAGCGCGGTGACCAAACGTGCGCCGGTGCCCGGCTCCCCCGACCAGTTGCACTCCGCGCGGAGTTGCCCAGGGGCTGCCGGTTGTGCCGTCCAGCGGAGATCCGTCCGGGTGCCGAGTGCGCCAGAGATCGCCCACTCGACGTGCGGGCAGACCGCAGACGGCGACGAGTGAACGTAGACCACACCGGAGGTGGGGCCACGGTCGCTGCCACGGGTGCTCACTGCTGACCTCCGCTGTTCGACGAGGGACGTCTTCCCCTACGACCTCGCGTACCGGCGATCAACAGGTGCGGCGCCATTCTGCATTGCGGACGGATCACTCCGCCACCAGAACGGCGTCATTCACGACGGATCACAGTACGCTCGGCCTGCCCAGCGGTATCCGCCAGCGACTGCTCCGAATAGCGGAAATCGCAGATCCGGGGCGTTGTCACGGGTTTTCCGCGTCGCTCGAACGCACCAACGCGGCAGCGGCGGACGAGTGGCGGATACCACTCGAACGGAGGAATGAAAGAACCCAGCGACAATACTTGACCACGCCGGCTAACGTCTCTGCTCGAACAGGTGCGTGATCGCCGCGAACGCGACGCCCGCCGGACATTGGAGGTGGTCATGCGACTGGTGCGGCTCGGTGCGGAACCGACGCAGGTCGGCACCGACATCCGAGCGGCCATCTCCGCGTGGGGTGTCGGTGGTTCGGTGCTCGGCGGGGTCGCCGTGTTCGGCTGCCGCCCGCCGGGCAGTCCGCGCCCGCTGGACGCGGTGATCGTGCTGCCCCGCGGGGTGATCGTGGTGCTCGGCATCGACCTGCCCGAACCCGCGCTGAAGGTCGACGCGCCGCTGCAGACCCCGTGGACGATCGACGGCTGGCCGCTGGTGCGCACCGAGGGAGCGGTCAACCCCGGTCTGGAAGGGCTCGAATCCGCCGCGGCGCTGGCCCGCAGCCTGCAGTCGCGCGGGCTGGAGCCGTTGCCGGTGGCCGCGATCGTGGTGGTCGGCCCGTATGCCGGGCAGGTCACGCAGCCCACCACCGACCTGCACCGGGGCGTGCGGGTGGTTTCGCCGAACACGACGACCATCCTCGCGGCCGCCCGCGAGCTGGCCACCTACGAACGCCCCTGCCCGATCGAACCCGTGCAGCGGTTGTTGCGGGTGCTCGACGAGGAATGCGAGCTCAGCGTCGCCGAACTGGCCGACGAGGGCTTCCCGGAATCCGACGGCACGGATCTGGCCACCGTGGACACCATGCTGATCCCGAAGTACACGGAGAAGTCCGCAGACCGACTGCCGCTGTCGCGCGTCTCTTCTTCGCTGTCGCGCTTTTCCCCGCGCACCAAGCTGATCGCGGCGGTGGCGGCACTGGTGCTGATCTGCGGGGTCGTCGGGGTGTGGTTGACGCTCGACCGACCGGCCGCCAGCCCTCCGCCGCGGGCCGCGCCGATCCAGCGGGTGGACGGCGTCGAGTTCGTGCAACAGGTGACCACCCGGGAGACCGACTGCGCCCGGCATTCCTTCGGTGACGTGCAGCGCTGGTTCGAGCAGCGGCCGTGCCGGAGCCTGACCCGCGCGGTCTTCGAGGCCCAGGTCTCCGGTCGACCCGCCGCGGTGTCGGTCGCCATCGTCGAACTGCCCGACCAGCAGGCGGCGAGCGAACTGCGGGTGGTCGCCGACTCCGTCGGCACTGGTGGCGTCACCGATCTGGTCACCGAGGGACTGGGCTGGCCGGGCGGTCCGGACGGGTTCGACAACGCGGCGCAGGCCGTGCAGCAGGACGGCAACCAGGTGCGCATCGTGCAAACCGTCTGGCGGCAACGAGCCTCGACACCGGAGGACGTGGGGCTGCGCGCGCTGGCCGAACGCGGGCTGCGCCTGACACCCCAGCCGTGAGCAGATCGAACCGTCCTCACCCCTCACCTGGACGGGGTCACGACTGCTCGGGTTCTGGGACGTCGTCCGGTTTGGCTTGTTCGGGGATCCTCGACCAGCCGCCGCGTCCGGGGGTGCGGTCGAGCAGGCGGCGCGGCGCCTTCGTGACGTACGGATTTCCCAAGCGGGTCAGGAAGAACACCGGGGCGAACAGCGGGACGACGGCCGACAGCGCCGCCGCGGTGACACCCGCCCGCACCACGTCGCGTGGCAGCAGGGTGCTCCGGCGGTCCACGAACCGGCCGCTGGTCAACGCCGCCAGCCAGAGCACGACCACGAAGCCCGCCATGGTCTCCACCGCGAACAGGATCGCGGGCTGGTAGCCCAGTCGCTCCGATCCCAGCATCACCGCGATCCAACCGAGCAGCGCGGGCAGTTGGCCGCGCTCTGTGGTGGCCGCCCACAGCAGGCCGCCCAGCACCGCGAAACCGCCGCCGCTGCTCTGCCAGGTCTCGGTGAGCCGCTCGGCCCACGTGCCGCCGGTGAGTCCGAGCCGCGCGGCGAGCTGGCCGAGCACGCCCAGCGCCGTCGGCCCGTCCTGCGGAGCGAGGAATTGGCCGATGATCCACGCCAGCGTCCACAGCGACACCACGAACGCGACGGCCTGCTGCCACCGCGGCCGGTTCAGCGCGACGTGGTACAGCCGCGCCAATTCTCGTTGTTGCGCCTGCACGTCCACCCCTGTCCTCGGGCACCGGAAGCCGCTGACGATGGTCCGGGCGCCGCGATGATCAAGCCCGGCATTGATCAGATCAGGGGCGTGTCCGCACTGCGGAGCGTGATCAACTCCAGAACGTGCCGGGTCCCGGCGCGCAAACTCCGTCGGTCGTGCAGGCCGGTGGGATCGGGCGGATCACGGAGCCGTCCACGAGCCACTGCCCCTGCCCGTCGGTGGACACCAGGAAGCGACCCAGCGGATCCGCGGACAATCGCGTCCGGCCCGCGACCAGCGGCGGAGTTCGAAACGGCGCCCCGGCACCGATCTTGCGCCCGGTGTCGGCGGCGAAGGTCGCCACCCGAGCCTGCTCGGCGGTGCAGTCGACCGGTTGCAGCGCCGCGAGATCGCGCCCGGACCAGGTGATCGCCACCGGCCCGCAGGGCCCGTCGGGCACCGCCTCGACGTGCCCGGCCAGCGAGTTCGCATCTGGCGGCAGCAACAGCACGTGGTCGCTGCCCTGCTGCCCGGCCAGCACCGCCAGTCGACCGTCGTCGGCCAGCGCCAGGTCGTCCACCCGCAGTTCGGCCGGGATCGGGATTCGTCGTTGCTGCTGGCCGTGCACGACGACCACAGCGGTTCCGTCGAGGTAGGCGATGCGCCCGCCACCCGCGGCCAGCAACCGGCCGTCGCCGACGTCGCCGGGCAGCACCTGCTGCCCACCGCTGAGCGCCACCTCGACCACCCGACGTCCGTCCACAGTGGATACCAGGGTGTAGACGCGATCGCGGTCGGCGGCCAAGACCGCGGTGTCGGCTCCGGACACGCGGGCCACCTCGTGGTTCTCCCGCCCGGACAGCACGTCGAACGACGCGATCACCCCGGATCGGGGAGCGGCGAGGTAGCTGTTGGGCTGGACGCTGACCGGTTCGGGCTCCTGCTGACCGGGCAACGCCAGCATCGCCACCACGAACGCCGCCGCCGCTGAGGCCACCGCGGCCACGACGAGCAGCGGGCGACGCGGGGACTTCCGCCGACGCGCGTTGGCGAGCAGCCGAGGCAGGGCGTCGGGCCGGGGTTCGACGTCCTCGACCAACCGGTGCAGCTGCGCGCGCACCAGGTCCACGTCCCGAGCGCTGTTGCCGTCCTTCACACCCGCTCCCCCAACAGATCCGACAGCCGCGACACACCGCGCGAGCAGTACGACTTCACCGCGCCCTGGCTGCAGCCCATCACCTCGGCGGTGCGCGACTCGCTGAGGTCCGCGTAGTAGCGCAGCACGACGGCCTCCCGCTGCCGTCGGGGCAATTGCGCCAGCGCGGCGGTCAGCACGGCGCGGTCGATCTCACGTCCGGTGTCGTCCGGCTGGCTGTCCTGGGTGGCGAGCTTCGGCTGGTACTTCTTGGCGATCAACCGGCGCCGCAGCATCGAACGGGCGCGGTTGAGCACCGCCTGGCGCAGGAAGGCCAGCGCCTTGTCCGGATCTCGCAGCCGGGCGCGGGAGTCGAAGACGCGCACGTAGGCGTCCTGCACGATGTCCTCGGCGGTGGCGAGGTCGTCCACCAGCAGGACCGCGATGCGCAGCAGTTGCTTGTAATGCTCCTGGTAGAGGTCGGTCAGCTTGCTCGTCAGTTCATCCATTGCCGCCAGCCCGTCGCCCGGCCAGGCGGTCACGGGCAATGCGATCGACACCGTCACATCTCTGCACGACGCCCAAGACCCCCTCCTTGGTTGCGGCCGGATTCCACTCGTTATCAATCGGCAGCGTCCCAGCGGCGGCGAAGTTTACCGGCGCGCGGCGCACCGATGATCTCCTGCGCATTCCCTGCCGCCAGATGGATCATGCCCGGTCAGCCCCACCGCACCACCGCCTGGCGCGATCGGGGTAAGCAACCGCTCCGAGCGAAATCTTGCCGTCCACCGCTCAGCGATGTACGCCTGTGGTGCAAGCACGCCTAGGGAGGAAACCGATGGAATTCGGTGTTTCCACGTTCATCACGGACGAAGGGATCGGGGCGGCGGATCTCGGCCGAGCGCTGGAGGAACGCGACTTCGACGCGCTGTTCATCGCCGAGCACACGCACATTCCGGCCAGCCGCGAAACGCCCTATCCGGGCGGCGGCGAGCTGCCCCGGATCTACTACCGCACGCTGGATCCGTTCGTCGCGCTCACCGCGGTGGCGGCGGTCACCGAGCGGCTGGTGGTGGCCACCGGCATCGCGCTGGTCATCGAGCGGGATCCGATCACCACCGCCAAGGAGGTCGCCAGCCTGGACCTGATCTCCGGCGGCCGGATGGTCTTCGGCGTCGGCGCCGGTTGGAACCGCGAGGAGATGCGCAACCACGGCACGGACCCGGCCACCCGCGGCGCGCTGATGGACGAGCGGATCCGGGCGATGCGGGAGATCTGGACCGCCGAGACGGCGGAGTTCCACGGCGAGTACGTCGATTTCGACCCGATCTACGCGTGGCCGAAGCCGGTGCAGCAGCCGCACCCGCCGATCTACGTCGGAGGGGAGAGCGAGCGGGCCATCGCGCGGGTCGCCGAGTACGGCGGCGGCTGGCTGCCGCGCGGCAACGTCGAGAACCTCGGCGATCTGGTGGCGAAGGTGCGCGACCGGGCCGGTTGGCGGGTGCCCGTCACCGTCTACGCGGCGCGGCGCGATCCGGCGGTCATCGAGTCCTACGCCGCGGCCGGGGTGGACCGCACGCTGTTCTTCCTGCCGACCCAACCGCGCGACGAAACGCTGCGCACGCTCGACGAATTCACCGAACTCGCCAAGCGCCACACCTGACCCAGCAGACCCGTTGCGGGGGTGGGGCCCCCCCCACCCCGCCACCGGGCCGTGGTGAGATACAGGGTTAGTACGGGCCAATGGGGAGGAAATAGGGGCACCGCGGCCGCTACCCCGGACGT
>NZ_JALBWV010000044.1 GCF_022678645.1 Saccharopolyspora soli | reverse complement strand
CGTCCCCCCGCCGGCCCCCCCCCCGGGGGGGGGGCGCGGGGGGGCCCCCCCGGCCCCCCCCCCCGCGGGGGGGGGGGGGGGGGGGGGCCCCCCCGGCGCCCCCCCCCCCCCCCCGCCACCCTGATTCGATCAGGCGCGGTTGTTCCCGTCTGAAGTGGAGGCTGGCTGTGCGCTGGTGGGCGGAAGAGCGGTTTCGGCGGCCTCAGCCGCGAGCTTCGTGGCGGTCGTGCTCGGTGCGTATCGGGTGGGAGAGGTGTTGAGGGCGAGTACGGCGACCAGGCTCAGCAGGGAAACGCCGACCATGTAGAGGGAGATGGAGGTGGTGGTCCCCGTCGCGGCCAGCAACGCCGTCGCGGCGAGGGGTGCGACCGCTCCTCCGAGCAGCGTTCCCACCTGGACCGTCACGGACAATCCGCTGTATCGCAGGTTCGGCGGGAACGCCTCCGACAGGATCGCGCCCTGGATGCCGGTAATCATGGCGGTGGAAAGCGACGCGACGATCTCTGCGACCAGCATCAACGGCAGACTCCGCGTGTTCATCAGCGTGAAGAGCGGAAACGCCCACGCGATGGCGAGCACGGTGCCCGCGACGAACACCGGCTTCCGGCCGAAGCGGTCGGCCAGTGCTCCCGCCACGGGAACCGTCGACATCCAGACGACGCAGCCCACCATGATGACCCAGAGCATCGTCGAGTTCGGCAGTTCCAGGACCGACGTGCTGTAGGCGATCATGTACACCTGGATCAGGTAGCCCAGAGTAGGCGCCGCGATCATCGCCACGCTGCCGATCACGAGTTCCTTCGGCGCGGTGCGGACGAGTTCGACGAGAGGCATCTTGCGGAGTTCGCCCTCGACCTTGGCAGCGGTGAACTCAGGGCTTTCGAGCGCTTTCCGCCGCAGGAGTATTCCGACGGCGACGATCAGGACGGCCAGCAGGAACGGGACACGCCAGCCCCAGCTGGCGAACGCGTCACCCGGTACCAGGTTCTGCATGACGAGGAACACGGCCATCGAGAGCAGTACTCCCAGCGGCAGGCCCATCATCGGCAACGCACCGAAGAGCGCGCGTTGCCGACGCGGAGCGTGTTCGAAGGAGAGGAGGACCGCACCGCCGATCTCGCCGCCGACGCCGAATCCCTGGGCGAAGCGCAGAACGACCAGTGCGATCGGGGCGGCGAGGCCGATCGCGCCGTAGTCGGGGAGCACCCCGATGAGCGCAGTGGCGACGCCCATGATCAGCAGCGACAGCATGAGCATCTTCTTGCGGCCGATCTTGTCGCCGTAGTGTCCCATGACGATGCCGCCGAGCGGTCGGGCGATGAAGCCGGCGCTGAGCGTCGCGAACGCCGCGAGTGTGCCGGCCGTGGGCGAGGCGTTGGGGAAGAACTGACGGCCGAGCACGAGCGCGGCGGCCGTGCTGTAGATGAAGAAGTCGTAGTACTCGATGGTCGTCCCGACCATCGAAGCCGCCGCTACCTTGCGGGGCGACCATGGATGCCGAACGTTGCCGTCAACCGACATGAAGATGACCTCCTCGTCCTCTTCCGCCATGCATCCGGTGGACGGCCGGTGCTAGTCGGGCTGAATGCGAACGGCCGCTTTTCGAACCCGATCCGGGCCTCGGCGGCCATCCGCAGGGCGCGTCGTCGCACCCGGGGCGAGTAACCGCGCACCGGCCAACACCGTTTCTCTGGTCCCGATATTCAGGACATTGAACTGCAAATTAGGACAACACGGTCCCATGGTGCCTTTCCGTCGTCAAGGGCGCGGATGGTGGTGGTGCGAGCCCCCGCTCAGCCTTGGACGAGGGCGAGCCGCTCGCTGATGTGCGCGGCGGCCAGGCGAACCTTGGCGATCAGTTTGCGCTCGGTCTTCGGGGGAATCCGTGATCCGATACCGACCACGCTGATCGCGGCGACCACTTCGCCTTGCCGGGATCCCCAGATCGGGGCGGCGATGCCAACGATCTCCGGATCCACCTCCGCCCGCGCGACGGCGTAGCCGTCGGAACGGATCTGCGCCATCCGGGCGAGGAGTTCGTCCACATCGGTCAAGGTGTCGTCGGTGAAGCGTTCCAGCTTCGCGCGGGAGAGGATTTGCCGTACCTCCTCGGGATCGTTCCACGCGAGCAGGATCGTCGCGGACGCGCCGGCGTTCACGGGGAGCACCGTGCCGCGCTCGTAGGAGCTGCGCACCGCGTGTCGTTGCGACTCGGCGCGGTCGATGCACACGACCAGGTCGCCGGTTCGGCGGGTGAGGACCACTGTCTCGCCCGAGTCGTGGGCCAGTTCTTCGATGATCGGTGCCGCGATCTCCGAGAGACCGAGTGTCTTCCGCGCGAGCCTGGCGAGTTCCAGTATGCGCAGTCCCAACCGGAAACCGCCGCCGGGAGCTTCCTCCAGAAACCGTGCCGACACCAACGACTGCAGGTAGCGGTAGCCGGTGGAGCGCGCGACGCCGAGCCGGTCGGCCACCAAGCTGCCACTCACAACTGGCTGGCTATCGGTGAACATCGCCAGGATTTCAAGGGCGCGATCGGCTGTGCTGTTGCGCTCGCGGTGTCTGCTGACCGAGTTATGTCCTGACATACGGGACAAGGTACCGAACTTGGTGCCAGCGTGCCTTGGCGGCCACGCTGGGAGATTTCGCCTCGTTGTTTCATTCCTCTGCGGAGCCGGGTTTCGGCGTGAGGTGTCTTGACAGTGACGGGGCGAGCACGCATTCTAAACCACGTCCCGTAAAGCGGGATCATGTTCCGTAATTTTAGGACAAGTAGGGCTTGGGTGTGCTCGGCTGAGGACTCGCGGCGAAGGCAGTCGAGCGGTCCGGAGCTGCCCGGCGCCCTTGTCCGCGAACCGCTTCACGACCCCGATCGTGCCCATCCGCGCTGCCTCGACCGCTGCCTGCCGGGTCCCGTTCGCGATCGGTCGGGCCTCGTCGAGCAACCGCCGTCACCGGACCGGGAGTGTGATAGGTGCCTTTCAGCTATGTGGAAATGATGCGCGGCTTCGGTTTCGCGGAGTTCGCCGAGCTTCCTGACTTCAAGCCGGTCGAGCCGGCGCCGGTCGAGGTCGCGCTGTCCGAAGCCCGGTTGGGCCTGTTCGCGACAGTGGGTGCGCACCTGCCGACGCAGCGGCAGTTCCAGCCGATCAACGACCTGAGCTTCCGACTGGTCCCGCTGGACGTTCCGGTCGCCGATCTGGAGTTCGACCACCCGTCGCCCATCAGGGGTTTCGCCCTCGACGACCTCAACGTCGTCTTCCCCCGTGACCGGTTGGTCGAACTCCGCGAGGAGGGCCTCTTCGGCGAGCTGGCGCCGGCAGCGGTGTCCATGCTCGGCTCCATCACCAAGTACGGGGAGCTCGTCGAGCGGACCGCGCCCATGATCGCGGAGGTCTACGCCGATCAGGGTGTGGATCTCGTGCTCATGGTGCCCTTCTGCCCCGCCTGTCACCGGGCGACTAACATGATCGCGCGCGCTCTGGAGGCCAAGGGCATTCCGTGTGTGACGATGACGGCGCTGCGCGAGATGGCCGAGGCGTTCAAGCCCGCCCGGCCGGTCTTCGCTGATTTCCCCCTGGGGGCGACCGTCGGCCGTCCGAACGAGCCGGAGATGCAGCGGTCGGTCCTGCGCTCGACCCTCGAAGTGGCCACCGCCCCGGCGCAGCCGTGGCGGATCACCGACCTCCCGCAGACGTGGGCGGACGACCGGTCCTGGGAGGACGACGTGCGCAAGCTCTACGAGTCCGAGGGAAAGGAAGTCCACCGTGCTCGGGTGCGGACCCACATCCGGGACGGCGAGGGGCTTTCCGGCAGGGAGGACGAGTT
Organism: Saccharopolyspora soli; assembly: GCF_022678645.1. Lineage (GTDB taxonomy): Bacteria > Actinomycetota > Actinomycetes > Mycobacteriales > Pseudonocardiaceae > Saccharopolyspora > Saccharopolyspora soli. The sequence goes on along the minus strand of NZ_JALBWV010000044.1, from coordinate 76,205 downwards.
GGACATCGCATGCGGGTGCTGAATCCCCCGGCGCAGTAGCGATCCCAGTGTAGGACGAGTGAAAGAGACACATGAACGTGAAGAAGAGCCTGCAGGACGTCATGGACGAGGCCGGGAACACGACGGAGCTGCTCCGCAACTCCCAGCTACCGCCGTACATCTTCCCGGTCGTCCCGTCCGAGTTCACCAACTTCCGCCGGGAAGCCCGTGCCTGGCGCAACAGCGCGGTCCTGTACGACCAGACCCACCACATGTTCAACTTCTGGATCACCGGACCGGGAGCGCCGCGCCTGCTCAGCGACACCGGTGTGAACAGCTTCGCCAACTTCCCGGTCGACTCGGCCAAGCAGTTCGTGCCGGTGGGCCCGAGCGGCGGCGTGATCGGCGACGGCATCCTTTTCCGGCTGGCCGAGGAGGAGTTCGTTTTCGTGGGACGGGCACCGGTGTGCAACTGGCTCACCTTCCGGGCGGGCCAAGGCGGATACGACGTCGAGCTCCGCAGGGACGAGCGGTCGTCGTCGCGCACGTTCGGCAAGGCCGTGCAGCGCGACGTGTGGCGATTCCAGATCCAAGGCCCCCGGGCGTGGGACGTCATCGAGAAGCTCAACGGCGGTTCGGTGGAGCAGCTGAAGTTCTTCCGAATGGGGCACCTGAACGTCGCCGGAGAGCGTGTCCGCACCTTGCGGCACGGCATGGCTGGTGCTCCCGGGCTCGAACTCTGGGGACCCTACGCCACCTACGACAAGGTCCGGGAGGCCATCCTGGAGGCGGGCCGGGAGTTCGGTCTTGAGCAGGTCGGCGCCCGTGCCTACGGAGTCAGCGCGCTGGAGTCGGGGTGGATTCCGTCGGCGCTGCCGGCCATCTACACCGGAGAGGAACTGCGCTCCTACCGGGAGTGGCTGACCGAGGACGACTACGAGGCCAACAACGCGCTGGCCGGGAGTTTCGTGTCGAGCGACATCGAGGACTACTACCTCAACCCGTGGGAGCTCGGCTACGGTGCGCACGTCAAGTTCGACCACGACTTCATCGGACGTGACGCTCTGGAAGCCGTCGATCCGCGGGCGCAGCGCCGCAAGGTCACTCTCGCCTGGAACGCCGAGGACGTCGCGAAGATCCTCGCGTCGCCGGTCGACCGGGACGGCCCGGTTTACCAGTTCTTCGACCTGGCCCTCGCCAACTACGGCGCTTCGAGCTTCGACGCCGTCGAGGACGCGGACGGCAACCCCGTCGGGTTGTCCCTCTACACCGGATACACACCGAACGAGCGCCAGGCGATCTCCCTGGCGACGGTCGACCCCGACGTGCCGCTCGGTGCCGAGGTCAGGGTGATCTGGGGCGAGCCGGACGGCGGGACCCGGAAGGTGACGGTGGATCCGCACGAACAGATCGCGGTCCGCGCGATCGTGAGCCCCGCACCGTACGCGGCGATGGCGCGCGAGACGTACCGGCCCGGCTGGCGGTCGAGCTCGCAGGTTCCGTCGTAACCGGACGCATCGATCGACAACGCGAGCGCGTACCGGCCCGGTGGCTCGACCCGGCCGGTGCGCCCTCCTCGTCCCCGCGGCTGTTTCCGGGCCGCTGGCAAGCCACCTCATCCGCGTGCAACCGGAGGGACGTTTCCGTGACAACGGTCGACTACCCGGCTACCGGCCTCGCCGTGGCTGGCGTGCCGGCGCCGACCGGCTTGCCCGTGCCGGCGGCCGGCCACCGGTGCCTGGTCATGGGCATCCTCAACGTCACCCCCGACTCGTTTTCCGATGGCGGCCGTTACCTGTGCGCCGACGCGGCCTTGCGACACGGCGTGCGCATGGCCGAGCAGGGCGCCGACATCGTCGACGTCGGTGGCGAGTCCACCCGGCCAGGGGCATTCCGCGTGCCAGCCGAGGAGGAACTCACGCGGGTTCTCCCGGTGGTGCGCGAGCTGGCCGGTGCCGGTATCCCCGTCAGCATCGACACCATGCGGTCGTCGGTGGCTGAAGCGGCGGTCGACGCCGGCGCCGTTGTAGTGAACGACGTGAGTGGCGGGCGGGCGGATCCAGCCATGGCCCGTCGCGTGGCCGAGCTCGGCACGCCCTACGTAGCGATGCACTGGCGCGCGCACAGCGCCGGGATGGACGCCCACGCCCGCTACGGCGAGGTCGTCAAAGACGTCGTGGCCGAATTACGAGCTCGCCTCGACGAGCTGACCGCGGCCGGAATCCGGACCAACCGCATCATCGTCGACCCGGGTCTGGGTTTCGCGAAGACCGCCGAGCAGACCTGGCAGCTCCTGCGCCGGCTCGACGCGCTCAAGGCACTGGGCCACCCGGTTCTCGTCGGAGCTTCGCGCAAGTCCTTTCTCGCGCGACTCGCCCTGCCGGATCCTCTGCCCGGCGGCGTCGCCCGCGACGATGCGACAGCGGCGATCAGCGCCATCGCGGCCGCCCGCGGCGCGTTCGCGGTCCGCGTGCACGACGTCGCTACCTCCGCCACTGCGGTGCGGGTCGCCGCGGCGCTGCAGAACCCGGCCACCGGGGAGTCCAGATGACCTCGGCGAACACGGCCAGGTGGACGCGTTTCCGGCACGGAAAGCTGGCGTGCACCGTGGTATCGGATGGGCCGCTGCTGCTCGGGGCGGCCAGGGAATGCTTCCCCGATGTCGCTCCGGGAGAAGTGGACGCGATCCTCAAGCGACTCGGTCTGCCCGTCGACCGGGTCGTGCTGGACCAGAACATCCTCGTGGTCAACACCGGCGGCCGGCTCGTTCTCTTCGACACGGGCGTGGGGACGATGCCGGAGCTGGGACGGAAGGTGTTCGGCCCGCAAAGCGGACAGATGGTGTGCAACCTCGCCGCGGCGGGGATTGATCCGGCCGACATCGATGTCGTCGCGCTCACCCACGCTCACCCGGATCACGCATGGGGTCTCCTCGACGAGAACGGGAACATCGCATTCCCCAACGCCGAAATCCTGATCGGAAACGCCGAGTGCACCGGCGCGGCCATCGACCTGTCGTCCTACGGCGACCGTGCCGTGCGGATCGGCGACGGCCACCGGGTCGCGGACGGGATCACCGCGATCGCGACCCCGGGGCACAGCGCAGGGCATCTCGTCTACGAGATCGTCAGCGAGGGCAGGGGTCTCGTCGTGTGGGGAGATCTGTGCCACCATCCGATCCTCCTCGAAGAGCCCCACTGGAACTTCGTCTTCGACGAGGACAAGACAGCGGCGGCCGCGCAACGCAGAAGAATATTCAGTCGCATCGTGACGAACGACCAAACGGTGTTGTCCTACCATTTCCCCTTCCCCGGCCTGGGCGGGTTGCGGCGGGAAGGCCAGCGTTACGTGTGGGACGAGATCCAACCACCGGCACCTCTCACAGCACCATCCGATGTCGCTGCTAGTGGTTGAGGATGCGGTTCTGAAGGCCAGCGGTGGGTTCAGGTTGTCGAACCTGAACCCACCGGTCACCGGGTGCTGGGAGGTCGCTGTTCTCGCCAGTTCGCGGGGCTGTGCAAACGGCGCGAGGGCACGGGGCCTTGCCGCTGTCGTCAGCGGCGTTTACGCGGTCTTGGCGAGACTGTCTGTGAAGAACGCGGTGAGCTTCTTCAGCGCGGGGTCGACGTACTGGTCCTTGTCGTAGAGGTCGACGTGGCTGGCGCCCTCGACCCAGTGGATCTCCTTGGGGCCGATGGCTTTCTGGAAGGCTTCGACGCTCATCCAGGAGGTGACCGCCCGGGTGCCGACGATCATCAGCAGTGGGCGCTGGCCGATGAGGGGGACGAGGGCGAAGGCGTCGAAGGTAGCCATCTTGTCGATGCTGGTCCAGTCGAAGAATTTTGCCGAGCGCGGGTGCTCGGCGCGTGGGGTGCAGTAGTACTCGAAGCCCTCCGCGCCGTGCTCGCCACCGAACTGGCGGGCCTGCTCGACGGTGTCGGGGAACAGCGTCAGCGTGCCCGGGTCCGCACCGCAAGCGGAGGCGGTGCGGGCGTTCGCGGCAGCGTCCAGCATTCCCTGGAACACGGCGGGGTCCTGGGTGCCTTCGGCACCGAGGCGGAACTGTCGGGCGATGTCGACGGCGCTGACCGTGGCGACCGCCTTGATGCGGTGGTCGCTGCCGGTGGCGGGTAGGACGTAGCCGCCGGAAGCACAGATGCCGAGCGCCCCGATCCGCTGGGCGTCGACCTCGGGCCGCGTGGCGAGGAAGGATACGGCGGCCTTGAGGTCTTCGATCCGGTGGGCCGGGTCTTCCAGACCGCGGGGCGCGCCGCCGCTCTCGCCCTGGTAGGCAGCGTCGAAGGCGACGGTCACGAAACCCTGATCGGCCAGGTGGCTGGCGTAGCGGGCTGCGGTCTGCTCCTTAACGCCGCTGCCGGGGTGGCCGACAACGATGGCCGGGCGAGGCCCGTCTGCGGGTGTGTCGGGGATGTAGAGGTGGCCGGCGAGGGGGATGCCCGCGCTGTCGAAGGTGACGTCGGTCCTCGTCACGAGGTGCTCCGTTTCGCTGTCGTGGGTGGAGCCTGCCTTCGGGCTGGCTCGGGCCGGACGTGTGCCGCGGCGTGAGTCCACGGTCGCGCTGCCGTCGTGCGCGAAAAAGAGACAGATTTTTGCCTGGGAAGAAATCTGCCCTCCCGCAGGCTTCGGGCAGCCGGTGAGAATGGAGGACATGACCGCCGCACCAGAGCCCGGCGACCTCGGCGCCTTCCTCAAGGCCAGCCGTGCGCGACTGACCCCGCACGAAGTGGGGCTTCCTGAGCTCGACGGGAATCGCAAGGTGGCCGGGCTGCGCCGGGAAGAGGTCGCCCGCCTGGCCGCGATCAGCGTCGACTACTACACCCGGCTGGAACAGGGGCGTGTCCAGGCATCCGCCGCCGTCCTGGCCACCCTCGCTCGAGCGTTGCGTCTCGACGAGGACCAGCAGATCTACCTCTACGAGATCGCCGGCAAGACCGACGCCCGGCCGCGCCGACGCCGGACCAACCAGAAGGTGCGACCGGCGGTGCGTCGCCTGCTGGCGCAGCTCGACCAAGTGCCGGCGGTCGTGCTGGGCAAGCGCATGCACATCCTCGACTGGAACCGAGCTGCTGCCGCTCTTTACATCGACTTCTCGCGCGTTCCCGCAGCCGAGCGGAACTACGTGCGGCTTCTGTTCACCCACCCTGTCGTGCGCGGCATGCATCTGGACTGGGAGCACGACGCTCGCGACGCCGTCGCCGCGCTCCGCATGGAGGCGGCCAAAGACCCCGACGACCCGGACCTGGTCCAGCTCGTCGGTGAGCTCTCGGTCCAGGATCCCGACTTTCGCGCCTGGTGGGCCGAGCATCGCGTCAACTCCGCCAGCTACGGCACCAAGCACTACCGGCACCCGGTCGTCGGCGATCTCACGCTCGACTGCGACACCTGGAACAGTCCCGACGACAGCGGTCAACGGCTCATGGTTATCACCGCAGAGCCGGGGAGCCCATCCGACGACGCACTGCGCATCCTCATGTCGTGGGAAGATCATCCCGCAACACGAACCGACACGATCGGCGACGCCGGCGGATGACTGGCTGGGGCGGCGGTTCAAACCTTTCTCGTTTCGCCCGGGCCAGTCCGCGCCGCCATCTGGAATCCCGACGGGCTCGGCGGCAAACTGGCGGCCCAAGCCGGAACCGAGCACGCCGCCTACCTCGAACAGCTTCCGCAATCCTTCGGCATGACCACCGGACGCATCACCGAACCGCACGAAGTCGCTGCCGTGGTGGTCTTTCTGCTCTCCGCGGTCGCATCGAGCATCACGGGCGCCGACTACATCATCGACGGTGGTGCGATCAAAACGCTCTGACACCCGCGAACGGCACCGTCAGTCATCACCGCAGAGGCGATATTCCCGGAGAAACAACATGGCCATATTCGTACGAGCAAGCTTCGAGGTACGGCCTGGACAACAATCGGAGTTCGAAAGAACCGCGACAGCCCTGCGCGACCTGGCCCACCAAGAGCCGGGAGTACTCGGCTACGAGTGGTGTTACGACAACCGCTCCGGCCGCTACCTGGCGTTGGAACAATTCGCCAACTTCTGCGGCCATGCTGACGCACGCGCGCCTCGCCGAGGACCTATTGCGCCAGTTGGCCGAGTACTCGGAGATGGTTTTCATGGAACTGCACGGAAAAATCACCCCTGAGTTGCGCGCTGCGGTGGAGCGCATGCCGAACTCGCTCACGATCTTCGACGCCGCGTCCTTCAACCCGTGAAAGCGGCGGGTGATCGGTACGCTGGCGGGCAGTGGGGCGCTTCGACGGTCCGACGGGCGCCAGCCGCGGTGGTGCGTAAATCAGGCGAAGGCAGGATGGTCCTCCCAGTACCCGCCGGGTGTCGTACCCGCACGGCTACGTCACCGGAAGGTCATCCGACAAACACGTGCGCCCGATCCGGTTGCCCCATGGTCGCGAATCCGTCTGGGGAGTTCACCCAGGCCGGACGCGGATATTGCACACCAGGCGGCAACTGTGCACCGGGTGGTAGTGGGGGTTGGAGGCCGTGTTCGGATTTGCGGAATGATCAGCGACGTAGCGGACCGCGACGCTGAAATCGTCCCCCTTGCCACCGACTTGGCCGGGATCACCACGAGTTTCCGGTCCTGGACGCGGAACTGGGCCGTCCGACCGTTCACGGTCACGCCCTGGATCTGCTGCCCGGCCGAGTCGATCACGTTGATCACTGGAGCGAACCCAATGCCCTCGACGAAACGGTGCACTTGGTCGTGCTCGACGGCACGCAGGTCACGTTCATCGACGGTATCGAGAGCAGCCGCGCACTACGGGCGGGGCTACGAGTAGGGCGCAGCACCTTCCCGCATACGCTACGGCCGGCGGCAAGGTGTTGCTCGCAGCGTGCCCGACGCGCGGGTTCATGAGCTCTATGCTGATGAGGACTTGCCCAGGTTGACTGCGGAAACCGTGCCGAACCGGGCTGCTCTCATGCGGCAACTGGCAACCATCCGCGAACAGGGTTATGCCATCAACAAGGAAGAGAGCGAGCGCGGCCTGACCGCGATCTCGGCGCGGGTGCGAGGTGGAACTCCGCAACTGGATTTGGCGGTGTCCGTCGCTGTGCCCAGCGTTCGAGCTGACTCGCTGTTGGTGAAGCGGGTGCGTGAGCTGGTGCTCGACGTGGTCGAGCCGGGTGGCTGACGCGTGATTTCCGCGAGCGCGTAGCGCAGATTCCAGGGATTGTCACAACGCTGCGGCCCGTTGGTGGCGGCGAGCAGACTCGTGCGAAGCGTTCGGCTGGGACATCCCAGCCGAACGATTCGCGTGGGCGGTCGCCCCGTGCAACCACTACAACTACACAGTGGACGCAGGTTGGTTCTCCGTTGTTCGTCAGCATGCGCAGGAGATGTCTAGTTCCTGCTCTCGTCCGACGAGGCCTTGGCCGTCGCGCATGTGCGCCGCGACGCGGGCGCGATGCACGCCCTTGCCGTGTTCCTCTTCGTAGACGGCTCGCACGTCCTCCTCCCACTTCCGATCCGCGGACCAGACCTGCGGTAGCTGGGTGATGTGCCACGGCGTGGTCGGCTGCGACGCCACTGCGAGGGTGGCCTCCAACACGTCCCGTTGCATTGCGGGATCGTGCGGGCGACCGACCGTGGCACCCAGCGGGAAGTCCGCGAACACCGGACGAGCCGGCTTGAACGCCTCGGACATCTCATGCAGCGCGCTCATCGTGACACAGGGGATGCCCCGAGCCTCAAGTGCGCGTGAGATCATGTGAGTTGCCCGGTGGCATGCCGGGCAGAACGGCACCATGAGAACCAGATCGACGCCCTGCTCGACGTAGACGTCCGCAATAGCGGGCGCGCTCTGCTCGACAAGTTCCGTGTACTTCGTGATGGACCCCAGCATCGACACCGCGGTCGGTGCCAGCTCGGCGAATACGCCATCGGCCTGCATTTCGACGAGCCTGTCGCGGGGGAAAACCACGTTGAGGTCGGCAACCGCGAAGTTGCGGATGGGCGAAGGGTGGTCGAAGACGAGTTCCGACACCGGGACGTCCAGGGGTACCAGCCTGAACGTCAGATCGTTGGTCGGCTGGAAGGATCGCTGACTGGGAAGGTGGGCGCCGACGGTGGCGAACATCCCGAGCTTCGCCTCCGACAACTTGGCCTGAATCGGTGCTGGCTTGACCGGTTGGAAAGAGGGAAGCTCGGCGAAGTCGCCCAGGCCGAACCCGCGCATCATTTCCACATAGCTGAAAGGCATTGAAGCTCCCGTTGTTGTGGTGACCGTATCGCTGACCGCGGTCAGGGCCAGCGAGCTTGAACGTCCTCTAGACGACGTGGGCGTGCTGACGCCCGGTGCCGTCGGAGTTCGTCCCGCCCCAGGGCATGCCGCTTCTTCCAGGCGTCGGTGTCTGATGGGTGGCGAGGAAATTCGCTACCGCCTCGGTTACGATCTCCGGCTTTTCGAGGTTGGTGTAGTGCCCCGCACCGTCGACCCACTGCAACTCGGCGCTGGGGAAGCACAACGTAGCTGGAAGCTTCGGGTGATCGAAGTAGTAGGTGGGCTGCCCGTCGTCACGGTTGCCCTGGAGCAGGAGGACGGGGAAGTTCATGTGCGGGAAGAGTCGCACCCTGTCGATGCGTTCCTTCTCGAAGGACGAGGCTTGGTAGTAGCGGACCACGGCGTCGGCGATGCCCGGATAGCTCATCTCGTATCGCAGGGTCTCCAGCCGGTGCTCGTCAACCTCGTTCTTGAGCATCGCCTTGAGGCGGAAATCGAAATAAACGTCGGGATCGCCGAACAAGTAGGGTCCGAACAGCGGATCGGCGAAGTATTCTGCCTGCCAGGAGTATTCCGGCCGCCAGACATGGCATACCTGCTGCATGCGGACGTAGCAATGGACGCGGTCCGGGTGGTTGCCGCCGAGGTAGTCGGCCAGCACGGTCCCTCGGTCGTGGGAGACGATGGCGAAGGTGCGCAAGCCGAGTTGATCAAGCAGCGCGAGCAGCTCCGCCGCGCAGTTTTCCCAGCGCCAGTCGCCCGGGCTCTTGTCGCTCTGGCCGTAGCCCTTGAGGTCCACGGCGATCACGTGGTGGGTCTTGGCGAAGTGATCGATCTGGGGCTCCCAGGCACGCCAGCTTTCCGGGTTGCCGTGCAGGAATACGATCGGCTCGGCGTGCGGGTTCCCTGCGGTTACGTAGTGCCACCGAATGGGCGCGACGGCCCCGGGAGCTTCCTGGAAATGATGGGTGACCTCGGTGGTTCCAACAATCTGCCGCTCGCCGTCGTAGTTGGGTACCGTGTCTCGACGTGTCATCGTGACACCTTTCGTCTTTGGCGTTGGATGATTGGCGAATCCGCCGCCTTCGGCTGCGAGGGCTCGCTGGTGTTCTTGTGCTCGGGGCGGCATTCGGTCAGCTCACCAGGGCGACGCACGTGAATGGTTCGGTCGAGTTGCCGCAAGAGCGGCGCTGCGTGGCGCGACTGGACGTTGAAGCGCTGCGCCAGGCCGGGGATGTCGTCGATGCTGACCTCTGCGATGCGCGGCGTCGATTGTTGACGACCGGCGACGTCGTTGCGTTCGGGTGAGACCACGCGGCGCACCGGGCACCACAGTGCGCTGAACACCAGGGTGCGTCCCGCTTGCGTCAGCAACTCCTCGACCGTGCCTGGCCTTGATGGTTGGTGCCCTCGGGCGTCTGCCGTCGGTCATTCGTCGCTCCTATGCGCTTGGTCGCGCAGGTCGCGCCAGCCTGGGATCAGGCCAATCCAAGAGCGGACTGCGTGCGGCCGGTCTCCTGCTGACAGGAGCCAGCCTCACAGCTCTGTTCTACAAAACAGAACAACGGTTCTGTCATGCATTACGATAAGACGAAACGCGAGGCGTATCAACCATGACGGTCATCGCCATCCGCGCAGTGTCGACGACGTCGGGAATCGGATCGCGACCGAACGAGGCGGAACGGCTGCTCAACGACGATCTCGCGCCGGTTTGCGGTGATGAGCGTCATGCCATCGCCCACGTCAACGCTGGCCTCGACGACTGCGAGTACCGGATCTCGGCTTTCCGACACATGAGCCCGCCCGATCGACCCGGGAACGTCACAAGGAAACCCGAGACAATCGCCAACGCCACCACCGAACGTCTGGAGGTTCAGTGGCCGTCGCGGTCTTCGGGGTTGAGGTAGCCGTCCTCCAGGAGTCCGTGCTTTTCGATCACGCTGGTCAGGGCTGCCGTCCAGTGCTGGTAGTACTCCCAGCGGCTGCGGGCGTCGGCGGGTGTTTCCTGCCAGGTGCCGATCTCGGCGATCAGCTCGGCCTGGAAGTCCTGCCAGCGGTAGTGCCCGAACTCCGAGAGCGCGACGGCCAGCCCGAACGCGCGACGCTGCCATTTCGCGTCGAAAACGGGCTGGTTGTGGTCGGTCACGCAGGACTCGTGGAAGGACACGTGCCCGGTGTCGTCGTAGCTGACCTGGGTGATGTCGATGCTCATGGGCGAAAACCTCCGTCAGGCGGGGGAGTTGGCGAGTGCGACGCCGATCATGGATTCGGTGGTGACCAATTCGGCGAGCTGTTCCTCGCTCCAGCCCTCGGTGCCCGACGGGCGCATGGGTACGACGAACCAGCGCGAGTGGCCGCTGGAGTCCCACACTCGGACCTCCGTGTCGTTGTCGAGCTCGACGCCGAGCTCGGCCAGTACGGTGCGCGGTTCTCGTGCGGCGCGGGCGCGGAAGACCGGATCCTTGTACCAGTACGGCGGAAGACCGAGCACCGGCCACGGGAAGCACGAGCACAGCGTGCAGATCACCAGGTTGTGCACGCCGGGCTCGTTGCGCACTGCCGCGATGTGTTCGCCTTCGGCTCCGGCCATTCCCTCGGGCAGGTCAAGGCGCGCGATCGCTGCGGGCGTGTCGGTCACGAGCAGGTCGGCGAACTCGGTGTCGACCCAGGCGCGGGCCACGATCTTCTTGCCGTTGAGCGGAGTCATCTCCGACTCGAAGTAGCCCAGGACCTTGTCCACCGTGGTGTCGGAGATGATGCCCTTATCGATGAGCAACGCTTCGAGGGCCCGCACCTGTGCGGCGCTCGCCTCTTCTCGGTCGTCGGGGTAGGAGAACTGCGTCATGTTCTTCCTTACTGGATCGGGGAAAGGTAGCTCTCGTAGAGCTCGGCGTAGAGCGGTCCGGCGTGTGGTTCGGTTCGCTCGCCCCAGAGTTCGTCCGGTTCGAAGCGCACGATGTAGACGGGTACTGGATCGCCGAGCCCGTCGGCTCCGGTGGAGCAGAAATAGCCGTAGCGTCCTTCGAAGACCCGTTGCACGACTCCGGTGTGTCCGCGCAGATACCCGGGCAGCCGGGTGTGCTCGCCTGCCGGGGGATTGCGCACCAGCACCCGATCACCGACGGCGAAGGCCGGAGCGTCCGCTGGTCCGCGACGCGGCGTGTCCCCCTTGCGCAGATATCTGATCACCTGTGCGTCAATGGCGTCTTCGCCGGCCTCCGGCAGCGACATGTCCGGATCGGCGCGGTATTCGGCTGTCCTGCTGTCCATTTCGGACCGCGAGATGTAGCCCTGTTCAACGAGGTAGGCGGTGATGCCGCCGAGCCATTTCTCGTAGTAGCGCAGCCGGAAGTATTCGAAGGGGTTCATCGCCTCGGCGCCTTTGCGCAGGTCGGCCCAGGTCCAGGTGGAGGCGAACGTGGTGGGAACCGCGTCGAGGTCGTAGCCGGGAACGGCCTCGCGCAATGCGGCGGAAAGTCCCATCAGCGCCGCGTGGATGCCGAAGATCCGTTTCTCCCATTCCTGCACGAAGACCCGTTTCTCGAACGTGATCGGCATGTCGTCGAGGCCTTCGAGTCCGCCGAGCGCGTGCTGCAGTTTCATTCCACCATCACCGCCGTCTCCTTCCTCCGTGTCAGAACGCTCGCGAGTTGTTCAACCGTGCGGCACCCAGCGGCGTCATGCCCACCTGGACCCGTACGGTCATCCCGGAGGTCACCGGGCGATGAGTGTGGCGGCACGTTCGGCGATTGCCAGGACTGTCGCGTGCGTGTTCGCGCCGATGATGTGGGGCATCACCGAGGCGTCCACCACGCGTAGTCCCTCGATGCCGTGTACGCGCAGTTCGGTGTCGACGACGGACAGCGGGTCGTGGCCGATGCGGCAGGTTCCCACCGCGTGGAAGTAAGGGCCCGTAACCCGGCGCACGTATTCCCGGAGTTCGCCGTCATCTCGGACGGCCGCGCCTGGTAGCACCTCCCCGCTCCGCCATTGCGCCAGTGCCTGGGCTTCGCCGGCCTCGCGCGCCAGCCGCAGCGCCGTGACCATCGCCGCCAGGTCTCGCTCGTCGCCGAGGAAGTTCGGGTTGATCAGGGGAGCGGTGTCGGGGTCGCTGCTGGCGAGCCGGACGCTGCCTCGACTGTGCGGCAGCATGAGGCTGAACCCGACCGTGTAACCGTTCGTGGGACCGGCCAGCGTCGGCGGATGGTAGGCGATGTCGAGGAACACCAGTTGGACGTCCGGGGCCGGGAGGTCCGGGCGGCTGCGCACCATCGCGATGAGGTCGCTGTGTTGGTTCGTCGTCGGCGGAACGGGCTTGGCCGAGGAGTAGGTGATTCCGGCCAGCGGGTGGTCCTGCAGGTTGGCGCCCACACCTGGCAGATCGGCCACCACGTCGATGTGGAACTCGCGCAAGTGATCGGCGGGGCCGATGCCGGAGAGCATGAGCAGCTGGGCGGAACCGATCGTGCCGGCACTGAGCAGGATTTCGCGGCTGGCTTCCACCCACCGCAGCTCCCCGTCGACCGAGTACTCGATACCGGTGCAACGGCCGGCCGACAGGGTCAGCCGACGGACCGTCGCATTCGGCGCCACGGTCAGATTCGACCGGACCGAAGCTGGGTGCAGGTACCCGTCGGCGGCGGACTGCCGTGCTCCATCCACGATGTTCGTGTCCAGCCAGGCCACGCCCTCCTGCTCTTTGCCGTTCAGGTCGGCCGTGACGGGGTGTCCGACCTCGACGGCAGCGTCGAGGCATGCGTGGGCCAGCGGGTGGACGTTCTCGGCCGACGACACGACCATCGGCCCCTCGGTGCCCCGATAGTCCGAATCGCGCCCCGCTGCCCGCTCAGCACGTTTGAAGAACGGAAGAAGATCGTCATATCCCCAGCCAGCAGCACCATTCCGTACCCACGCGTCATAACCGGCGCGGTGCCCACGCAGGAAGGCCATGGCGTTGATGCTGCTGCTCCCGCCAAGAACCTTCCCCCGAGGATAGGGATGGACAAGACCATTCGTGCCAGGCTGGGGCACGGTGACGTATCCCCAGTCGACCGAGCTTCCGATCAGTGTCGGCCACGCCGGTGGGATGGCCATCGATTCCGGCCCATCGGCCGCACCCGCCTCGATGAGAAGCACCCGGGTCCGCGGATCTTCCGACAGTCGTGCCGCAAGCACGCAGCCGGCACTCCCCGCACCCACCACCACGTAGTCGAATGAGCGCATGTTCCCTCGGTCTCGCATCCTGCCGGCTCAACCTGGCGCACCAACGGCGCAGGATGAGGATGTCCCCGTCCGGCACCCAGGCAAGCACACGCCCGCCGGGCATTGGGATGCCAAGGTTGGCCAGTCCTGCATAGGACTGGCAGGGCTACCCTGAAGACCGCGCGTGGAACGGATGCGAGGGGGCCCGATGACGGAGGTCACGTTAGGTGCTTTCCTGCGTGTGCGACGCTCGTCGCTCGTGCCGGACAACGACGACCTCGGGGCGGTGAGCAGGCGACGAGTGCCCGGGCTACGCCGTGAAGAGGTGGCTCAACGCGTCGGTGTGAGCGTCGACTACTACACCAAACTTGAGCAGGGCCGCCGAGCCGCCCCTTCCGAAGGCGTCCTGAACGCACTTGCCGATGTGCTGCGGCTGGACGATCCAGCCAGGGAGCACATGCGCGACCTGGCGTGGAACAACTCCCGTCCGAAACAGAGCTGCGATTCAACGGTGCAGCAGGCAAGGCCCGGGATGCTTCGGCTCCTGGAGTCGTTCGGTGGCCTGCCCGCGGTTCTTGTCGGTCGACGGATCGACGTCCTTGCGACGAGCCCCACCGCACGGCTTCTTATCGCTGATTTCAATGCGATGCCGGCTCAGGAGCGGAATGCCGTCCGGTGGGTCCTGCTCAGCGAGCGGGCGCGCCAATCGCATGTCGATTGGGAGGCCGCGGCAGCTGGATTGGTCGGCATGCTGCGCATGGATGCCGGGCGGCATCCGAATGACCCTCGGACTGCCGAGCTCATCGACGAACTCAGCGAAACGAGCGAGCATTTCACCAAGCTGTGGAACGACTGCCACGTCGCGACGAGCGTGGTCCCGGAATCGAAGGTGCTCCAACACCCCGTCGTCGGCCGCATCCGCTTGCATGTCGAGGCGGTGACGACACCCCGAGACAGGGACCAGACCCTGCATGTGATGATCCCAGCGGATCTCGCCTCGCAATCAGCGATACAAGAGCTCCAGACCCTGGCAGGCGTCGGCTGAAGTCTGCGCGGTCGACGGCATCACCTGCCACGGGTCATGCCGAAGGCCGCGCCGGAAGGCTAGACGGCTGGCCCGAGCTTGAGCAGGCGTTCGGCGTTGCCGTGGGCGATACGCCGTCGGTCCGCCTCCGCTAGCGGGGCGGCGTCGAGGAACGCCACGGCATCCGCGGTGGATTCGTAGGGATAGTCCACAGCGAACAGCACGTTGTCGATCCCGATGGCCATGACCGCGCCGAGCAGGGCGGCATGCGAGCAGACTCCGCTGGTGGTGATCGCGAAGTTCTTGGTCAGGTACTCCGAAGGCGGGTGGACGGGACCGTCGTCGAGCTGGAGGTCGGCGTGGCGAGCATCGAAACGGGCCAGCTGGAAGGGCAGGAACTCCCCCATGTGACCGAGTATCACGCGGGCGCCGGCGAAGCGGTCGAAGACCCCGCCGTAAATCAGGCGCAGCGCGTGGGCGCCGGTGGCGGCTGTCCAGCTGTAGGTCGGGCCGACCAGTTCGGGGTGGCCGCCCAGGACATGCCATTCGTCGGGTACGACGCCGGAGGGGTGGAGGTAGATGGGGACGTCGAGCCCTTGCAGTTCGGCCCATACGGGCTCGTATTGGGGTTCGTCGAGGTAGTGGCCGAGGGTGTGGTCATTGACCAGCGCCCCGCGCAGGCCGAGTTCCGTGACCGCACGGCGAAGTTCCCCGGCCGCGGCCTGCGGGTCCTGCAACGGGAGCGCGGCCAGCGCGGTGAAACGATCCGGCCAGCGGTTGACGATCTCGGCGAAGTGGTCGTTGGCGCGCTTGGCGTCGTCCACGGCCACGCTCGCGTCGGCTTGCGCCTGGATGCCCGGCGACGTCAGGGACAGGACTTGCATGTCGATGCCGTGTTCGTCCATTTCGGGTAGCCGGTGCGCGGTGATGTCGGTGAGCCTGCTCGTCCAGCGGGCGAGGACCTCTGGTCGGTAGACCGAGGCCTCGTGGGCCTTCGGGGTGCCGTGGGTCTTCAGGTCGTCGAACCAGATTGCCTCTTCCAAGGTGATGCGGCGCATCCGAGATCATCTCCAAAACCATTGAGCAACTTGCTGCTACTCCGGCCCGATCCATCGAGCGAACCGTCGCAGGCGGGAAGTCGACCGCCCTGACGCCAACGCCGTTCAGTCCGGGTCATCATTTTCGCGGTCGCTGCCGGTTGGCCGCCGCTGCCCACCTATCCGCACACCGCTGCGGTCAAGAACGACAACTCGCGACGCCGCACCCAGCAAGCGCGCCGACGGCCGTCCGGGCGTTCGCTGCGACCCAGCGTCGTCCTCGGAAGACGGGTCTGAGTTGGACGCTCGAAGCGGCCCGGTGCCGGTGCATTCTTGCCGAGCGGCCGCCGAACGGCAGCGGTCGGCCACGACATGAGGACCACATGAGCATCAGGACGCACGAGGTCGGCAGCCAAGGCCTGACGGCATCGGTCGAAGGGCTTGGCACCATGGGGATGACCGCGATGTACGGCACCCCGAACGACGCGGGGTCGGTCGACACGATCCACCGAGCGATCGAGCTCGGGGTCACGCTGTTCGACACGGCGGACATGTACGGCCCGTTCACCGGCGAGGAGCTGGTCGGACGCGCGGTCGCGCCCTATCGGGACCGGGTCCTCCTCGCCACCAAGTTCGGCGGCGCGACGCTCGATGAGACGGGCAAGATCGTCGGTGGCCCGAACGGTCGGCCCGACTACCTGCGACGTGCCGTGGAGGGCTCGCTCCGTCGGCTCGGCACGGATCGCATCGACCTGTACTACCAGCACCGCGTGGACCCGAACGTGCCGGTGGCTGAGACCTTCGGTGCGTTGGGCGAGCTGGTCGCCGAAGGCAAGGTGCGGTACTTGGGCATCAGCGAAGCGTCTGCTGACAACATTCGCGCAGCCCACGCCGCAGCACCCCTGTCGGCCGTGCAGACCGAGTACTCGCTGTTCACGCGGAACGTGGAGACCAACGGAGTGCTCGACACGGTGCGCGAGCTAGGCATCGGGTTCGTGGCGTACGCACCGCTGGGGCGCGGCTTCCTGACCGGCGAGTTGCGCTCGCTCGACGGGCTGCCGGAGGACGACTGGCGTCGCACCGCGCCTCGTTTCAACGGCGAGAACTTCGCTCGCAACCTCGCTCTCGCCGATCGCGTGCGAGCGATCGCCGAGAAGTACGGCGCCACGCCGGGGCAGCTGGCCTTGGCGTGGGTGCTCGCCCAGGGGGTCACCGCCATCCCCGGCACAAAGCGACGCGCTTACCTGGAGGAGAACGTCGCCGCCTCAGCGCTCACGCTGGACCCCGATACGCTGACCGCGCTCAGTGAAGCGATCCCGGCCAGCGAGGTGGCGGGCGAGCGGTACGTGCCAGCCGGGATGAAGGCCATCCAGGAGTGAGCGGTACGTTGAAGCACAGCGAGTGCTCGCCCAGAACCGGCTGAGCCATGCGCTGATCGGCTCGTGGGAACTCGGCGACGAGCGTGTCGGCAACGTGACCTGGCGCTGGTTCACCGATCCCGATTCGCGCGCTCTCAACGTCTCCGAGGAGCACGAAGCGATCGGGCGCGGCTACGCGGCGGACCTGCGTGCAGCCGCCGCGCGCCGCGGCGGGGACGCCGCGGCCGACCGCCTCATCACCGACCTCCTCCGAACGAGCGAGGAGTTCAGCCGGTACTGGGGTGACATGGCCGTGGAACCCCTGCGCTCCACCCGCAAGCAGCTGATCCATCCACGGGCGGGGCCGCTCGACGTGCAGTGCGACTTCGTCCTCAGCGCCACCACCGGCCATCGGCTGGTGATCTTCCGGCCACAACCGGGATCGACCGCCGCCGCGAACTTCGAATTTCTCGATGTGCTCGGCGGGCAGACGTTCGACGCCTGACGCCGGTTCGCTCGCGTCACATCGACATCTCGGACCGGACGGTGCGGTTCGCTGCTGCCCCGCCGCAGGCGCACGGAACCACGGCGGACGGCTGCGCACGTGGGACGTCCATCAGCCCTGGACGATCGTGTACCGCTCACTGATCTGCGCCGCGGCCAGCCGAACCTTGGCGATGATTCTGCGCTCGACCTTTGCCGGGATCCGCGAGATGAGACCGACCACGCTCACCGCGGCCACCACCTCGCCCTCACGGTGACCCCAAATCGGGGCCGCGATTCCCATGACATCGGGGTCGAACTCTGAACGGGACACCGCGTAGCCGTCCGACCGAATCCGCTCCAGCCTGGCAAGCAGTTCGTCGACGTCGGTCAGCGTCGACTCGGTGAACCGCCTCAGCTGGGTGCCGGACAGAAGCTCGCGAACCGTCTCCGGATCCTCCCAGGCGAACAGCACGATGGCCGAGGCGCCAGCGTTCAGGGGCAACACCGTGCCGCGCTCGTAGGAGATCCGCACGTGATGTCGGTACGACTCGGCTCGGTCCAAGCAGACGACGAGGTCGCCGTTACGCCGGGTGAGAAGGACCGCTTCGCCGAGCTCGTGCGCGAGATCGTCGATGACGGGCGCGGCGATTTCTGAAAGTCCGTAGGTTCTTCGCGCCAGCCGGGCGAGCTCCATCACGCGCAACCCGAGCCGGAAGCCGCCGCTCGGCGCTTCTTCGAGGAACTGCGCGGACACGAGCGATTGGAGGTAGCGGTACGCCGTGGAACGCGAGACGCCGAGCTCGGTCGCGACCAGAGCACCGCTGACGGTCGGCTGCTCCTCGCTGAACATGCTCAAGAGGTCGAGCGTGCGATCGGCCGTGGCGTTGCGTTCGCGGTATCCACTGCCATTGCTCTGTCCTGACATACGAGTCAGCGTACCGTCCGTGTCCGAGCGGACGCTCCGAGCCAACTGAAGCACGGCCAGGGCGTCGTGGTCGAACGTCACGTGCCCGCGGCGGCGGAGCTCGGTCGCGATCTTGCCTGAAACGAAGCTGCCCGTGAGGGAGTTCGTCGCCCTCGTAGCGCGCCGCGCCCAGCCGTTGGCGGTACGGCCGTAGCTGCTCACCGGTGTGAATCGCGGACAGTGCCGACGGATCCAGCCCAACTTCACGGCGCTGCCGCCATGGGCCCGGGCGCCAACCTCTTGACGCCTCACCCGGACCATGGCAGTGTTCTGTCTCGAAATACAGCTGTCTTGTCCTGAAATATAGGACGGACGGGGTTGCCCGAGGGCTGGGTGCGTCAAGATCTCCACGCCCGAAGCGCCGGAGCGGTAGTCAACCTCCAGGACGGGGGCCGAATGAACAACGGTGTTGAGAAGCTCGGTAGAGCAAGATTCGGTGCGGCGTCAGCTGGGTGACTTACGGGCGACGCTGGAAGAGGCTCCGGCCGACAGGTTGGCGGACCGGCCCGTGCGCGGCAGCGACTACGGACGACACGAGTCGCCACAGACGTTCGGACTGGACGAAGTCCTCCCGGCTTTCCCGGTGGCTGTTCCTCTTGGTCTTCGGCGTGACGTGCCTGTTGGGCATCGCGACGGTCAACGGCACCATGGAACTGATCATCCAACGCTTGTTGATTTCGGTCGAAGGCCGAGGTCGAGCGGTCCCACCCGCTTTGTTCGCCGACGCACTCGGTCGCGAGTGCTCCGAGGTCTTCGGCGATGGTGTTGATACCTCGACGGTTTTGTCTGGTTGGTTTTGCGGACCGCTGTTTTTCGCACGTGAAAGGGGATCGTTATGCGTATTGCGGGACCGGTACGGTCGGCAGCGGGGAGGGGTGCGAGGTGACCACGAAGGCGACGCGGGCTGATCAGTTGCGTGAGGTCGCGCATCCGGTTTTCAACGATCGCAGGCTGCGGTTGGGGACGTTTTCCACGAATTTGTCCGGTGGGTGCGCGATATCGACGATCGAGGGGGTTTTGGAAGCGTCGTGGGAACAGACGTTGTCGCTGGCTCGCATGGGCGACGAGATGGAGTTCGAGGCGTTGGTCCCGGTCGGCCGTTGGCGGGGTTTTGGCGGTGAGACGAACTTCAACGGCGCGGGATTCGAGTGCTTCACGTGGGCGGCGGGATTGGGCAGTGCCACGGAGCGGGCCGGACTGTTCGTGACCTCGCACGTCCCGACGATTCATCCGGTGATGGCGGCGAAGCAGGCCACCACGATCGATCACATTTCGGGCGGCCGTTTGGCATTGAACATCGTCACCGGTTGGCATGCACCGGAGATTGAGATGTTCGGCGCCAAGCAGCTGCCACACGATGATCGTTACCAGGTGGCCCAAGAATGGATCGACATCATCCGCCAACTGTGGACGGATGACGAGCCGGTCAACTTCGACGGGAAGTACTTCCACATCGTCGATGCCGCGTTGGCTCCGCGACCGCTTCAGACCCCGCACCCGGTTCTGATGAACGCGGGCGGCTCCAGCGCGGGGCGGCATTTCGGTGCCCGCAACTGCGATGTCGTGTTCGTGAACACCGACATCGGCCAGCAGAGCCCGGCGGGGTTGAAGGAGAAGGTCGACGAGTTCAAACGGTTGGCCCGCCAGGAGTACGGGCGCGAGATCAAGGTGTGGATCAACGCCTATGTCGTTCAGGAGGACACCGAGCAGGAGGCCAGGCAGTTCCTCGATTACTACGTGAATCAGAAGGGCGACTGGGTCGCGGCGGAGAACCTCGTGCGGAGCATGGGGATGAATTCCCAGTCGTTTCCGCAGGAAACCTTGCAGGAGATGAAGTTCCACTTCATCGCCGGGTGGGCCGGTTATCCCATCGTGGGCACCAAGGAACAGGTAGCCGACACCCTGATCGCCTTGACCGATACCGGTCTTGATGGCGTGTTGCTGTCCTGGCCCCGCTACATCCAGGACATGGCCCGGTTCCAGGTAGAGACCTATCCGCTTCTCGAACAGGCAGGAGTCCGCTGATGGCCCTCGGAACAACCGCAGAAAACCTCGCCCGAGTCCAGCAGTTGCTGTCGGCGGACTGGCGGCTGCTGGTCGGTGGCGAGCTCATCGGCGCCCCGGATGGCCGGACCTTCGAAGTGACCAGTCCTCTCGACGAGAGCACCATCGCAGCGGTGCCCGACGCGGACGAGGAGTTGGTCAACGATGCCGTCGCCCGCGCCGAGGCCGCGTTTCCCGCTTGGCGAGACCGTGACGTCCTCGAACGCGCCGATCTCGTCCGCACACTCGCCGACATCGCCGAAGCGAACATCGACGATCTCGCTCTGCTGGATGCCGTCGATGGCGGCGCTCCCGTGTCGGTGATGTCGGGGGACGTGCGCATGGCCGCGGGGCTGTGCCGGTACTTCGCGGGTTTGGCGCTGGAGATGAAGGGCTTCACGCTGCCCTCGGAGGACATGCGCTTCACCATGCGCCAACCCTTCGGCGTCGTCGCGAAGATCATCCCGTTCAACCACCCAATCCTGTTCGCGATCAGCAAGATCGCCGCACCGCTGGTCGCTGGGAACTGCGTGATCCTCAAACCGGCCGAAGCCACCCCGATGTCGGCCTTGCACCTGGCCCGCTTGATCCAGGACCTGTTCCCTCCGGGCGTGTTCCAAATCGTGGTCGGCAACGGTCCCACCGTGCCGCGGGCGCTGGTGCGCCACCCAGCGATCACCCGCATCGGCTTCACCGGCAGCGAGCCGACCGGCCGCAGCATCCAGCAGGACGCCGCGCAGACCGGTGTGAAGAAGGTGACCCTTGAGCTGGGTGGCAAGAACGCCTTGATCGCCTATCCCGACGCTGACCCCGACAAGGTCGCGCAAGGCGCGATCCAGGGAATGAACTTCACGTGGTCCGGACAGTCCTGCGGTTCCACGTCGCGACTGCTCGTGCACGAATCGATCGCCGACGCGGTCGTCGCGGAGATGACACGGCGGCTCAAAGGGCACGTGCTCGGTTCACCGCTGGACCCGGACAACGATCAGGGCCCACTGGTCAACCGCGAGCAGTACGAGAAAGTCCTGCGCTACCTCGCCAGCGCCAAGGAAGACGGCGCGGTCGTCGTCACCGGCGGCAGACGGCCTCAAGGTCTCGACACCGGCTACTACGTCGAACCGACGGTCCTCGACCACGTCGACGCCACCTCGGCTGTCGCGACCGAAGAGATCTTCGGCCCAGTCCTGTCCATCATCCGCTGGACGGACAACGACGACCCCGTCGCAATCCACAACTCCGTCCGCTACGGCCTGACCGGCAGCATCTACACCAACAACATCCAACAAGCCATGCGGACCGCCAAACAACTCGAAACCGGATACGTCTGGATCAACGACTCCAGCCGACACTTCCTCGGCATGCCCTTCGGCGGCTTCAAAGCATCCGGACTCGGCAGAGAAGAATCCATCGACGAACTCCTCAGCTACACACAGGAAAAATCAATCAACATAAAACTCTGAACCGAACACCAACCGCGAGCCGGGGACCCGGGCTCGGCACGTCCCGACCCGCGGAGCTTCGCCTGCGACAGCAGCCACCAGCCGAACCCGACCGGTGGTGGCAGTTGCCGCGGTGACCCCGGCGAGGCCCGCGTGTCCTGAAGCGATACGCGGGCCTCGCGGGAGCACGTCGCGCCGCACATACCGCCACGCAGAAGGCGTTCGAAGGCGGATTCTGAAACCGCTGTGGTCGGTGCGCGACGCCGATGCCCATGCCGCCCCATCCTGCGGGTCATCTTTTCTTGGGAGCGTCAAGTGATCACCACAGTTGTCGTTGGAAATCCTAAGCCGAACTCCCGAACGCTCACGTCCGCGACGCTGCTCGCCGAGGCGCTCACGGGCCGACCCGCTGACCATGTGCTCGACCTCGTCGACCTCGAATCCGGCCTTCTCGCCCGCGACGACGAAGCTGTTGGTGCCGCTGTGCGAACCGTCGTGCAGTCCGACGTCGTCGTCATCGCGAGCCCGACGTTCAAAGGTACTTACACCGGCCTGCTGAAGCTTTTTCTCGACCGGTTCGCCGGGCGCAGCGGGATGCAGGGAGTCGTCGCCGTCCCGCTCATGCTCGGCGCGGGACCCACGCACGCGATGGCCCCAGATCTGCTGCTGCGGCCCGTGCTGGCGGAGCTGGGCGCCACGTGCGTGCTGCCCGGTCTCTACTTGCTTGAGGAGAAGTACAACGACTCCACCGAGCTCGCGGAGTACACGCGACGCTGGGAACCGGTGGTCACCAAGCTCGTCGCCACTACACGGGCCACGGCGCGTGGATATGGGGCTGCAGAGACGATTTCGCCCCCGTTCACGGCGGTCGACGCCGCAGACGCCCGCTTGCTGCGGGATGCGTTCGGCTGTTTCCCGAGTGGTGTCGCCGCTGTGTGTTCCTTGGTCGACGGTGAGCCCACTGGCATGGCGGTCAGCTCGTTCACGTCGGTCTCCCTCGACCCGCCCTTGGTGTCGGTCTGCGTCGACAACGAATCGACAACCTGGCGACGCCTGCGCGCCGCGGGCCGGATCGGGGTGAGCGTGCTCAGCGAGGCGCACGAGGCGGTGTGCCGCTCGCTGGCGGCGAGGACCGGTGATCGCTTCGCCGGGCTCACCCTCCACACCACAGTGGGCGGCGCCGTCCTCATCGAAGGGGCCACTGCGTGGCTGGACTGCATGATCCAGGACGAGATCCCCGCAGGGGATCATCACATCGTGCTGTTGCGGATCGCCGGTCTTCGCACTGGGCCGGAAACCCGGCCGCTGGTGTTCCACCAATCCGGCTTCCGGCGGCTCATCGAGGTGCCGACGTGATCGCAAGAGCGAAGAAAACGGCCCAGCGGGCGCACCTCCGTCGGCAATGGCGCTGAGCAGGATGTGGCCGGGCGCTGCTCCGGGCTCTGGTGTACCGATTAATACACGAAAGATGCGCGGCGTATGTTCCGAAAATCCCGGTGTTTTGGTCAAGCCGTCTCATCATGTTGGACTGACTAGTACAGGGTGTACACGCGGGTACTCTGGGGATATGACCGATGCTGATCTGCACTTCTACTTCGACCCGGTCTGCCCGTTCGCCTGGATGGCGAGCAAGTGGGTGCGCCTTGTTCAGCGGCAGCGGAACTACGACGTGGATTGGCGATTCATCTCGCTCCGGCTCGTCAACGCCGATGTCGACTATGGCGCGCAGTTCCCGTCGGAGTACGAGGCATCCCACACCGCGGGTTTGAGGCTGCTGCGGGTGGCGGCGCGTATCCGGCGGCAGCACGGACGGGAACCCGTCGGGGCGTTCTACGAGGCGCTGGGGGAGGAAACGTTCGAGCGGGAGAGCGTGCCCGGAGGCAGCGCCGCCGCGGTGCATCGAGGCGTCCGAAATCTGGCGTCGGAGGCGCTGGCGCGCATTGGATTGCGACCGGACTACGCGGATGCGTTGGAGGACTTGTCCTGGGACGAGGAGATCCAGGCCGAGACGGACGTCGCTCTGACTTTGACGGGTAAGGACGTCGGGACTCCTATCCTGCATTTCGAGCCGCCCGCCGGTACCGCGTTGTTCGGGCCAGTGATCAGCCGCCTCCCGGACGAGGACCAGGCCGCCGAGCTGTGGGAGCACGTGGTCGCCTTGGCGCGCTTTCCCGGCTTCGCCGAGCTCAAGCGCAGCCTGCGCGAGCAACCGCAGCTACCGTCTTTCGGCGTCCGCCCCAGCGAGGTCGGCATTCAGGAGGACTGGCACGGCGGAAGTCGGCGGCTGAAAAAGTAAGCGTCGGCGCACCGTGCGGTCGGCGCTGGCGCACACCTACGTGCCGCACCTCAGCGGACACCCGTGATCGTGCCCTTACCCGATGACTGGCGTGAGCAGTGGCATGTGGTGGCGGGATGGGGTGCTGAGGCGCGTGCGCCGAGCGGATAGCCCATGGGCCGTTCGGTCCACGGCATGAGGTGGGGGCGTCGGCGATGACGGCAACGAACTTCGAGGCGAACCGCGCGCGTGTGATCGGGATCGCTGCTGATCTCTTCGCCCAGAACGGCTATCACGGCACCGGCATGGCCGAACTCGGCCAGGCGGCCGGTCTCGGGCGGGGAGCGCTCTACCACTACATCGGCAGCAAGGAGGCCGTGCTCTACGCGATCAGCAAGGAGCAGGTCGACAAGATGAACAGCTACGCCGAGGAGTTGCTCGATCAAGAGCTGGACGCCGAGGAACTGCTCCGCCAGATGGCGCGCGGGCTGCTGCGCAACATCGCCGAGCACCGTGCGGAGTGGGCGGTGTTCTTCCGCGAGTACACCGCGCTGACCGGAGAGGGGCGCGATCACGTCGTCGCGGCCCGGGAGCGTTACGAGAGCTACTGGAGGCGGGCGCTGGACAGCGGGAGGCGCGCCGGTGTGCTGCGTCCGACGCCCCGGCTCCTGGTGAAGGGCATCCTCGGCATGCTCAACTACACCTACCTGTGGTTCGAGCCTGCTGGCGGGCTGACGCCAGACGAGGTGGCGGACATGTTCCTCGACGCGTTGATCGAGGGGATCCGGGCGTGAGCCCGCTGGACCCAACCGTTACTTTCCTGGACTGAGCGGTCTATCAGTGTGCCGAAACTTCATGCGCCAAGCTGCGATCGTTGAGAAAGTGATTGGATCGATCGGTACACACATTCTTTCGCGCTCGATCTGGCGAAACGCTTCGGGCGTCCGGACGAGTACGCGCGGCTCGTGGTGGGCATCGTCGAGCACGACCACCTGAACGGGGAGGTCATCCGCATGGGCGGGGCGATCCGGATGGCGCTGCGGCTCGTCGATGAGACGATCCGCCCCACGACCAGTGTCGAGGGACTCACCGCACTCGAACCGTCCTTCGTGGACGACGTGTCGTGATCGTGGGATCCGCGGTCGGCTCCGTCGGCCTCCCAGGTGACACGGCATACGCGAGCGTGAAGGCGGCCGCCGTGGGGTTCGCCCGGTCGCTGGCGAAGGAGCTCGCGCCGAACGGAGTGCGGGTCAACGTGCTCGCGCCGGGTTTCGTCGATACCGACATGGCCTCGGCCGTCCCGGATGCCTCGCGCCGCAGGATCGCTGACGCGACCCCGCTCGGACGGTTCGGCACGGTCGAGGAGATCGCGCGCGCCGCTGTGTTCCTGTCCGAGGACGCGACATTCTGCACGGGCGCTGTACTCGCCGCTGACGGCGGCTGGACCCCGTGAGAGCCTGTTCCTAGTCTCGGGTGGGGCGTTTGCTGGTGGTGTGGATCATGGCCCAGCGGACGATGGCTTCGTGGTGTTGCGGGAGGCGTTCGTAGTCGCGGACGCAGCGGCGGTGTTGGTTGATCCAGGCCAGGGTGCGTTCCACGACCCACCGGCGCGGGAGAACGACGAACCCTGTTTGACCTGCGAGTTTGGTGACGATCTCGATGGTGAACCCGAACAACGCCTGGGCCCAGTTGAGCAGGGTGCCGGTGTAGCCGCCGTCGGCCCAGATCAGCCGGATGCTCGGGCAGAGATATTTCAAGCGGGCCAGCAGGGTGCGGGCGGCGACACGGTCCTGCACTCCGGCGCCGGTGACGAGCACGCAGATCAGCAGGCCGAGGGTGTCCACGGCGATGTGACGCTTGCGGCCGTTGATCTTCTTGCCCGCATCGAAACCGCGACTATCAGCACTGACGGTCTCGGCTGCCTTGACGGAGGCGGAGTCGATACTGCCCGCGCTGGGGGCGGCGCGGCGGCCCTCGGCCAGGCGTGCCCGGTCGCGTAGCCCGTCGAGTAAGCTCTGCGTCGCGCCTGCGGATTCCCACGCGGCGAAGTAATTGTACACAGTGGACCACGGCGGGAAATCCGCTGGTAGAGCCGGCCATTTGATGCCGTTGTCGACCACATACAAGATCGCGTCCACGATCTCGCGGCGGCAATGCACCGCCCGCCGTCCGCCGCGTCCGGCCAACCGGCCCGGCGTCGGCAACAAGGGTTCGATGATCGCCCACTGCGCGTCGCTGGTGTCCGACGGGTAACGACGTGACCTGTGCGAACGCCGATGTGAGGTGGCCAGCAGGCAGCACCGCCCACCCCGTGCGTGAACCAGCGACGTACTCGGGCACGATGACACCCTGGGATTCCTCGGTAGAGCGGATGACTAGGCATCAACCGATCTACCAGGAGTCCCTTCTCATGCCCGCACCACCCCGGCAGCCAAGATCAAGTTCAAGAACAGGCTCTCAGAACGACCATTCGCGTTCCCAGGCGCGCATGCACACGCGGCGGGCGAGGTGTTGGGTTCCGGCGATCAGGGCGATGCAGGCCAGTTCGATCACCAGCAGCACGAGCACCGCGGCGAAGATCGCCGATGCGGTGACCGAGCTCTCGCTGGGCGGCGGCGGGGCGCGGTTGCCTGCCTGGTCGACCCACACCGTCAGGCTGTCGCCCGCGGAGCTGTCTTCCGGCACCTGGATGGTCGCGGTGTGCGGCTGCTGGCCGAGCCCGTCGCGCCACTCGACAACCGCGGTCGAGCTGACGCCGCGTGGGGTGTGGGACTCGGAGACCGGCACGCTCAACTCGGGACTGGTGATCAGCACCGCGGTCACCGGTCGGGTGGTCGCCGCCGATACCGCTGCTCGCTGCGTCAGATCGGCGTGCAGTGACGCGCCGAACAAGCCCGATGCCGGGATCGCGATCAGCGCCACCATCAACAGCAGCAGCGAGATGCCTGCCGCCATTCGATCGATCGGCCTGCGCAACGGGTTCCGATTCACGCCCAGTGCGTTTACCAACCATGCTGCGTGCGCTTTCAGCGCCACGACCATGCCAACCTCCAGACTGCCGGTGCACCGTGTGCCGCGAACGACCGCCGTTGGTTGTGCCATGTTGTGCGCGGCACCCTCCACCAGATTTGTCGTCCTTGGCCACTCAGCAGTTAACACAACGTGATCAATCAAACACTATCGGTGTATATGAGTACCGTTACTCACACACAGTGTTTGCGCGCTGGGATGGCTGCGAGATCCAAACGTTCGAACAGTGTTCGGCTCGCGTGCTTCCCGAGCCGTTGCGGATCTCGGTCATCCAACTTTCCGACCGCGCTCGATCCTGCTGCCTGTTCCATGCCGTTTCAGACCGCGATCGAAACCCAGCACGACGGTGATCGCAGGATCTTCGCTTGGTCCACAGAGGACCCACCACTACATGCCCGGTACCGACTGGAATGGCACTTTCACAACGACACCCACGCCGCGCAGTCAGCCCTGTGGGTGCCGAAAACCCTATCCGGTCAGGTCACGCGGGGTGCTGGTATTCGTGGAGTATGCCGCCGAGTCGATCACGTCGTCGGATGTTGAGGTGGCTGACCCGATCCGGCTCGGTGATGGGTGCTGGTAGCGGGCGTTGTGGGGCTGCGGAGTGTAGTGCCGGGTGGGGCCGGTGCTCGTTGTAGAAGGACTCGTACTCGCGCAGGGCGTGTACGAGGTGTGCCTGGTTCAGGATGAGGGTTCGGTCGAGGAGTTCGGTTCGGCATGTTCGGATCCAGCGTTCCATGGTCGCGTTCATGCGCGGCACGCGAATTCCGGTTTTGGTGATTGCGATGCCGCTGTCGGCGAGGACGGCATCGAAGGCGGCTGTGTACCTGCTGTCACGGTCCCGGATCAGGTACTTCACGGTGGCGGCGGTGTCCTGGATATCCATGATTCCTCGCCATTTGGGTGGTCCAGGCTGCGGTGGGGTGAGCGGTCGCGCCGAGCACGCGGATGCGGCGACTGGCGTGCTCGATGACGGCGAGGACGTAGAGCCGCGCTCCGGTCAGGGTTCTGGTCTCGAAGAAGTCGGCGGCCAGGATCGCCTGCGCTTGGTGGCGCAGAAATGTCGCCCAGGTCAGGTGGTCGCGGTGAGGTGCAGGTTCGATGCCGTTGACCTTGAGGATCTCCCAAACCGTGGAAGCCGCGACCCCCAGAGCGGCCAGTTCGCCGTGGATTCTCCGATAGCCCCAGCTCGGGTTTTCGCGGGCCAGACGCAGGACGAGGGCACGGATGCTGCGCACGGTAGGCGGTCGGCCCGGCTTCTTCGGGCGGGAGGCTTTGCTGTGGTGGCGGCGTAAGAGGTCGCGGTGCCAGCGCAGGATGGTGTCGGGGGAGACGATCAGGTGGATCTGTCGCAGCGTCGGCCAGGGTATGCGGTGTAGTAGGGCGGCGAGAAATGCCCGGTCGGGCCGGGCGAAACGAGCCCTGCCGACCTGACGTTGAAGGATTGCGAGTTGGTGGCGCAGCGCCAGGATCTCGATGTCTTTGTCGGTGCTGGTCATCGGTAGTAACCGTAGGAACGCGAACATGCCGGTGACAGCGAGGTAGGGGAGTCGTAGCAGCACGATGGGTGATCCTGGCGTGCTTGCCCTGCCGTCCTCAGCAGGACCCGAGAAACTGCACGTCACAGCACATGGATGAGGTTTTCGGCACCCACAACGCCGCCATGCTGCCCTTTCCACACCGAAGCGCCCTGGCCGACCACGCACCGTCCGCTCCGTCCGCGCTTTGGTGCTGCGCCTGGCAAAGGAGAACCCCAGCTGGGGATACCGCCGACTCCACGGCGAATTGCTCACCCTGGGAGTGAAAGTAGCCGCGTCCACCGTCTGGGAAATCTTGCAAGGGGCCGGGATCGACCCGGCACCCGAACGCAACTCCAGCGCATGGGCCGACTTCTTGCGCTCCCAGGCCGACGCCTTGCTGGCTTGCGACTTCTTCGAAACCGTCACCCGCTCCGGGACGCGGATGTACGTGTTCGCCGTCATCGAACACACCACCCGGCGAATCCGGATCCTGGGCGCCGCCTCGCACCCGACCGCCGCGTGGGTCGCCCAAGCCGCAAAGAATCTCGTCATGGACCTCGAGGACACCGACTGCCGCGCGCGATTCCTGATCCGGGACCGAGACGGGAAG
This sequence comes from Saccharopolyspora soli, assembly GCF_022678645.1. Lineage (GTDB taxonomy): Bacteria > Actinomycetota > Actinomycetes > Mycobacteriales > Pseudonocardiaceae > Saccharopolyspora > Saccharopolyspora soli. The sequence continues at coordinate 46,970 of NZ_JALBWV010000044.1, read as the reverse complement.
TTCCCCGCCCTAGTTCGATGCCGTCCTGACGGATACGAGGATCGAGGTCGTGCTCAGCGGCGTCCAGATGCCGAGAATGAACTCAATCATGGAAAGGTGGGTGCAGACCTGCCGACGCGAACTCCTCGACCGCACACTGATCTGGAACCAGCGACACCTGCTCCATGCCCTGTGCGAGTTCGAACAGTTCTACAACTCCCACCGCCCTCACCAAGGCATCGCGAACGCCCGCCCGCTACGTCCCTTGCCCGCACCGGTCGCCAATCCGGAGCAGCTCGACCCCCTCACCATACGTCGACACGACCGGCTGGGTGGCATCCTTCACGAGTACCAACGCGCAGCATGACCTGCACGGATGCGGTTTTCGGCAAGGGCACGGTCAGTAGAGGGCATCAGGCGCCGCGTTCCATAACCCTGATGATCAACCTCGTGTAGTAGGTAGGTTGTGCGATTTGGCGCTAGCCGCGGAGGTTGAATCGTTCCGCGAATTCGGACATCTCGTCGCGCTGTTCGGTCGGGTCGGTGGCCGTGCTGCTGACGACGATGCGGGTCACGCCTTCCTCGGCTAGTTGCTCGGCTCGCTCGGTGGTCAGCTCGATGGAGCCCATCCGGGTGTAGTCCAGCGCGTGCGGGTCGCGGCCCGCGTCGGTGGCGGCCTGCTGGGCCAGCCGCAGTTGGATGGCGCGCTCGTCGGGGTGGACGATGCCGCCGGGGAAGTACCCGTCGCCGCGGCGTCCGGCGCGGCGGGCGGGCCGCTCGGCTGGACCCGCCGACGTGGATGGGCAGGTGCGTGGTCCGGTATGGCTTGGGGAAGCTGCTCAGCTTGTCGAAGTGAAGAACTCGCCCTGGAAGCTGACGCCTTCTTCGTCGCCGCCCCAGAGCAGGCGCATGACGTCGATGGCCTCGTCGGCGCGGCGGCCGCGGCTGTCGAAGTCGACGCCCACCGCGCTGGCCTCGCCTGGTAGGGCGCCGACTCCGATGGCCAGCAGCCGCATCCGCCCTTTGGACAGCACGTCGACGGTGGCCAGACGCTTAGCGAGGGTGACCGGGTGGTGATACGGCAGAAGGAGCACCCCGGTGCCGAGCAGGATCCGCTCAGTCGCCGCGGCGACGAAGCTCAAGCAGTCGAGCGGGTCCAGATAGGACAGTGATGGCGGGTAGCTCGAGTCCGCCGACCGCCGCGCCGGGGTACAGCACGATGTGTTCGGGCAGGTAGAACCCTTCGAACCCACAAGCCTCAGCGTGCTGGGCGTACGCCGCGATGATGTCTGGGTCGACCCCGTGGTACGGCGGGGCGTAGCTGATGGCGAATTTCATCGGCAGTCCAATCAAGGCACAAGCGGGCCGCGCAGCACCCGGCGGGCGGCCAAGTGGTCGCCGGTCACCTCGTTCCACGGCAAGGGGACGCGGCCCCACAGCGCCAGCAGCAACTCGGCAGCGGTACCGCTCAGCGTGGCGACCGCTTCCCCAGGCCCAAATAGCCAGGAACTGTTGAGGTCGGTGGCAGTGAGGCGGACCGCCACCGAAGGCCGGATGGCCCGGCCGCGCTGCACCTGGCGAGGCGCGAGCACCTCGATGACCTCCGCGATCCCGTCGCCGCACAGCAACGGGTCAAGCTGGCTGGGCAGGCCGAGTGCGTGTTCGGCGTCCCAGCGGTGCACCAATGTCTCCAGGCAGCGGCGCCGACGCCAGAACCCAACCGTGTGTGGCGGGAAGAAGGTCCAGGCCTCGGTAGCGGGATCGGCGGCAAGCGCGTCGGTCAGGATACGGGCGGTGTCCGCGAACCAGGCAACGATGTCGGCGGGCGCCGGCGATCGCTGGTGGTCGCCGTGGCGCTCGGTGACCGCGGTGGCTGCCCACAGGTTTTCCTGGCCGAGGTGTTCGGCGAGATCTCGCAGTGTCCAGTCGCCGCAGTGCTCGACCCGCGCGGACAGATCCCCGCTCAGGCAGTCTTCGAACGTGGCGAGCTCGCGACGCAGAAGCGCCAGATGATCAAGACCCACTCCGCTGACTCTACCCGGCGGGGCACCCAGCGGGGAGAGGACGATGCTCGGGCTCGCATCCTTGCGGCCGCGTCATGGCCATGCCCACGTCGGGCTGGGCCTCGTGCCGGTCCAGGATGGCCACGTCATGGGCAACGAGGAATTCCGCCGCTGGGCCGCAGGAGTAACACCGAGGACCTCATCTTCTGGCGACCATCGTCGTGATCGGAACATCACCTGCGACAGGCCAGCGACAATCAGCTACATCTGGTTGGGTGTGCTGATACCGAGGAAGCCCAGTCCTACGGCGAGCACTCGCGCGGTCGCAGCGCACAGTGCGAGACGGCTCGCGCGGAACTCATTCTCTGCGCGGAGCACGGGGCAGCGCTCGTAGAAGGTCATGAACGCGGTCGCAAGCCCATACAGGTAGGCGCACAAGCGGTGGAATTCCAGGGAGTCGCTGAGTTCGTGTACGAGATCCTCGAATCCCAGCAACGTGATCACGAGTTCACGCTCGGCTGGTTCGTTCACGGCAATCGGGCCTACCGCGTCCTCCGGTGAGGACTCGGCCCGGCTGAAGATCGACTGGATACGGGCGTGCGCGTATTGCAGGTACGGGGCTGTGTTCCCGTCGAACGACAGCATGCGGTCGTAGTCGAACACGTAGTCCCTGGTCCTGTCGGTCGACAGGTCGGCGTACTTGACCGCCCCGATACCCACAGCTTGGGCGACCGCGGCAGCGGTGTCCTCGTCCAACTCAGGGTTCTTGATCTTCACCTGTTCTTCGGCGCGTGTGACTGCTTCCTTCAACAGGTCGATCAGTTTCACCGACTCGCCCGCCCGGCTACGCAGGATCTTGCCGTCCGCAGCGAGGATCGAGCCGTGTCCGACGTGCTCGACCTCCATAGGCGGGGTCACCCAACCCGCGTCACGGGCTGCCTGGAACACCATCTGGAAGTGGGTTTTCTGGGGCAGACCCACCACATAGAGCAACCGGGTGCCGTTGAGCTCCCTTGTCCGGTATCGGATGGCGGCCAAGTCGGTGACGTCGTATCCGTAGCCACCGTCGGTTTTCATGACGATCAGGGGCAGCGGCTCGCCATCACGGTTCGTGAACCCAGCGGGGAACACGCACCGCGTACCCTCGCTGGACTGAAGCAAACCCAATGCGTCCAGTTCCTCGACCACCGACGCGAGCTGGTCGTTGTAGAAGCTCTCGCCGACGAAGTCATCGCGGGTCAGGCGGACGTCCAGGAGGTCATAGACCGCCAGGAAGTACTCTTTGGACTCGTCGACCAAGACTTTCCACAACCGCAACGACAGCTCGTCCCCGCCCTGCAGCAACACCAGCCTGCGCCGGGACCTGTCCTTGAACGTCTCGTCGCTGTCGAACTTCTTGCGTGCCGCCTCGTAGAAGCTACCGAGCTCCCCAACAGACAGCTCGTGCGCGGCCTCGGCCTCGCCGATGTCCAGCAGGTGCTCGATGAGCATCCCGAAGGGCGTGCCCCACTCACCGATGTGGTTCTGCCGGATCACGGTGTGACCAAGCCACTCGAGCAGCCGCACCGTCGCATCACCGATGATCGTCGACCGCAGATGACCGACATGCGCTTCCTTGGAGGCATTAGGCGCTGAATAGTCGATCAACACGGTGTCTGGGTTCTCGGCTGGCAGAACACCAAGCCGTTCATCTGCCGCGGTCTGTGTGACCAGGTCGGCGAGGACCTCGTTGCGAACGGTCAGATTGATGAAGCCCGGTCCAGCGATCTCCGTCGCCGAACACACATCATCGAGCATGGCTCGCTCGACAACCTGGCCAGCGATCTCTCGGGGGTTGCGGCCCAACTTGCGGGCGAGGGCCAGCGCAGCGTCGGCCTGGAAGTCAGCATGCTGCGATCGGCGCACGGCAGGATCCAACTGTTCACCAGCCATCGTCGTGAACGCCGCTGCAAGGCGTTGGTTCAATACTGCTTCCACACTGGCCATGGCTACACAAGGTACCGAGCGGCTTCTGCACGCGTCGCACGGTTTTCGACGTCACGGCCGGCGATCCGCATGGGCTGTGACCTTCACTATTCGACGTCCGCAATTCCCGGTCACGCTCGACGGCTGCCGAGCAGTCGTTGTCGTACCGCGGGATCGATGAGCGGCCGATTCTCGTGGCTGTAGGTTGAATTTTCCCGGTGTGGTGCGACCGTCACCGCAGGTGCGCACCTCATCCGCGACTTTGCCGGAGCCGTGCCGTGATCCTTCCCGCGTTCCTATCGGATGGCGTGTTCGCTGGGGCGTTGGCTGCGGTCGTGGCGGGTGAGGCGGTCTTGGAGTTTGGCGTGTCGGAATTGGTAGACCGGTCCAACGGCGCGTAGGACGTGTCGTGATCTTGCGTCCTCGAGGAACCGCATCAGCCGCCATGGTGTGTGCTGCCGCATGCTCAGGAAGGCCGCAGATGCGAGCGTGTGTGATGCTGGTGAGATCGCGAAGACACAAATGAAGCCGAACACGAGGCCGGACGTGAGCCCAGTCTCGAACGACCGCTCGATGAAGGGGTCTGTCATCGAGATCATCAGCCCGGACAAGAGCCCAGTCACGAGGCCGAGAGTTAGCCCGAATACAAGTCCGACGGTCGCGTCCTGCCGCCAGGTTTCGTAGGGATCGGTTGAGCTGGTATTGCCGACGTTCGGCTGCCCGAACCCGACAGTGAATGAGGACCCCAGCGCGGCCACTAAAGCCTGTCCCGTATTGATCGAATATTGGTGGCGTGCATGGGAAAGCGTGGCTTGCGGCGTGGCGGCGGGTGTTCAGCGGGTCATGGTGAGGTTGCGCATGAGGGCCACGCCCCTGGCGGCGTGCCAGATACCGTCGCGTTTGCGTCGGGGAGTTGCGCAGGATGTTCCAGGACTTCATGTGCGCCAGGGAGTGCTCAACGCTCATATTCGACTTTTGCTGCTGAGGGCGGGGCAGGAGGACAGTGGTAGGCGGCTCGGAGTTAGTAATTGCATGAGGAAATGTGTCTGCTGGTCAACATTCTGGTCAACATTGGGGGTAGGCGTCATTCTGAGTAGTGGTCGTCTTGGATGCTTACTCTGCGGTGGCGGAGTCGGTCGGTATCGAAGCACTTCGGCCAGACTGTTGTGGCATCGCATTGCGCACCAGCGAGTATTGCGCTGTCGAGGATGGCATCGTGCAAATGCGCTCCGTGCAGCTTGGCTCCCGTGAGATTTGCTCCTCGTAAGTCTGCTCCGGTCAGATGCGCGTTTGTGAGGTTGACGTTCATGAAACTTGCGTTCTTGAGGTACGACCGTCGGAGATCGGCCGACTTCATGTCGCTTCCGTCGAAGCGCGTTCCTGGCAACCAGGAACGGGCAAGGTTGGAGTATCGAAGCTGGGTGTTGGTCAATCGTCCGTCGGAGAGCTGGAGACCGCGAAGGTCCGCACGTGACAAGTAGAGCTGTTCGGCGGTCCTGAGGGTGTGCCGCTTACCCAAGGTGATCATTGCGGCCTGGACGTCTGGTGCACGGATCTGTAGCCACGGGCGCTCCTCCACTGTTGAGGATGGATGGTGCGGACCATCGGACATCCCGGCGTGCCAGGGAGCGTGGTTGCGGATGAACGCGGCGAGAACGAACTGAATGGTACTGCGGTCTGCGGAGGAGTCGCGCGCAATACGTTCAAGCGCGAAGATACCACCGATACGAATGTTGACGTTTTCGCTACCGATTTGGTCGACAGCCCGAGTGAACCGCTCTGTGATTTGCCCTTCACGGCTGACGTGAACCTGTCGCCAGGTCGCTGCAGCACCGATGATGACGAGCATGCCGCCTACTGCTTGCAGCACGACAGAGCGGAAATTGTTCTGCAACTGCGCCTGCGACTGTTGTAGTTGGATGCGGGTACTCGGATCGTTGATTCGTTGTATGTCCATTTCGGACAATGATGGGTAGAGTGATTGAGGAACAATCGTCAGCCCGTTGACAACGAGGGCGGTCAAGCCCGTGCTAGCTAACGCCGCCGCTACCCATAAGATCGTTTTTCTGGTCACGGAGCCGATGCTCCTACATTTCTTGGCTTTGTCGATCCGCCAACAGTCTTACTACGCCAACGTCACCGACAGTCAAGGCCTGCTCTCCATCTCCGCGCTGTTAATCCCAGCGGAGAGGCTCGTCGTCGACCGAACGAGAGAACGTCGAACGCCGCGCCTCGCCGAGGCGGAGCGTCGGTTGCGGCACTTCCAGGATGCGATCAAGGCCCGGGGGACCCGGCTGCGTTGGTCGCATCCATCAACGACGCTCAAGCCGGGCGCCAGGAGGCTCAAGCCGGGCTCGCCAACGGACCGGCACCCAACGCGCCGACCGACGCTGAGATCTACGCCATGATCGATCCGTTGGGTGACGTCGGATGAGCTCTGAACAGGTTTGAGGCGTGTTAGGGGGCAGGCCGCACCGGTGATCTGCGGCGCCTGTTTCCGGCCATGCCACGCGATCAGCGGTTCAGCCGGTGGCCGTAAACGATCATCCTGGTCCTTGGTGTGGTGGTGCACGCCCATGCGGTGCGGGGAGGGGCCGGGGATGAGCGGCGCGGATGGTGACGGGCGAGCTGGCAACCGAGACGTGGCTGGGTGGCCGTCGCAAGGCGACCCGGACGATGACCGGGTCGGTACCGTGCGTGTGCACCCGGCTGACGAGCCCCGCGATCCCGAGGCCCGACGCGTTATCAAGACATCGACCGGCGTGTGGGTGCCCGTGACCCGGCCGCCGATCCCGCCCCAGGCGGAAAGGGGCGCCGAGCTGCACACCTGGCCGCACCAGTCCCTGGAGAGCCTGGCCCTCGCACTCGGTCATCCCGACGCCGACCGGGACGCCCGCGGTCGCCAGGTTCCGGACTTCTGGGAGGTTGCGAAGTTGTACTGCCGAGCCCTGCGGAACTTGAGCGACCTTCACGACGAGTGGCGCGAGCGCTACCGCGGGCGAGTAGCGCCGGAGAGCCCGCGCGTGCGGACTCACGCCCATGCGGCACGCTCGTGATCAAACAGACCATGCTTGCCCTGCCAACCCACACGTCCAATTACCAGCATCGCCGCAGCTCAAGCGATGGCGGAAGAGACTTGGACCGGTGGTAGGCGCGTATCCGGATGGGATTTGCACCCCCACCGGAAAAGATGCAGGTCGGAAGGCTGAAGTGTAAGCAATCATCCGCGCAGGAATGAAGAAACCCCAGGTCAAACCCCTTGACCTGGGGAAACGCCTGTGTCCGAGGAGGGAGTTGCTCGCTAACCACACGGCTTCTGGTTCCCGACGTCGGGTGAGGTCGAAGGCTTTTTGCTGTCCCGCTGAGGTCTCGTCCGGGACACCTCGGTGGGACATGCGGATTTGCTATGTGAACTGCGAAATCGGCCCTTGCGCCTCGGCTTGGGACGAGGCGCTGGTAGGTGTCCCACCCCTCGTCGGGACGCGGGCACTAAAGGTCAACCCCGATCACCTGCACCCGTACATGATCCACTACCGCCCAGACCCGTGACTACGGGACTGCCTTTAGTCATTGTCCAGGACCACCCGCAAGGTGTAGTCGCGGACCCGCTGGGACACCGCCTGGCGCAGGGCGATCGGTGTTTCGTCTTGTAAGCGTCGTCGACGCGCTTCTTGGTCGGCTCGTCGATGACCGGTTCGATGCGGGCCTGGTAGCGGGCGCTGTGGTCGAGGAATGTGGCGGTTCCCGTGCGGCGGATGCGGCGGTACCAGGCTGAGTTCTCGCCGTAGCCGTTACGGATGTGGGGACGCCGTCGATGAGAACGCCCCAGATGGGCCTGGTGATCTCACGGCCGTCGTTGGTTGTGGTGACGATTGTGATTGATTGTCTGTGTGCGGGCGAAGTAATCCTGGCCGGTCATTCTGATGCTCCTTCCGGTCCGAACTGCCGACGGGCCGTGCGGCCGCCGGAAAGGGTTGATGGCAGCCGCACGGGGTCGGTGAGGTTAGTCGCCGAGGGCGATGTAGGCCTCGTTGGCGGCGAGGACTTTTCGTCCGTCGAGGTCGGCGGACATCTTTGGGGCGACGAAGTCGGAGGCCCACGGTGCGGTCTGGAATCGAAGGGGCGGGTTGTCCTGGGTCAGCAAGTGAAGGACTTGCTGACCGACCTCTTCAGAGGGCTGCACCGCGCCGGTATTGGCGATGATCCGTGAGAGCAGGTCCCAGGGTTCGGGGTAGGGGCTGTTCTCGATGTGTTCGTTGGGTAGGAGCCGCTCGAACCGCCGCGGTGCCATCACATCGGTGGCGACGGGGCCGGGCTCGATGATCGTGGTCTTCACGCCGTAGCGGGCGACCGCGGCGGCAAGGGACTCCACGGCGCCTTCGAGCGCGAACTTCGAGGAGGCGTAGGCGTCGTTGTACGGGGCGCCGACCAGACCATTCGCGCTGGTGGTCACGATCAGCCTGCCCTTGCTGGCTCGAAGGTGCGGCAGCACGGCCTTGATGACGGCCAGGTTGCCGAAGAAGTTGCGCTCCATGACGTACCGGTAGCCGTCCATGGTGATCTGTTCGGCGGTGCCGAGTGCGTAGATTCCGCCGGCCTGGGAGACGACCGCGTCGATGTGTCCGTAGGTCTTGGCCACATCGGCGACCAGTGTGTAGACGGCCGGGTGGTCGGTGATCTCCAGGAACCGCACGTCGAGTTCGACGCCGTGATCGGCGGCGTCCTTCCTCAACTGGGCCATCCGCTCCGGGTCACGGCCCGTTGCGACGACGGCGTACCCGGCGGCCGCGGCATCGAGGGCGATGACGCGCCCCATACCGGATGTGGTGCCCGTCACGATCAGCACCTTCTTGTCCTTGTGGCTCACGGTGAAACCCTCTCATTTAGCGCACAACATGTGCGTTATTGACTGTAGGCGCACCCGGGAAACCTGTCAACGCACATGGTGTGCGTTATAGTGAAGGGGTGGGAGGCTCAGCGTTTCAGCGCGCGCGGTCGGCGGAGCACAAGCAGCAGCGTGCTCAGGACCTGATCGATGCCGCGCGCGAACTCGCGCTCCAGCAGGGTGTCAAGTCGGTGACGTTGACCGCGGTGGCGCAGCGCGCCGGTGTGCACCATTCCGCGGTTCGCCGCTACTTTGATTCCCATCGCGACGTGCTTCTCCATCTGGCCGCGGAGGGCTGGAACCGGTGGTCCGACGCGGTGGTGGGCGAGCTTCGCGATCGGCAGGTCTCACCCGCCGAGCTCGCCGGGATCCTGACCGCAACGCTCGCCAGCGACCCGCTGTTGTGTGACCTGTTGGCGAATGTGCCGCTACACCTCGAGCACGATGTGGATGTAGATCGTGTGGTCGAGTTCAAGCGATACAGCCGTGCCGCGATCGCCCGGATGCGGGAGGCGATTGTGGCCGGAGTTCCGGGTCTGGACGAGCCCGCCGCGCTTGACGTGATCACGGCGAGCAACGCCATGGCGGCGACGTTGTGGCAGGCCACCCATCCGGGTGCTGCGTTGGCGGCCGCACTGAACGCGGATCGCAGTTTGAGTTACCTCGCCGCGGGTGACTTCGAGCAAACCCTCGCGCGGCTGCTTACGGCCACCGTCACCGGCCTCACTCGCTGAGGCGTGTTCACTATTTCGCAAGGGCACACCCATGGCAGGCAAGACCTGGTTCATCACCGACACCTCCGCTGGCTTTGGCCGGCGAATGACCGAACTACTCCTCGAGCGCGGCGACCGGGTCGCGGCAACCCTGCGCCGCCCCGCGGCGATCGAGGACTTGCAGACCCGTTTCCCGCAGACGTTGTGGACGGCCCGGCTGGACGTGACCGACACGGAGCACGTGGGCGAGGTAGTCGAGTGGGCCTTCATCGCGAGCCGGGGGCACTAGTGGATCATGCGCGACCGGTTACCCTTACGCGGCAATGGGTTTCGACCCGCACAGCCGGAGCGGCCAAGCTTGACATTGGCGCCGAGTTCGGCGGCACTGCCGGCCGCAAACGGCTGAACGCTGCTGACGTTGGCCAGAACACGCGATGAGTATTGTCTGCGTATGAGCGAGTTGACCACGGCAGTCGACACGCCAGTGCGTCCCGACTACCACATGTTCGGAATAGCCGACTGTGGGTCCGTCGGCGAAACCACCCCCACGCCGGGTGATGACTGGCTCGGCGTGGGAACCACGGGTGTGCTGCTCAGAGTAGGCGAACAACTGGTGTCGCCGAGCCTCCGGCTGGAGGTGTGGGACGGGCAGCCGCCCGACGGGCTACGAGACCACGAGGTCCAACAGGGCATCCGGCTGTTGCTGCCGACTGGGCAGCTTGCCGTCAACGAGATCAGCGGCGGCTGGGCAGACGGCCCCGGAGTCTCCATCAAGACGCTCTACCGGCACTTCGAGAACAAGGACGATCTGTTCGTGGCGGTGATCCAGGCCGCGTGCGCGGCTGCGGCGGGCGACGAGCACCCGGCCTGGCTTGACCTACCTCTGGTCGACGCGCTCACCGAGGCCGGGGCGGAACACCTCGCGTTCGTGCTGTCACCGGACCAGATTGCGCTGTACCGGGTCGTGGCACGCGATGCCCCCCGCTTCCCCCAGTTAGGCACGCGCTACCGCGAGCAGGTGATGGGGGAGCGAACCGGCGTTTTCGTACGCCATCTGAAGCACTGGCCGGCGGACGCGCGCGCGAAGGTGAACGACCCGCTGAGCCTGTCGAGGACCTATTTCGCCCTGCTGCATGCGGACCTGCTGGAGACCGCGCTCCTGACGGGCACGGTTCCGGCACCCGACGAACTTCGCGCGCATGCGCGGCACGCCGCAACGTGCCTGGTCACGCTCCTGGAATCCGCGCAGACGCTCTGATGCGCCGGATTCGTCGGCCGTGCTCAAATGGCGGCGCCTGCCTTCGCGGGATGTCGCCCGAACTTCAATGGACTACTGCAAAAGGGACGCATCGTGGATCTGAAGCTCGAGGTACTGATCCTCCCCGTCCCCGACGTCGATCGATCAAAGCATTTCTACGAGTCGCTGGGTTTTCGGCTGGACGTTGCGCGACGGGTCTAGCGGGGTCACGCCGTCAGGCATCAACGCGGCCCCGTAGTTCTCTGCGGGTAGGGTCGACGGGCTGAGCGGCCCGAGGGTTGAAATACGGATCCCTGAAAAGGCTTGTGTCAGTCGGCGGCCCGGCAGATCAGGCGCACGAGCCGTCCGACCCGGTCGCGGAAGTCGGTGCGCGTCGCGGCCTGGTGTTTCCAGGACAGACTGGCGGCGAAGAGGATGTCCGTTACCTGGTCTGCCGTGAGGTCTTCGGTGAGCACTCCGGGTGGAGCCAGCGAGGTGATCGCCGCACCGAGGGCGGCCTGCCCCTTCTCCCGGTAGTCGTGGAGCATCGAGCCCAACTGCGCTTCGCTGCTCTCCAAGAGCTGGTCGATGTCCCGGGCCACCTGGGTCTCGACGTACTGCCCGATCAGCTCGTCCAGCGCCTCGACGATCCGCCGCTCGAAGCTCAGCGTCTCGTCGGCAAGATGCGTCTCCGCCGCGTCTTGGGCCCTCTGCAGAACACCTTGCATCGTGGCCCGATACAGCTCGTCCTTGCTGGAGAACAGCAGATACAAGCCAGGGCGGGAGATATTCGCCGCCTTCGCGACCGCGTCCATCGACGTCTTCTTGAACCCATACCGTCCGAACACGCCGAGAGCCGCCGTCATCACGGCACCCAGCTTGGGGTCGTCATGTCGCACTGCCGGACTGCTCACAGCACACATCATAGACATAGTGACGAAATTTGTCTACAATGTTCGATTCCGCTGCTCGGGCAGGCATAACCGCGCCGCCCAGACGGCCGAGCGGAATTGGTCGATGGCAAGGTCCACGCCCTGGCGCGCATGGCCTCTTCGCCGGGCCCGACGCGCGGACGGGCCCGGGATGTCGGTGCTGGTATCGACGACCACCGGCACTGGTCAGGCGACGGTGAGTGCGATTTTGCCCCGGATGTGCCCGCTCTGGCTGTGTTGGTGCGCGCGGGCGGCGTCATGGAGGTCGAATGTGGCTCCCACGGGCAGGACGAATAGGCCTTGGCGGACGAGATCGGCTGTCTGGTCCAACGCGTGCCAAGCAGCTGGCGCGGCCGGACCCACTCGCGCCGACAAGTGAACGCCCAGGTTGAGTGCTTCGGGGTCGGCGATGCTGAGCACGCGCTGCGGGTCGCCGGTGAGTGCGATCAGGTCGAGCAGCCCTCCCTGGCCAGCGATGTCGAGCGCGGCGTGCACGCCGTCCGGCGCGAGTGCGGTGACTCGGTCGAGCAGACCTGCGCCATAACGGGTGGGTATCGCGCCGAGCGCGTGGAGGTGATCGTGGTTGGCCTCGCTGGCGGTTCCGATCACTCGTATCCCGCGGCGCGCGGCCAGTTGCACTGCCGCGCTGCCCACGCCGCCAGCGGCGCCGTCGATCAGCAGGGTCTGGCCTTCTGCCAGGTGCATGTCGTCGAGGGCGCGTGTCGCGGTCTCCACGGCGGTGGGCAGCCCGGCGGCTTCGGCGAAGCCGATGGTCGGTGGCTTGGCGGTGAAGATGTCGAGCACGGCGTACTCGGCCGCCGCACCGCCGTGGATCGCCTCGGTGGAGGTCACCCCGAAGACCTCATCGCCGATGGCAACGCCATTCGCGCCGAGCCCGATCTCGTCGACCACACCGGCGGCGTCGGTGCCGGTAATCAGTGGCAGGGTGGCGGGCAAGATCTCGGCGAGCATTCCACTGCGGATTTTCCAGTCGACCGGGTTGACGCCGACGGCGCGCACTTTGATCCGAACCTGCCCCGGCCCCGGGTGTGGCTCGGCGATGTCCGCGATCTCCAGGACCTCCGGAGTTCCGTACTCCCCGAACTGTGCTGCCTTCATTGTCGTCCCGCTTTCCTGTTTGCTGGCACTTCCACCTGCAACCGCCCCGCCCCCGTGCCTCGCCGTCGGGCGGCGACGCGGTCGAGGGGATCCGTGGTGCGTCGCAGGCCCAGCTCGTCGAGCTGGCCGAGGCGGAGCCGCTCCACGTGCGGCGAGGCGAGGCCGCATGATCCGTATCCGTGTACGAGTGCGCCGCCACGGCGACCGCGTGCTGCTCGTCGACGAGCTCCGCGGATTCGGGCTATGCGCCGTATCCGCCGTCGACCCTCAGCACCGCGCCGGTCACGTACGAGGCCTGCGGACTGGCGAGGAACACGACACCCGCGGCGATCTCCTCGGGCCTGCCGTAGCGCCCCATCGCGGTGGTCGGGAGGAACACCGACGCCAAGGGGCCATCGGCGGGATTCATGTCGGTGTCCACGAACCCGGACTGGATGATGTTGACCGTGATGCCCCGATGCGCGAGATCGCGTGCGGCGCCCCGGCTGTAGCCCTCCAGCGCCGACTTGGTGCCGGCGTAGTCAGTCATTCCGGGGAAGCCCACGCGGGTCCCCACGCCGGAGCTGATGCTGACGATGCGACCGCCTTCGGGAAGCAGCGGGTACGCCGCCCTGATCGCGGCCACGACGCTGGTGTAGTTGATGGCGAGCTGGCGGTCGAAGGCGGCAGTGTCGGCTTGGTCGCTGTCGATCGGTGCGGCGACGGTGACTGCCGCGTTGTTGACCAGGATGTCCAGCTTGCCGAAGTGCTCCACCACGGCGTGGATGAGGCCCACGGCCTGCGCGGCGTCCGCCTGGTCGGCCTGGAACGCCGCCGCACGCACGCCTTTGCCCTCCAGTTCGGCGACCACGGTCTTGGCCTGGTCGGCCGAAGACGAGTAGCCGATCGCGACATCGGCTCCCTCGTCGGCCAGGGCAAGCGCCGTCGCCGCTCCGATCCCACGCGATCCGCCGGTCACGATGGCCACTTTGTTGCCCAGCTTTCCCATTTGCTTCCCATTCCTTGAGGTGACTAGTTCTGATGCTTCAGCGAGCGTCACGGAGGACCGCTAACGGCTCCAGCGGTTCCACACCCCGAAGGGCGAAGCCGAGAGGGCGGTTCCGAGTAGTTCTTGACCGCACGGTCCACCATAGAGGTTATGGACCATATGGTCAAGAATCGATATTCTGAACGCATGGCCCGTCCACGATCGTTCGATGAGCAGCGTGTGGTGCACGCGGTCCGTGACCAGTTCTGGAATGCCGGCTATGCCGCGACGTCCCTGGAAGACCTGATGCGGGTCAGCGGGCTGGGCAAGGGCAGCCTCTACGCCGCGTTCGGCGACAAGCATCAACTCTTCCTCAGGGCGCTGTGCAGCTACACCGACGACAGCCATGGGTACCTGCGGGAGGCGCTCGCCGCCGCTCCCCGGGCCTTGGATGCGCTACGCGAATTCGTCATCGCACCGGCCTCCGACCCCAGCGGCTCGGCCGCGCGACGCGGTTGCCTGATGGCCAACACCACCTACGAGCTCGCCAGCGCCGATCCGGAGGTGCTCGCACAGGCCCGCCGCACCTACGAGACGACCACCGCACTGGTTGCCGACTGCGTGGCACGCGCCCAGCGCGAAGGCGACATGCCGACCGATGCGGACCCGACCGCGCGGGCGCGGGCGCTGCTGGCCGCGCAACAAGGATTGGTGTTCATGGGCCGAACAGGCATGGACATCGACACGCTGGCGGCCACCGCACGAACGCTCGCCGACCAACTCCTGCCCGACCCGACTGACCGCTGAGATCCTGGTCAGCAAAATTGGCGAACCTCGCCCATCCCCACCGACATCCCGGAACCCGCCGCAGGACGTGCCCGAACGCAGGTGGCCGCCGACCGCGGGCCGCGCCCGTGCGATCAGGCAACGACCGGACGGGACGTCCCCGGTGTCCAGCCCCGAAAGCGGCGGGTTCAGGTGGCGATCTGCTGGCCGCCGTCGACGACGAGTTGACTCCCCGTGATCCAGGAGGCTCGTGGTGACACGAGGAAGAGCACGGCTTCGGCGATGTCGGAGGGAACTCCGTTGCGTCCCAGCGGGATGGACTGGGCGATGGTTTCGACCGGGAAGCCGTAGGCGTCGGCCATGGTCTGGCGGATGAGGTCTGCGCCGGGCGTGGTGACGTTGCCGGGGATGACCACGTTGACCCGCACGTCCTTCGGGGCGAGCTCGGCGGCCAAGGCCTTGCTGTAGGCCTCCAGCGCGGCCTTGGCGGCCGCGTAGTGCGCCAGCGGCGGAGAAACGCCGAGGGTGACGCCGGAGGAGATGTTGACGATCGCGGCGTCGGGGGCCTCGATCAGTGACGGCAGGAGGGCCGAGGTCAGCCGGACCGCGGGGAGGTAGTTGGAGTCGAGCGCGCCCTGCCAGTCCTTGTCCGGGATCGCCCCGATGCCTTCCGGGAAGGCCCTCGCCGCGCCAGCGTTGTTGACGAGAATATCGAGTCCGCCGAAATGGGCCAGTGTTTCGCGGGCCAACTGCTCGGTCCCCTCGGCCGTAGCGACGTCGGCGCGAAGGTAGTGGGCGCCGTCGGGGAGATCGTCGACTGGCGTGCGGGACGTGGTGAGCACTGACGCCCCGGCGTCCAGCAAGCGCCGGACGACGTCCGCGCCGATGCCGCGGCTGCCACCGGTGACGAGAGCGCGCTTGCCGGTCAGATCCGGCACTGAACTGTTATTGACCATGCAGTCCATTAAAGATGTTCTGTACCGGTCAGTCAATAACTTCGATGTCGTCGATTCTCCAAGGCGGCCGCGATCGGAGCGCGAGAACTGCCGCAGTAGATCCGGCATTCGCCGTGACGGCGGGCCGGGCCGTTCGCTGGCGAGACCAGCCAGTATGACATGTTAGACAATGTGTGTATTATTGTCTAAAGTGTCAAGCGTGAGCAGTTCAGCGAGGGAGGACGATCCCAAGCGCAGCGCTGTCCTCGCGGCTGCCGTCGAGGTGTTCGGGTGGTACGGGTTCCAGAAGATGTCGATGGAGGCGGTCGCCAAGGCGGCGGGCATCTCCAGGCCGGGCCTGTACCCGCAGTTCCCGAACAAGGAGCAGCTGTACCGCGACACGATGCAGGGCGTCATGGACGTCCTCTTCGCTGCCGCCATGCCCCGGCAAGCGGATCGGCCACCCGCGCCGAGTTCCGCGCCAGGATCAGGCAGGCCGTCCGACTGATCTGTCGCACCGCGGACTGGCTCTTCCCGCGCTGCGGCTCTGCTTTCATCCACGTGCCAATTCGAGGAGTACAACGGTGTCCCGAATCACGACCCCCTTCAACGCGCAGTCGACCGCCGCCGAGGTGATCGCCGACGTCGACCTGACCGGCAAGCGCGCCGTCGTCACCGGTGGCTCGTCCGGGATCGGTCTGGAGACCGCCCGCGCCCTGGCCGCCGCCGGCGCCCAGGTGATCCTGGCCGTCCGCAACACCGATTCCGGCGAGCGCGCCGCCGCCGAGATCAAGGCGAACACCGGGCGCGACGACGTCCAAGTCGCTCACGTCGATCTGGCGGACCGGTCGACCATCGACGCATTCGCGGCCGGGTGGAGCGGTCCGCTGGACGTCCTCGTGAACAACGCCGGGATCATGGCCCTGCCCGAACTCACCAGGACCCCGGAGGGCTGGGAGGCGCAGTTCGCGACCAACCACCTTGGCCACGCCGCCCTGACCCTAGGCCTGCACGACGCGCTCGCCGCCGCGCCGGGCGCCCGGGTCGTCGTCGTCAGCTCCTCCGCCCATCTGATGTCCCCGGTGGACTTCGACGACATCCACTTCGACTCCCGCGCCTATGAAGCCTGGTCCGCCTACGGCCAGTCGAAGACGGCGACCATCCTGTTCACCGTCGCCATGGCCAAGAAATGGGCCGCCGACGACATCACCGCCAACGCGCTGCACCCCGGCGGCATCATGACCAACCTCCAGCGCCACCTCGACGAAACGCAACTGCGCTTCGTGGGCGCGATGGACGACCAAGGCCACCCCCTGGACGTGCCCCCAGGGTGGAAGACCCCGCAGCAGGGCGCGGCCACCTCCGTCCTGCTGGCCGCCTCCCCCCACGTCCAAGGGGTGACTGGACGCTACTTCGAGGACTCCAACGAGGCCATCGTCGTCACCGAGCCGGGCAACGGCATGAGCGGAGTCGCCCCCTACGCCCTGGATGCGAAAAACGCGGACCGCCTCTGGGACAAGACGATTCGGCTTCTTCAGCGCTGACCGCGACAGCCGCCGCGCCCGTGGCGGCGCCGCGCCCTTGACGCCTACGCCGATACGCCTGTCGGGCAGACACGCCAATACATCGAGGCCCCGAAGGTGTCACCGGGAACGCGCCTGGCGACCCTCGCAAGATCCCCGCCGCCATCCTCCTAAGCACGCGGACAGGAGTCCACAATGCACCACACCGACCTCGGCGAACTCACCGTGTCAGCGCAGGGCTTGGGCTGCATGGGGATGAGCGAGGCCTACGGATCCTCGGACTGGGATTCGTCGGTGGCCACCATCCGCCGTGCGATCGATCTCGGAGTGACGTTCATCGACACCGCCGACGTCTACGGCGCCGGGCACAACGAGGTCCTCGTCGGGCGCGCGATCGCGGGCCAGCGTGACCAGGTACAGCTGGCCACCAAGTTCGGCATGGACCGCAGCAACGGCAACAACACCTTCGTCTTCCGCGGCGAACCCGCCTACACCAAGCGCGCCTGCGAAACCTCACTGCTGCGGCTGGGCGTGGACGTGATCGACCTGTACTACCTGCACCGGCCCCCGCAGACCAACGACATCGAAGAGACCATCGGCGCGATGGCCGAACTCGTCGCCGAGGGCAAGGTCCGCTACATCGGCGTGTCCGAAGTCGACGAGGCCCAGCTGCGCCGCGCACACGCCGTCCACCCCATCACCGCGGTGCAAAGCGAGTACTCGCTGTGGACCCGCGATCCGGAAACCCGCGTCGCGCCCGCCATGCGTGAACTCGGCATCGGACTGGTGCCCTACTCCCCGCTGGGCCGTGGATTCCTCACCGGCACGGTGGACATCGCGAACCTCGGAGCGGGCGACTACCGCAACTACAACGCACGCTTCACCGGGGGTGCCGCCCAAGCCAACCAGCCCATCGCCGACACCGTCCGTTCAGTCGCCGAAGCGCGAGGCGTGACACCGGCACAGATCGCCCTTGCCTGGATCTACGCCCAATCCGACCGACTCGGCGTGCCGATCGTCCCGATCCCGGGCACCAAGCAGGCGCAGTGGCTGACGCAGAACGTTGGCTCCACCAACATCACCCTAAGCGATGACGAGCTCGCCGTGCTCGACCCGCTCGCCGCACAGGTGGTCGGCGCGCGGTACTGACGAACCGACCAACAGCGGGCAGGTGTCGCCATCTCGGCTCGTGCTAAACGGCGTTGGCCGCGCGCGGAACGGGGCGGCGGCCGGGTACGGCCCAGCGCAGCGCGCGTTGTCGGGTGAGGTTGGTGACCACGGGAAAGCACCTCGACAAGGAAATAGGCGGAATTGCATTTGATGCGGCGTTCGTGACCTGATGTGATCCCGGTTCTTCCTCGCCGAACTGGAGGGCAGCCGATGGTGGTACGAAACGATCAGTCGAAACCCACTGGTCCGGTTGAGACTGGCGACCAGGATCCCTTGCCCGGACCACCGGCGGGTCCAGGTTAAGCCCGCGGGGTGTGCGCTCGGACTTCCCGGAGCACCCGGTGCGCGGCCTCCACGATGCGCCGCGCATTCCGCGCCGCGTCGGCGCGCAGCGGGCGAGTCGTTCCCGCACGAGGCCAAGGCGGTGGTTGAGCACCTGGACCAGGCGGTCAACCACACGGCAGGATGGCCAGCGGTAAACTCGAACCCCTCGGCGTCGGCTACCTCGTGCGGTGCGTCGCGGGAACGCCCCGGTCAGCCGGAAACGTCCTCGACCGGCCCCACGCGCATGATCACCTGCGAAAACCCAGAGGCCGCAGGACAAACCGGCGCAGATCGCTGCCCCTCAGCTGGAAGTTGATGGTCTCGATCAGGTTTGTGGTGTACACGGCCCGGCACAGCTCGGCCGGATAGTCGAGGAACGGGGTGAAGTCGTTCCAGGTGTGCTTCCATACTTCGACTGCGGCCGGATAGTGGGACCCGAATTGCTTGTCGAAATCCTTGAACGCGATCTCGGCGGCCTCCAGGGTCGGTGCAGTGCAGATAGCGCGCATTCCGGCGACGACCTTCTTGCGGTCGCCGTAGGAGACGAAGCGCATCGCGTTCCGGATCACCTGTTGACTGAACTAGTTGGGGTGTTTTTGCAGTTCAGTGGGTGTGCCGATACGGTGCTTCGCCATGATCGTGTCCGAGGGGCAGCCGAGGGACCTGGCCGGGTTGGTCGTGCCGTTGGAAGGCTCGCTGAAGGAAACCGGCGATCCGTGGGATCCGTGGCAGCTGCTTGATCCGCGTGGGATGGTCGTGGTGCCGGTCGCGGAGTTCCTGAAGGATCTGCGGGCGTGTGGCCGGTCCGTGAGCACGCAGCGGTCGTATGCGATGACATTACTGCGGTGGTTCCGGTTCTTGTGGGCCGTGGAGGTCCCTTGGGATCAAGCGACCCGTGTCGAGGCCCGTGACTTCAGTTGCTGGATCCAGTTCACCGATAAGTCGATGGGGCCGAGCGGACGGCACCGCGGTCAGGCGGCTGATGCTGCCGTGGCGGAATCCGGGGCGACGCAAGGAAAGTCTAATTCGGTGACTGGCAAGACGTCTCCGGGACGGAAGTATGCCTCGGCGACGAAAGCACACAGCGAAAGCGTGCTGCGGGGCTTTTGCGATTTCCATCGGGATGCCGGTAGCGGGCCGATGGTCAACCCCTTTCCTCTCGTCCGGAGGGGGCGGCGTGCTCATGCCCATCACAATCCGATGGAGCCGCATCGGCATGAGCGTTCGGGGCAGTACCGGCCGAGGCTGGTGCAGCGGAAGCCGCGCAGTATCCCGGATGACTGGTTCAACGAACTGTTTGCCCGGCTGTCCTCGCATCGGGACCGGGCGTTGGTGGCGTTGTGGGTCTCGACCGGTGCCAGGGCTTGCGAACTACTCGGCGTCACTCAGGGCGATACGGATCCGGGACAGCAGCTGATCACGGTTGTGCGCAAAGGTTCCAGGGCGATGCAGCCGCTGCCTGCCAGTCCGGACGCGTTCGTGTGGTTGCGGCTTTACCAGGCGCAGGTGCATGGCCTGGTGCCGGTGGGAGGTGATCAGCCGTTGTGGTGGACTCTGCGGCGGCCGTTTCGGCGGCTGACCTATCACGCTGCTCAACGCATGTTCGAGCGGGTCAACGCCACTTTGGGTGCGAATTGGACGCTTCATGATCTGCGGCATACGGCGGCTTACCGGATGGCCCGTGACCCGGAAATGCCGCTGACGGACGTGCAATGGGTCCTCGGACACGCATCGTTGACGACGACACAGCTGTATCTCAATCCGCTGCCCGAGGACGTGATCGCCTCAGTGCTGGCTCACCATGCCCGCCAGACGCGCCGGACAAGCCGACTACGCCCGATCCTGTGCTGCAGCACTGTTATCGCCCGGCGGCACCGGATGTGCTGTTCGGAACGGAGCGGCGATGACCAGCGTGCGGACACGGTCTGCAGCACCTGCGGCCGGGCGGGACTGTGGTTACAAGCCGTCAAAGTCTGCAGGCCGCTGGTGAGTTGCTTCAGCGTTTCCGCCGCGTCCTGCCGCTGCGGGCTTCCCACACGCCCGGGAACCCAAAGGCGCGGTGCTGCAACGGTTGTCGGCCCCGCCGTTCGCCGCGAGGACGCACATGCGCAGCAGGTGCAGTATCACGGAGTGAAAACGGTGCTGGACTGGCTGGAACAGTATCCCGGCGAGAACTGGCAGGACCGCTGGATCGCGGGCACCGCCGGCCGAAGCAACAACACCGACTGGAAATACGACGTCGGTCAATGGCTGGTATCAACTGCCGGGCACGCGATATCGACAAAACGCGGATGCACCCTCGCTTCTGCGGGGGTGATGGCGTTGATCTGCGGTGAGGTTATCCGGCCTGATCCGGTTTGGCTGATGACACCGCGGACACCGAAAAACTGGCTGCAACACTTGCCCGCACCCGAGACCCGCAGGGCTGGGCAACACTGCAAGCCCAGTGCCAGGCCGATCCAGCCGGCGCGGCGACGAAGACCACAGCGTTGTGTCGCATCGCGGTCATCTTGGCTGCCAAAGGCGGGACGATCGCCGACATCACGGTCGGCGACCGCCTGCAGCTCCTGCAGACCGTGCATGACATCGGGGGCGGCAAGACCACCAGCGGATACTTCTACCAACTGCTGCACGCTGCCGGCGTCTTCGATGACACCGCGCCACCGGCAGTGCGGGCGTTTGGCACCACCGGCCAGATCAGCATCGAGCAGCTCATCGACCGTTACGGCATCGCCTGCCACCCGGTCCGGGACCTGCTGGTCCGCTACCTTCGCGAACGACAAGCCACAGTGGACTATGTGACTCTGCAGCGACTGGCAACAGAACTCGGCAAGCTGTTCTGGGCCGAACTGGAACAACATCATCCCGGCATCGACTCGCTGCGGCTGGCACCCGAGGTCTCCTCGAGCTGGAAACAACGCATCCTCGCACGCGAATCCGGCCTTTCCACCCTGGCAACCGTCCGGGCCTTCTACCTCGACATCGCGCAGTGGGCCATGGAAGACCCTGCCCGCTGGGGTCCCTGGGCCGCGCCATGCCGCATCCGCGACGAGGACATGTCCCGCAAAAAGTCGCACCAGCGGCGCAAATCGCGCATGGACCAACGCACCCGGGAACGCCTGCCCTTGCTGCCCAGCCTGGTCACCTCCGTCAACACCGAACGCCGCGCCGCCACCGACCTCCTGCAGGCTGCCCAGGCCACCACACCCGGCGAGGTGTTCACCGCTGCCGGCCAGACCTTACGACGCCGCGTGCTCGTCCGACCTGACGGCGCCGCCAAGATCTGGGCCGAAGACCGGGAAACGGCTACCCGCCGCGACCTCAGCTTCGAAGAACACCAGGCCTTTTGGGCCTGGGCAGCGGTGGAAGTCCTGCGGCATACTGGTTTACGGGTCGAGGAGCTCTGCGAGCTGTCCCATCACAGCTTCGTGCAATACACCTTGCCCAGTACCGGCGAACTGATTCCCTTGCTGCACATCGCCCCATCCAAGACCGACGCGGAGAGGCTGCTGGTCATCAGCCCCGAACTCGCCGACGTGCTCTCAGCCATCATCTGCCGCATCCGCGAACCAGGCGGAGCCGTTCTACTGGTCGCAGCCTATGACTACCACGAAAAGACCTGGAACCCGCCGATGCCGCTGCTGTTCCAGCGGCACTACGGCGGCGAACGCCGTCCCATCGCCCCACCGGCCATTCGCCGTCTGCTGAACCACACCCTGGCCAAGACCGGTTTCGCCGGAGCCGACGGCCAGCCACTGCGGTTCCTGCCTCACGATTTCCGCAGACTTTTCATCACCGACGCCGTCATGAACGGCATGCCGCCGCACATTGC
This sequence comes from Saccharopolyspora soli, assembly GCF_022678645.1. GTDB lineage: Bacteria > Actinomycetota > Actinomycetes > Mycobacteriales > Pseudonocardiaceae > Saccharopolyspora > Saccharopolyspora soli. Next base: position 24,600 of record NZ_JALBWV010000044.1, on the reverse strand, counting down.
GCAGCTCGTGGTCGGGCACCGTGACATCAACACCACCATGGGCTACAAGACGGTCTATCCCGAAGAAGTCATCAACGGCCACCGGGCCTTTATCGCACGCCGCCGTGAACTACGCCCCAGCGAAGAATACCGAACTCCGACCCACTGAATGGGACGAGTTCCTGGGCCATTTCGAACACCGCAAAGTCGCAATGGGAACGTGCGGCCGCGCCTACAGCACCCCATGCATCCATGAACACTCCTGCTTGCGATGCCCGCTGCTTCGACCCGATCCCGCACAACGCCGCCGCATCACCGAGGTCCGTGAAAACCTCCTCGCCCGCATCGACGAAGCCCACCGCGAAGGCTGGCTCGGCGAAGTCGAAGGACTCAAAACCAGCCTCGCCGGAGCCGACCAAAAACTCGCCCAACTCAACGAACTCGCCCAACGAACCAACACAATCCACATCGGAATGCCACACTTCTCCCACCTCGTCGGACGCACCCTCGCCGCCGACCAACCAAGCGCCACAACCCACCCAGAAATGTGATCTCCGTAGTTCAGAGAACACCTTGTGCGGGCGAGTCTGCGGTATGCGTCGAAGAAGTACTGGTCGGCGATCACGAAACGACTTAAGCTCATCTACACCGCCCCCAATCCGGAGATAGCGGAAGCAGAATTCAGCGACTTCTGCGCCGAGTGGGAGGATACATATCCCGCGATGATCCAACTATGGCGCAACAGCTGGGAACAGTTCACCCCGTTCCTGGCATACCCGCCGGAGTTGCGCAGGCTGGTGTACACGACGAACGCGATCGAAAGCCTGAATTCCAGATTTCGGCAAGCCACCCGACGTCGCGGTCATTTCTCTAACGAACAGGCCGCGCTCAAAGTTCTCTATCTCGTGATCCAAAACCCACTCAAGAACCGTTCAAATATAACAGGGAAAATAGTAGGGTGGAAACAAGCGTTGAACACACTCGCCATGCACTACGGCGGCCGACTCGACGCGCAGCACTGACCAGGTGATCACACCATCACCCACAAGATCGCTGACACTCCCCATCGAGGGTCAAACCAACAACTCCGACCTGCCCACCGAGCTCACCGCATAACCTGACCATGGATCACCGAGTAGCCGTCCATACACCACCCCAGCAGACGCGACCCTCGCCTCACGCTCGCGAACACTTGGTGACCGCTGAGTGTCCCGCCTGTCCTGGCAATACGGTCCCCGGGATACCCCGCTGGGACGGGTGGAAATGCCCGCTGACGTGGGAAATCTGTTGCTGGTACTGGCCGTTGCGGCGCACGCCCTCGCGGATCTTGAGGAGCAAAATTCGTTCCTTGCTTTCCGTGTCGAGGTGACACGCACCATTCCGGTACGGACTCCCCGCAGTCATGGCACGTGTTGTCCATGTGCGCGAGTGCAGCCGTTCATCGTCGGACGGTGGGCGGATCACCTGGGGTGTTCACGATGCGGTCTGCCGAGTTCGAGAACACAAGCTGGCGTTCCGACGATATCTGTCCGAACTACTGGTCAAGGACGGCTATCCGGAGTCGTGGACCGAGTCGATCTTTCTGCTTGCCGAGGGCGTGATGGTAGCCGCTGCTATCCACGGCAACGCGGCCACGCGCAGGCCTGAGGCGGGCCACCGCCGCCTCCCTCGCCTCCGCGGACGCCCGAACAAGACTCGCGGGCAACGTGTCGCCGCGCCGATCGTGGTGCTGGACGGGATGTAACGTCAACGCCATGCGGATGAGGACACCTTCTCCCGGCCGAGGAGGTGCGGCCGAGTTGAGAGGCCGGCGCAGCGAGTTGGCGGTGCTCGACCGGCTGATCGAAGCCGTTCGCGGCGGCAAGAGCCGGGTCCTGGTAATACGAGGCGAGCCGGGCATCGGCAAGACGGCGCTTCTGGAGTATGTGGCCGGGAAAGTCTCCGGCTGCGGCGTGGCCCGTGCGGCGGGTATTCAGTCGGAGATGGAGCTCCCTTTCGCCGGGTTGCATCAGCTGTTGACGCCGATGCTGGATCGTCTGGACGACATCCCCGCCCCGCAAGGTGATGCCCTGCGCACTGCATTCGGCCTCGGTCCCGGAGCGACGCCAGACCGCCTTCTCGTCGCGCTGGCCGTCCTCAGCCTGCTCGCCGAGGAAGCCAAGGAGCGCCCGCTGCTCTGCGTTGTGGATGACGAGCATTGGCTCGATCGCGCCTCGGCGCAAATCCTCGCATTCGTTGCACGACGGTTGGCGGCGGAACCGATCGGCATCGTCTTCGCGGCGCGGGGAACGAGCGACGAACTCGAGGCGCTGCCAGAGCTGGCCGTCGAGGGCCTGCGCGAGACCGATGCGCGAGCGCTCCTGGACTCGGCGCTCACCGCTCCCCTGGACGCGCGCGTCCGGGAGCAGATCGTGGCCGAGACGCGTGGCAATCCTCTGGCACTGCTGGAACTGGCACGCAAGTCGACGCCAGCGCAGCTGGCGGGAGGGTACGCGATCCCCGGCGACGTACCACTCTCCAACAGGATCGAGGAGGCTTTCCAGCTCGACGCCCTCCCGGCCGAGACCCGGCGCTTTTTGGTGCTCGTTGCGGCCGATCCCACCGGGGAACCTCTGCTGCTCTGGCAAGCGGCTGCGCGGCTCGGGATCGATCCCGCGGCCGCGGACCCGGCCACCGAGGCGGGTTTGGTCGAGTTCGGCGCCCGCGTGCGGCTGCGTCATCCGCTGGTTCGCTCGGCCGCCTACCGGTCCGCGTCGTTTCAGGAAAGGCAGTCCGTACACGGCGCATTGGCGGAGGCCACCGATCCGGAGGCTGATCCCGATCGCCGCGCCTGGCACCGGGCCCAGGCGACAGCCGTACCCGACGAACGGGTAGCCGAAGAGCTCGGACGCTCGGCCGACCGCGCGCTTGCGCGGGGAGGGCTCGCCGCCGCAGCCGCGTTTCTCGAGCGCGCGGCGATTCTGACCCCAGAAGCCGGTTCCCGCGCACAACGCCTGCTTGCTGCCGCTAGAGTAAAGCGCGATGCGGGTGAGCTCGACGCGGCGCTCGGACTGCTGGCCGCGATCGTAGCCGGTCCGGCTGACACCCTGCTGACGGCAGAAGTGGACCGCTTGCGCGGGCAGATCGCATTAGAGCAGCGACGCGGTAGTGACGCCGCTCAGCTGCTCCTCAGCGCAGCAAGGCGGCTGGAGCCGCTCGACAGTTTGGCCCGCGAGACTTACCTGGAAGCGCTGGGGGCTGCAATCTGGGCCGGTGACCTCGCCGCCGCAGGTGACGTGCGCGAGGCGGCCGAGGCCTCGCGCGCGACGCCGTCGGCCGTCGAACCACCGCGTGCCGTGGACGTCCTGCTCGACGCACTCGCCATCCGATTGACGGAAGGGTATGCCGCAGCCGTTTCGGCGCTTACCCAGGCACTCGAGAAGGTTCTCGCGGTCGGTGCCGACGACGATGACCCCTGCTGGCTCTGGCTGGGCGGCGGGCGAGCCAGCATCCTCGTCGCACTCGAGCTCTGGGATGCCGAATCCTGGTACTTCCTGGCCGCTCGCCAGGCTGAATTCGCTCGCCAGACGGGTGCGCTCGTCCATCTGCAGTTCGCGCTCAACTTCCTCGTCCCGACCTACCTCCTCGGCGGCGAGTTGACCACGGCCGCGCTAATGGTCGAGGAAGATCGCCGGATTGCCGAGGCTACCGGGAACCCGCCGGTTTCGTATACCGAGATGAACCTCGCGGCCTGGCAAGGCCGGGAACGTGAGGCCGCTGAGCTGATCGAGTCCGCGTTGCGGGAGGCGAGGGCAAACGGTCTGGGCAGGTTGCTCGATTCCGCGGCCTATACGAGCTCAGTGCTCTACAACGGCCTCAGTCGCCACCAGGCTGCGCGCGACGCGGCGTGGGAGGCGTTTCAGCGCGACAGCGTGGGCATCGGACCGTTTGTGGTACCCGAGCTGGCCGAGGCGGCATCCAGGACCGGTAACGTGGAGATGGTCGAGGCCGCGCTCAAGTGGCTGTCCGAACGCACAAGTGTTACGCCCACCGACTGGGCATTAGGAGTTGAGGCACGCGTCCGCGCGCTTATGAGCCAGGGCGAGACCGCCGACCTCTGTTATCGGGAGTCGATCGCACACCTCAGCCGCACCCCACTGCGTGTACAGGTCGCCCGCGGGCACCTGCTCTACGGAGAATGGCTACGACGTGATCGCCGCCGCGCGGACGCGCGTGAGCAACTGCGCATCGCGTACGAGATGCTCGCGGCGATGAACGTCGAGGCGTTCGCTGCGCGGGCCAGACGCGAGCTTTTGGCCGTCGGCGGCACGATTCGCAAGCGCACGCCGGAGGCGCAGGACGAACTCACCGCCCAAGAAGCGCAGATCGCGCGGCTCGCCCGCGACGGACTCTCCAATCCAGAGATCGGCGCCAGGCTGTTCGTCAGTCCGCTGACGGTCAAATACCACCTGCGGAAGGTCTTCGCCAAGCTCAAAATCAGCTCACGACGTGAGCTCAACCACGTCCTGCCCGGCGACCCGAACGACGCCGGACCGCAATAGCGACGTTGGTCTGTCTCGTTGGACGTCTTCGGTCGGGTTCCGCAGCCGCCGATTCGGGAACCGCCTGGACGGCTCTGCGGCTAGCGCGGAGCCGTCCAGGCGGAACGCGGCGATGACCACGAAGATCCCCGGTTCCATAGTCATCCTTCGCGGAATAGCACCGATCAGCCGGCGTCAGCTCGTACGCGCGTGCCGGGCCGCAGGCCGCCGGCCGCGATCAGGCCGGTCGGCTCGTACTGCTCAGGCCCCCGCTTCAGAGCCGCCCACTTCTCGCGATACGGAACCCAGACTTCCCTGGCATGGTCAGCGATCGGCGACTTCCAATCGCGGAACCACTCAGCCATCATCGCGAGTGTCGTCATGGGAACCGCACCCGCTTGCACGAGCCTCATCACCGCGATGTCATGTTCTTCCTTTGTGCCGTCGCCTATGGCATCCGCGAGGACAGCGACCTCATAACCATCGGCCCGGGCGCTGATCGCCGGGAAGGTCACGCATACCGAGGTGACGATACCGCCGATCACCAGCTTCTTGCGGCCGGTCGCCTTCACCGCGTCCACGAACACCGGATCCTCCCAGGCATTCATATGCGAGCGGTCGATGACTTCGACGCCAGGGAGCGCGGCCGAGAGCGACGGGAGTACCGGATCGCTGGCCCCCATTTCGACGCCCACCGTGCTCAGCACGACGGGGATGTCGAAGCGCTGCGCCATCCTCGCGATCGTGGATACGTTGAGCTCGATGACTCTTCGATCCTGTTCGAACACCGCCGCCAGCACGTTGTCTTGATAGTCGATCAGCAGGAGCGCGCACTCCGCTGCATCCCAGATGCCACGCGACTGTGGATTCATGTCCTTGCCTCTCATGGTTGTGTCTGTTCGACCCCGAGCCCACCGAGGAGTTTCGTTGCGTGGAAACGCGTTGGCATCCGCTGGTAGACAGTCCGACTGGACAGTCGCGGCCTGGCGGCTGGACAAATCGGGCAGCGTTGCCTGACCGTTGGGTGGCATGTCGTTGGAGCGATTGCTTGCGCGTTCGGCAGAGTTGGAGACGCACGTTGCCGAATTGACGGCAAGTTGAGTTGATCAACGGCATCGCGCCGACGGCTGGTCTCGCAGTCGGTGCACTCGGCTGTGGTGTGCTCGTGCAATCCGCCCCGGCCCCCGACCACGGATGTTGCCATCACCCGCTTTCGTCGAGGCGCGCTCGAAGGGCGCGCGCGATCTGCCCGGCGGAGACGACCTGATCCGGGGTGAGCGCATCGACGAACAACTCACGGATGGCGCGCAGGTGAGGCGCTGACGCACGCCGGAAGGCGGCCGCGCCCGCGTCGGCGAGGACCGCTTCGGCTCCGCGGTTGTCGGTCGCGCAGTCTTCGCGGTGAATGAGTCCGCGCCGCTCCATGCGGGCCAGGTGGTGGGAGAGGCGGCTGCGCGTCCAGCCGATCTCCGCGGCCAGCTCGGAGGATCGCAGCCGACGGTGCGGCGCCTCACTGAGAGCGAGCAGCACGGCGTAGTCGCCGGGAGACAGGTTGGTGTCGCTCTGCAGCCGCCGCACAAGCTCGGTCCGCAGGGCTTCCGTCGTCTCGATGAAGTCACGCCAGATGCGCAGTTCGTCCGCGGTAAGCACTCGGCGTGCGGGTCGCTGTGTCATCGCTGCCCCTCCTTGATTGACACGTCAATGATATCGGCCCACACTGGATCGCGAACTATTGACACGTCAATTACACGGCTCTGGCAGGTCGCGCAGCGACTGACGAGCCGGCGAGGGAGAGTTGATGTTCGAGACACGTTTCGAGCTGGGACTCAATTCATTCGGCGAGGTCGCCTCGACGGGCGGCCGTGATCTCAGCGATGCGGACACGGTGCGGCTACTCGTCCAGGAGGCGCGGCTCGCAGAGGAGGTGGGCCTCGACGTGTTCAGCGTCGGCGAGCACTACCGTCCAGGCCACAACGACTCCGCGCCCCCGGTGCTGCTTGCCGCCACGGCGGCCGCGACCGAACGGATCGCACTCGGCACGAGCGTGACTGTGCTGAGCACCAACGACCCGGTTCGCCTCTACAACGAGTTCTCGACCGTCGACGCGGTCTCCAACGGTCGCGCGCGACTGGTGCTTGGCCGAGCCTCGGCGACTGAGTCGTTCCCGCTGTTCGGCTACAACCTGGCCGACTACGAGCAGCTCTTCGAGGAGAAGCTCGACCTGTTCATGCGATTGCAGCGGGAGGATGCCGTGACCTGGTCAGGCACGATCCGTGCCCCGCTGGTCGACCAGGTGCTGCATCCGCGGATGCGGCCCGGCGGCATCCCCACCTGGATCGGCGTGGGCGGCAGCCCGAACTCGGTGATCCGCGCCGCCCGGTACGGGCTGCCGCTCATGCTGGCGATCATCGACGGCCGTCCGCAACGCTTCGCCGGCCACGTCGACCTCTTCCATCGCGCGCTGGAGCAGTTCGGACAGCCCGCTCAGCCGGTGGGTATGCACTCTCTCGGCCTGGTGGCGGACACCGACGAGGAGGCGGTGGAGACCTGGTGGCGGAACTGGGAGTCGGTCGTGACCGACCTCGCGAACGAGCGCGGGTTCTACGCCCCGACCCGAGCGCGCTACGAGCGTGAAGTCGTCGACGGGGCCCTGTTCGTTGGATCCCCGGAAACCGTCGCACAGAAGATCGCCCGGATGGCGCGCGAGCTGCGGCTGAATCGCTTCGACCTGAAGTACGACATCATGCACCTCCCGCAGGAGGCCCGCGCCCGCACGATCGAACTGCTCGGCCGCGAGGTCGCCCCACGCGTCCGCGAACTCCTCGCCAAGCAGCCCGTCGCCGCCTGACCCGCATCCGAGAGAAAGAGAATCATGACCGAGATCGAATTCGGACTCGACACCTTCGGTGACGTGCCGGAGGACGACACAGGCGCGCTCACCACGTACGCGGCCGCGATCCGGCAGACCATGGACGAGGCGGTGCTGGCCGATGAGCTGGGAGTGGACGTGTTCCTGGTCGGCGAGCACCACCGGCCGGAGTACGCTATCTCCAGCCCCGAAACCGTGCTCGCGGGCATCGCCACACGCACCTCCCGCATCCGGCTCGGCTCCGGCGTGACCGTGCTCAGCTCGGACGACCCCGTACGTGTCTTCCAGCGCTTCGCCACCGTTGACGCCCTGTCGAACGGACGGGCCGAGGTGATCCTCGGCCGCGGCTCGTTCACCGAGTCGTTCCCCCTGTTCGGCTACGACCTGGCCGACTACGACGTCCTGTTCGAGGAGAAGATCCAGCTGTTCGCCGAGCTCCTCAAAGAAAAACCCGTCACATGGTCGGGCACCAAGCGCGCCCCGCTCGTGGACGCGGACGTCTTCCCCAAGACCGAGTCCGGGCACCTGAGCACATGGGTGGGCGTCGGCGGCTCGCCGCAGTCCGTCGTGCGCACCGCGTACTACGGATTCCCCCTCATGCTCGCGATCGTCGGCGGAGCCCCTGCGCGGTTCGCCCACTACATCGACCTGTACCGGCGCGCCACGGAGCAGCTCGGCACCACCGCCCACCCCGTCGGCATGCACTCACCCGGCTTCATCGCCAACACCGACGAGGAGGCCCGAGAGCTCGTGTGGCCCCGATACCAGGTGATCCGCGACCGGATCGGCGCCCTGCGCGGCTGGCCGCCCATCCGCCACGAGCACTACGACGCCGAAATCGACCACGGATCGATGTACATCGGCTCGCCCGAGACCGTCGCCCGCAAGATGGCACAAGCCATCCAGACCCTCGGTGTCGGACGCTTCGACCTGATCTACACGACGGGAACCATCCCGACGAGTGCCCGACTGCGTGCGGTCGAGCTCTACGGCACCCGCGTGATTCCGATGGTCCGAGAACTCCTCGCCGAGCAGCCCGCCGTCGCCGCGAACACCGAGGCGCGGTCATGAGCGGCACCGGCACGACACTCGGAATCCTCGGCGCCGGCAAAGTCGGTACCGTGCTCGCCCGCCTCGCCATCGCGGCCGGTTACCGCGTCCTGCTCGCAGGCTCCGGCGACCCGGCGAAGATCGCACTCACCGTCGACGTACTCGCCCCCGGAGCGATCGCCACCACCGCCTCAGCCGCAGCGCTCGGCTCCGATATCGTGATCCTCGCTCTACCCCTCGGCAAGTACCGCACCATCCCGGCGGACGCGCTTCGCGGCAAGCTCGTGATCGACGCCATGAACTACTGGTGGGAGGTCGACGGCGTCCGCGACGACCTCAACGACCCGACCACATCCAGCAGCCAGACCGTGCAGGCGTTCCTCCGCGACGCCCGCGTCGTCAAGGCCTTCAACCACATGGGCTATCACGACCTCGAAGACGAGGCCCGGCCAGCGGGAGAACCGGATCGCAAGGCGATCGCCATCGCCAGCGACAACCCGGATGATCTTACGACCGTCGCCCGGGTCGTCAACGACCTCGGCTTCGACCCCGTCATCGCCGGTTCCCTCGCGGACGGCGTCCAACTCGAGCCGGGCGCCGAGACGTTCGGCGCCAATGTCGACGCGCACGACTTGCGCACGATGCTCGAGCGGTTCCCCGACTCCGACCGGGGCCGACAGATCGCGCAGGCGCGTGCCACGCAAGCGTCAGATGAAAGCGCTGCCTAGATCAGGGATTCCGAAGTCGTGGCTGGTGGCCGAGTGGGTGCCCGACAGGGACGAAGGGTGTCCATGATCATTGTGTGACGACGATCTTGACACCCTTCTGGCCGCACTGTACTGCTTCCTCGACGATCACCTCATCGGCCCACGGCGCATCGGGCGCCGGCCGCTGTTGACCGACGCCGAGCCTTCCGCAAGGCCAAAGCCAGTCACGCGAACCAGGAATGCGTACGTGTGGCCCGCCGGGACGGCTGGGTCGAACTCCGCGACGACAAACCTTCGCAGCGCCCGACGACCACCGCCTCGTGTTCACCGAAGCACAGTTCGACCATTTCTTCGCCCACGTCCGCGCCGGGCACACCCACGGCCCCTGCCTGGACATCACCCGCCGCGACAACGGAACGTATGCCTTCCGCAGCACCGTGCCCCAACCCTGCGGAACGACCGCGGAACTGGAGTTCACCGAAGCCGAAGTCCTCGCCTTCCTGGACGGCATCGCCCAAGGAGACTTCGACCGGAACACCACACCAAACATGGCCCTGTGCCGATAGCCGTCCCCGCGTCCCGGCGCCCTAGGGCGAAACGACCGACGCGACCGTTGCACCGCAGGCACGGGGTGACCGACAGCAGCGGCCACCCCGTTCCGGTCGCAGACAGCACGGTGCTGCTCTCTGGGAGCGCCGTAGGGCATGAAACCACATGTGCTGCCTGGTAGAGATTAAAGACGCACCAGGCTGTAGCCAGGTCCATAGTGGACAGGAGTAGTCACGCGGACGCGCCCGCGAGGCGGCGTTCGTGGCAGCGGGAGAAAACCGGCGTCAGATCGTATGACAGGGCCTGTCAGTCCGGAGCAACAAGTCGACGAAACGACGGGTGGCGCAGCACTCCGTCGCTCGTCCTTAACCGAACTACGAACGACTGCCGCCTGATGAGGGGGTGTGGATGCTTGCCCACCTCCTTTTCATCGTTTATCGTCGATTAACGATGAATGATGTGCCGTTGGATCGTGGTGCTGCCGTCGAGTACGCCTCGTGGTTCAAGGCGTTGGCCGATGCCACGCGGGTGCAGATCGTGACGCTGTTGGCTCGTGCGCAGCGGCCCATGACGGTGGGGGAGGTCGTCGACGCGGTGGAGGTCGGGCAGTCCACCGTGTCCACTCACCTGAAAGTCTTGGCGGAGGTCGGGTTCGTGCTCGTGGAGCGTCGTGGCACTGCGAGCTGGTATCGGATCAACCAGGAGTGCGTGGAGTGCTTCCCGACGGCCGCCGACGTGGTCATGGGGCGCCCGGTGCCGGTGACGCCGTGATGAGCGGAGGGAGCAGCGACGGTGGACGAGCGGGAGGAGATCGTCGAGCGGTACTCGGGGCTGGCGCGATCGGCGCTGGCCGGTGAGCAGATCGCCGACTGCGACCGTGAGGTGTTTACGGAGGGCTGTTTCGGCGCGGCCGGTTATGCCGACCACACCGATGTCCCGGACGACGCGGCCCGGGTGAGCCTCGGGTGCGGCAATCCCCTTGCGGTGGTGGACCTTCACGAGGGCGAGACGGTGCTGGATCTGGGGTCGGGTGGTGGCTTGGACGTGTTGCTCTCGGCGCGCCGGGTCGGCGGGACGGGCTGGGCGTATGGGCTCGACGCCAGCGAGGACATGCTGCGTCTCGCTCGCGCCAATGCCGCCCGTGAGGGTGCGAGCAACGTCGAGTTCCTGCAGGGGTATCTCGAAGACGTCCCGCTTCCCGATAGGAGTGTGGATGTGGTCATCTCCAACTGTGTGATCACGCTGTCCACCGACAAGCCCCGTGCGCTCGCCGAAGCGTTCCGCGTGCTGAAGCCGGGTGGTCGACTTGGCATCAGCGACATCGTCGCGGACGGCAGCGTTTCCGGGCCGGAACGCCGCAGTGCCGAGGAACGGGTCGGATGCCCCATCGGCACGCTGACGTGCAACGCATACCTGGACGTGCTGACCACGATCGGCTTCACCAACGCCGAGGTCACCTTCACCCAGCACGTTGGTGCGGGCGTGCACTCGGCGATCATTCGCGCGACCAAACCCGCGCTCGGATCGTCCTGATCAACGCAGGGCAGGCACGCAGCAGCGTTGGCGGCGAGCGGGTTTCGATGCGGTGAGGCGTGCGGCGACGTAGTGGGCGTCGCGGTGGACGCCGCGGAGGGTGGCGGAGGAGAAGCTGCGTTGCCATTCCAGGCCGACGTAGCCGAGTCCGGGGCCTGTTCGGGAGAGGCCGCGCAGGTGTCTCGGGGCACCGGAGGGTCGAGGGCGCCGAGGGGTCGTAGGTAGCTGACGTCGGGGCGGTAGCCGGTGGCGACGATGATCGCGTCGACTGGTTCGCGGCTCCCGTCGGACCAGGTGATCGTGTCGGTGTCGAGGTGGGTGAACATCGGCCGGTGGTCGGGTTTTCCGGCGTCGATCGCGGCGCGGTAGGCGCCCTTGTCGGAGATCGGGGTGGTGGGGATAGTGCGCAGCCACGGTCCGAGGGGCAGGATGCCCAGCCTGGTGGTGGCGGTCCAGAAGTGCAGGTCTTTGCCCAGGAGCGTGGGGTTGGCGTAGCGCAGGGGTGTGCGGCTGGTGATGGTGACGTGGGCGTGTTCGGCGAGTTCGACGGCGATCTGGACGGCGGAGTTGCCGCCACCGACGACGATGACGCGCTGTCCGGCGAAAGGCTTGGGATTGCGGTAGTCGGCGGCATGGACAGCCCGGCCGGTGAACTGGTCGAGCCCGGGTAGGTCCGGCTGGTAAGGGCGGCTGAAGCCGCCGGTGGCCGCGATGAGCAGTGGTGCTGTGAGTGTCTCGTCGTGTCCGGTGTGGACGGTGTAGGTGCCGTCGTCTGCGGTGACGGCGGTGACGCGGTGATGGGTGCGGATGTCGGCGTCGAGGCTGGTGGCGTAGCGCCGGAGGTAGTTGACGACTTCGTCGCGGTGCGGGTAGCGGTCGGGATCGCCGGGGAAGGGAGCACCGGGGAAGGCGCTGAATCGGGCGGGTGAGAACAGGGTGAGGCTGTCGTAGTAGCGCGGCCAGGACCCGACCGGCTCGGCCCCGGCTTCCAGTACCACCGGCCGGATTCCGCGGGTTCGGAGGGCGTGGGCGGCGGCGAGTCCGGCTTGGCCGCCGCCGATGACGAGAGCGTCGTGGTCGTTCATAGGCACCTTTCATCGACCGTCGCCCGGGGGCGAGCGACGGGTGATGTGGGATGGATGAGTGGTTAAGCGTCGTCGCAGGTGCGGCGGCGTTCCAGCAGGACGGTGTCGCGCCAGATGCCGTGGTGTTGGGCGATGCGTTCCCGGACGCCGACGGTGCGGAATCCCGCGGAGTAGTGCAGGGCGATGCTGGCCCGGTTGTCCGGGAAGATCGAGGTTTGCAGCGTCCACAGGCCGTCGGCGTCGGCGGCGGTGACTTGCTTGTGTAGCAAGGCTTTTCCAACGCCGCGTGAGCGGAAGTCTTCGCCGACGTAGACGGAGGTTTCGGCGACGCCGGAGTAGCAGGCGCGGTTGGACACCGGGCTGGCGGCGGCCCACCCGACGACCTGGCCGTCGATCTCGGCGACCCACCGGTGCCCGGGAATCCACCTGGCTTCCAGGGACTTCCGCGGTGGGACCTCGGTTTCGAAGGTCGCGTTGCCGGTGGCGATACCTTCGGCGTAGACGCGCCGCACCGCCGCCCAGTCTCCGGTCTCCAGCGGGCGAACGGTGACGTCGTCGGGGACGTCCTCCGGGCAGCACGGTCGGGCGACGACGCCCATGACGGCGTCGGCGGCGTGCGGGAGTCCGGTGCAGCAGGCGGTGTTGACCGAGACCTGGGTGACGGTGCCTTCCTTGTGCAGCAAGACGAAGCCGACCTCGGCGAGCTTGCTCACGTGGTGCGAGCAGGTGGACTGGCTGATGCCCAGCTGCTCGGTCAACGCGCCCACGCTGATGGTCCCGGCCACCGCGACGGCGTGCAGCAGCCGGACGCGGGTGGGTTCGGCCAGGCACGCGAACCACTCCGCGTAGGTGGCCGCGTCCTCGGCCGCAAGCAACCCGGTCTCGGGCACCGTCGTCGTCATGACCCCAGTATCGACACACGTCGATATTTGTCAATCGATCGCGGTCGATGGTTGTTTCATCGGTCCGGGTCGATACATTGCTCTCGTCTTTATCGAAGAGGATCGATGGAAGGGGAGAGTTGTGGACGAGTTGCCAGTTGTGGTGGTGGGCGCGGGCCCGATCGGGCGCGCCGCTGCGGCGTACGTACTGGAGCGCGGTCTGGAGCCGGTGGTGCTCGAGGCAGGCCCGGAGGCGGGCACCTCGGTGCGGGAGTGGGGGCCACGTGCGGCTGTTCTCGCCGTGGTCGGAACTGATCGATCCGGCCGGAGCCCGGTCGCTGGAACGGCACGGGTGGCAGCGCCCGGAGCCGACGGCATATCCGGCTGGCGCGGACTGGGGCGAGCAATACCTGCGGCCGTTGGCTGCGTCGCTGGGCCAGCGGGTCCGCTTCGGCGCGCGAGTGGTCGGGGTGGCTCGCCGCGGGCGGGATCGCGTGGTCGACGCGGGCCGGGATTCCGAGTCGCTGAGCGTGCACGTCGAGACCGTCGACGGTGAGGAGCGGATCATCGCGCGGGCGGTGATCGACGCTTCCGGGACCTGGGGCCAGCCCGAACCCGCTCGGTGGCGATGGCTTGCCAGCGGTCGGGGAGCGCGCAGCGCGCGAGCGCATCACCTACCAGGTTCCGGACCTGGCCGATGCGGGCGTGCGGGCGCGGTACGCGGGCAAGCGCGTGGCCGTGGCAGGCAGCGGGCACCACGAACCCGGACGGAGGAGGCAAGGGCATGCTCGACGACGTGCGCGTGGTGGCGTTCGACATCTTCGGCACCACGGTGGACTGGCACACCGGGATCACCGAGCAGGTCGGCGAGGTGTTCGCACACCGCCGGATCGATCTCGATCCGGCAGCGTTCGCCGACTCGTGGCGTGACCGCTACCTGCCCGCGATGGCGCGGGTCAACAACGCCGAACGGGAGTGGGCCTACCTGGACACGCTGCACCGCGAATCGCTGAACGCCTTGCTTACCGAGCACGGCGTGGGCAGCACGGTGAGCGAGTCCGACCGCACACGGTTGGTGCGGGCTTGGCATCGCCTGCCGGCCTGGCCGGACAGCGACGAGCTGCTGACCCGGCTACGCCATCGCTACACCGTGGTGGCGCTGTCGAACGGTGGTTTCGGTCTGCTGGTCAATCTGGTCAAGGCCGCCGGCTCGTCCTTTGACGCGATCGCATCCGCGGAACTCGCGCGCACCTACAAACCGGCCCCGGCTGCGTACCTGACCGCTGCGCAACTGCTGGATGTCGCCCGCCGCGAAGTGCTGATGGTCGCTGCGCACAGCTGGGACATCGATGGCGCCCGTGCCGCCGGGCTGTGCACCGCGTTCCTGCAACGCCCTGCGGAGAAAGGCCCCTACCGCGAAGCGGACCGCGCGGCCGACACCATTTGTGACATCGCCGCCACGTCCGCATCCGACCTCGCGACCCAACTGGCCTGCTGAAACAACCAACAACCACCGAGGACCGGCGCCGTGACCGGCCCTGACCAACCTCGGAAGGTATGAAGGTATCCGCTTGTGACGAACCGACGCCCGTTCTTCGACGCCCACTGCCGCTCAGAACGCCGTTGGACCAGATCGACGGCGTTCAACGGGGAGTGGACCGCCGATCAATCCTGATGACTTTCGTGGCGGCTTCGAGTTGCTGGCGCGGCCGGTAGTTGTCCAGCGTGAGCCGCTGGATGTTCGCGGCGGCCAGGTCGAGGTGTTCGCGGAGTTCGTGGTTGTCCCGCCGTAGCTTGTCGTTGTCGAGTGAGCTGGTCGAATCGGCTGATCGCGGCCTCGGTCGAGGTGGGATCGGTGGCCCGTTGGTGCT
This sequence comes from Saccharopolyspora soli, assembly GCF_022678645.1. Classification (GTDB taxonomy): domain Bacteria; phylum Actinomycetota; class Actinomycetes; order Mycobacteriales; family Pseudonocardiaceae; genus Saccharopolyspora; species Saccharopolyspora soli. The sequence goes on along the minus strand of NZ_JALBWV010000044.1, from coordinate 9,556 downwards.
CGAGGTCAACGGCGATTTCGGGGAAGTGGCGCCGGAACGTGGTGTTGGCCAACCCGAATCGCCTGGCCAGCGCCAAGATGGTCGGCGGTTTGCCAGTGGCCCCGGTCAGTTCCTTGATAGCCAACTGGACGTCTTCGACGCTGGGCAGGGCCGTGCGGCGGGTCACGCGGTCTCCGGGGCGTGGCGGTCGAGGAACTGGGTGATCTGCTCGTGGCGGGAGCGCAGCCGGTGGACGAGCAAGGGTGGCAGGCCGGGCCGGACGGCCAGTTCGTCGGTGATCTGGTCGCATTCGCGGCGCAGTTGTGGACCGGCGTCGCCGGGGTGTACGCCGCCGGGGACGCCGCCCGCTGGCACAACCAGCTGTTCGGCCGGCCGATGCGGTTGGAGCACTGGACGAGCGCCGCCGAGCAGGGAGCCGCGGCGGTGGGCAACGCGCTCGATCCAGCGTCGGCCACGCCGTACGAGACCGTGCCGTACTTCTGGTCGGACTGGTACGACAGCCGCCTCCAGTTCGTCGGCGTACCAGACGCGGAGGAGGTGGTGCTGGTCGACGGTGGCCCGGAGTCCGGTCGTCGCTGTGTCGCCCTTTACCGCGATGGAGACCGACTGGTCGGCGCGTTCGCGGTCAACGGCCGGTCTGTGATCATGAAGTACCGCGGGCTGATCGGGGCCAGGACGAGTTGGGTCGACGCGCTGGACTTCGCCGAGACCGGCCGGGGGAATAGGACGGCCTACCGGGGCCGGTTCGGCTACCGCAACGACGGGTATTCATCCTCGCCCGATGGTGGACGCGGTACCGGGATGGAACTGCTACAACTACGTGCGCAGCACGGGTTCCGGCCGGTTTCTCGTTGGTCCGGACGTGCTCCGCTTCACGAACGCGTTGCATGGCAACAGGTTGCCGGTTCCGCGCGCGGCGATCACCCGCGGCGCGGCCTCCGCCCCGTCGATCATCTGCCTGGACGAGCCCGCGGCAGGGCTCGGCGAGTGACGTGGAACCGGCCGACCCCCTGCTGATCGAGTGTCGGCAGGGGATCGGCCGGAGTTCGCCGTGGCTAGGCGGCGTCAGGTGCCGACACGATGCCGGCGGAGACCTGGGCCATGACGTACTGCACCGCAAGCGACGTGCCACCGTGCTGCAGCAACGCCTCCGTGACGAGGTTCCGTTCCGGGGAGTTGATCTCGGGGGTCCACTCGCACAGCAGGGCCGCAACGTTGAGCGGCTTGGCGCCGGCCTGGATCATGCGGGTCTTCGCGTCCTCGTGCGCGTCCTTGGTGAGGCCGGCCGAGCAGTCGGTCAGGATGTAGACCTCGAACCCGTCCTTGAGCGCCGCGAGCACCGCCTGGGCGAGGCACACCTCGGTCGACAGGCCGGCCATGACCAGCTTCTTGCGACCAGTGGCCAGCACCGCGTCGCGGAAGTTCGGATCGGACCACGCGGCCGTCGTCGTGCGGTCGATCGGCGTGACATCGGGGAAGATGTCCTGGATCTCCTTGAAGATCGGGTCGGCGAGGAGGCTGCCTCGGGCGGCCACCGTGGTCAGCACGGTGGGTACGCCGACCGCCTTCGCCGCGCGGGCCGCGGCGGTGACGTTGTTGACCAGGTGCGTGCTGTCGGTCTCCAGGGTGAAGGTCAGCCAAGGCTGGTGGTCGATGAGCACGAGAGCCGAGTTCTCGATCGTGAGCTCGGTGGGGTCGGTCATTTTCCTGTCTCCATTTCGTTGTTGTTTCCGTTTTCTTGCCTGGTCAGCTGAAGACGGCCTGAGTCTCGAGGTACGCGGCCAGTCCGTGATGGCCGAACTCGCGGCCGAGGCCGGACTGCTTGAAGCCACCGAAGGGGGCGTCGGGTGCGTCGACGATCTCGTTGATCATCAAGCGGCCGGCCTGGATGCGACGGGCCACGCGCTGTCCTCGCTGGACGTCGCCGGTGGCGACGTAGGCGTGCAGGCCGTAGGGGGTGTTGTTGGCGATCGCGATGGCGTCGTCCTCGTCGCGGTAAGTGATCACGGCCAGGACCGGGCCGAAGATTTCCTCACGGGCGATGGTCTGGTCGTTGGTCGCGGTCAGCAGGGTGGGCTTGACGTAGTTGCCGTCCGCCAGTCCTTCGGGGTGTCCGAGTCCGCCGACCAGAATCTGGCCGCCTTCGTCGACGCCGGCCTGGATGTAGTGCTGGACGCGGTCGTACTGGTCGCGGTCCAGGACGGGGCCGACGATGGTGTCGGGGTCGCGGGGGTCGCCGACTTTCATGGCGGCGACGGCGTCGGCGAGGGCCTGCTTGATCTCCTGCTCGCGGCTGTGCGGGATGAGGATCCGGGTGCCTGCGATGCACGCCTGCCCGTTGTTGAACAGGCCCGCCTGCACGGCGAAGGGCACCGCGTGGGACAGGTCGGCGTCGTCGAGGATGATCGTCGGGGACTTGCCGCCCAGCTCGAGGGTGACGCGCTTCATGGTGTCCACCCCGTTGTGGGCGATGATCTTGCCAGTGGCAGTGGAACCGGTGATCGACACCTTGGCGACGTCCGGGTGGGCGGTGAGAATGTTGCCGACCGGATCGCCCTTGCCGAAGACGACGTTGACGACGCCGTCGGGCAGGCCGGCGTCGGCGAACGCGTCGAGGACGGGCTGGGCCTGCCAGATCCCGCGTTCGCTGGGCTTGATCACAATGGTGCAGCCTGCGGCGAGTGCCACGCTGGCCTTCATTGCGATGAACCAGCTGGCTCCGTTCCACGGGGTGATCAGGACGGCTACCCCGACCGGTACTTTGTGGACGGTGGCGCGGCCGACCTGCTCGGTGAAGGTGTCCTCGATGAGGAGCTTCTGCGCGTAGACGAACCAGTCGCGGGACTGGTCGACGATGTAGGCCGCGGTGGCGGTGGTGGTGCCGAACTCCTCGACGAGGGCGTCGATCATCTCCTCGCGGCGGGCGGCGAAGGAGTCGGCCAGTTTCTGCAAGTACTCCCGGCGCTGGTCGAGGGTCGTGGCCGACCAGGCGGGCAGCGCCTGCCGGGCGGCCTCGACAGCCAGGTTCGCGTCGGTGGCGTCGCCCAGCACGCCCTCGGCGATCTGTTCGCCGGTGATCGCGCTGGTGACAGCCTGCCGGTCCTGGCCGTGGGCTTGCTGGACCCGGCCATTGACGAGCTGCCGGTTGAGGGTCTGCACAATGATCGTCCTCACGGTAAGGGGGTCAGGAGAATCTGGCCGTTCACCGTGCCGCGCTCGAGGCGGCGGTGCGCTTGTCCGGCCTCTGCCAGCCGCATCGTCTCGGTGCGCATGTCGGCGAGGCCCTGGCCGACGGCCTTGAGCGCGGCCTCGGCGGCGGGGCGGGCCTGCTCGGGGTGGGCGGGGAGGCACATGCCGACCGCGAAGCCGAGCATCGCGAGGTTGCCGCCCCACAGAGCGTTGGTCTGCACGGTGTGCTCCCAGTCGCCACTGGCATTGCCCACCAGCAGCATCCGGCCCATCGGAGCCATCACCCGCAGAGTGTCCGTGCGGAGCCGGCCTCCGACCGGGTCGACCACGACGTCGAAGCGCTGGTCGCCGACGGCCAGGTCCTCGCTGGCCACCACGCGACTGTTGACTCATGTCGCTGCCTCTCCGTAGTTGTCGTTGTCCTGCTGCTCGAGGGGCCAACGCAGACCTTGGCCGCGGCGGCGCAGCGCTCGCATCCGCCACTGGACGGCCCAAGAGGAGGGACTGTCTGATTTCATCGTCGTTACCCCGAACGTGCCTATCCGAAGGGCCGCACCCGCCGCCCGTTCACCGACCACGTCGGCAAGGTCCTGGCCGAGGAGTCGAATCTCGCCCGGCTGGCCGAGAAGTACGACAGCAAGGACGTTGGACTGCGCGACATCTGGGAGACGCGAAGGTTGGGCGAGGTGGTCAACCTGCGGCTGGACTGCACCGACCGCTACAACGTGCTGCCGCTGCTCTGGCACGACCAGACCAAGGTCGACAACTACGACGAGGCCATCCGCATCCCCGAGTCGGTCCACCAACTGCTGCAGGCACGGCGCCGCAAGACCATCCAGCGGTTCATCCAGTCGCGCGGCCGACCACCCACCGCCACCGAACGCCTGGGGCTGGCGCTGTTCGGCACGCGATGGCGCAACCGCGACGGCACCATGGCCATCAGCCTGTCCACTTTCAACCGCGACTTCCGTGACTGGGTCGACGAGCTTGACCTCGGCGGCCGCTACGCCAGCCATCAGGCCCGGCAACACGCTGGCCACAAACCTGCTGCGCCGCGGTACCGGCCTGCACCACATCCGCCGCTACCTCGGTCACGTCTCCGAGACCATGACCCAGGTCTACGCCAAGATCGCGCTGTCGGAAATCGAGGACGTGCTGCAGCACGTCTGGGTCGCCTGCCCCGGCGCCGTCAATCCCGGCGAGGTCCTGTCCACCAACCTCACGCCGATGAACAGGCAACAGGCCCACGCGCTGGACCTGTCCCGCCGCAGCACTCCGGCCGAGGGCGGATTCTGCACCTTCTAACCCGTCGTCGCCGGCGGCGCCTGCCCCTTCAACCTGAACTGCCACAACTGCGACAAGTTCGTCATCTCCGGCGCCGACCTGCTCTACTGGCGCCGCAAACAATGGTCCTCCATCGCCGAACGTGCCCCCGACGACACCACCGCCGACTACCTACACGCAGTGTTCGCCCCCACCGCGAAAGCCATTGACGGCCTGGAAAAGGCCCTCGCCGCTCTCGGTCTACTCGACGACGCACTCGCTCTGAACCTACGCCGCCAGGCCGGCGTCTCGCGCACCTTCGTCTACCAGAACCCCCAAGGCCGGCAACTGGTCGCCGAAGCGATCACCGCTTCGACCGCGCAACACAGCATCGACCGGCAAACTCGCCAGCACCGCGACGAACTTGACGCGGCCTGGCGCGAACGAGCCCTCAACGCCGAGGACGCCCTCGCCGCCACCCACCGCGAGATCGTTGCGCAGCGCCAACGAATCGCCGGGCTAATGGGACAGGTCCGCGACCTGGAACAAACCTGGTGCCACGACGGCCTCCACCGGCTGATCACCGAGAACACCACCCTCAAGCACCGCATCCGACAGCTCACCGACGACAACCAAACCCTTACCGACAAGCTCGCTGCCGCCCGATCCAACGCCCGGGCAGACCTCGAAGTTCAACTGCTCCAACCCGCCGCGCCGTCGACACCGACGACGGATCACCCGAACCGCCTGAGGCTTCCACCGGCCTGCACGACGTGATCTGTCAGCGGCCACTTGGAATTCGCCACGGACGGCCACTTCGGATGTCACATTCAGTGGGTCGCTCGACGGATCCGTGTTCGGCGACCTGTGCCTGGTCGCCGCAATCGTCGACCGGATCACCTCGAACGCCCGCATCCTCTAAACCGGCGCCCGGTCCTACCGGCTTCGCGCCGGCCAGATCCGCACCCGCAGCAAGAAAAGCGGCGGAGAAAGGCTAGCCGCCATGGAACTCAACCCCGTGAACGCCACCGAACTTGCCGAGACCCTTGGCTTCCTCCGTGACCGCCGTCGGCGACACCGTCAACGCATCGCTACAAGACTTCCTCGGAACCGACGGCTACAGCATCGACGACCTCCGCCTCGACCTCACCCGCTTCACCGGCGAACACCCCTATCCACAACCCCGGACACGAGCCAACCGAGGCCGAAATCCACGCTGATTACCCGGGGCTCACCCATTTGACGAGGCTCATGCCGTTACGCGCTGGCGGCGTCGTGGTCTGGCCGGTCGTTGAGCGGCCAGGTCGCGAGGCCCTGTTCTGCGTGACGGATAGCCGCGGCGTGGCCGAACAGCCCCGGCAGGCCGCCGGTATGCAGGAACACGGTCTTCTCGCCCGCGACGATCGCACCGTCGCGGATGGCGGCGGCGAGTCCTGCCAGTGCCCGGCCGGTGTACACGGGGTCGAGCACCAGCCCTTCGGCCCGGGCAGACAGCGAGAGGGCGTCGGCTACGGGCGCGGGGAGTTCGCGGTATCCGGCACCAACCTGATCGCCACGAACGGCGAGCTGCGCCGCGGTCAGGTCAACGAGGCCGGTGCCGTTGGCGAGTGTTGCGACGGCCTGGACCGGGGCAGCCATCGCGCCGGTGTCGACGCCGAGTACGCGCTCGGGACCCAGCGAAGCGACCAGCCCCGCCATCGTGCCGCCCGAGCCCACCGCGACCACCACGGTGCGCAGGTCCGGAACCTGCGTGAGCAATTCACGTCCGCATTCGACGTAACCACGAGCACCCACGCTGCTGGATCCGCCGAAGGGGATGAGCGCGGGCCGTCTGCCCCGAGACTCCAACTCGGTCGCGATCGTGGCCGCTGCCGCGTCGAGACTAGCGGCGTCCACGTCCCCGACCCAGGCCACACGTGCACCGAACAGACCGTCCAAGGCTAGGTTGCCGGACCGTAGGCCGCCGGCAGCACCAGGAAACACCAGGATCGCGTCGAGTCCCAACCGGGCGGCAGCCGCGGCGGTGAGCCGGGCATGGTTGCTCTGCGGCGCCCCGGTGGTGACCAATGTGTCGGCACCGTTGGCACGTGCCGCGCCGACCGTCCATTCCAGCTTGCGCACCTTGTTGCCTCCACCGCCGAGGCCGGTGAGGTCGTCCCGCTTCACCCACAGATCGCCCGGATCGAGGCCGAGCGCGCTCGCCAGTCGCGGGGCCGGCTCGACAGGCGTGGGCCAGGTGCCCAACAGCACACGCTCATCTGGCACGGCGGCAGCGGTCGCACTCACGCGAATCTGTCCTCTCATCACTCGACTGGGTGCCGGGTCGTGTTCCGGCCGCGGACGCCCAGGTCTTCACGGCGAACCTATGGGGGTAAAGCGTCGGGTCTCGTGAGAACACGGGTCTATGCGTGCACGTCCGGCAGGCTTGAGCCGCGTTGCGCGGTCCATGCCCGGCCGGCGTCGTCGGCGTCGGCGGTGCGACTGAGGGTCTCCCAGCGCGCGTCGGTTTCGATCCGCCAGCGCCATGCCTCGCGGCCGTATTCGTACGCGTCGCTGCCGACGAGCAGTCGAAGCGGCGGCTCGTCCAGTTCGGCGAGCCGCAGCACGATCCCGGCGACCTTCGCCGGGTCGCTATTGGCAACACTCTCGAACCCAGCCATGGTGCGAGCGGATTCGCCAACGGTCGCGCGGTACGGCTCGCTGATCGGCGGGGTCGTCATCGATGCTCCGGCCCAGTCCGTGCGCATCCCACCCGGCTCGAGCACTGTCACCTTGATCCCGAGAGGCGCCATCTCCGCCGCCAACGCCTCACTGAACCCGCCCACTGCCCACTTCGCTGATTGATACGCCGTCATCCCTGGGCTGCCGATGCGTCCGCCAAGAGACGAGACCTGGATGATTCGCCCACCACCCTGCCTCCGCAGCACGGGCACGGCGGCTTTGGTGACATGAACGACGCCCATGAAGTTCGTCTCGATCTGTCGCCGGAAGACCTCCAGCGTGGTGTCCTCCAGCGCGACGCGGTCTCCCTGTCCGGCGTTGTTGACCACCACGTCCAACCGCCCAAAAGCGTCGACACCGCCGCTGATCGCAGCTTGGGCTGCATCCGGATCGGTCACATCGAGCGGCTCGACGTGAACCTGCTCGCCATAGCGGGCGACGAACTCATCGAGGGCACGCGAATCCCGAGCGGTCGCCACCACGCGATGCCCGGCCGCGAGTGCTTGCCCGACGATGTGCCGTCCGAGCCCACGGGACGCACCGGTCACGAAGTACACCTTGCTCATCACACTCTCCTCTAGGGCCGCTCAACGCAAAGCCTTTGCGTTATGGCCACGCTATACCAACCCGACGGCTGCGTCAAAGCCATTGCGTTAAGATTGGGGAGTGAACTCGCCCGGCCAACGTGCCCGCTCCGCGGAAGCGAAGCGGCGGCGTGTCGCGGCGTTGCTGAACGCCGCGCGCGACATCGCCGTGGAAGATGGGGTCAAGAACGTCACGCTCACCGCCGTCACGAACCGCGTGGGCCTGCATCCCTCGGCGCTGCGTCGGTACTTCTCCTCCACCGAGGAGTTGCTTCTCGAACTCGCGGAGCAGGGCTGGGCGGACTGGCGAGATCACCTAACCGAAGGCTTCGGAACGGCACGAGACATCCAGGCCAGTGCGGCCGCCGACATCATCGCCGCTTCGCTCGGGCAACTACCGATCTTCTGTGATCTACTCACCCATGTCGCGCTCAGCCTCGAAGGCTGTGTTCGCATCGAACGGGCACGGCAGTACAAGCTGGCCGCGAGTGCCGCCAACGATGCCATGGCCGGCATCATCGAGCAAGCAGTCAGCCGCGTCGACTGTAACGGCGCCCGCACCATCCTCACCGCCGCCATGACCTCCGCCGCGTACCTCTATCAACTCTCACGACCCTCACCAACACTCCAGCAGCTCTACGCTGAGGTGCCGCGCTGGGCGCATTCGGCACTGCGCTTCCGAGCACAGTTGACGGAATTGCTGACCGCGGTGATTCGAGGGGTGCAGGCCGCCCATTGATCAGATAACGGCTCATGCTCCGTCAGCAGGAGAACGTATACACGCCAAGAAGTACGGATCGATGACCGCCGCCGCGACCTCGCCCTCTTCACCTTCCTTATCCGCGGCAACAACCGCGAACCCTCCCTCACTGAGCCTTTTCCACTTGGTGTCAGCCTGCGTGGATGAGGGTTTGGACGGCGTTGATGAGCAGGGTCGCTCGGCTGGGGCTGGACCGGATCTTGCGGAGGATCTTCCAGCTTTTGAGCCGCGCGTTCGCTCGTTCGCCGGGGCCGCGGAGGCGGGCGTGAGCTGCGTTGACGGCTTTCTGATTCGCCGACAGCCGAGGACGCTCGCTGTTATCGGGATCCGAGGTCGACGGCGTTGTGGGACTTCGACATTCGGCCCCGCACCGCGGTAAGCACTGTCGGCGACCACCCGAACCCCGGCGGTCTGGAGCGCGTCGAGAAGTCCGTGTTCGCGGGCCGCGCCCATGTCGTGCCGCGCCCCGGGAAACGCCGGTGACACCCACACCAAACGCCCTGCCGGATCCGCCATGACCTGTACGTTCACGCCGTGCCGCTTGTATTTTCCCGAGTAATACGGGTGATCCCGCCCCGAGACCATCCCGACCCGATCGATCCGCAGCAGCGTCCCATCCAGGATGACGAACGCTTTCCGTACGGCGAGGGTGATCGCGTTGTCCAAGCTGGGAGCCATCGCGGCCAACACCTCCAACGCCTCGCGGATATAACGGAACACCGTGGTCACCCCGATCCGGAACCCGATCGCCAGGTCGGTGTAGGTCTCGCCTTTACGCAAATAGGCCAGCACCAACAGAGCCTGCTCACCCGCCTGAAGGCGCCGCCACCGCGTACCGCGTTCACGACGCCGATGCCGCAACGCCTCAGCCAGCATGTTCACCGCACGACTGGACACCGACATCCCCGACGGGTATGAAAACACCCCGAAGCTCCTAGTTAGACGAGTTGATCTAGGCAATCACGGGAGTGTCAGGAATCTTGTGGGCGATGATGTGATCGCCTTGTCGATTACTGCACGGTGACCCGGTCACCGTAGT
>NZ_JALBWV010000043.1 GCF_022678645.1 Saccharopolyspora soli | reverse complement strand
TTGTGGCGGCGGGGGGGGGGGGGGGGTGTGTTTTGGGGGGGGGGGGGGGTGGGGGCCCCCCGGGGGGGGGGGGGCGGGGGGGGGGGGGCGGGGCCCCCCCCCCCGCCCCCCCCCCCACGACCGTGTGGGAGGTGTGGGTGGGAGCTGTGATGACGTTGATGGGAACCGAAGGTTTTGTTGCGGCGTTGCGCGCGCATGCGCAGCGCTACCACGACCAGCATCCGTTCCACGTCGCCATGAACGCGGGCCTGCTGAGCCGCCGCCAGATCCAGGGGTGGGTGGCCAACCGCTTCTACTACCAGGAGAACATCCCCCGCAAGGACGCGGCGATCCTCGCCAACTGCCCGGACCGCGAGGTGCGGCGGCGCTGGATCCGCCGGATCCTCGACCACGACGGCGCGGCGGGCGAAGAGGGCGGCATCGAGGCGTGGTTGCGGTTGGCCGAGGCCGTGGGCCTGACGCGCGACGAGGTCGAAGACGAGCGCCACGTCGTACCCGGAGTGCGGTTCGCCGTGGACGCGTACGTCAACTTCGCGCGCACCCGGCCGTGGGTCGAGGCGGTGGCGTCCTCGTTGACCGAACTGTTCGCGCCGGACCTGATGGCCGAGCGCCTGGCCGCGTTCGAGCGCTGCTATCCCTGGATCGACGGTGCTGGGCTGGCGTACTTCCGGGCTCGGCTGCACCAAGCCCCGCGCGACTCCGAACACGCCTTGCAGGTGGTGACCGAACACTGCCGAACAGCCGAGCAGCAGCAGCGTGCGGTGGCTGCGCTGTCGTTCAAGTGCGACGTCCTCTGGAGTATTCTCGATGCCATCGACCGCGCGTACGCAGACTGAGCGAACCGGGACAGCGATGAACACCGCGGTGCGATCCACAAACCACCCAAGACTTTCGCCGCATGTGCGGGTGACCTTCGACCAGGTGCGCCAGCGGCACGTGTTGCTGGGCCCGGAGTCGGTGGTGGTGCTGAACCCGACGGCCGCGGCCATCCTCGACCTCTGCGACGGGCAGCGCGCAGTTGCCGAGATCGTGCGGGAACTCCGCGGCCGGTACGCCAACGTGCCCGACGACGAGGTGCGGGATTTCCTCGCGCGCCTGGTCGTCCGGCGGTGTGTGGAGTTGTGCGATGAGTAATCCGGTTGGCGTGTTGGCGGAGCTGACCTACGCGTGTCCGCTGCACTGCCCGTACTGTTCCAACCCGCTCAACCTCGCCGACTACGGCGACGAGCTGACCACCGCCCAGTGGCAGCACGTCATCACCGAGGCCCGCGAACTCGGCGCCCTGCAACTGCACCTCTCCGGCGGCGAACCGCTGCAACGCCACGACCTGGTGGACATCGTGGACACCGCCAACCACCTCGGCCTCTACACCAACCTCATCACCAGTGCCCTCGGCTTTTCCACCCGCCGCGCGCACGAGCTCAAGGCGGCGGGCCTCGACCACGTCCAGATCAGCATCCAGGCCCACGAACCCACCGCCTCGGACCGCATCGCGGGCACCCGGTCCTTCGACCGCAAGATCACCGCGGCGCACCTGGTGAAGGAGTTGGGTTGGCCCCTCACCCTGAACGTCGTCCTGCACCGCCACAACATCGACCACCTCACCGACATCCTCAGCCTGGCCGAGGAACTGCACGCCGACCGCATCGAGTTGGCCAACACCCAGTACTACGGCTGGGCGTGGCACAACCGCACCGCACTGCTGCCCAGCAGGCCGCAGCTGGAGCGCGCGGAGGCGGTGGTGCGCGCCGCGCGGGAGCGCCTGGCGGGTCGGATGGAGATCATCTACGTGCTGCCCGACTACTACAGCACCTACCCCAAGCCCTGCATGGGTGGCTGGGGGCAGCACCAGCTCACCGTGACTCCCAACGGTGATGTCCTGCCCTGCCCCGCCGCCCAGGCGCTCCCCCTGCCCCGTGCGAACGTGCGTGCGGCTTCGCTGGCCTGGATCTGGTCGCGATCACCACTGTTCCAACGCTTCCGCGGCACCGACTGGATGCCCGAGCCCTGCCAGAGCTGCGCCCGCCGCGACATCGACTTCGGCGGCTGCCGCTGCCAGGCGTTCCAACTCACCGGCGACGCGGCACGCACCGACCCGGTCTGCACCCTCTCCCCCGACCACCACCTCGTGGCCGACGCGGTGCAAGCCGCCAATGCCGAAACCAGACCTGCTGACCAGGCATTCACACCCAGGCCGAATCCCGGTCGCTCGGCGAGAACCCGGGCCTAGCGTCACTCCACCTCGACCGGCGCGACGCCGAACACCCCGAAGCTCACCACCCAGTAAACGATGTAGAGACCGAGCAGCACAACACCGTGCCACCGCCGCAAATGGCCGGTGGACAGGAAGTACGCGGCGAGTCCGGTCAGCAGGACGAGTGCGGGCAGGTGCCAGGTGAGCACGTTCGGGCCGACCACGAGACCGCCTGCCAGCAAGATGATGCCCAGCTTCCCGGTGACCGAGAAGACGACGCTGCCGATGACGTTCCCGACGCCGATCTCCGGCGCGCCCTTGCGGGCGGGTTCCACCGTCAGGAAGAAGTCCTCGATGGTCAACACGAGGGTTGCGATGGTGGCCCCGAAGAGCGTGCCCTCAAGTCCGTAGTCGTCCAGGATGCCTTCGGTTCCGATGCCCGTGGTCGCCGCGCCGACGATGAGGCCGATGAGCGCGAGCAACGCCAATCCGAGTCCGGCCCAACCGGAATGTTCGCGCGCTTCGGCGAACGGCATCCGTTCGGCGAAAGACCGCTCGACGTCCGCCATTGGTGGTTCCGCACCGCGGTCCAGCGCATGCATGTCCGCGGCAGGAGGCGGTGTTTGTCCGCCAGCCGTGCGGACAGCGGCGTATGCCTCGTACATCGCTGCGTCGCGGAACACCGGCATTCCGCTCTTCGACTCCCGGACCCCGACGTAGCCGAGGAACGCCACGAACAGGCCGAGGAGAACTGCTCCGGATAGGACGGTGAGCGGCGCCAGCAACGTGAACGCGATCATCACCAGTGGTGCGGCGGCGAAAATGATGAGGTAGTCGCGCGGAATTCGCACTTCGGTGGGGGTGATGATCGCGGCGAGCGCCAGCACGATTCCGGGCAGCGAGAGCGCGGTTCCGAAAACGATGCCCAGTGCGACACCGTCGAGTTCTTCGAGGTTCAGCGCAACGCCGAGGAAGATGTCGTCGAACTCGATACCGGTGAAGACGATGGCGAGCAGGAACAGCGATATCTTGAGACCGCTGGCCGCCCCGACCAGGTAGCCGACCAGTTTTTCGGCGCTGTATATCAGCAGCGCTGCCCCGGAGACGAAGACGAATATCGACGTCATGGCAGCTCAGGACAGTGCGCTGGCGCCAGCGGCGGCCACGCCGTGGTCGTTGTCCACGGTGCTGCCGCTCACGCCGATGGCGCCGATGATCTCACCGCTGTTGTCGCGCAACGGAATTCCGCCGGGGAACGAGATCAGGCCCCCGTTGGACACCTCGATGTTGTAGAGCGGTCCGCCCGGTTGCGAGAGCTTGCCGATTTCGCCGGTGTCCATGTCGAAGAATCGAGCGGTCTTCGCCTTCTTGACCGAGATGTCGATGCTTCCCAACCAGGCTCCGTCCTCCCGGACGAATGCCTTGAGATTGCCCCCGGTGTCCACCACGCTGATATCCATGAGCGTGCCGAGTTCCTGCGACTTCCGCACTGCCGCGGCGACCACGGCTTGCGCCTGGCTCAGGGTGATACCGGCCATCTTGGTGCTCCCTCCGAAATTGCTGAAGCTGACCAGAGGTGCTCATCGTTGCCAGTACGATGGACCGGTCGAAGCGCCCGAGCAACCGCTTCGGAACTAATGGTGGTTCTTCTGCCACGAGCGGGTGCTCGCGCTCAACGAATGGTGATCCGCTAAACGCCGAGAAGTCGCCGGACTTCGGGTGCGTGCCGCCGGGAAACCGGAATGAACTCCGGCGCGCGGGGGTCGGTGATGAGCAGCAACTCTCCCTTGACACCGCGTTCCAACTCCGCGACGCGGCGGAGGTTGACCAGGAAACGGCGGTGCACCCGGCAAAAACCGTACGAGTTGAGCGCCTGGTCGACGTTGTCCAGTCCCCGGATGGCCGCTTGGATTCGTCCTCGGTCGGTGTTCAACCACACCGTGTTCCGGTCGGCTTCGGCATAGCGGATTTCCGAAGGCATCAGCACGATCAGCCGGTCGTTGCGCACGCCGATGATCCGCTCCGGTCCGTGCGGCGATCCGTGCGCCGCCGAACTGTCGTAGGCTTCGCCGTCCTGCAGCCCGAATTCGCAGCACATCCCGACCAGGCGGTTGTCGACGAAGACAGGGCGCATGCTCACCGGCATGGTGTCGTTCGGCCGCACCGCGAGCCGGGCGAAGCCGCGCCACCGCGGGTCGGCCAACGACCTCCGGGTGGCCCACCGCACCACATTGGACAGTTCCGGAACGTCCGGCAGCCATCGTTGCGACGGCGCGATCATGGGTACGTCGCGCGGCATCCCGAGCAGGGCGATGGCGTCGTCGTCGCCGACGATCGCGCGGCCGCCGAGGTCGAGGCAGATCAGCGGGCTGCCCGCCCTCGACGACTCCGCGGCGAACCTGTCGGCCACGCTCTGGCCGTCCGAGGCGGCCCGCCAGAACATCTCGGATTGCACGCTCGCCGCGGCTTTCTCCAGCCAGATGGGCACCTGCTCGGACAACGGCTCACCCCACCGCGAGACGTCGATCGTGCCGAGCGGAACCCCGGTGACGACGTCGCGGATCGCGATTCCGGCGCAAGCCCATTCGTGGAAGCCCTCGCACCAGTGCTCCGGCCCGGTGACGGTCACCGCGCCGGGCACCTCCAGAGCGGTTCCCATTCCGTTGGTGCCGGTGGTCCGCTCCGACCAGGCCGACCGCGGCGCGAGGTTGCTCGCCTCGGCCCGCCGACGCGCATCGGGGGCTCCGTAGGAGGCCAAGATGCGTCCGCTGCCATCGGTGACCGCGACGATCCCGCCAGCGTGCTCCATCTCGCGGCCAGCGATGGCCGCCAGACCGCCGAGCTTCGTCAAGATCACGTCTTGTTCGAACCGGTGCTCGGTGTGCTCGGCGGCGCCGGGAGCCGACCGCAGGCGCGGATCGACGTCGTACTCGTCCCGGCATCGGCACCACGAAGCCAAGATCTCCGGACGCACCCCCTGCACGGTGCCCTCGCCGGTCGCGAAGCTCTCCCACGCGCGGGCAACGGCGTGCCCGGTAGCCGAAAACGAATCGCTTCGTCCGCCCGCTGCACTCGCACTGATCGCCAACGGTAGCTCCCGACTTCGTTGTCGTGGGCGACGGAGCGCGCCGACGGCGCGGCAATCCGTTGAACGCACCGTGATACCCATCACAGCGTATCGATCTCGTCTTACCTGCTCAAGGTCGTAGATCACGGCGGAACGGCCGGTGGCCGGGACTGGCAGCGCTCAGCGGGGCGCGACAGCTCGTTGCAACAGGTCGTGCAGTTGGCACTGCTCCTGCTGGGTCAGGCCCGCCAGCGGCGACTCCTGGGTGAGGAGTTCGAGGAGCTCGTCCCGGAGCGCGACACCTTCCGGCGTGAGGGTCAGCAACTTGGCGCGCCGGTCGGTGGGGTGCGGCCGACGTTCGAGCAGACCCTGGTTCGCCAGCTTGTCCACCACGAAAGTCGCGTTGGACGGCTCGCAGCTCATCCGTTCGGCCAATTCGCCCATGGTCATCGGCCCGGTCAGCTCGCGCAGCGCGGTTCCCTGCGCGGCGGTGAGACCGAGCTTGACCGCGCGCACCCGGACGTGCTCACCGATTCGCTGCGCCAGCCCGTTCACCAGCCCGCACAACTCCCGCTCGGCGCTGACCTGCGGTTCCGACGTCGTCATGACTCGAAGTCTAGCAATTCATTTACAACTTGAATATTTGAAGCCGGTGTTCCCAGCGCCACCTCGCCGAAGCAACGGACCGTCAGTCCTATCTGGACAGTTTGTGCGGTAGCTGTGCCGCGCGGGGATCGCCGCGTGCAGCCTGATCGTCTCCGGGCTCGGTCGTACCTGACCGTCGCTGCGCACTTCGGCCAGCGCGGGTTCGGCCGCCAAGCGTGGCAGCAAGGTCACCGCAGGTCGGATTCCGGCGTGTTCCAGGGCGAGGCGCAGGTTGAACAGCGCCGCCCCGCACCCCAGCCGCAGTTCCCGGTCTTCGGGGTCAGCGGCCGGTAGCCGTCGTGCCGGGTCGGCGTGCAACTCGATCAAGTCCGGCAGCAGTCGGAACCGCCAGGGTTGGCTGTTGTGCAGCGACGGAGCCATGCCCGCCAGCCCGATGATCTGCTCCACCTGGTCGGGCACCAGCCCCAGGGACGCAGGAAACGTTGACATGCGCGACTCCCTCACCTGGGCACCCTGCACCGCCAATGTGGCGGCGCCGGATGACCGCCGCAACCGCGCTGGTACGACCCAGTCCTCGTCGGCCCGCCCGGGATGGCTCGCGTTTCCGATCATCCACACTGGACGCTCCCGGTCTTCGACCAGCTGAGTGGTCCGGTGCGGCGAATGGCGGGCTGATCAGCGGCAACCGGCCTAGCGATTGTTGACAACGCTTCGGGTTCGGGCTTCTACTCGATTCGCGTTCTTCAGAGCGCGAGTTTTCGCCCAACCGCGACGGACGGTCGCCGGTCGAGCCGAAACCCGCATGCCGCCAGCGTTGCCGGAAGGAGAACAGTGGACAGGATCCTCGCGACGCATGCCGGAAGCCTGATCCGACCGACCGAGTTGCTGTCCTTCCTCGCCGCCAGGGAACGCGGTGCAGCCGGTGACGAGGACGCCTACGCGCGATGTCTCCGCGATTCGGTGGCCGACGTGGTACGCCGCCAGGTCGAGGCCGGGATCGACGTCGTGGACGACGGCGAGATGGGCAAAGCCAGCTGGATCACGTACCTGTACGAGCGCGTGAGCGGCCTGGAAACGCGGCCGATGGCCACCGGCGGCGCCAGCATCCTGCCGCCCAGCCGCGACCGCCAGGCGTTCCCCGGTGCCTACGCGGAACTGGATGCGCTGGACGAAGCGGCCAACCGCCAGAGCACCGCCGCCGCCGAGGCCGCGACGTCCGGGAACGAGGCGGAGAGCGCAGGCGCGGTGGCGTGGGTGTGCACGGGACCGCTGCGGTACGACCGGACGGCGCTCGATCGCGACATCGCGAACCTGACCGCCGCGCTCGCCGACCACCAGGGCGCAACGGCATTTCTCCCGGTCGTGGCACCGGCCAGCGCCTACTGGCTGACCAACGAGTACTACGCGGACGACGAGGAATTCGTGTTCGCGCTCGCCGATGTGCTGCACGAGGAGTACCGCGCCATCGTGGACAGCGGGCTGCTCCTGCAAGTCGATGACGCCGTGCTGATGCACGAGTGCGACACCATCATGTCGCGGGGCGGATCGTTCGAGGACTACCGGCGCTGGGCCGAGTTGCGCGTGCGCGCCCTCAACCACGCGCTGCGCACCATCCCCGAGGAACGCGTGCGCTACCACCTGTGCTTCGGCAGCTGGCACGGCCCGCACGCCTTCGATCCGCCGCTGCGCGATGTGGTCGACCTGGTCCTGCAGGTTCGCGCTGGCGCCTACGCCATCGAGCAGGCCAACCCGCGGCACGAGCACGAGTGGCGGGTGTGGGAAGACGTGAAACTGCCCGACGGGAAGAAACTCATCCCCGGCGTCGTGACGCACCACACGAACGTCGTCGAGCACCCCGAACTCGTCGCCCAGCGGCTGACGAGGCTGGCGAGGGTCGTCGGCCGCGAGAACGTGCTCGCCGGAACCGACTGCGGCTTCGCCCAGGGCGCCTTCGTAAAACGCGTGCACCCCGAAATCCAGTGGGCCAAGCTGACATCGCTCGCCGAGGGAGCCCGGCTGGCCACCAAAGAACTGTGGGGCAGCTGAGCAGCCTGACACCCGGTCAGGGTCGGCCCGCGACGAAGCGACCTCTGTGGACAGTGCGCACCTGGAACTCGCGCAGATGGGCGTGACGAGGGTGGCTGAAGCCGTGCGTCCGACGTGCCTCGCCTATGAACCCAGGCCGGTGCGCTTCGCTTTCGTTGCGGGTTTGAAAACGGGCGGGAACATCATTGCCCGAGTCCATGCCATGTGACATTGTATAGCGATCTGCCTGGCAGGAGGCCATGTGACATGGCCTGGTCGTGAGAGCGAGGCACCAACGCATGGATCGGACAACTCGGGTCGCCATCGACGTGGGCGGCACGTTCACCGATGTCGTGAAGCTCATCCCGGCTACGGGTGAGTTCCGGTTCGAGAAGGTTCCAACGACGCCCGAAGCCCCGGCCGCGGGCGTGTTGCACGCCTTCGACCGGGCCGAAGCCGACATGGCTGAGGTGGCGATGTTCAACCACGGCACCACGCTCGGTCTGAACTCGCTGCTGACCCGGTCGGGCGCGCGGACCGCGATCATCGCCACCCGCGGCTTCCGCGACGTCTTCCTGCTCGGCCGCACGGATCGGCGGGTCATGTACGACATCACCTACCGCAAGCCATCCGCGTTCCTCGAACGCTACGACACCTTCGAGGTGACCGAGCGGGCGTACTTCGACGGGACGATCGCGACGCCGCTGGACGAGCAGGACGCGCACCGCGTTGCCGACGAGATCAACCGACGCGGCTTCGAGTCGGTGGCCATCGCCCTCCTGCACTCCTACGCGAATCCGCGCCACGAGCAGCGCTTGCGCGAGATCCTGCTGGAGCGCTGCCCGGAAATCGAGGTCACCGTCTCGCACGAGCTGTCCCGCGAGTACCGCGAGTACGAACGCACGAGCACGGCGGTGCTGGATGCCTACATCAAGCCGATCGTGCGCCGCTACCTCCGGCACCTGGACGACAGCCTCACCGACCGGGGGTTCGCGGGCCGGTTCCTGGTGTCGCGGTCCGGCGGCGGCGCCATGACCGCGGCGGCGGCGCGCGAACAGCCGGTCAACCTGATCCTGTCGGGTCCCGCGGGAGGAGTCGTGGGAGCCGCTGGTTTCTCCCGGCTGATCGGACGTCCCAACCTCATCACCATCGACATGGGCGGTACCAGTCTCGACGCGTCCCTGGTGCTCGACTCGCAGCCCGTGCTGCACCAGGGCGCCGAGTTCGAAGGTCTGCCCATCAACACGCCGTCGCTGTACATCCACACCATCGGTTCGGGCGGTGGCTCGCTGGTGTACCTGGACGAGGGCGGGGCGCTCCAGGTCGGGCCGCGCAGTGCGGGCGCGGTACCCGGACCGGTCGCGTACCGCCGAGGAGGCACCCAACCGACCTTCACCGATGCCGCCGTCACCGTTGGCTACCTCGGGGCGGACACCCCGCTCGGCGGCACCCTCGCCCTGGACGCGGCGGGCGCGCGCAGCGCGCTCGAACCGATCGCGCAGCAGCTCGATCTCGATGCGCAGCAGCTCGCCCGAGGAGTCTTGCGGATCGCCAACACCAAGATCGTCGGAGCGGTCCGGGCTATCACCGTGGAGCTCGGGCACGATCCCAAGGATTTCGCCCTGCTGTCGTTCGGCGGCGCGGGCGGCTTGGTGGCGGTCGACGTGGCCCGCGAGCTCGGCATCCCAGAAGTGATCGTGCCGCCCGGCCAAGGCGCGTTCTCGGCCCTGGGCATGCTGATGGCCGACGTGCAGCACGATCTCGCGCGCACCTCGGTGCAGGCACTGTCCGAATTGGACGAATCGACTGTCGACCATTCATACGCCACGATGGAGCGCGAAGCCGATGCCCGCCTCGCCGACGAGGGATTCCCACCCGACCGCCAGATCTTCCAGCGCAGCCTCGACGTGCGCTACACCGGTCAGGAGCACTCGGTGAACGTCGCCTACCCCGAGGACGCCGACGATCCGTTCGCCGTCGTGGAAAAGGACTTCGCAACCCTGCACGAGCGCCAGTACGGCCATGTGATGGACGAGCCCATCGAAATCACCACACTTCGAGTCCGCGCCACCGGCATCGTCGACAAGCCAGCGCTGCCCGAACTGCGCGAGCGAGCAGGCGCGGGGCCGACGGCACGCGGCAGACGACCCGTCCACGGCCCCGATGGCGCGGTGACCGACTACGCGCTTTGGGCTCGGGAAGATCTGCTCGCTGGCGACGTGGTTCCGGGACCGGCGGTCGTTTCGGAGCACACCGCGACAACCGTGCTGCACGAAGGCGACCAGTTGCGGGTCGGTCGCTACGGCGAGTTGGTCATCGCGCTCGCGCGCGAGGGAGAGGAGCTGCCATGAGCGACGCGATCACCATCGAGGTCATCCGGCACGGACTGCTCGCCGCCGCCGAGGAAACCGCCCGCAACCTGTGCCGCACCGCTTACAACACGGTGGTCTACGAGATCCACGACTACGGCATCGGCATCCACGACGCGGCCGGTGACGTGGTCGCGGACGCGCCGGGCATCGCGGTGTTCACCCGCGCCAACGACTACGGGATCAAGAAGTCGCTGGAATTCCTCGGCGCAGCCGCGATGGAACCGGGCGACGTCTTCATCCTGAACTACCCGTACTGGTCCTCGGCGCACACCCTGGACCCGCTGGTCTTCGCGCCGATCCACGTCGACTCCGAGCTGATCGGCTTCGCCTCCTGCCGGATCCACGTGCTGGACCTGAACCAGAAGGACGCCGGGTACGTCCTGGATTCCACCGATGCCAGCCAAGAAGGGCTGGTGTTCCCGGCTTCGAAGCTGTACCGGCGCGGTCGGCGCAACGACGACGTCTTCAACCTCATCCGGTTCAACTCCCGGATGCCCGAGCGGACCATCGGGGACGTCCAAGCCCAGGTGTCGGCCTGCACGACGGGTGTTCGGCGAACCCAGGACCTGGCGAGCAAGTACGGCGTGCCCGCCCTGCTCGCGGCGATGCGGGAGATCAACGAGCACGGCGAGCGGCTTGCCCGGATCGGGTTGGCCGAACTGCCGAAGGGCACCTGGAGCGCGGTTGACTTCCTCGACAACGACGGCATCGACCTCGACAAGCCCGTCGAGCTCGCGGTCACCGTCACCGTGACGGACGAGGAAATGGTGGTCGACTGGACCGCGAGCGCGCGCGACGTACGCGGTCCGATCAACCTTCCGGTGGGCCAGACCCATGCGCTGTCGAGCCTGATCTTCAAGGCACTGACCACACCGGACACTCCAGTGGTCGCCGGGAACTTCGCACCGCTGCGGGTGATCACCGAGCCGGGGTCGGTGATGCACGCTGTTCCCCCGATGCCGACGTTCACGCTGTGGACCGGACTGCTGGCCGGTGAGGTCATCCTCAAAGCGCTGGCGCACGGGATGCCGGAGATCGTGCCCGCGTGTTCCGGCGGCGACGTCTGCTCGATGATGGGGCTGGGTGTCCACCCGCGCACCGGAAAACCGTGGCTGGAGGCGACGAACGAGGCCGTCGGGTTCGGCGCCACGGCCCGCGCCGACGGCGAGGACGGCATCATGCACCTGTCCGAACCCGGCTGCCGCAACAACCCGGTGGAGGTCCTGGAGACGAAGTCGTCGATGATCATCGACCACTACGGCTACCGGCCGGACACCGCGGGACCGGGCAAGTTCCGGGGCGGCGTCGGCGTCAGCCGGGGCTACCGCTTCACGGCACCGTCCACCGGGATCTGCCTGGTGTACAAGACGAAATCTCCACCGTGGTCGATCAACGGCGGTGGCGAGGGGGAACCGAACCGCATCGTGCTCAACGCTGGCACCGAGCACGAACGCGTGCAGGGCGGCAGCTACAACCTGATGTCCGCCGGTGAGACCCTGACCAACGACACCGGCGGTGGTGGGGGTTTCGGCAACCCCTTCGAGCGCGATCCGCAGGCCGTGGCCCGCGACGTGCGCAACGGGTTCGTCTCGGTGGCCGCGGCGAGGAAGCAGTACGGGGTGGCCGTCGATCCGGTCGATTTCACCGTCGACGGGCCAGCAACCGAGGCCCTGCGCGGGGAAGCGGGTGCATCGTGACCAGCGAACTGACCGTCGTCAACGCGGTGCTCTTCGACGGCTTTTCCGAGGAACTCACGGAAGCGTCATTGCGCGTGGTCGATGGCCGGATCGCCGAGATCGACAAGCAGGTCCGGCGCGGCGACCAGGTGATCGACGCGCGGGGCCGGGTGGTCCTGCCGGGACTCATCGACGCCCACTTCCACGCCTACGGGATCTCGGTGCACAACCTGGAGTTCGACGCCGGACCGCTCAGCTACCTCGCGTTGGTCGGAGCGCAGCGGTTGGCACGAGCCCTGCACCGGGGATTCACCACGGTCCGGGATGTCGCTGGCGGGGACATCGGTCTGGCGCGCGCTGTCGACGAAGGACGGATCAACGCGCCCCGCTACCTCTACACCGGGCCCGCGCTGAGCCAAACCGGCGGCCACGGCGATGGCCGACCCGCCGAGCTGGACATCTGCCTGCACGGCGGGCACATGAACGAAGTGGTCGACGGCGTCGAGCCGCTGCGCACGGCGGTGCGGGAGCGGTTCCGGCGGGGCGCGCACGCCATCAAGATCATGACCTCCGGCGGTGTGGTGTCACCGACCGACCCGCTCGCCCCGGCGCAGTACTCGGCCGAGGAAGTGGCTGCCGTGACCGACGAGGCCCGCCGACGTGGCAGCTACGTCGCCGCGCACGCCTACTCCCCGGAAGCCATCCGGCACTCGGTGGAGAACGGGGTGCGCTCGATCGAGCACGGGAACCTGCTGGACGAGCCCACCGCGGCCGCGATGGCCGCGCACGGTGCTTACCTGGTGCCCACGCTGATCGCCTACGACGCGATGGATCGGCGCGGCGACGAAGTCGGTCTGCCCGCGGTGTCGCGCGCCAAGAACCGCGAGGTGCTCGACGCTGGTCGAGTCGCCATCGAACGGGCTCGCGCGGCTGGCGTGCCGGTCGGTTTCGGCACGGATCTCATGGGGCAGTTGGAGAACGATCAGCTGCTGGGCTTGCGGTCGCAGATCGAAGCCGCTGGTGTGCTCGCGTGCTTGCGCTCGGCGACGTCCGTGAACGCGCGCCTGCTGGGACGCGAGGACATCGGCACGATCCGCGTCGGAGCTCGGGGTGATCTGCTCGTCGTGGACGGAAATCCCTTCGACGACCCGGCCGCGCTGTGGGACGAACACCGCGGGCGGGTGGTGGTGCGCGCAGGGGTGCCGATAGGACCGCACGACTGACGTCGTGAGTGGCGATGGTCGCCCTGACGACCGAACGCGCTCACGACTGCTGATATCGGAGGCCGGAAGCCACGGAGGAATCCCGACATGGACCCCAATCGCACAGCTGGTTCGGCGGAGGCAGCACCGGGCACCTCGGTGGGCAAGATCTTCGCCGAGATGCCCCTGACCCGGCAGCACCTCAAAGCGGGATTCGCGCTCTTCTTCGCGTTCGTGATCGAGGCGTGGGAAATGCTGATCCTGTCCTACGTCTCAACGCCCATCGAAGCGGAATTCTCGGTCGGCCCCACGAGCATCGGCTTCCTGCTGTCCGCGATGTTCTTCGGCATGATCCCCGGCGCCCTGGCCTGGGGCTGGTGGGTGGACCGCAACGGCCGCAAACCGGCCTGCATCATCAGCCTCGGCAGTTACGGGGTCATCTCGGCGCTGTCCGCGCTGGCACCGAACTACTGGATGCTGTGGGGACTGCGGTTCTTCTCCGGCATCGCCCTGGCCGGGATCCTGGTGACGGTGTTCCTGTACTTCGAGGAACTCGTGCCGGTTCGCTACCGGGGACGGGCGACGGTCTTCCTCGCCGCGGGCTGGCCGTTCGGCACCCTGATCGCGGTGGGCGTGTCCGCCGGACTGCTGGATGTCCTCGGCTGGCGGTGGGTCCTGTTCATCAGCTCGTTGTCGGGGCTGTGGGCGCTGGTGGTCTGGAAGTGGGCGCCGGAGTCGCCGTACTGGGCAGTCCGGCACGGGCGCATCGAACAGGCCCGAGCCGCGGTGTCGTGGCTGAGCCGAGGAACCATCCGCCCCACCGGGCCGCTCACCATGCCGGAGGTGAGCACGCAAGGAACCTCGGGCCTGCGGTCCCGCCGCCTGCTGGTGATGACCGGTGTGCAGGCGGTCATCAACTTCTCGCTGTCGTGGGGCTACTGGGGACTGCAGACCTGGTTGCCCGGTTTGCTCGCCCAGCGTGGCCTGTCCCTGCCGGACAGCTATGCCTTCATCGCGATCTCCGCGGTGTTCATGATTCCGGGCTACCTGGCCGCTTCCTGGCTGACCGGGCGGATCGGCCGCAAACGCGTCTTCCTGATCTTCGTGTTCTTCGGCGCCGTCGGCGGCCTGACGTTCGCCTACTCGGATTCGCTGGTGTGGCTGTACGTCGGGAACTTCATGATGTCGTTCTTCGCGCAGGGCGCCTGGGGCGTGTGGGACACCTGGCTCGGCGAGATCTATCCCACTTCCAGCCGGGGCAAGGGCTACAGCATCGGCATCACCGCGCAACGCGTGGCGAACGCGGTGGCACCCAGCATGATCGGCCTGCTCATCGCCATTTCGGTCGGATTCACCCCGACCGTCGTGTTCATCGAGGCGTTCTTCCTGGTTGCGCTGGTCTTCGCGCTGGCGCTGCCAGAAACGGAAGGTGTGGAACTCGACTGAGCCGTCGGCTCGTGGCATCGGCGTAAAATGCAATGTCACATGGTAGTTTACATTCAGCGATAGTTCCTGTTACACACCGTTGCCCTGGAAGGATCTGATGTCGGAACCCAGCAAAGCCCGGCACGGCGTCCGGGGCGCGACAGCTCCAGAAACACCATGACGAAGTCGAACATTCCGCTCGGCCCGCTGCACCGGCAGACCAGCATGCGGGAGACGATCATAGAGCAGTTGCGCGCCGCGATCATCTCCGGCGATCTGGACGAGGGCGTGGTGTATTCCGCTCCCGCGCTCGGCAGTGCGTTCGGCGTGTCGCCGACGCCCGTCCGCGAGGCGATGGTGAAGCTCGCCGAGGAAGGACTCGTCGAAACCGTCAAGAACAAGGGCTTCCGGGTCACCCGCATCTCGGACAAGGAACTGGACGAGATCACCGAGATCCGCCTGCTGCTGGAACCTCCGGCCGTTCGCGACATCGTCGGATCGGTGCCGCCGGAGGGGTTTGCCGAGCTGCGCGAACTCGCCCAGCGCATCGTCGAGGCCGCGGCGGGCAAGGACCTGCCGGGCTACTTGACGGCCGATCGTGATTACCACGCCTGCGTGCTCGGCTACACGGGCAACGGGCAACTCGTCGAGCTGGCCACCAACCTCCGCCTGCGGACGCGCATGTACGGCCTGAAGTACCTGATGCGGCACGGACTCCTGGACGGATCGGCGCAGGAGCACCACGAACTGCTCGACCTGATGGAGCGCGGTGACGCGCAGGGCACCTTCGACCTGATGACCCGGCACATCGCGCATGCCCGCGGCCTGTGGGCCACCGGGCACGAGGCGGACGACCCGGAGCCGGAGAGCACGCGCCGATGAATCGTGTTGACCGCGGTTTCAGTTGAAGCCGCGGTCAACACGAGACGCATGTCCACTGTGTACTAAAACGCGAACACCACCCGTCCTGGCTGGACGGGTGGTGTTCGTGCTGGCTCAGCGCTGGACCGTGCAGGTGGCCGTAGCCGTCTTGGTCGGATCGCTCTCCGACGTCGCGGTCAGCGTCACCTTGCCGGTACCGGCCGCGTCCTCGGCCGCGGCGACGGCGACCGGCACGCTCGTCGTCTGGTGGAACCCGGCCGTGGCCAGCTCGTTCGGCAGGGCTGCCCGCCAACCGGCTCCCTCGACGTTCGCGGTGAGGCGGTAGACGTCAGAACGCAGGAACTTGCTGACGTCCTCGGGCTGATCCCCGCCGGGCCGGAAGCTACCGGTGTTGGTCAGGTCGAACGCACAGGTGGATCCCGCCCCATCGGGGGCACCGGCCGGATGTCCGTCGGCCAGCTTGACCCCGCGTTCTTGCGGGCCGGAGCCGTCGAGCGAGCGCACCGCCATCGTGTAGACGAGTTCGCCAGCCTGGGTCTGCGACTTGTCGATCACGTAGAAGTGCAGCCGGTTGGCCTCGTCGACGTACTCGTACTGGCTCCCGGAGTTGGTACCCGCGTGGAACAGCCCGTCGTTGAGCTGCCGGTAGTCACCGATCGAGCGCATCACCGGGGTGCCGTCCGGCTTGGTGTAGTCGACCATGTTGATGTCCTGCGGGTTGGCGTCGACCATCCAGCTGAAGCAGAGGTACCCGCAGCTGTCGCCCTCGTCGTCGAACGGCTTGTTCTTGGTGAGCATCACCCCGTTGTCCGGCGTGAAGGAGTCGGCACCGATCCGCTGGACCGTCTCGATGGTGTAGTTCCGGTATCCAGGGCCCGCGCACAACGGGTCGGCGTTGATGTCGCACGGCTGTGTGTTGTCCTTGTCCATATCCACCAGCACGCCCTGCACGTCAGCCGGTTTCGGCTGCGCCGACCTGGCCTTGACCTGCACCACTGCCACCCCGCTGTCGGCCAGTGCCTCGCGGGACAGGTGCACCACCTGGTCGTCGTCGATGAAGCCGAGTTTCAGCTTGGTCCGCAACGTCTGACCGGCTGGCATCGCGGCGCCCTGGGTGGCGGGGACCGGCCAGCGGTTGTGCGGTCCGCCCGGCCCGTTGAACGATCCCCGGTCCATCAGGTCGAACGGCCCGGTGCCCGCGCGGTGGTAGGGCTGGACGTAGGGATTGTTGTTGTTGTCCCCGATGTCGAAGGTGTGCGAGATCTCGTGGGTGATCGTGCCCGAACTCTCACCCTGCCGGATTCCCGAGTTCCCCCACAGCTGCGCGCCCGCTTTCCACGAGGTCCAGTCGGTGTACCGGCCCCGGACGTAGTTCGGCAGCGCCGGGTCCGGCGGCCCCCACTCGTCGGGGATGTCCTCCTTGTTCTGGAACTTCATCTCGCCGAACTCCTGCCACACCGAGGTTTCGTCGTAACCGGCGTACAGGCGCAGGACGCGGTCGTACTTCTTGGTCTCCTCCTCACCGACGTCGGCCCGCCACTGGGCGTCGACGTCGTCCTCCAACCGCCCGTCGCAGGTGTGTCCGCTCGGGCAGCCCTGGCCCTCCTGACCGATGTCGTTGAGGCCGTACTCGTAGGAAACCCGCGGCGCCTGGTAGGGACCGAACGGGACGAACTCGACGCCGATCCGCCCGTGCGTCTGCTCCATCCAGTACTCGTTGACCGTGTGCCCGTGGTTGAGCTCGCTCGGTTTGTCCCAGAAATCGGCGTAGAACTGGGCCACCGAGTCGCGGTTCACCGGGTCGATCTGCGGGTTGCCGAACGGGTCGCTGCCCTTGGGCTGGGTGATGACGAACGGCTGGTCCGGGAAGTCGACCGCCAACACGGCGATCTTCAGCTTCTGCTGCGTGGGCTCCCGGTTCGGGTCGGCCCAATCGGAACCCGGCACGCCGTGGTAGTCGTCCCAGGTCATGTTCTCCTGGTCTTGCCAGTTCTGCGGGTCCAGCGGGGCGAACGGATCGGTCTGAACGTCGGGGTCGGGCACGGCGGCGGGGGCCACCGCACCGGTCAGGAGTACCGCGCTGATCGCGACGCCCGTCGCCATCAGTGCTTTCGAACTTGGTGCACGTCGCCAGAAACCCATGTACTTCCTTCCGGGGATGGTCGGCTACGACGGTGCGAGCGGCGGTTGGCGGTCAGCTCACCCCCTTTACGAGACGCGTTCCCAGAACTCGGTGAACATCAGCGGGGACAGGTCCGCTGGACGTCCGAGGAACCTCCGTTGTTCCGGTCGCGAGCTGGCAGTTCCGGTGGCGGCCATCTGGGCCCGTCCCTCCGTGTGGCGCGTAGGGGTGTGCCGACAACGTTGGCAAGAGTGAAATGTCACATGGCTCCATAGCGTAAAATGTCACATTCCACAAGGCAATACTCCGGACGCCGCACGCGATCCGGACCAGACTCCGCAAAGGTCCTGGACCGCCCGCCAAATCCCGCCGCACCTGGCCAATTCCGCCGCCGTTCAACATGCCCGCTCGTTCAACACCTGCAGGCACCCGGCGGTGTTCCACGGACGCGGGTCCGGGCGTGCGTAATGGGGGCAGGCCCGCGAATCCAAAGGCAGCTTTGAGCCAGAAATCCCCTGAACGACCCGGAGGAAACGAGATCAACAATCCCCACCCCTCCAGGGAAGGGGAGCAGTCAATTGATCTTGTGATCGGTGCTGACGAGTGATGCGGAACCGATTCTTGGGTCGTTGTGGTGCTATCGCGGCAGGCCGCGATTGGGACTGGTCCCAAGGCAGGGAGCGGTAATGTGATCGCCCGGTTGGATGGAGGAGGGCGAGATGGCGATTCGGGAGTTCGTCCCGCAGGTGTTGCCCGGTTCCACGCGCAGCCTGGCCGGTGGGGTGCCGTCAGCGCCACCGGGCACGATCTTCGCGCTGGCCGCTGACGGCGGGTTCGCCGTGCCGCCGCGCAAGTTCACCATCCACTTCGGTCGCGGCAAGGACGACGTCCACGTGCCGATCGGCGTCAACGATCCGCACGTCAGCCGATTGCACGGGATGCTGGTGTGCGACGGCCGGGATTGGTGGATTCGCAACAGGGGCAAGCTGCCGATCCAACTGCCGGGCGAGGTGATGCTGTTGTCCGGACACGAATTGCCGATCGAACCCGGATACACCCCGCTGTTGATCGGTCCCTCGAAGCGCCGGGCACATCTGCTGGAGATCCACCTCGTCGATTCCCCGAGCACCGACGCCGACAGCGGACAGCACAGCCGGACGAAGGCACCGGACGTGTACGAGCTGAGCCTGGTGGAGCGCCTGGTGCTGACCGCGCTCGCTCAGCGGTACCTTCGCCAGGAGCGCTATCCGCAACCGGTGTCGTGGAACCAGGTGGCCGACGACCTCAACCGGCTGCCGGACGGCAGGCAGTGGACGTCGAAGATCGCGGCGCACATCGTCGGCGCGGTGCGCGAGCGGCTCGCCGAGGGCCCCGATCCGATTCCCGGCATCCGGCGGGAGGACGGGGTCGGCGATCCGGTGGGAAACACGTTGAACCACAACCTGATTCAGGCGTTGCTGCGGAGCACCACGCTGATGCCCTCGGATCTGCACCTGCTCGGCGAGGATCCCGACGTGGCGGGTCAGCGAGGTGACTGACAACAAATTGTCCATAGTGGACGACAACCGAACCAAGAGGTACGGCTCGATGACGGCCACCGTCACGCTACGGCTCGTCCGGGGTCGGCTCGACCGCACCGAGTACGCGTTCACCGAGCGGACCACCTGCATCCTCGGCCGCGCCAACGACTGCACGCCGCGACTACCGGACGACGAGCACCACCGCACCGTCTCCCGGCACCACTGCCTGCTCGACATCAACCCGCCCGACGTGCGCATCCGCGACTTCGGCAGCCTAAACGGCACGTTCATCAACGGCGAGAAGATCGGCCAGCGGGCTGCGCACCAGACGCCGGAGGAGGGCGCCGCGCTTCCCTTCCTGGAACACGACCTGATCGACGGCGACGAGATCCGGCTCGGCAAGACGGTGTTCCGGGTGGACATCCGGCTTCCCGCCGGGCAACGCACCCTGTCGTTGGCCCAGTGCGCGGCATGCGGCCAGGAGGTGGGCAGCGACCTCGGCGGCCGGTCCGGCGAGTACGTCTGCTCGGACTGCCAAGCCGAGCCGGGCGGCGCGATCCGGCGCTTGGCCGATCTCGCGCGCAGCGGGCAGCGCGAACTCGCCCCGATCGCCGGGTACACGCTGCTTCGCGAGCTCGGCCGCGGCGGAATGGGTGCGGTGCACCTCGCCCGCCACGACCAGACCGGTCGGGAGGTGGCGCTGAAGGTGATGCTGCCCAGGGTCGCGGCGAGCCCGGCCGCACGCGCGCGGTTCCTCCGCGAGGCGGAGCTCACCAAGGCGCTGCGGCACCCCAACATAGCCGCGCTGTACGACTCGGGCTTCGCCAACGGCACGTTCTACTTCACCACCGAGTTCTGCGCTGGCGGCAGCCTCGACCAACTCCTGGCGCGCGCGGGCGGCAGGCTCGAAGCCGCCGAGGCCGCGCGGCTGGCCTGCCAGATCCTGGAGGGCCTGGCACACGCGCACGGCGAGAGCGTCGTGCACCGCGACCTGAGCCCGCACAACATCCTGCTGGGCGAGGCCGATGGCCCGCTGGTGGCCAAGGTCGGCGACTTCGGCCTCGCCAAGGCATTCGACCAGGCTGGCCTCAGCGGCCTGACCCGAACCGGCACGACCGCGGGCAAGCCCTGGTACGTGCCCCGCCAGCAAGTGGTCAACTTCCGGGACGCCTCGCCAGCCGTGGACGTCTGGGCGCTCGCGGCGTGCCTCTACCACGCCCTCACCGGCGCGCACCCGCGGGACTTCCCGCGCGGCAAGGATCCCTGGCAGGTCATCCTGCAAGCCGAGCCAGTGCCGATTCGGCGACGTGAGCCGGACATCCCGGAGCCCCTTGCCGAGGTGATCGACGAAGCGCTCCGCGAAAACCCGAAGAGCGCCTTCCAAACCGCGGACGAGTTGCGCCGCGCTCTGCTCGCGTGTGCTCGCTAGAGCAGTCAGGGCGCCCGCAGGTCCCAGTCGAGTTCCCAGCGCCGGATGGTCCCGTCCCAGCTCGCGCTCAGCACGAACTGAGCGTCGCTGCTGATCACGACAGCGCTCACTTCTCCGTTGTGACCGTCGAGGACGCGCAGGCATCTTCCGGTGGCGAGTTCCCAGATCCGCACGGTGGCGTCGGATCCACCGGAGAGCGCGAACCGGCCGTCCGGGCTGAACCGCACCTTCTTGGACTGGACCTTGGGTACCGAGTCGACGGCTCGCGGGTTGTCCGGCTCGTCGCCGAAGACGCGCAGGCACTCGCCTGTCGCGGTATCCCACCAGCGGATCGTCCGGTCGGTGTACCCGCCTGCGGACAGGGCATGCCGACCGTCCGGGCTCAGGCAGACCGACATCACCGAATGGGTGTGGCCGTGCAGCGTTCGCAGGCACTGCCCGGTCTCCAGGTCCCAAAGCCGCACCACGCCGTCCGACCCCGCGGACGCGGTCAGGTCCGGACCGAGCCAGAGCGCGCTGATCCGCTGGGCGTGTCCTGGCATCTCCCGCTCGCACGCGCCGGTGTCCAGGTTCCAGAGCCGGATCACCGAGTCCGCCCCGGCCACCAGGGCCAACTGCCCGGCTCGGTCGAATGCGGCTGCGGTCGCGCCCAGCGCCAGTGGACGGTCGAGCACGCTGATCCGCTCACCGGTCTCGACCGACCACGCGGCGATGGTTCCGTCGCGGCTCGCGGACATCGCCCGCGACCCGTCGTCGCTCACGCCGACGGCGTTGACCAAGCTCGGATGTTTCGCGATCACCCGCAGGCAGGTCCCACTGTCCACATCCCACACTCGAACCGTGCCGTCTCCCCCGCCGGACACGGCGATCCGGTCGTCCGCGTTCAACTCCAGCGCGAAATTCCCGGTGGACAAGTCGAAAACCCGGCCGGGCCAGGCGGAGCGGAGGCCGACTCGGACCGCGGATCGGCCGACTTCCCGCCACGCCGCGAGCAGCCGCGGTTCCCGCTCGTATCCGGACACCGCCCTGGCCTCGGCGAGCAGCTCCAGGGCTGCGCGTGGGTCGGTGGCCAGCCGTGCCCGGTTCATCAGGTCCGCCACCCTGGTGTCGAGCCTGCTCAGCTCGTCGTGTTCGCGCGGTCTGCTCAGCCGAAGCGGCGCGGTGTACCTCGCGGGTACTGCCCACCACCGAAGGAGATCGGCCTGCCAGGCGGACTGCAGCACGCCCGCCGCCGCGTCGAGGTGGCCCGCCCGCACGGGGCCGCTGTCCCCGCGGAAGGTGCGCAGGCATCGTCCGCTGTCGAGCGCCCACAGCCGGAGCGTGTCGTCCGCGCTCGTGGACACGACGAACCTGTCGGACACCGACACCGAGCCGACCACGCGGGTGTGCCCATCCAGGGTGTGAGTGCGCCCGCTGTGGATGTCCCAGACCCGGATCCGCCCGCCAGCGGCCAGCACCACCAGGTGCCCGTCGGCACTGAGGTGGAGGGTGTCGACCCCCTTGTAGCCGTCGAGGATGTAGCCGTCGAAGACGCGGACGCACCGGCCCGTGGCGACCTCCCACAGCCGCGCCGTGCCGTCCTCGCGGCCCGCGGTGAGCACGAAACGCCCGTCGTGGCTGATCGCGGCGTTCGCATTGCTGTTGTGCCCATCGAGCGTCAGCCGCAGCCTGCCACTGGGGAAGTCCCGGACGAGCACGGTTCCGTCGTAGTTGGCCGACACCGCGACCCGCCCGTCGCCGCTGAGGCACACCGACGCCGACCACAGACTCCGATTCCAGTCCTCGGGGGCATCGAACACCCGCAGGCAACGGCCCTCGGCCAGATCCCAGAACTGCACGGCGCTCGGCCCGGCGGTGATCGCGTACCGGCCATCATCGCTGATGTCGAAC
Organism: Saccharopolyspora soli; assembly: GCF_022678645.1. GTDB lineage: Bacteria > Actinomycetota > Actinomycetes > Mycobacteriales > Pseudonocardiaceae > Saccharopolyspora > Saccharopolyspora soli. The sequence continues at coordinate 58,253 of NZ_JALBWV010000043.1, read as the reverse complement.
TTGAACTCGACTGTCGGGGCAGCCAGTTCCCGCAAGCACCGTCCATCATGGACACTCCAGGCGCGCAGCACGCCATCGCAGGCGGTCACCGCACGCGTGCCGTCTCGGGTGAAGCGGACGTGCATCGTCGGCGGCTGCCGACGGATCCGCATGTCGAAGAAGGTCTCGACGCGATCCTCGTAGACGTACCAGGGAATGCGGCGCGTGCCGCTGGACCGAACCGTCGGTTCCCGGCCGAGCAATGCGTCCGCCTGGTCGTGGTCGCCGCGTTCCCGGTGCACCTCGGCGAGGAGTCGACGGGCCTCGTCCGGATCAGCGCCGCTGGCGATCGTCGCGTCGAGAGTCGCGATCAGGTCCTCGTCGGTGTGCTCGCCGCGCCGCCACCGCAGCAGGCCGGTGTTGTAAGTGGCGTGCAGGTGCTGCGGATCGGCGACCAGCGCGGCGGCGAACGCTTCGGTGGCCTCGGCCGGACGGCCGAGGTCGAGCAGTGAGAGGCCGCGGTTGTTGAGCTCGTCGGCCCGCAGGTCCGCGGCGACCGGGGCCGAACGGGGATACGGCGTCCCGATCACCCGGCGGTAGATCTCGACGAGTTCGGTGGCAACCTCGGCCATGGACGCGGGCCGCGCGGACGGGTCCATGCGCAGACCGCGCTCCAGCAGATCGGCCAGTTCCGTTGGCAGTTCGGGGATTCCCGGCTCGGACCGCTCGCGCCGGACGGTCAACGCCGCGCCCGCCGCCGCGCCGGACATCCAGCTGATCCCGCCGGTGAACATCTCCAGCACGGACACGGCGAAGCTGTAGACATCGGTGCGTCGGCCCACCTGCTCCCCCGCGGCCTGTTCGGGCGAGGCATAGGCAGGGTCAAGCCGCTGTTGGACACCACCACGCTCGCGCCCGCTGGCGCGTCCGCGGCCGTCGGCGCGGTGGCCACCGCCCCGGCGCGGGCCAACCCGAAATCGGTCACCTTCGCGATGACCCCGCTCGTGGTGACATCCAGCAAAACGTTGCCGGGTTTGACGTCCTGGTGCACGAGCCCACGGCCGTGCGCGTGCGCCAATCCCCAGGCGAACTGCACGGCCACGTCCAGGATGCGGGCGAGCACAGCGGCCCGGTCACCGGCGTACAGGCGGCGATCGTCAATCCAGTCGCGCAGGCTGCCGTCCGGGACGTACTCGGCGAACACCCGCGGGATCCCGTCGAGGACGCGAACGTAGTGGCAGCCGCACACGTTCGGGTGCAGGCCCAGCGACACCCAGATCTCCGCCTCGGCGATGAACCGCTCCCGCTGCTCCTCGGTGCCGAACAGCTCCACCCGGGGGCACTTCACCGCCAGATCCGCGCCCCACTCCAGGTGCCGAACCCGGTACACCAGACCCATGCCGCCGCTGTCGTGCACGTGAACGACTTCGTAACGCCCGTCGACGACCTGGCCGATCCGCCACGTCCTGCCCACCGCCCAGACCTCCTATGTCCACGGTAGACACGTTCGGCGGATCACCGGTTGGAGCTGGGGACGAAGTCGGGCAGGGCGGCGAACGCGGGATCGACCGTCGCCGTGGCCAGCATCGACCCCACCCGCGCCCGCACCCGCGACAGCGGATGGTCGGGGAACTGCGCGTCCCACGCCGGGTCGTCACCGCGGTGGAACGGCAGGGCGCCCTGGAGTTCGGGTGCGTAGGGATGCGGCAGGACCCAGCCATCGCCGTGAACGAGGCCGAGCTTGACCATGACTGTCACCTCCCGCGCCCCGGTGATCCCGGTCTCCTCGGCGGAGCAGCTGACCATCGCATGGCAACCGGCCTTCGCCAGGAAGATGCTCGCCATGAAGACCTGTCCGCTGGGCGCGTTCGGTATCTGTGCCTTCATCACCTGGCACACTCCGCGAACGCCGCCGAGCACCACCGGCTCGGCCTCGATGAGACATCCGAACCGCGCGTACTCGAAGGCGAGGTTGCGCCGCATGGTCGGGATGTCCTCCAGCCAAGCCGACTCGGCCAGCGGCGTGTTCTTGAGTTTCACGCTGATCCGATCCCCATTGGCGGGATGCAACCAGGTCGTCTCATCGACGCGCTGGAAGCCGGTTGAATCGAAAGTGACGACCACGCCGCAGACTCCTTCGAACGCCGAACCCATGAAAAGAGGTCGACAACAACGTACAGCGCCACCGTCGAGACCAGTCCCAAAACCGACATCACACCGCCGACTTCGAGAAGTGGGATCAACGTGTCACCGCGAAGCCTCCATTTCTGCCTGTTCGGCGTCGTAGCCGTAGATCCATCCGTTGGCCGCCAACGGGTCCGAGTCGCGGAGTGACGCATCACGCGCCTGCTGTTCCGGGCCGTCGGCGAGGTGGTTGAGGTCGGCCCGCTGATGGCTGACCGCCTGGATGCGGGCGGTCCGTTCCCGGCGGATGGACTGGTAACGCAGCAGTGCTCCGGACGGATCCGCGAGGTCGGCCGCCAGGCACCGGGCGAGCACGGCGGCATCCTCGATCGACTGGGCGGCGCCTTGGGCGAAGAACGGGAACATCGGGTGCGCGGCGTCGCCGAGGAGCGTGACGCGACCCCGGCTCCACCGCTCCAGCGGCGCGCGGTCCAGCAGAGCCCACCGCCCCGGTGTGCCGGAAGCGTGGAGCAGTTCGCGAAGCCGAGGGTCCCAACCCTCGAACTCCGCCAAGAACTCCTCCTTGGTCGCGGTCGCGCTCCACGACTCGACGACGTCCTGGCCCGCCGGGGCGAAGGCGACGATGTTGATCATCTTTCCGGCCGAGATCGGGTAGTGGACGAGGTGGTGATCAGGGCCGATCCACAGCGTGTGGGCGAGGCGCCGGGCGAAGTCCGGAGCGCGCTCAGCGGGGACGAGCGCGCGGAAAGCGCACAGCCCCGAGAAGGTCGCAGGGGATGGTCCGATCAACGCTGCACGGACGGTCGAGTGCACACCGTCGGCGCCGATCACGACGTCGGCCGCCGCCCTGCTGCCGTCGGCGAAGGTCAGCACCGCGCCGTCGTCCCCGATTTCCACCGCCAGGCAACGCATACCGAGCCGGACCGATCCCTCCGGAATCGCGGCCTGGACGACGTTCAGCAGGTCGGCGCGGTGCACGGTGTAGGTCCGTTCTCCGTACAGTCGTTCACAGGCATCGAGGTTCTCGGCGGACAGCACGCGGCCGTCCTCCCACCGGCGGAACTCCCACCCCACCTCGATCGGGACGGCGCACTCAAGCAACCGGTCCAGCACGCCGAGCCGGCGCAGGAGCAGGACGAGATTCGGGCTGGCGACGAGCCCGGCTCCGACCTCGCCTAGTTCGGGCGCCTGCTCGTAAACGGTGGCCCGCAGCCCCGCACGGCCCAGGAACGCGGCGGCGGCCAGTCCCCCGATGCCGCCACCAACAACGGCGATCCGAGGCTGATGCGCGAACGACACTGACATCGGCGCTCCCTCCTTCGTCTCGTTCGGGTTGGCGATTGTGGGCACATCCGCCACCATGCGAGAACGCCGTTGTTCATTGAACGGACAACCCGACCCGTGGTCGGGACGGCGGAGCTACAGTTCAACTCGCCAGCAGGTCGGACGGAGGTGTCATGCCACGCACGAACGAGCCGGGGCGCAGCGTCAGCTCCAGGCTGCTGCAGGTCTTGTTCGCGTTCCGGCCGGAGAACAGCGTGCTGTCCCTTGCCGACTTGACCCGTCGCACGGCGCTACCGCATGCCACGGTGCACCGGCTCGTCCAGGAGCTTCTCGCTGCTGGCGCGCTAGATCGCACGGTGGACGGGAAGTTCACGATCGGCCTGCGGCTCTGGGAGCTGGGCACACTCGCGCCGCTTTCGGTGCCACTGCGCACGGTCGCGCTGCCATTCATGGAGGACCTCCATGAAGCGCTGCACCAGCACGTGCAGCTCGCGGTGCTCGACGGCCACGAAGCCGTCGTGGTCGAGCGCTTCTCCGCCCGGAACGCCGTCGGCCTTGCCTCGCACGTCGGGGGAAGACTCCCCCTGCACACTTCGGCGGTGGGAAAGGTCCTCCTGGCCCACGGCGGGCGGCAGCTGATCGAAGAAGTCCTCGCCGCGGAGCTCCCGAGGTTGACCCCGCGAACAGTGACCGACCCGGCGCAGCTGCGCGCCGAGCTCACGGCTTGCTGGCGGTCGGGAACGGCAACCGTGCACGAGGAGACGACAGAGGAGGCCGATTCGGTCGCGGCCCGCATCGTCGATGCGCAAGGACGAGTCGTCGCGGCCCTCTCCGTCGTCGTCCGCTCGGGCTCGCTCGACCTCACAACCGTCGTCGCCCCCGTGCTGGCCAGCGCGTTCAGCATCTCGCGCCGCCTCGGATGGAATCCAGGAATAGGAGTGCGCGACGCCGATCTCCCGCTTCCTGCCAGTCGACCCAACATCTGACGCGCCGACTGCCTGCTCAGCGTTGGCTTGGCCGCTTTTCTGCAGCGTTGAGCGCGGGTGTCAATGGCGCGAGAGCGGCGCGGAGAAGGTCGGGTAGCGAGCCGGACGGTACGACGAGCCCGCCATTCGCGGCGGCAGGGGGCTGGATCCAGCGTTCGAGTGCGACGCGAACCGCAGCGGCCACGCTCGCGGCGAGCACGCGGGCGGTGTACCGATCGGCGCCGGGGAGCCGCTCGGCGATCGCGTCGGCGAGTGGGTGTTCCATCGCGGTCGCGGTGTCGACGAACGTGTCGCGCAGCGCGGGAGAGGTGATGATCAGCAGCAGCGCGTCGCGACCGGGTTCGCTCGGATCGGTGTACTGCGCCACGACCGCCTCGATGACGGCGTCGGCGAGGCGAACGCGTGCGGGTCGGGCGACAACGGCTGTCGCGACTCGGGTTTCGCGTTCGGCGGTGACAGCGGCGACGATCGCCTGTTCGCGACTGGAGAAGTAGTTGTTGTAGGTCCGCGGCGAGACCCCGGCGGCCTCGGCGATGTCGTCGACGCGCACGTTGTCCGGCCCGCGCTCAAGAGCCAGCCGCAGCGCCGCCCTGCGCAGCGCCTCGCGGGTGGCTTGTTTCTTCTGCTCGCGCAACCCGGTCCGACGTGTCGTCACCGTTTCAGCATCCCACCTTGAGTGCGTGCACGCAAACTTGCGCGCACGCATTTTTCATCTAGTCTGGCGTCGCCATGCTCGACGAAACCTGCTGGAGACCTCCATGCGCGTGTACGGCATCAACTACGACACCGGCTTTTCGAGTTGCGGGACGACGACCCACGAGCCCTTCGACCCGGACACCGTGCGCCGCGAGATGCAGATCATCCGCGACGACCTGCACTGCGACGCGGTGCGCATCACCGGAGCCGACCCGGACCGCCTGGAAACCGCCGCACGACACGCCGCAGCGGCTGGTCTGGAGGTTTGGTACTCGCCGTTCACCAACGGCCGCACATCGGACGAGCTGATGCAGTTCCTCTTGGACGGGGCCGAACGCGCCGAGCGGCTACGTCGAGAAGGGGCCGCCGTCGTGTTCCTCACCGGCTCCGAGATCAGCCTGTTCAACAGTGGCTTCCTGCCCGGTGACGATCACGAGGAGCGGCTTCGCGCCCTCACCGACCCCGCGTGCCGGACCGCCGCGCTTCGCGAAACGCGTGCCCGCGTCAACGCCTTCCTCGCCCAGGCCGTCACCGAGGTCCGCAAGCGGTTCGGCGGCCCGGTCAGCTACGCATCGCTGCCCTTCGAAGGCGTGGACTGGGCCCCCTTCGACATGATCGCCACGGATGCGGGCTACCGCGACGCGGCCACCGCGCCCGGCTTGCGCGAGAGCCTGCGTGCGCAGACCTCGCAGGGAAAACCGTTCGCCGTCACCGAATTCGGCTGCGCTCCCTACCGCGGCGCGGCCGATCACGCCTCGCGCAACGGCGACGTCGTCGAGTACGACGAGCACGCCCGCCCGGTCCGCTTCACCTCGGCCGTCGTGCGAGACGAACAAGACCAGGCCAGGTACGTGCTGGAACTGCTCGACATCTACGACGAGGAAGGTGTGGATGCGGCCTTCGTCTACACCTTCGCCCGCTGGGACCTGCCGACTTCAGCCGAACCCGAACGCGACTTCGACACGGCCAGCTACGGCATCGTGAAAGTCCTCGACCAAGGCCGCTCCGGGACGACCTACTCGGGCTTGCCCTGGGAACCCAAAGCGGCCTTCCACGCCCTGGCCGACTACGGCCGCGCCAGGGCCGCCGACCGCGCCCAAAAACCGCGCCGGACAAGGCATCCGCAACAAGGTTGATCGAATGACCAAGGCCCGCAAAGGCTTCCGGGCTGCACACGGCACTCGCGACTGCTCGACAAGCCTTCACGGGCAGGCGATCAACTGAGCTGCTTGCCGCTGCGCATCAGCAGATGGCCCCGGCGGAAGCGTTCCTCCTCGCACGGCTCGCGCAGCATCCGGCCGACTTCGATGAATCCAGCTGCCCTAGCTAGCCCCGCAAGGTCGTCGATCGGCCACCGGTAGGCCGTCGTAACTTTGTGGTCGAACGCGGTAACCGGCTCACCCTCCGACTCGAAGAAACCGAGCAGGAGGTGGCGGTCGGGCGCGAGCACCCGCCGGAACTCGGCGAAGTACGAGGGCAAATCCCGCGGCGGGGTGTGGATGACCGAATACCAGGACACGATGCCGTTCAGCGCACCGTCGGCCAGGTCCAGGGCGTCCATGGAGCCGACCTCGAACCGCAGGTCCGGGTACGCCTCGCGGGCGAGGTCGATCATCACCGGCGAAAGGTCGATGCCGAAGACGTCCAACCCCAGGTCCCGCAGGTGCGCGGTCACACGCCCAGGGCCACATCCCAACTCTGCGACGCGCCCGCCATCGGCCCGCGCGAGCTCGGCGAAGGCGGCGAGCACCGCGCGATCCAGCGAAAGAGTGTCAAGGTCGTCGCGGGGGAGTTCGGCATAGCGGACAGCGACGGCATCGTAAGCATCCGCGGTCGCACCGAGGTACGAGGAAGTTTCAGTCACAGGCAAGGACATTAGAACCTCCCCCTGTCATGCCGCCGACGGACGCTGCGAGCGGTTTGTTCAGATCTGCGGGCTCAGTCCGGCCACGGCCAGCCGGAACAGCCGGTCCGCTGCGGCGGCCGGGTTCGGGTAGTGCTCCGTGGCCAGGGCGATGCCGACGATCAGCGTGATCAGGTCTGCGACAGTGACGCTTGTTGCGACCGTGCCATCCAGTGCGGCGCGGCGCAGCAGTGGTTCTGCGGCTTCTTCCAGCGCCGCCGAGCAGGTGTTCTCGTGCGCCGGGTCGGTCTCGGTGTCGTCGTAGGCCAGCGCGGCCGCCAGTCCTCGGGCGGAGACGCAGTAGGTGACGACGTCACTGAGCCATTCCAGGAGCGCGTTGCGGCTGTCGCCCTCGCCGGTCAGATCGTGGGCGCGGACGCACAGGGCCTCGATACGTTTCCGCGAGACCGCCTCCAACAGCGCGCGGCGAGTGGGGAAGTGTCGGCGCACGGTCGCTGAGCCCACCCCCGCGGTGCGGGCGATCTGTTCCAAAGAGGCGCCAGCACCACGGGTCGCGACCTCCTCCTCAGCCACGGCGAGGATGCGCGTGTAGTTGCGCCGGGCGTCCGCACGCTGGCGCTCGGGCATGGCGTCACCTCCAGGTTTGCTAAATGGCGGGCCCCGCCATATCGTACCGGAGCGGAAACGGCGGACCCCGCCGTTTAATCGGCGAGTACCCGAGGAGCAGCATGTCCGCAGATCCCGCGCCCGTCCTGGTCACCGGCGCCACCGGCAAACAGGGCGGCGCCACCGCCCGCGCCCTGCGCGCGGCAGGTGTTCCCGTCCGCGCCCTGGTGCGCGACCCGGCTACCGACCGGGCCAAGGCCGTCGAGGCACTCGGCGCCGAACTGGTCACCGGCGATCTTCACGACCGCGATTCCGTGATCCGGGCCGCCGAGGGCGCCCGCGCCGTCTTCTCCGTGCAGATGCCCGCCATGACCGCAGAAGGCTTCGATTTCGCGGGCGAGGTAACCCAGGGCGTCAACCTCATCGAGGCCGCGTTGGCCGCCGGAGTGCCGCAGTTCGTGCACACGTCCGTCACCGGCGCCGGTCAGCACACCGAAACTCCCGGCTGGGCCGAAGGCCGCTGGGCTTCGATGGAACCCACCCTCGGTGCCAAGGCCGCGATCCAGGACCGGGTCCGCGCGGCAGGCTTCCCCCACTGGACGCTCCTCAAGCCCGGATTCTTCATGGAGAACTTCCTGCCGTCCATGGCGTTCCTGTTCCCGCGCGGCATCGACGGCGGCCTGGTCAGCGTCCTCAACCCCGACACCCGACTGTCCCTGGTCGCGGTAGACGACATCGGCACGGCAGCCGCCGCGGCCATCGCCACGCCGGAGCGGTTCAACGGGATCGAACTGGAGCTGGCGAGCGACTACCTGTCGATGACGGAGATCGCCGAAGTCCTCTCGCGCGCCCTGGGCACTCGACTGTCCGCGCCGGACATGACCGAACAGCAGGCCCTCGCCGCCGGGATGCCAGCAATGGGCGCGTCGCACGAGTGGCTGAACGCGGCAGGCCAGCCGGGCCGCCCGCAGTACGCGAGAGACCTGGGCATCCCGCTGACCAACTTCGAGGAATGGGCTCAGGAACGCATGCACGCCAAGGCATGACAAAACTGAAGGCTATGAACCGACACGACCGCGTCAGCCGGGATTGTTGTAGCGCATGGTGATGCGGCGATCTGGGCTTGTCGCTGTCGCTTCGGCCCGGTCGATCTCAGGCGGGCGGCGAGAGCACGAGACTGCCGTTGTGTCCGCCGAAGCCGAAGCTGTTGGACAGCACGGGCCGAGGCGTCCAAGGCGTCAGCTCACGCGGCACGTCGATGTCGAGCTCGGGGTCCTGTATGGACAGTCCGAGTGTCGGCGGGATGAGCTCGTTGACGATCGTCAGCGCGACGGCGACTGCCTCCACTGCCCCGGATGAGCCGAATGAATGTCCGGTGGCCCCCTTGACGCTTGTCACGACCGGACGGGAGGTACCGAAGACGCGGCGGATGGCGTGGGCTTCGGCGGCGTCGTTGAGGGCCGTCGAAGTGCCGTGCGCGTTGACATGGGTGATGTCCTGCGGACGGTAGCCAGCGTCCTCGATCGCCATCCGCATGCATCGCTCGGCTCCGGCCCCATGAGGAGCGGGTGCGGTGACGTGGTGCGCGTCGGCAGTGGAGGCCGTGCCGTCAATGGTCATGTAGATACGCGCTCCCCGCGCTCGGGCGAGGTCGAAGGGTTCCAGCACGATGATGCCGCTGGCTTGAGAGGCGGCGAGGCCATCTCGGTGCGCATCGAACGGACGGGAAATTCCGCTGCGGCTCAGCGCACGCATGTTGGTGAACCCGGCGATGCACGTCGGGGTGAGACTGGAATCGCTCCCGCCAGCGATCACGAGATCGGCAGCGCCCGCAGCGACGAGCCTGGCCCCTGCGGCGATGGCGTCGGTACCGGCCGCGCAGGCGGTGGTGATCACCGCAGCGCTGCCAAGCAGCCCGTAGCGGATGCTCAGCGCGGCGGCACCCGCGTTGGGCATGGTCATGGGTACGACATGCGGGGAGACCCTGCGCTCGCCCTGCCGGTTCAGGATCTCCGCCTGCGACTCCAACGTGGCTACGCCGCCGATGCCGGTCCCCAAGCTGACCGCGGCGAGTTCGGGATCAACGCCGATCAGGTGTGGTGCGAAGCCGACGGAATCAGCACTCTCGGCGTGCCCGAGCAGCCCGGCGTCCGCCAATGCCTCATCCGCGGCCGCGACGGCCATTTGCGTTGCGATGTCGGAGGTTCGGGCCTGCTTGTGCGACATCCAGCGCCGTGGGTCGAAATCGCTGAGCCGCCGCACGTTCGCGGCCGCGGTGGGACGCGACAGTCCTTCCCAGAACGCGTTCACGCCGATGCCGACCGGCGAGACGACGCCGAGCCCGGTCACCGCCACACTTCGGTTCAGGGCTGGCTTCATTCAAGCAACTCCTTAGCGTCAAGAGGTGGGTGGCCCGATCGCGAGCGACGAGGGCGACCGCTGCCGCAGGCCACTACCAGCGCTCAGCCGAGATGTCGGCGAGGTCGACGATGATGATCGGGGTGTGCATCGGGCAGCCCGCTCCAGTATTAGTTCAGTCAGTGAACTGATCCACCTTAGCACGGTTTAGTTCAGTGAGTGAACTGACACGGTAGGATGACTGTTCCTCCCCAGCACCTACACGGACCGCAACTGCTCGCTGGCACGAGCGTTGGGGGTTGCCGGAGAGCGGTGGACGCTCCTGATCGTCCGCGATTCCGCCGATCCGTGCTCGGACTCGACCTCGCCGTGACCGCGCGGTGTCTATGCCGAGGCGGCGGTGTCGTGGCGGCCGCCTAGGTGCTCGCCGAAGTGCTGCTCGATGGCGCGGAACAGCCGGATCTGGTTCTCGGGGTTCTCGAAGCCGTGGCCCTCGTCGGCGGCGACGATGTACTCGACGGGGACGCCGCGTTCCCGCAGGGGCGTGACGATGTTGTCGGACTCCTCCTGGATCACGCGGGCGTCGTTGGCGCCCTGGGCTACCAGCAGCGGGGTGCGGATCCGGTCGATCATGGTGACGGGCGAGCGGGCCAGCATGTCGGCTTCCTGGGCGGGGTCCTCGGGGTCGCCGACGTAGCGGTACCAACTGTTGGCCAAGGCGGGCTTGGTGAACGGCGGCAGGGTCCGCATGAAGTTCGCCAGGTTCGAGATGCCCACGTAGTCGACCGCGGCAGCGAAGTAGTCCGGGGTGACCGTGACGCCGACGAGCGCCGCGTAACCGCCGTAGGAGCCTCCGGCGATGCCGATGCCGTCCGGGTCGGCGTAGCCCTGCGCCACCGCCCAGTCCGCGGCGTCGATCAGGTCGTCGTGCATCCGGCCCGCGAACTCGCCGATCGCACTCGTGATGTGCCGTTTCCCGTAGCCCGAGGAGCCGCGGAAGTTGACCTGCAGCACCGCGTAACCGCGGTTGGCCAGGAACTGCACCGGCGGGCTGTAGGTCCACGAGTCGTGCGCCCACGGGCCGCCGTGCACGAGCAGCACCAACGGCAGCTCCTCGGGCTCGACGCCGACCGGCAGCGTCAGGAACGCGTGCAGCGGCAGCCCGTCGCGGGCCGGGAAGCGGACCGCCGTCATGGGGGCCAGGTCAGCCGGGTCCAGCCGCGGGTACGGGCGGAACAGCAGTCGGCTCTCTCCCGTGCCGTGGTCGTAGAACCAGGTCAGTCCTGGTTCGCGGTCGTGGATGAACGTCGCGACCCACCGCTGCTCCGACTCGTCCGACGACACCGTGCCCAGCACGCCGTCGGAAAGCTTCGCCAGTTCGGCGTAGACCGCAGCGAAATGCGGGTCCAGCACCTCGATCCTGGGCCGGTCGCCGACGAAGCGGGCCGCGATGGCCTCTCCGGTTCGCTGGCTGATGAACAGGGTCGGAGGCAGCCGGGGATCCACCAGCCCCAGGGTGCACAGGCTGTTCCCGTCCACGGCGGCGACCACGGTCTCCTCGCCGGTCTCCCGGTCGATGCGGACGAGCCGCAGATCGTCGGAGTCCTGGTAGGCGCCGACCAGCAGGCCCTTTCCATCGGGCGTCACCACCTGCAGCGGCACCCCCACCGGGTACTCCGCGCCACCCAACCGGCGAAGGAGGCGCTTCTCCCCCGTGCCGGGGTCGATCGCGTAGAACTCGTAGATGCCGTCGTCGGCCAGCACGGAGTGGAACGCCGCCTCGCCGTCACGATCGACCAGAATGTTGTCCCCCGGCTCGGGTTGCTCCAGGTGCAGTGTCGTCTCGCCGGTGGCGACGTCGATCCGGAACAGGTCGATGAACATGGGGCGCTGGTTCATCCAGGCGAGCACGCTCCCAGGGACCGACTTAAGCGGCTCGGCGGCGAACACGCGCGATCCCGGCGGCATCGGTGTCAGGTCGACTGCTGGCTCGTCCGGCGCATCGAGGTCAACCCGGTAGAGGTGCCAGTCCTCGTTGCCGTCGGTGTCCTGCAGGTACAGCAGCCAACGCGGATCGTCGGTCCAGTAGTAGGTCTTGATGCCGCGCCGCGAGTCGTGCGTGACGCACACCGCGTCCTCGTGCTCTTCGTCGATCCCCCGCACCCACACGTTCGTCCGGCCGTACTTCGGCGCCAGGTACGCAATCCTCGTCCCGTCCGGCGAGATCGACGCACCGGAGAACTCCGGATCCGCGAAGAACTCCTCGACCTCGATCGACTTGGGCAGGGACCCTCGATTCGGTACCCCAGTCATCCAGACTCCAATCGGTCAGTCCACCGAGGCGGGACGCACGCACACGACATCGAGCGCACAGCTGAGGTCTGCCTCGGCGAACGGGTGGTCATATCAACACCGACGAAACACTCGGCCGTCGCGGCACACTCAATACCTGGACGGAGCATTTTCCGTCACACGTGGCTGACGAGGCGCTTGGTGGTGCGCCGGAACGCCCAGACGACGACCAGCGCGGCCAACACCGTCAGCGGCGTCCCCATCGCGATCTTGGCGACGGCCAGCCAGGTGGTGGAGTCGGCGAGGTACAGCCACTCGCTGACGACGAACCGGGCACCGAACACGGCCGCGGCGGCAAATGTGGCGACGTCGTGCGCGCGCAGCGAGACTTTGTCATCACGCCAGGCGTGCTTTCCACCGTGCATCAGGTTCCAGATCGCGCCGGTCAGCGGTCGGCGGGCCAGCACCGAGCCGAACGTGACGACGAAGCCAGCCAGCGCCGCCCAGATCCCGATCACGAAGAAGTCCTTCGCCGACCCGGTCAGCGCGACGATGCCTACGGCGGCCGCGATCCCCACCAGCCCGCCGACCGCCGAGGAGAAGCGCTCCCCGCGCAGCAACCGGAACCCGGTGAGCGCCAGCCCGGCGGCGATCGAGACGCCCATCGTCATCAGCAGCGGCAGGAAGGCGTTGGCCGCGACGAAGACGACGACCGGGACGGTCGAGTAGACGAACCCCATCGGGCCGCCCATCTGGTCGAGCAATGTCGGCTGCGCTGCGGCCTGCCCGGTGGGCACCGGCTCGGTGGGCTGGTCGGCCTCGCGGGTGTCCTGCTGGTCGATCATGGGTCGGTCCTTTCCGTCGCTAAGAGGCGATGCGGTGCGGTGGACCCAGGAGAACTCGTGCCGTTGCGGCACACTCAAGCCGAGATCAGCGTGGCGCGAGTCACATCCAGCGCGGCGCCGGACAGCGGCTGCTACCGCCAGCGGGACACTCCGCCGACGAGCAGACCCGCCAGGACATCGCCGAGCGCATGGCGCCCTACCTCCGAGAACTATTCGACGAGCACCCGGACCTGCGCGCACCGACCTACGACGCGCCTCGCGGCGAGGCATTCGCCATGAAGACGATCGGGAAGGCCCTCGTTGACCTGTACAACCCGCACAGCTCGACGTCATGCAGCGCGTTCAAACGCTGCTGACGACACACTCCGAGGTCGAACAGTCGTAGCCGCGAGCACTCCCGACTACCGGGATCAGTCGACGCGGCGCTTCCCAATGGCATAACGCGAAGAGCCCTGTCGACGCATTCCGTCGACAGGGCCGCGCACCGGGATGATCCGCAAGACAGGCCCGCAAGGCGCGTTCCCACCCTCGGCCGACGGTTCTACCGGGCCGTTTCCGTCCAGGTGACCGGCAGTTCGTGGACGCCGTAGATGTTCATGTCGGTCCGGAGTTTCACCTCGCTGGCGGGGATGGCGAGCTTGAGGGTCGGGAAGCGGCGCAGCAGTCCGCCGAAACCGGCGCGCATCTCGACGCGGGCCAGTTGCTGGCCGAGGCATTGGTGGACGCCGTGGCCGAAGGCCAGCTGACCGCGGGCATTGCGGTGGATGTCCAGGGTGTCGGGGTTGTCGAAGCGCTGGGGGTCGCGGTTGGCGGCGAGCAGCGAGACCACGACGGTCGACCCCTTGTCGATCGTCTCGCCGCCGAGTTCGATGTCCTCCGCGGCGTAGCGGTAGAAGATGTCGGCCACGGACAGGTAGCGCATGAGTTCCTCGACGGCACCGGGCAGCAGCTCCGGGTGGGCGCGCAGTTCGACCAGCTGCTCTGGGTGTTCCAAGAGCGCGAAGGTGCCCAGTCCCAGCATGTTGGCGGTGGTCTCGTGGCCCGCGAGCAGCAGCAGGAAGCCGATGCCGACCAGCTCCTCGATGGTGAGGTCGTCATCGCGGGCCAGGTCGGACAGGATGTCCTCGCCGGGTTCGGCGCGCTTGCGCGTGACCAGTTCGGCCAGGTACGTGGTCATTGCGCCGTACGCGGCGATCTTCTCGTCGAGCGACTGGTCCTTGACCAAGATCTTGGCGGAGTTGACCTGGAAGGTCTCCCGGTCCGCGTAGGGGACACCGAGCAGTTCGCAGATCACCAGGGACGGCACCGGCAGCGCGAACTCCTTGACCAGGTCGACCGGCGGGGTCAGGCGGGCCAGTTCGTCCAGTTGCCGCTCAGCGATGTCGATGATCTGATCTTCGAGCATTTTCATGCGCTTGACGGTGAAGGCGCCGGTGAGCTTGCGCCGCAGCCGGGTGTGGTCCGGCGGATCCATGGCGATGAACAGGCCCGGCGTCTGCGGAGACGGTTCGGTCTGGACCGGCATGCCAGGAGTCTCGTAGGGCAGGTGGAGAATGCCGATGTCCTGGCGGGAGCTGAACCGGGTGTCGGCCATGAGCTCGCGGACCGCGTCGTAGCCGGTGACGATCCAGCCCTCGTGACCGTCGGGCATGACTATGGGACTGACCGGGCGAGCCTCCCGGAGCCGGGTGATCTCGCGGGGCGGGTCGAAGGGGCCCGCATCGCGTTCCATGGCGAGGCCGTGCGGGATGGGAACCGTTTGGCTCATCGGATTTCCTTTCGCGGCGGTTGTTGCGGCCACATTCGCCGACGGACCTGACACGCGACTGACACGGCTCTGACACCGACCATGCCGGGGACGTGGTCGGCCTCGGCAACCTGCTGCGCCGCGTCAACAATCGGAACCATGCCAATCGCCCGTGGCAAAATCAGCCAGGTGCAGATTGGGTTGCTCGGATCATTCGAGGTTCGCACGGATGACGGCGTCCTAGCCGACGTGCCGGGCGCCCGGTTGCGCGGACTGTTGATCGCCCTGGCGCTCGAAGCAGGTCACGTAGTCCCGAAGGCGAGGCTCGTCGATTGGATTTGGGGTGAGCGCCCGCCCGCCGACGCGGCGAATGCCTTGCAGCGCTTGGTTTCCCGGCTGCGGAAGGCGCTGCCGGAAGGGTTGGTCGAGGGGCAGACGAACGGCTACCGGTTGACGGTGGAACCCGACGCTGTCGACGCCGTGCGGTTCGAACGCCTCGTCGGCCAGGCCCCCAACGACGAGGATCCACGGCGGCTGCGCGAGGCCCTCGCATTGTGGCGCGGTGCGGCCATGCAGGACGTCGGTTTGCAGGACAGTGCGGCGTTTGACGCGGCGGTCACCCGGCTTGAGGGGATACGTCTGACAGCCTTGGAGGATCGGTTCGACGCGGAAATCAGCCTTGGCCACGGTGCGGGGCTGGTCGCGGAACTGACCGACTTGGTGGCCGCGCACCCGGTACGAGAACGGCTTGTCGCCGCGCTGATGCGCGCCCTCGTGGCGGCCCGGGGCGGCCCCCCGGCGCGGGGGGGGTTGCAGCGCCCCCGGGGGACCCCCCCCCCGGGGGGGGGGGGGGGCGCCCACCCCCCCGCGGGGGGCCCCCCCCCCCGGCCCCCCCCCGGGCGGGCCGCCGCGCTGCGCCCCCCCCGCGCCCCCCCCGGCCCCCACACCGAGGCGCTGCTGGTGTACCAGCGCACGAGGGAAACCCTGGCCGACGTGCTGGGCGTCGACCCCTCAGCGGAGCTGTCCGCATTGCACGTCGCGCTGCTGCGGGGCGAGTTGGGAAAGCGGGAGGAAAACCGGAAGACCAACGTGCGTGCCGAGCTGACCAGCTTCGTCGGCAAGGACGCTGATGTCGCCGCGGTCCGCGAACTCATCGCCGAACATCGGCTCACCACCCTGATCGGGCCGGGCGGCGCGGGGAAGACCAGGCTTGCCGCGGAAACCGCGCGCACGCTGCTCGGTGACCTGCCGGACGGGGCATGGCTGGTCGAACTCGCGGCCATCGGCGCGGACGGTGACGTGGCGCAGGCGACGCTCGGCGGGCTCGGCTTCCGGGATGCGTTGCTCGGCGAGGCACCGGACGCGGAGCCGACGGACCGGGTCATCGCCGCGATCCGCGAGCGGGAGGCGTTGCTGATTCTGGACAACTGCGAGCACGTGATCGAGTCCGCGGCGAAGTTCGCCCATCGCGTGCTCGGAGAGTGCCAGCGGCTGCGGATCCTCGCGACGAGCAGGGAACCCCTGGGCATCACCGGTGAGGAACTGTGGGCCGTCGCGCCGTTGGCCCTGCCTGCGCGGGACACCGACCCCGGCGAGATCGAGTCCTCTCCGGCCGTCCGGCTGCTGCTGGACCGAGCCAGCGCCGTGCGCAAGGACCTCGCGACCGACGCCCGCACGTTGTCGACCATGGCGCGCGTCTGCCGGGCGCTGGACGGGATGCCCCTGGCCATCGAACTCGCCGCGGCCAGGTTGCGCACCGTGACCCTCGATCAGCTCGCAGACCGGCTCGACGACCGCTTCCGCCTGCTGACCGGCGGCAGCCGCACCGCGCTGCCCCGGCACCGGACGCTGCGCGCGGTGATCGACTGGAGCTGGGAACTGCTCACCGATGCCGAACGGATGGTCCTGCGCAGGCTCTCGGTGTTCTCCGGTGGTGCGAGCTTGGAAGCGGCCGAGCGGGTCTGCGCGGGCGATTCGGCCGACGCGGGGGACGTGCTTGAGTTGCTGACCGCGCTGACCGAGAAGTCGCTCGTGGTCACCAAAGGCGACAAAGCGCCGCGCTACCGGATGCTGGGCACGGTCAAGGAGTACGCCGGACACCGGCTTCTGGAGGCGGGGGAGGCGGATCTCGCGCGCCACGCGCATCTCGCGTACTTCACCGAACTCGTCGAAGCCGCGGAGCCGCATCTTCGCCGCGCCGAGCAATTGGAATGGCTTGCCACGCTTCAGGTCGAGCACGACAACATCAGTGCCGCGATGCGCAATGCGCTAGCGGTCGGCGAGGCGCGCGGGGCGATGCGGCTCGCGGCGTCCGCTGGGTGGTACTGGTGGTTCGGCGGGCACAAGGCCGAGGGCAACGAACTGATCATGGCGGCGACTGACGCGCCCGGCGAGGTGGCCGAGGAGATCCGGGCCAAGGTGCATGCATTCGTCTCCTTTTTCATGACCTCCGGGCGGAGTGACCCGTACCAGGCGGCGGAGTGGATCCGGAAGGCGTACCGATTCACCCAGCGCAGTCAGAGCCGTCACCCGCTGCTGGGGTTCGTCGCCGCACTGGAACGCCTGTTGCACGGGCCGGACGCATTCGTGTCCGCGTTCGAACCACTGCTCGCCGACGAGGATCCCTGGGTACGCGCCGTCGCCCGGCTGCAACTCGGCAAGATGCGGATCGCGGTTGGCCAGGACGAGCGGGACGCGGACGCGTATCTGGAGATGGCACTCACCGAGTTCCGCGCGATCGGCGAGCGGTGGGGGATTTCGTTCGCCTTGACGGAAGTGGCGGATCGAATGGCCGTGCGCGGTGAGTTCGCCGGTGCGTGCCAGCACTACGAACAGGCGATCGCGGTCGTCACCGAGGTCGGTGCTGTCGAGGATGTCGTGCCGATGCGGTCGCGACAGGCCCAGTTGTACTGGCTGTTGGGCGATGCGGAGTCGAGCGCGGCTGCGATGGCCGAGGCGCAGCGGTACGCGGAACGAGTCGCTTGGCCGAATGCGCTGGCCGAGCTGGCCCTGTCGAAAGCGGAGCTCGCGCGCTGGAGCGGCAACGCCGAGCAGGCACACCGGCAACTCGACGTCGCGACAGCGGTGCTGGGCGATGCCCAACGGGCAAACATCCGCGCGGCGGTACAAGACCTGCTCGGATACCTTGCCGAGGATCTCGGCGAGGCCCGCGAACACCGCATCGCGGCCTACCAAGCGGTGTCCGAGGCGGGATACGCACCCTCGATCGCGCAGGTACTCGTCGGGATCGCGGACTTGGCGCTGCGCAACGAAGAGCACGAGCAGGCTGCGCGGCTGCTCGCGGCGAGCGCCGGAGTGCGCGGTCTGAAGGATCGTTCCCAACCGGATGTGGCCCGGATTGAGCAGGCCACGCGACATCGCCTCGGTGACGCGCGGTTCACCGAGGCGACGCAGGAGGGGGCGCAGGCGAGCTGGCGTGAGTTGGTCGCGGTCACGCTCGCCCCTTGAACGTGGAATGCGCCCACAGGCACCCGACGAGAGCTGAATTCGTCATGCGACCACTGTCATCGGCCGACCTGACACCGACCTGACACGGCGTGCGCAGCCCACTGACGACTGCCTGATCGGCCGGAGCCCGCCACCGCGATATCAACCGTCGACGGATCTAGCTCGGTCAGGAGATTCCGCGCAGCTGGGCGCTCAGGTCGGGGTCGAAGCCGGTCCAGCGCAGTTCGGCTGGGAGGTGCGACATGTCGTTGTAGAACAGCACGGACGACGGTCGGCCCGGTGCGTACCGGATGACCGTCAAGGCCGCATGGCAGTGGTTCAGCCCCAGCCAACGCCAGTCGGGCGCATCCTGAGCAGCACGAACCAGCCAGCCGATGAGGAAATTGTGGGTCACCAGCAGGACGTGCTGATCCTCTTCTCCCTCGACCGGACCGGCGAAACGCTTGAGCGCCTCGCGTGAGAACGTCAACCCGCGCTCGCGCTCCTCCGGTGGAAACTGAGCGACGAAGTCCAAGAGGAAGTCCGCGCACTCCTCCGGAAGCTCGGCCTTGCCGGGGGAGTGCGGAACGTAGTCGCCGACGACCTCCGACTCCTCGGGCTTGACGCCGCCGAGCTGTTCGCTGATCAGCTGCGCCGTCTCCGCCGCCCGGGAGAGCGGACCGTGGTAGAGCGCCGACAGCGGCGCGCCTCTCAGCCGTCGCCCGAGCAGATCGGCCTGCCGACGTCCGAGAGCGCTCAAGCCATCCCCTCCGGGCAACGGTTCGGCGTGCCGGGTGAGGTAGAGGTACCGGGTCGCCAGTCCAGCCATGAAAAGCGCCTTTCCACTCCGTCTGCGTCTCCAGGTCGTGACCGGTCCATGACTACCAGGATGCCCAGGGCGATGAGGTGCGGCTGGTGATTCGTTGCCACGCAGCGGTGATTGGCGGGCGGGGTTCCGACGGCGGCATAACGTCGTGAGCCGTAAGGGGTGCGAGTTCAGTTGCGTCGCTTGCCAGCCCGGAGGATGGCGTCAAGCGACTCCACCGGCGGTGGCGGCACTGGCAGGTCGTGATGGCGACCAGCATGGAGCGCATCTAGGAAGAGGGCCAGGTAGCGTCGCCAAAGATCCGGGCCGATCTCGCGACTCATCTCGAACGCGGGGCCCATCATGGCGAGGATCGCGGCGACATCTTGGGGCGCAGCGTCGGATCGCACGGCCCCCGAGCGCTGCGCGCGGTCGAACAGCTCGGTGACAGTGGCAACGATCTGGGGCCAGATGCGTGCCTGTGCCTCGTAGTCCCCTTGGCCGGTAAGAGTTTCATAGAGTCCGCGGTCGGCCGCTTGGCGCGCGGCTGTGCGCTCGAAGAACTGCGCGAGCGCATCCCACGGATCGTCAACATCGAGCGCTTCACGGGCGTCGATGACGATCTGTTCGGTGGCTTCGCGAAGCACCTCCGCGGCGATCGCGTGCTTATTCGCGAAGTGGCGGTAAGCAGTGCCCGTACCGAGACCGGCGTGCCGTGCGATGTCGTCGAGCGTGGCGCCGAACCCCTGCTGGGCGAAGACTTCGCGGGCGGCCTCGATGAGCAACTCCCGATTCCGAACCGAGTCCCTGCGAGTGCTCTTCGACCTGGGGGCGCTCACATGCTGATCCTTTCACGCTGCACGCTGTCCGCCGCCGGTTCCTCCTCACGCGAGCGTCGACGCAGCAGCAGACCTGCGACGAGCGCGGCGGCCACCAACAGTGCGACCACGACCGCGAACGCCCGGACGTCACCGTAGACGATGGCGTCGATCGGCGCGGTGCGTGATGTGGTCGCGGTCGCGAAGTAGGCAGCGGCCCCCGAGGTTGCGATTGCGTTGATGACGGCAACGCCGATCGAACCACCTACTTGCTGCACTGTTCCGACGAGGGCGGAGCCGACGCCCGCGTCGTCGTTCCGCAAACCCCGAGTAGCCAGCCCGATGGCGACCGGCAAGGACAGTCCCAGGCCAAGGCCGAGCAGGACGAGGGTGGGAAGGATGTCGTACGCGTAGTCGCTGGTCCCGTCCAGCCGGGTCAGGAGGAGAATCCCCGCTGCTGCGACGACGAGTCCCACCGGCACGACGACCTTGGCTCCGAGTCGGCGGACGAGGCGCGGCCCGACGAAGACTCCAGCGAGGACCATCGCAGCTGGCTCCGGGAGGAACGCAATGCCGGTTCGGACCACGCTCCAACCTAGAACGCCTTGCACGTAGTAGACGCTCAGCAGGATCACGGCGAGCAAGCCCGCGATACCGATGAACAGCACGATCAGCCCGCCCGCCCGGTCTCGGTCGACGAGCACGCGCAGCGGGAGCAGGGGTGCACTCGCGCGAGCCTGCCACAGGCCGAACGCCACGAGCAGCACGACTCCGCTGGCGAGGAGCACGATCGTGAGCGGCGCGGTCAAGCCATCGTGGCCAGCGTTGGTCAGCCCGTAGACGAGAGCGAACAGACCCAGCGACACGGTCAGGGTGCCGAACGGGTCGAGCCGCACGCGGCGGGAGTCCTCGTCTGCCGCGATCAGCATAAACGCCGCGATCACCGCCGGAATCGCGAAGAACACGTTGACGAACATCGTCGGCCGCCACGACAGGTACTCGGTCAGCGCGCCGCCGACGACCAAACCGATCGCACCACCAGCGCCGCTGATGGCGCCGTAGATGCCGAACGCCCGCGCCCGGTCGGGGCCATGCGGGAAGTTGGTTGTGACGAGCGCGAGGGTAGCCGGGGTGAGGAGCGCAGCGAACACTCCTTGTGCGGCGCGGGCGGCGACGAGCATGCCGAAGTCCACAGCGACGCCGCGGATCGCTGAGACGACCGCGAAGCCAATGAGACCGACGAAGAAGACGCGGCGCCTGCCGAACCGATCGGCGAGCCGTCCGCCCCCTAGGAGGAGACTGCCGAAGGCGAGGGCGTAGGCGGTGAGGATCCAGGAGCGAACCCCGTCGCTGAACCCGAGGTCGTCCTGTATCGAGGGGAGGGCGACGTTCATGATCGTGGAGTCGAGGGAAACCATGAGCTGCGCCACGCCGATCGTGGCGAGCATCCACCATCGGCGGGTGCTCCGAGGGCTGCTCAAGGGGACGGCTGTCGCGGTCATCGCTGGCTCTCCTTCCCGCATCAGGCCACCCCGTGCGCGATCAAGCTCTCGGCGCACTCGACAGCCGTCCTCGCTGCGGGGCGCGGCTTCCAACCCAGCACGCGCTCGGCTTTCGCGGTGCTGTGCCGGTTGCGTCGTCCGAGTGAGATCGTGATCGCCCGCAACGACGGGTCGAACAGCGCCGCGATCCGCACCGCGAGGTTCGGCAGTTCGCGGGTGGAAACCGAGGCCGCCTTCTCACCCAGCTCGGTCTTGAGCGCTTGGGCGATCTCGCTCATCCAGATGAACTCGCCTGTGCCCAGGAACCGCTGTCCGGCTGCGTCGGGAGAGGTCATCGCGCGGATGTGCAGGTCCACCAAGTCGCGCACATCCACGACTTCCAGGCCGATCTTGGGGGCGCCCCGCGTCTTGCCCTGCAGCATCCGCTGAATGATCTGCGTGCTGCCGATGTTGTCGGCGGTCAGGATCGGGCCGAACACTGCGCCGGGGAGCACAGTCGTCAGCTCGGTCGGGCCGTCGTAGTCAGCCATCAAGTCCCATGCCGCCTTCTCCGCCAGTGTCTTCGACCGCCGGTACGCCGACAGCGACGGGTCGTCGATCGTCCACAACGTTTCGTCCGTCACGCCCTCCGAGGTGTACGACGCCGGGCTGGCCGCGTTGGCGGCCGAAGTCATGACGACACGTCGCACCCCTGCCCGCGTGGCCGCACCGATCACACGCAACGCACCGTCACGCGCGGGAACGATGAGGGCTTCGGCGTCCTTCGAACGCTCGTCACCGAGAGGCGACGCCACGTGCAGCACGCAGTCGACGCCGGTCATCGCCGCGTCCCACCCCTCGTCCCGCAACAGGTCGGCGTGCACGAAGCTCAGCCGATCACCGGGATCGACAACCGAGGCGACGGCGTCCCGGACCGCCTTCTCCTTGCCCGATGTGCGGACCGTGGTCCGCACCGTGTAGCCACGCTCGACCAGCGCGACGATCGCCCAACCGGCCACGTAGCCCGTGCCGCCTGTGACGACAACCGTTTCTGCCATCTGCCAACCCCTCTTCCGGAGATTCAATCTCCGTTTTACCGTACCATCCAAACGGAGATGCAATCTCCGGTATGGGGGTGCGGATTGGTCCTGGGCCGAGGACACGGAGGCCACCGCACCGTGGGGGCTTGGGGGGTTCGACCCCCAAAGCAATGACGAAGCGATAAAGCGAAACGCTCTGCGTGAGCAGGGCGTTTCCAATCGCGGAGTGGAGGTTGGGGGAGCTTACTCGAACACAGAAGACCTGGTCGGCGCGCCGGAAACGCTGCGGCGGAAGCTGCCGGACCTGGACGCGCCAATCCAACCAACACTCCAGCGGACACGGCCCGGCCGAGCCCGGCGACTCTCCGACGCGCAGGTGCAGCAACTGATCGCCGTACACGTCGGGCTCAACCGTCTACGAGCTGGGTGATCAGTTCGGCATCGAGCGCCGCACTGTTAGTGCGATCTTGCACCGCCACGGCGTGGCGATGCGCCGGCGCGGTCTGTCCGATCCACGTGATCATCAGTGACGCTCCCGTTGGTCTTTGTGCCCTGAATCACCCCACCTCGGCATTCCCGATCGCGCGACCAGAGCTAGCCTACGGTAACTGAACTTAGTTAGGTTAAGTTCTCGGGTGATCGGAGGAACGCGTGCACATCACGATTGACGAGGGGAAATGCTGCGGCGCGGGGCAGTGCGTGCTGGTCGCGCCCGACGTCTTCGACCAGCGTGACGACGACGGGGTCGTCATCCTGCTCGACGCGGAGCCGGGGGAGGATCAGCACGCTGTCGCTCGCGAGGCGGCGGCCGTGTGCCCGGCGGCGGCCATCCTGGTGGACGAATGAGTCGGCCGTCTCGGGTGGTCGTCGCGGGTGCTTCGGCTGCCGGGCTCTCGGTGGCGGAGACGCTGCGCCGCGAGGGTTTCGACGGCTCGATCACGATGATCGGCGACGAGGACTCGGCGCCCTACGACCGGCCGCCGTTGTCGAAGGAGATCCTCTCCGGCAAGTGGCCCGAGCAGCGCGTCTGGCTTCGCGAGGAGTCCGCTATCGATGCGTTGGACCTTGACCTGCGGCTGGGCGTTCGCGCGACCGGCGCGGATGCCGCGGCGCGAAACGTGGAGCTCGCCGATGGTTCGACGGTGCCCTACGACGAGCTGGTGATCGCCACCGGTGTGCGCCCGCGCCGGTTGCCCGGGACTGACGATGTACCGGGCGTGCACGTGCTGCGGACGCTGGCGGACGCTCGTGCGTTGCGGGCGGAGCTGGAGGCGAAGCCCCGGCTGGTGATCGTGGGCGCGGGCTTCCTCGGCGCCGAGGTCGCAGCCGTCGCCAGGCAGGTGGGCGCGGACGTCACGCTGGTGTCGGATCTGCAGGCGCCGCTGTCCGACGTGCTCGGTGACGACCTTGGTCGGCTACTCGTGGACACCCATCGCGAGCATGGTGTCGAGGTCATCACCGGGGTGCTGGTCAAGGAGGTGCTGACCAGCGACGGCCGGGTCGCCGGCGTACGACTGGCCGACGACCGGGTCATCGAGGCGGATGCCGTGCTGGTCGCGATCGGCTCGGTGCCCAACACCGAGTGGCTGGGCGGCAGCGGCATCGAGGTCGGCGACGGCGTGGTGTGCGACGAGTTCTGCCGGGCTGCACCCGGTGTGTGGGCCGCGGGCGACGTCGCGTCCTGGCAGCACCCGACGCTGGGCGAGCGCCTGCGGATCGAGCACCGCACGAACGCCGCGGAGCAGGGCATGGCGGTCGCGCGCAACATTCTCGGCGAGCCGAAGCCGTTCGCCCCGGTGCCCTACATCTGGTCCGACCAGTACGACCGCAAGATCCAGATCTACGGCCTGCCCCGCGGCGCGGACCGCTTCGCCGTCACCGACGGCGGCCTGGCCGACGGCAGGCTAGTCGCGCTCTACGGCCGCGACGAGGTCGTGCGGGCCGCGGTCGGCATCAACATGGTGCGCCCGGTGCGAGCCGCCAGGGCTCACGTGGCGAGCCGAACCGCTTGGGACGCGGCCGTTTCCCAGGAAGGAGCCACCGCATGACTGCGAAGCAGGACGTCAGGGCGGGCGTGATCGGGCTGGGCATGATCGGCGGCGGTGTCGCCGTCAGCTTGGCCCGCCGCGGCCGCGTCCCGGCCGTCTACGACATCCGCCCGGACGCCGCCGACGAACTCGCTGGTGTGCCCGCGCCACTCGCCTCACCGGCCGAGGTAGCCCGGGCCAGTGACGTCGTGCTGGTGGCCGTCGTCGACGCCGACCAGGCTCGCACCGTGCTCTCCGGTCCCGAGGGCGTGCTCGCGGGCGCTCATCCGGGCCTGGTCGTCGTGCTGCTGTGCACCGTCGCGGTGCCGGTGGTGCACGAGCTGGCCGAGCTCTGCGCCGAACACGATGTCGCGCTGCTGGACTGCGGGGTCACTCCAGGCGACAAGGCCGCCCAGAACGGGCTGGTGGCGATCCTCGGTGGCGACGAATCCGCTGTGGAGAAGGCGCGTCCGGTACTGGTGGACTTCAGCAAGGAGATCGTCCACTGTGGCCTGCTCGGAGCGGGCATGGCGACCAAGATCGCCCGTAATGTGATCACCTACGGGACCTGGCGCGCGGTGCATGAAGCCGCCGCGCTGGCCGCGTCGGCCGGAGTCGACCCGGCGAATCTGATCAACGTGGTCGAGGCGGCTGATCCTGAGGGCAGCACGCTGTTCACCTGGCAGCGCATGCGCCATGCCGCGGATCCGGGAATCCGCGCGGGGGTTCCGCAGGTGCGGCAGCTGCTCGACAAGGACCTCGCGGCGGCACAGGAACTGGCCGCGCACCAGTCCGTCCCGGTTCCACTGGTCGACGTCACGAGGGCGCACGGCGCCGAAACGATCGAAATTCCAGAGCGAGGAGACGTCTGATGTCCGGTGACACCGAACTCGGTATGTCCATGATGGACAAGGTCTACGGCGCCGGTTTCAGCGGGAACCTTCCCGCCGAACGCAGCCCGATGCTGGAGAAGACCGTCGACCACCTCTTCGGCGAGATCTGGTCACGGCCGGGCCTTTCCGTGCGGGACCGGCGGCTGCTCGTCATCGGGGCCACCGCCGCGCTGGGCCGTGCCGATCTGATCCAGATCCAGGTCGAAGGCGCGCTGGCGAACGGTGAGTTCACCGCCGAGGAACTGCGCGAAGCCGTGCTGCACCTGCACTACTACGTCGGCTGGGGAAACGGAACCCAGGTCAACAACGGAGTCGAAGCCGCGCTGCGCGTGCACGAAACGAAGGAGCAGAAATGACCGACCTGCCCGAGATGCCCACGGCCCGGCAGCGACTGCTGGACCCGCCCCTGGAGTACGACCAGCTGCGCGAAGAGCAGCCGATCGTCCGCGTCCGCTTCCCCAGCGGCCGGGACGGCTGGCTGGTGACCCGCTTCGAGGAAGGCAGCCAGGTCTTCTCCGACCCGAGGATGAGCGCTTTCCGGCCACGCCACGACATCCCGGCGGAGGAAGGCACCGACGCCAGCGACGCCAGCGAAGGCATCAACCCGACTTTCGTGATGATGGACGAGCCCGAACACGGCACCTACCGGCGCCTGCTTTCGGGACGCTTCACCCCGAAGTACATCCAGCGCAACCTGCAGCCCTACATCGACCGGATCGTCACCGAGCACTTCGACGAGATCGAGAGGCTGGGCGCGAACGGGCCGGTGGACCTCATCGAACACCTCGCACTGCCGATCCCCTGCCTGGTGATCTGCGAGATCCTGGGCGTGCCCTACGCCGACCGGGACGGGTTCCACCACGCCACCGAGGTGATGATGGACGTCAGCAAGTCCCGCGACGAACGCGCGCAGGGCGGCAAGTGGCTGATCGACTACATCACCGAACTCATCGCCGTCAAGCGCGCCGACCCGGACGCCGAGGGTCTGCTCGCCGACCTGATCCGCACCAGCCAGGAAGAGGACTCGTTCCTCACCGACGAGGACCTCATCAGCATCGGGGTTCTGCTGCTGTTCGCCGGGCACGACACGACCATGGCGATGATCGGCCTGTCCTCGCTCACCCTGCTCACCCACCCCGAGCAGCGGCGGTTCGTGCAGGACAACCCCGACAAGATCGGGCCGGCGGTCGAGGAACTGCTGCGCTACCTCACCATCGTCCAGTTCGGACTCGGCCGCACCGCCAAGGAGGACCTGGAGATCGGCGGGCAGCAGATCGCCGAGGGCGACCTGGTGGTCGTGGCGATGCCCGCGGCCAACCGCGATCCGCGCGCCTTCGACAATCCCGAGGCACCGGACTTCGAGCGGAAGATGACCCGGCACCTGGCCTTCGGCTACGGCGTGCACCAGTGCTTGGGCCAGAACGTGGCCCGCGCCGAGCTCAAGACCATCCTGCCGCAGCTGTTCACCCGCTTCCCGGGCCTGCGGCTGGCCACCCCGGTCGACGAGGTGGAGATGGACACCCACGGCACCAACTACGGCGTCCGCAAGATGATGGTGACCTGGTAAAACGGCTGGTTCCTCGGTCCGTGATCCACACTGGACACGGCCCGAGGAACCCCGCCCGAGCGCCATCGACGGCTTATCGTGGGCAGGTCAAGACGACGAGCATGGATGGTGGGAAAACGTGCCTGCAGACGGAGCCGGCCGGAAACGCAGCCGACGAGGTCAGGGCGACCAACTCCGCGCCGAGGTGCTCGACGCCGTCAACCGCCTGCTCAACGAATGGGGTAGCGACGAGAAGCTCACCATGCGCGCCGTGGCCAAGGAAGTCGGCGTTGCCGCACCGAGCATCTACCTGCACTTCGCCGACAAGGCCGAGCTGGTGTGGGCGGCACTGACCGACAAGTACGAGCAGCTCGCGGAGGAGATGGACCGCGCGGACCGGGATGCCGCCGACGGCGGGCCCCGCGAACGGCTGCGGGCCCAGGTGCACGCCTACTGCCGGTTCGCCCAAGAGAACCCCGGGCACTACCGGCTCATGTACGAGGTGCGCCAGCCGACGGTGGAACCCGACCGCATGGGCCAGCACCCGTCCCGGCTCGTCTCACGCGGATTTCGCCGCGCCCTCGCCCGCTGCGCCGAGGAGGGCTATCCGCTCGCCCTGCCCCTGCACCAGGCCGCGCACACACTCTGGACCAGCTTGCACGGGCTGGCCTCCATCCAGCACAGCCTCGCCATCGACGCCCCACCGCCCCTGGTGACCGGACTGGCGGACGGTCTGCTCGACGTCCTCGTCGCGACCGAGCGGACAACCGACGCCACCACGCCGCCCACCAACGAGGTCGACAGATTCATCGCCGAAACCGTCCTCGACGACGCCGAGACCCGTTAGTCGTTCCGCGGATCAGGTGTTGACTGACCGGTCGTCGGACCGATCGGTCAACACCTCTCTCACCACAGACGATCCTCGGCGGACCTACGCATCAGGGCGTGCCGGCGCGGAGGGTGAAACCGCCGTCGACGGGCAGTACGACGCCGGTGATGAACGCCGAGTCGTCCGAGGCCAGGAACAGCGCCGCGTTGGCGACGTCCCAGCTGTCGCCCTGGTGCCCCATCGGGACCATCGCGGCGCGGCGCGCGGCGACCTCGTCCCGATCGGTCCCGCTGGCCCTGGCGACCGAGTCCACGCCCATCGGGGTGTCCATCATGCCCGGCGCCACGCAGTTGATCCGCACGCCGTGCGGGGCGTACTCCAGGGCCAGGCTGCGGGTCATCGCGTGCACCGCGGCCTTGGACGTGGTGTAGGCGATGGCCTCTCCCCCGGCGAGCAGCCCCGCCATCGAGGAGATGTTGACCACCGCACCCCGTCCGCGTTCTCGCATGTGCGGCAGCACGTACTTGCAGGTCAGCCACATCCCGGTGAGGTTGACGTCGAATCCCTGCCGCCACTTCTCCGACGGCAGGGATTCGGTGGGCCCGGCTGGCACGATGCCCACGTTGTTGTGCAGCACGTCGACCGCGCCGAAAGCCTCCAGCGCGGCGTCGCGGATGCTTGCGCACTCCGCTTCGACGGTGACGTCCGCCTTGTGCGCCACCGCGATGCCACCCTGCTCCGCCACCAGATCAGCGGTCTCCTGCGCGGAGTAGACATCCCGGTCCACGACCAGTACCTTCGCGCCCTGCTGAGCGAAGGTCAGCGCGACCGCACGTCCGTTTCCGGTTGTGGTGCTGGGGGTCTGGCCTCCGCCGACGACCACCACGGTCCGGCCTTCGAGCTTGCCCGTCATCCTCGTCCCTCCGTGCTCACCAGGTGACCGGCAGTTCTTCGAGACCGTAGGTCAGGGCCTTGTTGTGGAAGTGCAGTTCGCTCTCGTCGACGGCCAGCCGCAGGTCCGGGATGCGCTGGAACAGCCGCGGCCACGCGACCTGCATCTCGACCCGGGAGAGGTTCTGCCCGAGGCACTGGTGCACGCCGAAGCCGAAGCCGATGTGCTTGCGTTCGACGCGGGTGATGTCCAGCTGCTCGGGCTCGGCGAAGACCTCGGGATCGCGGTTGGCGGCGGGCAGGTTGCAGATGATGCCCTCGCCTGCCTTGATGAGCACGCCACCGACCTCGGTGTCCTGCACGCAGACCCGACGCGGCTCGGTCTGCACCATGCTCCAGTAGCGCATCATCTCCTCGACGCAGCTCGGCGCGTACTTGGCCGGGTCCGACAGCAGGATCTCGCGCTGGTCGGGCTCGCGGATCAGCGCCAGGACGCCCAGGCCGATCATGTTCGCAGTGGTCTCGTGCCCGGCGCCGATGACCAGCACGCCCAGGCCAACGGCCTGCTCGAAGGTGAGCTCTCCGCGCTCATCGACATGGGTGTTGACCAGTCGCGACAGCAGCGCGTTGTCCGGCTCGGCGCGCTTGCGCTGCATGTGCTCGCCGATGGTGGCGAACATGGCCTCGTGCGCGGCCTTCTTCTCGGCCTGCGGCAGATCGAGCTGCACGATCTTCTTCGAGGACTCGTGCACCGCGTGGCGCTCCTCGTAGGGCACGCCGAGCACCTCGCAGATCACCACCGTCGGCAGCGCCAGCGCGAAGTGCTCGATGAGGTCCACCGGGCGCGGCATGGTCAGCAGGTCGTCGATGAGCCGGTCGGTGAGCTCGGCCATCCGAGGGCGCAGTGCCTCGGAGCGCTTGGCGGTGAAGTCGGGGTTGAGAATCCGGCGCACCGGCAGGTGCTCGTCGCCGTCCTTGCGGAAGAAGATGCCGCCCTCGACGAACGGCTGGGCGTCGCTGGTGTTGGGGAATCCCGGAAGGGTGACGTCGGCGGCGAAGCGGTCGGTGGCCGAGAGCACCTGCCGGGTCTGGTCGTGCCGGGTGATCAGCCAGGGCGTGTTGCCGTTCCAGATCCGAACCCGTTGCGGGGCACCGGCTTCGCGGAACTCGGTGGCCTTCTCGGGCGGGGCGAACGGGCAGCCCCGGTTCAGCGGGAATTCGGGAGCCGCGACGTGCTCTTCGGCGGTCGTCATGTCAATTCTCCTGTTTCGCGGAGGGAAGTGAGTCAGGCCGCGACCGCGGTGTCCCAGTCGGTTCGGTCGGCGACCAGTTTTCGCAGCGCGCGCAGCGGGCGGACCATGTCGATGCCGAGCGCCGCGGTGACGCGGCCGTCGCGCCCGAACAGCGCGGTGAACCGCCGCTCGCGCGCTGGCACTGCGCCGGTCGCGGACGTTCTCGTGCTGCTCGGCAGGCGGCGCGGCGTCCAGCAGGACCACCACGCCGTCCTCGTCGCGCTGGTCGAACACCTCCGGCGCAGCCAGCACGCATTGACCGGCTCCACAGCACTTGTCTTCTTCGAGGGTGATCTCCACGGCCAACTCCGATCTCTCACGAGTGGATAAGTGAACAGTCGTTAATATACATTCGTTTACTGATAGAGAGGAAACATGACCCACCCCACATCGGAGGATCGGATGAGCACCGACCGCGACGACGGCCTCGACCTGCTGCGCGAGATGCTGCCCGAGATGCTCGACGGCCAGACCGGGGACGAACTGCACATGGACGGCTTCGCCGGCGAACTGGCCGAGCTGAGCCTGCAGAACGTCTTCGGCAGACTCTGGACCCGCCCCGGCCTGGACCGGCGCAGCCGCAGCCTGGTCACACTGGGCATCCTGATCGCTCTGCGGGCGAACGAAGAACTGGCGTTCCACTTCCCCATCGCGTTGCGCAACGGCTTGACCAGTGCCGAGCTGGAAGAGGTCGTCTACCACGCCACCGCCTACGCCGGATTCCCCGCAGCCTCCGCGGCACGCCTGGTGGCGATGCGGTCACTCGGCGACGACTCCACCTCCTGACCAGGGCCGAACACCGTGGACAGCACCCTGACATGGCAGGCTGGGGACATGCGTGCAGACGATTCGTCCTCAATGGAAGATTCGGGCACCGCGCGGGCGCCGCGCGAGCGAAACCCGCGAGGCCAGGGCGACCGCCTGCGCGAAGAGGTGATCACCGCGCTGGTCCGCCTGGTCGGCGACGACGAGCGGATGCGCCCGCTGCCCCTGTCACTGCGCGAGGTCGCCCGCGAGGCGGGCGTCACCGCGCCCGCCCTGTACCGGCACTTCGCCGACAAGGAGGAACTAGGCCGCGCCGTCGAGGCCGACGGCTTCGACAAGCTGATCACGGCCATGGACGCCGCCGACGAGTGGGCCGCCGCGGGGCCGCCCAGCCAGCGACTGATCGCCCAGGCCCAGGCCTACTGCCGGTTCGCCCACGAGAACAAGGGCTACTACCGGATCATGTTCAAGACGGACTTCATGCGCTTCACCGCCTCCCCCACCGAACCGCACATGGCCGCCGAACTCGCCGAGCGATGGCGAACCGCAGTGGCCCGGCTGCGCGAACAGGACATCGAACTGAGCCAGTCCCCCGAACAGGCCGCGATGTTCATCTGGGCATCAGTGCACGGCCGGCTGGCACTCACGTCCACAGTGGAGTCGGTCTGGCCGCTCGGCGACGTGCACGACTACGTCGAGAAACTGGTCGAGTCACTGGTCAAGGTCGGCCTTCCACGCCAGCCGACGACCTGATCCGATCAGCATGGGGATGTGTCGGGTGTACCGGGCTTGTCGCTGCCGGCTCCGCCTACGTCTCCTACCGACACGGCCGCGACTTCGCCGACAGCCGCGAGATCCGCACCATCATCCTCGACCCCGAACGCGCACCCTTCGTCCAACTCGGATTCGAACTCTTCGCCACCGACAACTACACCCTCGACACCCTCGCCGACGAGCTCTCCAACCGCGGCGAGGCCGAACACCGTGCGTCGGGAGTACGCCCCCGCTCGCGCCGACGTGGTGGTCGCGGTCGGCGACGCCGCCCGGGCGATCGCCGACGGCGCGGGAGAGCGGGCGGTGTCGCTGGCCGACAACAAGGCGACCGTCGACTGGCTGCGCGAGCATCTCGTCGCCGGCGACGTAGTGCTCGTCAAGGCCTCCCACGCGGCGCGCCTCGACGAGATCGCCGCTGCGCTCACGTAACTCGGCAGCCTGAGCGGCATATCGTCCGCATATCGAAAATCGCATACGCGCTGGCAACACCGCGCTGTCTTGACTTGAGGCATGGCCTACAGCGAACTGGGGTTGATCTACAGCGGAGCGATCGCGGACCGTCGCGCCCGCGCGATGGCCGAGCCGTCCCCCTCGGCCGTTCCAACGACAGGACTCACGGTCTTCGGATGCGGCCAAGACGAAGCCGCCTTGTTCCGCGAGATGGGAACCCGCCTCGGAGTATCGCTAATCATCACCGAGGCACCCTTGGGTGAAACCAACGCTGAACTCGCTCGTGGCAACCGATGCATCAGCGTGAATCATAAGACTCCGATCACCAACCCGACGCTCTTGGCGCTCAGCAAAGCCGGTGTGGAATACATCTCCACCAGAAGCATCGGCTACAACCACATCGACCTGAAATACGCCGGACGCGTCGGCATCTCGGTCGGCAACGTCGTCTACTCATCCGACAGCGTGGCCGACTACACACTCATGCTGATGCTGATGGCCGTTCGCCACGCCAAATCCACCATCCGCCGCACAGACTCTCATGATTACCGACTCAGCGACACGCGCGGCAAGGAACTGCGCGACCTGACCATCGGGGTGATCGGAACAGGCCGCATCGGCACAGCGGTCATCGACCGGCTGCGAGGCTTCGGCTGCCGCGTGCTGACCCACGACAACCGATCTCACGTCTCAACCGACCACGTGCCGTTCGACGAACTGATCGAACAGAGCGACATCGTGACGCTCCACACCCCGCTCACCGCGGACACCCACCATCTCCTCGATCGCCATCGCATCGAGCAGATGAAGCCCGGCGCGTACATCGTCAACACAGGTCGCGGACCGCTGCTCGATACCGAGGCCCTCCTCGCCGCACTGGAGAGCGGCAGGTTGGGCGGTGCAGCGCTGGATGTCCTCGAAGGCGAGGAAGGCATCTTCTACGCCGACTGCCGAAACAGGCATGTCGAGAACGAGGCCCTGTTACGACTGCAGCGCCTGCCGAATGTGCTGATCAGTCCGCACTCCGCCTATGACACCGACCACGCCCTGAAAGACATCGTCGAGAACAGTCTCATCAACTGCCTGAGCTTCGAGAGTGGGAAAACAGCATGACAAGATTGAAGGTCGGAGTCATCTTCGGAGGCGCCTCCGAGGAACATCCCGTCTCCATCAAGTCAGCGCGCGAGGTCGCGAGGAACCTCGACACCGAGAAGTACGAGCCGTTCTGGATCGGCATCACGGCCGACGGCGATTGGAAACTGTGCGACGGCCCCGCCGCGGACTGGGAGAACGGCAGTGCCCGTTCAGTCACGCTGTCACCTGACCGAAGCGTGCACGGCCTGCTGGTCATCGGGCAGGACGGCTATGAGACGGTGCGTCTCGACCTCGTCTTCCCCGTGCTGCACGGCAAGCTCGGCGAAGACGGCGCGATCCAAGGCTTGTTGGAGCTCTCCGGCATCCCCTACGTCGGCTGCGACATCCAGAGCTCGGCCGTGTGCATGGACAAGTCCCTTGCCTACACCGTCACCAAGAGCGCAGGAATTGCCACCCCGAGCTTCTGGGTCGTTGCGGAGAACGACAAGGTCGACCCCGACCGTCTCCCCTATCCCGTCTTCGTGAAGCCGGCCCGTTCGGGCTCCTCGTTCGGCATCAGCAAGGTCACCCGGGAAAACGAGTTGCCGGACGCGCTGAGCACGGCGCGACAGTACGACTCGAAGGTCCTGATCGAGGAGGTCGTGGTAGGCAGCGAGATCGGCTGCGCGGTCCTCGGGGAGCTGTTCGGCCTGGTCACGGGCGAGGTGGACCGCGTCGACCTCTCACACGGATTCTTCAGAATCCACCAGGAAGACTCCCCCGAGACCGGATCGGAGAACTCGACGTTCATCGTTCCCGCCGACATCTCCGACGAATCGCGCCAGCTCGTCCAAGAGACCGCCAAGACCATCTACCGCGCCCTGGGCTGCAAGGGACTTGCCCGCGTCGACATGTTCCTCACCGACGACGGACAGGTGGTGCTCAACGAGGTCAACACCATGCCCGGCATGACGTCCTACAGCCGCTATCCGCGGATGATGGCCGCCGCGGGATTGTCGCTCTCCGACGTGATCGACCGGCTCATCTCGATGACACTGCACGGGAAGAAGCGATGAACGACGACTTCGTCTACATCGACGACTGGGTGCCGGGCGTCCGCTGGGATGCCAAGTACGCCACCTGGGACAACTTCACCGGCAAACCCGTCGACGGCTACCTCGCGAATCGCATCGTCGGCACCCGGTCCCTGTGCGCGGCCCTGGAGCAAGCACGCGAGAAGGCAGCTTCCCTCGGCTTCGGGCTGCTTCTCTGGGACGGGTATCGCCCCCAACGCGCCGTCGACTGCTTCCTCCGCTGGTCAGAACAGCCAGAAGATGGCCGGACCAAACTGCGGCACTACCCGAACATCGACCGGCCCCAGATGTTCAAGAACGGATATGTGGCCGCGAAGTCGGGCCACAGCAGGGGCAGCGCCGTCGACCTGACCCTCTATCAGCTTGCCACCGGTGAGCTTGTTCCCATGGGTGGCGGCCACGACCTCATGGACCCGATCTCACGTCATCAAGCCAGCGAAATCACGCCGACCGAGGCCCAGAACCGTGAGCATCTCCGTTCCATCATGGAGGACTGCGGATTCGATCGGTACGACAGCGAATGGTGGCACTACACGCTAAGAAACGAGCCCCATCCCGATGTCTACTTCGACTTTCCCATCACATGATCGGAGTCTCCATTGCATCTCGCAGTGGGGACATTTGGAACGCAACGACGAGGTCGTCATGCGGCGCACCGACCTATCGGGGCTGGAGGTCTTCTTGGGTGGCGCCGATCCATCGCGACTGCACGACTGGGCCTCCGACGGATACCGCTCAAGCGAGGAATACCTGTTCTGGTCCCGCAAGGTCTGCGGTCTAGCGTGCCTACAGTCGCTGCTCCAGGGCTGGATCGACATCCGGCTGCCGATGGGCGAACTCCTCGCGCTGGCCCTCGACTGGGGCTGCTACGTGGTGGAGCCCTCGGGCAAGGTCCAAGGACTCATCTACCGGCCGTTCATGGCCTGGGTCAGCTCACAGTTCGGATTCCACTGCGAACTGGTCGAGCACACGCCCATTCACGTATCCAGCCGAGAGGTGCGACCCGGGCAGGTCATGATCGCGTCAGTATCACCTGAGATTCGCGACCCAAACACCCACGAGCCCCAACGTGGAGGCCACCTCGTACTGATCTACGCGGTCGATGACGGTGTCGTGCGGTTCCACAACCCGTCGGGCTACTCACACAATTCAGACTCCGCATCGCTACCCATGCAGGTATTCGAGCGGTTTCACGCGAACCGAGGAATCTTGATCAGAGGGACATCGTGATGCCAGGCGAGCCTCCACCGCGCATCGTCGTCGCCGGCGGCCACTCGGCAGGGCACATCGAGCCCTCGATGAACTTCGCCGACGCGCTGCGCCGTCTGGAGCCCACGGCCGAGATCACCGCTCTCGGCACCGTCCGCGGACTGGACACGACTCGCGGAGCAACGAAGTATCGACTCACGAGGCTTGGAGTGAACCATGCGGATACGACCAGCGCGCAGCGCTGACGCCGAAGCCGTCAACGAATTGCTCGGCCAGCTGGGCTATCCCCAGGATGCAGCGACAGCCGCTCGGCTCCAGGCCTGGTTCGACGACCCGGCCAGTGCGGCCTACATCGCCGAAACCGACGACGAGTCACTCGGCGTCATCGCCGTCCATGTCTGCCCGTTCTTCGAACGCAAAGGTGCCTGGGGCCGAATCACCGCACTGGTCGTCTCCGACCGAGCACGCGGATACGGCGTCGGCTCCCGGCTCGTCGAGGCCGCCGAGTCTTTCGCCGCCAGCCACGGATGCGTTCGGATGGAGGTCACCAGCAATGATCGACGGCCGGACGCGCACAGGTTCTACGAGCGACGCGGGTACACCGGCCAAGCTGGAATCTCGTCCCGCTTCCTACGAGACCTGCCGAGCTGTCGCGGGTAGTCGTACCGTGACGCAGAGCCCGCCGTCCGCGCGCGGGCTGAGCGAGAGCGTTCCGTCGTGCGCTTGGGTGATGCTCTTGGCGATCGCCAGACCGAGGCCGGCACCTACATGGTCGCTGCGGATGCGTTCGGTGCCGCGCTGGAACGGCTCGGTGAGGGTGGAGACCACGTGCGGGCTGAGCTTGTCACCGGTGTTCTCGACCGTAAGCACGGCGTCCTCGGAACCGACAGCGGTGCTGACCTGAACGATGCCGTATTCGGGCAGGTTGTGGACGATCGCGTTGTGCAGGAGATTCGTGGTCAACTGCAGCAGGAGCGCATGGGACCCGATGGTCGGGGTGATGTCCCCGGAGGTTTCAATGACGACGCCATGCTTCTCGGCAAGTGGGAGGAGTGTTTCGGTGGCTTCTTCCGCGATGAGCGACAAATCAACGTCATCTCGGGCGAAGGAGCGCTGGTCAGTGCGGCTGAGCAGCAGCAGTGCTTCAGTGAGGTCGATCGCTCGGGCGTTGACGACGCGGAGGCGTTCATCGAGCTCGCTGCTTTCCCGGTTCGGATCGTTGCGAGCGACGTCGAGCAGGGTCTGCGTGATCGCAAGTGGAGTACGCAGCTCGTGGGAAGCGTTGGCTGCGAAGCGCTGCTGTTCGGCGACATGCGCTTCGAGCCGCGCGAGCATGCCGTCGAAGGCGTCAGCGAGCTCTCGGAACTCGTCCTGGCGCCCCTCCAACTCGATCCGGTGAGAGAGCGACCCCCTCGCAGCCGTGCGCGTGGCATCGGTGATGCGGGTCAGCGGGGCCAGCATCCGCCCAGCGAGAATCCACCCTCCGGCGAGACCGAACACCAGGAGGAACGCAGTCGCGCTGGCGGCCGCCGGCGCGAAGTCACGCATTAGCGCGGTGCCCGAAGGCGCGATCACAACCTCGCCAGCGTCCTGTGCCCTCTCCCGGTAGCCGTCCAGGAACACCGCAAACGCCCCGAGCAGCACGGCGCCGGCCAGCATTAGGAAGCCGGCATAGCTGAAGGTGAGCTTGAGGCGAACGCTCAACCCAGGCGCCCTATCCACGTTCGCCTCCATCGCTCCCGGCGTCCGGTCCCGTGTCGATGCGGTAGCCGACGCCAGGCACCGTAGCGATCAGCCAGGGTTCGCCGAGCCGCTTGCGCAGTGCGGATACCGTGATGCGCACGGCGTTGGTGAACGGGTCGGCATTCTCATCCCAAGCCCGTTCCAGGAGCTCTTCGGCGCTGACGACACCGCCTTCGGCGGCCACGAGGACTTCGAGCACCGCGAACTGCTTCCGGGTGAGCGCGACGTACCGGCCGTCCCGGTAGACCTCGCGGCGGAACGGATCCAGCCGCAGGCCGGCGATCTCCCGCACTGGCGGCCTGTTGTGCGCACGCCTGCGGTCGAGAGCTCTGAGACGGAGTACGAGTTCTTGCAGCTCGAACGGCTTGGTGAGGTAGTCATCGGCGCCGAGCTCGAACCCGGAGGCCTTGTCGTCCAGCCGGTCCGCAGCGGTGAGCATCAGGATCGGCATGCCGCTGCCTGAAGCGACGATGCGTTCGGCAACCTCGTCGCCGGAGGGCCCGGGGATGTCGCGGTCGAGGACGGCGATGTCGTAGGCGTTGACGCTCAACAGCTCCAGAGCGGTGGCGCCGTCCCCGGCGATGTCGGCCGCGATCGCTTCCAGGCGCAGTCCATCGCGGATGGCCTCGGCCATGTAGGGCTCATCCTCGACAACCAGCACACGCATGCTCTCAATCGTAGGAGCGGGCGGATATCGCCGACGTATCGAAAACCGCGTACAGGCTGGCAACACGGTGCCGCTTTGACTGGCACACATGAGTCAGACCGCAGGACGACCACCGACCGGCAAAGCTCTCACGTCCACGGTCGCCGGCCTGTCCATCGTGACCCTCGCCGCGATCGTCGGAATCCTCGTCCACTTCTTGAGCGATCGCCCAGTCGACCAGCGACGCCAAAATGCCTACGGCCAGTCAGGTGCGGCCGTCAGCCTTTCCGCTTGCGCCCGGTCGCAGGCGTTGGCCTGCCGGGACCGGTGAGCGCAGCGAGCCGCACGCCCGGCCGGCCAACGCCTGCTTGACCGGGCTCGCATACAGGAAGGTCGGCGGCTCCACCCTGGCTCGCATACAGCGGCAGGCGGCCCCGCAGGGGCCGCCCTTGATGACGATGGAGATCTACTCGCAGGCGTCGTCGAAGAAAACGCGGGACGCGCTCAAGCGGCTTGGTGAGAGCCTCGATGAGCAGTGAAGCTGCTGTACTTTGCTGCTATCCCGGCCGCAAAAGAGGCCGTCCACTTTACTGTGGACGGCCTCTGACGTGCAGTGGAGCTGAGGGGAATCGAACCCCTGACCTTCTCGATGCGAACGAGACGCGCTACCAACTGCGCTACAGCCCCTTGTTGAGTGCTGGCAAGAGCCTAGCAAGCCTCTGGATCAGCACTCACAGCACCCCCTGTTGGGTGCTCGCGGACTATTCGCCGGAGGCTCGCCGGTATGGCTCCCAGGTGCGTTCGTCCAGCTCGTCGAACATCGGGTCCTCGTCGTCGATCTCCACGCGCACCGCTTGCGCGGCCGGTCGGTCCGATCGGCGGTCGGCGGACCGGTCGGTTTCGTCGGGCTCGTCGTCGACGTCTTCGTCGTACTCCTCGATCCGCTCGTCGACTTCGTCGTACTCCTCGACTTCGTCGTACTCGCCGTTCAGCCGCGCCAGCCGACGGCTGCGGACGTCTTCTTCGATGCGGACCTGCCGACGCAGGTACGTGAGGTAGCCGACCAGCATCAGGTCTATGGCGCCGTGCGCCCACCACACCATCGGCCACAGCAGGCCGGCCAGCAGCGCGGTGGTCACCGCCACGAGCAGCATGACGAGCACGATCCGCTGCCGACGGGCGTACTTGGCGCGCGCCGCCAGGGCGGCGGCTTCCGGGTCGAAGCCGCCACGGCCCGGCCGGTAGCGGCGCCCGGCCCGGACGTCGTCGCTGTGCACCCGCCGCCACGAGTTGTCGAGCTCGTGTTCTTCGACTGCGTCGTCCTGGTCGGTGTCAGGCATCCCGAACGCCTCCTCCACCCTGTCGGTTGTTGCGGCTCCGGGCGTGGCCGGTCGCCGACCGCTGCCGCGCCGGACAACTCGTGCGGCTAGCGCGGAATCGGTGGTCTTGGACACTTCCTGGCGGCGGCGGGCGAACATCGGTACCAGCACCACCAGCCATGCCGCTGCCAACGCAGCGAAGATCAACGAACTGGGCATGCCCCGCCACCTCCCCCTGGCCACCAGCAGCGCACAAGTCTGCGATCGCCACGCTAGCCACACCAGCAACTTCTGTCTCGGAGCCACGCCGAGTCACATCGGTTCCCCGGCGAAGAGAAAATCGCACGTTCGGAGCAGTCGGCGGCAACATCGACACCGGCGTGTCGGCTTCCGCACCGCCGAATGCCGTCAACAGCACCGCTGTTCAGCCCAAGTTCGACCGGGCCGGTCCTGCTCAGCGGTGACGGCGCGTGATCGAAATCTCGATACCAGATAGATCAAGGACCGGCATCGAAGCGGCAACTCAGGGGCGGCTCGCCCCACCAGCCCGGATCAGCCGGGTCACCGCACCGTCCGGCAGGTCCTCGACGGTCAGCGCGTACACGTAGTGGTCCCGCCAGGCACCGGCCACGTCCAGGTACCGGTGGAACAGCCCTTCGCGACGGAATCCGGATTTCTCCAGCACCCGGACGCTCGGCTGGTTCTCCGGCCGCACGGTGGCCTCCAGGCGGTGCAGTCCGACCGGGCCGAAGCAGTGGTCCACGGCCAGCGCGACGGCCGCCGTGGCGACCCCGCCACCGGCCAGCCGCTCGGCGACCCAGTAACCGATCCATCCGGAGCGCAGCGCGCCGCGCACGATGTTGCCGATGGTCAACTGCCCGGCGAACTCGCTGTCGACGGTGATGGTGAACGGCAGCGCCTGACCTCGTCGCGCCATGCCGCGCAGCGCGCCCCACTGCGCGGGCCAGGACATGAACGCGTTGCGTTCCTGCCAGCCGCCAACTGCGGTGGGTTCCCATTTTTGCAGGTAGACGCGGTCGCGCAGCCGCGTCCGACTCCATGCCGAGGCATCGCGCAGCCGGGGTGGGCGCAATGCGACGGCGCCGCGCGCGGTGATCAACGGCCCGAGCCGCACCGGCCAGCCGGGGTGGCGGCCGATCACGAACCCATCAGCGTCGGTGGGCTGCATCGGCGGCTCAGGCGCGCTGGGACAGGAACCGGACCTGCACGTCCTCGCCCGCCGCGACCTCGGTGGTGTCCTCGTCGACCACCACCAGGCAGTTGGCTTCGGCCAGCGACGCGAGCAGGTGCGAGCCCGAGGTGCCAAGCGGTTGTACCAGGTAGGAGCCGTTCTTCGGGTCGCGCAGCAGCTGGCCGCGCAGGAAACCGCGCCGCTGTTTGGTGGAGGTGATCGGCGAGAGCAGCTCGGCCGACACGGTGCGCCGGTGCGGGTTGAGCTTGCCCAGCGCCGCGCGGATCAGCGGTCGGACCAGCACCTCGAAGACCACCAGTGCGCTCACCGGATTGCTGGGCAGCACGAAGGTCGGGATCTCGTCCGGGCCGAGACGGCCGAAGCCCTGCACCGAGCCGGGTTGCATGGCCACCCGCGTCACGTCCAGCTCCCCGAGATCGGCCAGGGCCGCGCGGACCTCGTTGCCCACCGCGCCCCCGGCACCGCCGATGATCACCACGATCTCGGACAGCAGCAGCCGCCCCTCGACCACTTCGCGCAGCCGTCGCGGGTCGCTGTTGACGATGCCGACGCGGGTGACCTCGGCCCCGGCGTCCCGCGCAGCGGCGGCCAGCGCGTAGGAGTTGACGTCGTAGACCTGGCCCTGTCCGGGGGTCCGGTCGACGTCCACGAGTTCGTCGCCCACTGAGATCACCGACACCCGCGGCCTCGGGTGCACCAGGACCTTGTCGCGACCCACCGCCGCCAACAGCCCGACCTGCGCCGCGCCGATCGGCGCACCGCGACGGACCGCGACGTCGCCGGTCTGCACGTCCTCACCGGTGCGCCGGACGAACGCCGCGGATGGCACCGCACGCCGCACCGTGACCTTCGCCGGGTGCTCGTCGGTGTACTCCAGCGGCACCACGGCGTCGGCCAACGTCGGCAGCGGTGCGCCGGTGGCCACCCGCACCGCCTGTCCGGGCTGCAACCGGCGCGGCTGCCGCGACCCGACCTGGATCTCCCCGACCACCGGCAGCACGGTCGACTCGTCGACGGCCGTCTGCACGTCGACGCTGCGCACCGCGTAGCCATCCACCGCGGCCTGGTCGAATCCGGGCAGCGCCTGTTCGGCGACGACCTCTTCGGCGCACAGCAAGCCCTGCGCCTCGGAGATCGCCACCCGGACCGGCGCGGGCCGGACGGCGGCCGTCAGTACGCGCGCGAGCTGCTCGTCCACTGACCTCATGGCTGTCGACCTCTTCTCGCGTGCCCCGAGCCGTGGCCAGGCGTGGCGCGCGGCGTCAGCTCCTGCTCATCCGCTCGACGAGCCAGTCCCGCAGGTCCGGCCCGTACTCGGGATCTTCCAGCGCGAAGTCCACCGCAGCTTTGAGGAAACCGCCAGGATTTCCCAAGTCGTGTCGCCCACCGCGATGGACCACGACGTGCACCGGGTGCCCTTCGGAGATCAGCAACGCTACGGCATCGGTGAGCTGGAGTTCACCACCCGCGCCCGGCTCGATGCGCTTGAGCGCGTCGAAGATCGCTCGATCCAGCAAGTAGCGCCCGGCCGCCGCGAAGGTGGACGGGGCCTGTTCGGGTGCTGGCTTCTCGACCATGCCCCGGACCTGCTTGACGTCATCCTCATCCGTGTCGGTGACGTCGAAGACGCCGTAGGCGGCGATCTGCTCGCGCGGGACGTCGAAGGCGCACAGCACGCTGCCGCCGTAGCGGGCGCGCACCTGGGCCATCCGCTTGAGCACCCCGCGCGGCAGCACCAGGTCGTCGGGCAGCAGCACCGCGACCGCATCGTCGGCGTCGGTCAGGTTCGGTTCCGCGCAGCCCACCGCGTGGCCCAGCCCCAGGGCCCGGTCCTGCACCGCGGTCTCCGCCGCGATCAGCGCGGGTCCACGGCGGACCTTTTCGAGCAGTTCGTCCTTGCCGCGGTCCTCGAGGGTCTGCTCGAGCTCGGGCTGCGGCTGGAAGTAGTCGACGACCGCCCGCTTTTCCGGCGAGGTCACGATGACCAGGCGTTGCGCACCCGCTTCGGCCGCTTCGGCGGCCACCAGCTCGATCCCTGGAGTGTCCACGACCGGGAGCAACTCCTTGGGCACCGTCTTGGTGGTCGGCAGGAACCGGGTTCCCAGACCGGCGGCGGGCACGATGGCGGTCCGGAACGCTTTGGGCGTGCTCGTCGGGCTGCTCATGGCCAGGGAGCCTATCGGGCATACCTACAGTGGAACTGTGAGCTCACTGGATGAATCGTGTACGACCAAATCGCAGTGGCGCAACTTGCTGCTGGAGCAGCGCCGCGAAATCGACGAGAGCACCCGATCCGTTGAGGACAGCGCGCTGCAGGAGGCGCTGCTGCGGTGGCTGAGCGACCGCCCGGTGCGGACGGTCACGGCGTACGTGCCGGTCGGCGGCGAGCCGGGGTCGCCGGGCATGCTCGACGCGCTGCGCGCGGCCGGGCTGC
The DNA here is from genome assembly GCF_022678645.1 of Saccharopolyspora soli. Classification (GTDB taxonomy): domain Bacteria; phylum Actinomycetota; class Actinomycetes; order Mycobacteriales; family Pseudonocardiaceae; genus Saccharopolyspora; species Saccharopolyspora soli. Next base: position 15,661 of record NZ_JALBWV010000043.1, on the reverse strand, counting down.
GGGTGCTGCTGCCGATCGTGGTTCGCGGTGGGCCGCTGGAGTGGGCCACCTACACCGGACCGGACTCGCTGCGGGCTGCCGGGTTCGGCCTGCTGGAACCGGTCGCTGATCGGCTCGGCCCGGCCGCGATCGGGGAGGCCGAGGCACTGCTGGTGCCCGCGCTGGCCGTGGATCACCGGGGCGTTCGGCTGGGGCGCGGGGCCGGTCACTACGACCGGTCGCTGCCGATGGCCGCGCCGGGCGCGGCGCTGATCGGCATCGTGCGGGACGGCGAGTTCGTGGCCGAGCTGCCTGGTGAGCCGCATGATGTGCGGATGACCGGCGTGCTGACCCCGCGGCGCGGGGTCGTGGCGCTGCCCGTGTGACATATCAGTGTTTGCACCGGACACCCGATCTGACGCATTATCGAGTTAGCACTCCTGCTGTTTGAGTGCCAAGACGAGATGTCGGAGGTTCGCGGCCGTGCCCACATACCAGTACGCCTGCACCGAATGTGATCACCGTTTCGAGGCGGTGCAGTCGTTCAGCGAGGACTCGCTCACCGAGTGCCCGAAGTGCAGCGGCCGACTCCGCAAGTTGTTCAACGCGGTGGGCATCGTGTTCAAGGGCAGCGGCTTCTACCGGACCGACAACCGATCGTCGAACTCGCCTTCGAGCACTGCGGCGAGCAGTTCTTCGTCGTCCAGCGACGGCGGCTCTTCGTCCAGCGACGGCGGCTCTTCGTCCAACGGCAACGGCTCTTCGTCGGAGTCGAGCTCGTCGTCTTCGAGCAGCAGCTCGTCGACGACCACTGCTGCCGCCTCCTGAGCCTGGCACACCGCAACTCCCGCCGACCGCAGCCGCTGCGGTCGGCGATTTTCGTCTGCACGGCGAGTGATCGGCGAGGAATCGTTCGAGTGAGCCGAGTTGTCCACAGCGGACCGGTTTGTGCACAGATTTCCGTTCCTGCCTTCCGCTGGGCCCGGCAGCTCCCTAGCGTCGGAATCCGTTGGATACCGCCGCGAAACCAGGGAGGCGATCATGGCACCGGACGACCGTCTCAACTCGACACTGCGCGCGCGAATCAGCGCGTTTTCCCTTGCTCGGCGCGGAATTCGCCTGCACGCGCTGCGCCGGTTGACCGCTGTGGCGCTGCTTGCGCTGGCGGCTGGTCTCGCGTTCCAGCCGCGCCACGGGCCACCGGAATCACGAGTCGCGGTGCTCGTCGCCGCGCGCGACCTACCACCCGGCCGCGTTCTGTCGCATGTGGACGTGGTGCGCCGCGAGATGCCCGCGGAACTAGTGCCGGACGGCGCGCTGCCGGATGCCGCCGCAGCCGTCGGCCGGGTGCTCGGCAGCGCGGCACGCGGCGGCGAACCGCTGACCGATGTCCGGTTCAACGGCCCGACGGTGGCTTCCGGTGGTGCCGGGCGGGCGTCGGTGCCGGTCCGGCTGGCCGATCCGGACGTCGCCGACTTCCTGGTCCCCGGCAGACGAGTGGACCTCATCACAACGATCACTCGATCGGGTCATACTTCGGTGCTCGCCGAGAACGTCCCGGTGCTCGCGGTCCAACCTGCGCAGAATCGCCGCGACCAGGGCAGACTCATCTTCGTCGGGCTGCCGGAAGGGCCCGCCGCAGCAGTCGCCGCGGCGTCCCTGACCCAGTCGGTGACCGTTACGCTCCGCTGAGTACGCGTCGCGCGCCGATCCACTATCGATTCGGCGCATCATCCATCCGGGATCTTCCGGGTCGCCTTGATTTGGAGAGGAGCTTCCAGCGTGCTCAAGGGCTTCAAGGACTTCCTGATGCGCGGCAACGTGGTCGAACTGGCCGTCGCGGTGGTCGTCGGCAGCGCGTTCACCGCGTTGGTCACGTCGTTCACCACGAGCATCATCAAGCCGATCATCGCCGCGACCGGCGGCGGGAACGTCACAGGTCTGAGCATCCAGCTGCGCGCCGGTAACACCGCATCGATCATCGACTTCGCCACGGTGATCAATGCGGTGATCACGTTTCTCATCACGGCTGCGGTCGTCTACTTCCTGTTCGTGCTGCCGATGAAGAAGCTCGCGGAGCGGCGCAAGAAGGGCGAGGAGGAGCTGCCCGAGCCGACCGACGTCGAGCTGCTGCTGGAGATCCGCGATCTGCTGCGCCGCGAGCAGGGCCTGCCGCAGATCGAGGGGCTGGCCACCGACGATGAGAAGGCCGGGGTGTCCGGCAACGGCAAGCTGAACTGAGGCTCTTGATTTGGTCGGCGCGCCCGTGCGCCGACCGACTGCCTCAGCGCGCGTCGTGGTGCGGCGGCCGGTTCTCCCGGTACCAGCGTTCGTCCTCGGTGCTGGGAGACCGGTCCGGACGGTCGTCCGAGGTGGTCTCCGGCAGCACGTCGCCGAAGATCTCGGCGAGCTTGCGCCGCCGCTCCCGGTCCTGGCCGGTGTTGCCGTTCAAGTCAAGCCCTTCCACCGGCGGCCTGGGCGCCGGTCACACCGCCATCATCCCCCACCGCCGAGGCCGTGCGGCGGCACCGCCAACCATCGCTGTGATGTCGGTTACAGTTGAGTTGTTGCAGGTCCAATGCCGCGGGAGCGGCGCCAGGCGTGGCTCACCGGGTGTCGAAGCCACGGGAGGCGAGAAATGAGTTTCCTGGACAAAGCCAAGGAACTGGCGCACCAGGCGAGGGGCAAGGCGGAGCACCTCGCCGAGAAGGCAGGCCCGAGCGCGGTGAAGGGGCTCGACGCGGCCAAGACGAGCTTGGACAAGGCCACCGGGGGCAAGTACCACGACAAGATCGAGAACGTCAGCCACAAGGTCGAGGGCATGATCAAGCGGGAGCACCACCCGGACGGCCAGCCGCCGAAGTCCGAGGAGAAAGGTCCCGAAGACAAGGGACCAGAGGCCAAGGGACCGGAGGACAAGGGCCCAGCGGGCGGCCCCACCGAACCGCCGAAAACCCCCTGACCAAGGGCCGTCCGCAGGCTCGTCCCGCGCAGCGGGCGGCAGTTCCATGGCCAGAACAAAGCGGTGGCGGCCCCGCGCAGGAGCCGCCACCGCGTGAATCTCAGTGCTTGCCTTTGATCTTGTTCTTCGAAGCGGCGTAGCCGCTCGGCCCACCTACGGCGCTTGCACCGCCGCGGGTTCTCAGACGTCGTGTCGGGAGATCAGCCTCGACGCACCGCAAAGCAAAACGAGTCCGAAGACAAGGCTCTCAGGTCAGGTCGCTTCCAAGCCGGACAGTTGCTCGATCACGTGGGCCACCAGTGGCGTCAGGGTTGCCATGCCGTCCCGCACCGATGCTCGGGAGCCAGCCAGGTTCACCACCAGGGTGCTGCCCGAGACTCCGACCAGGCCGCGCGAAACCCCCGCTTCGACCGCTCCCGCTGCCAGCCCGGAGGCTCGCAGGGCTTCCGCGATGCCTGGGACCGGGCGGTCCAGCACACCTGCCGTCGCATCCGGCGTGACATCCCTCGGTGACACGCCGGTGCCCCCGACGGTGATCACCACGTCCACCCCGCCGATCACTGCGGTGTTCAGCGCGTTGCGGATGTCTACTGTTTCCCCGGCCACCGCAACGGTGCCGTCGACGATGAAACCGGCTTCCTCCAGCAACTCGGTCACCAGCGGACCGATGTTGTCTTCCTGCTCGCCTTGGGCGACCCGATCGTCCACCACGACCACAAGGGCCCGCCCCAACCGCTGCGCGCTGCGTTCCATGCCGGTAACCGTAGTGCCAAGGTCCATCCCGGTCAGATCCAACGACCCGGTGAGATCGACCAACCGCCGCGCCCGCTGCGGGACAACAGCACCTGTTTTGTCGGACATGTTCCTCCCAGTTCTCCGGTGCACCACGCCGGTGCGCCGCCGACCGCGCCGGGCAGCTCGGAAGGGGGCATAGCAGCTCGGCGCGGTCGACGCGGAACACGGCCGGAGGAGTCCGGCCGTGCGTTCAGATCACCCCTGTTGCCCAATCAGGGTGGCTTCTACGGTGCGGTTCCCGTTGGCAACGGTGATCCGCACCCGATCGCCGGGGGCGTGCGAGCGGACCGCCGCCACCAGCGAGTCGGGGTCCTGGATCGCTCGGTCGTCGAGCATGGTGATCAGGTCTCCAGGGCGGATTCCGGCCTGGTCCGCGGGCCCGCCGGGCGTCACGTCGCGGACCAGTGCTCCGGGCTGCTGCCCGGCGCCGATCGTGACGCCCAGCGTGGTCTGGGTAGCCGAGCCGGTGTCCTTGAGCTCGGTACCGATGCGCCGGGCCTGGTCGATCGGGATCGCGAACCCGAGGCCCACCGATCCGGACTGCTGCTGGCTGTTACCAGGGCTGTAGATCGCGGAGTTGATGCCGACCACGCGCCCGTCCATGTCCACCAGCGGGCCACCCGAGTTGCCGGGGTTGATCGCGGCGTCGGTCTGCAACGCGTTGAGCACGGTGTCCTGGCTGCCGGATTCACCGCCCGCCCGCACCGGGCGGTCCTTGGCGCTGATGATGCCGCTGGTGACGGTGCCGGAGAGGCCGAACGGCGACCCGATGGCCACCACCGGCGCGCCGACCGGGAGATCGTCGCTGCGGCCGAGTTCGACCGGGGTGAGGCCGGTGACGTCGGCCTTGACCACCGCGAGGTCGGATTTCGGGTCGGTGCCGATGACCCGCACCGGCGCCGAGCGGTTGTCGTGGAACAGCGCGGTGAGCTGACCCCCGCCCTGCCCCTCGCCGTCGACGACGTGGTTGTTGGTGAGGATGTAGCCGTCGTTGCTGAGCACGATCCCGGAGCCCTCACCGGTACCGCGCGAGGTCACCAGCTGCAACTGGACGACGCTGGGCAGCACCTTGTCGGCGACCTGCTGCACCGAGCCCTGCGGCGCGCTGCTCGTGCTGCGCGCGGGCAGCGGCTGGTCCAGCGACGTCACGCCGGACCCGTGGTCGCCGCCGAGCTGGTACCCGACGAAGCCGCCCACACCGCCGCCGACGAGTCCGGCCACCAGCGCGAGCGCCGCTGCGCCCACGATGAGTCCGCCACGCCGGTTGCGCGTCTGCGGGACCGGGGTCATCGCGGTGTATCCGCTGCTGGGCGGCCAGGGCTGCGACTGGGGGAACTGCTGCGTCGAGTGCGGCGGCTGTTGCTGTTGCGCCGACTGCTGGTAGGGCTGTTGGAACGGCTGCTGCGGCGGCACCCCGGCTGGTGGCGTGTCGCCTGCGCCCGCAGCGGACGCCGCCTGCGGTTTCGGTTCCTCCGGCTGGTTGCCGGAGGACTCCGGGGTGTGATCGGTCATGCCTCCACTCTGCGCCAGGCAACTGAGAAGTGCCTGAGATCAACCTGTGGAGCGCCGTGAAAACGAACACCCGCGATGTGACGTGCGACCCACCCGGCGGCGGCGCAGTCGGCTTTGCGCGGTTCGGTCGTGATGTCGAGCCACGCCGGGTCTGGCGCGAGTCGCAGCGTCGACTCACCCGGCACCTGTCGTCGAAGCGCCGCGAGCGATTTCGCGCGAAATCGCCAGTTCCGCACCACCACGACGCCGATCAGCGCAGTCGCTCGGCGATCTGCTCCGGTGTCACGTCGTTGATCCACACCGCCATGCCGGATTCCGAACCCGCCAGGTACTTCAGCTTGTCCGCCGCGCGCAGCACCGAGAAGACCTCAAGGTGCAACCAGGAAAGCTCTCGACCGGTCCGCACCGGCGCCTGGTGCCAGGCCGCGATGTAGGGCAGCGGACGGTCGTAGAGCCCGTCGAGGCGGTGCAGTACATCCAGGTACGTCACCGCGAAATCGTCGCGTTCGGCGTCGGTGAGCGCCACGATGTCCGGCACCTGGCGGTGCGGCACGAGGTGCACCTCGACCGGCCAGCGCGCGGCAGCCGGTACGAAGGCGGTCCAGTGCTCGGAGTCGACGATCACCCGCTGCCCGGCGGCGCGTTCGGCCGCGAGCACATCGCCCTGCACGTGCCGACCGTGCTGGGCCAGGTACTTCTCGGCGACCTGCAACATCTTCTCGGTCTTCGGGGTGATGAACGGGTATCCGTAGATCTGGCCGTGCGGGTGGTGCAGCGTCACGCCGATTTCCTCACCGCGGTTCTCGAAGCAGAAAACCTGCTCCACGCCGGGTGTTTCGGCCAGCCCGGCGGTCCGGTCCGCCCAGACGTCCACCACGGTGCGCACCCGCGCCGGGCTGAGCCGCCCGAACGAGGAGTTGTGGTCGGGCGTGAAGCACACCACCTCGCAGCGGCCGCGAGCGGGCGACGACGGCACCATCGGCATTCCGTCCACAGTGGATTCATCGCCGGGGATGCCTTGGGCGAACGACGGGAACTGGTTCTCGAACACGACCACGTCGTAGTCCGACTCCGGGATCTCGGTGGGCCGCCCCGGACTGCTCGGACACAGTGGACACAGCTCGGTCGGCGGCTTGTAGGTCCGCGACTGCCGGTGCGCGGCGATCGCCACCCACTCACCGGTCAGCGGGTCCCGCCGCATCTCCGACGCCGGGGCCTGCGCAGGCAGGTCCCTGGTGTCCACGGCCTGCCGGACCCGAGCGGGATCGGCGTCGAAGTAGATGATCTCCCGACCGTCGGCCAGCCGTCGCGCCGTCCGCTTCACAACTCCTCCACAGTGCTTCGGCCTCGATGAGCAGATGAACAAGCGTCGCTCATCAGTCCTCCACAGTGCCTTGCGGGACACCCGCACCCGGTCGGCCTCGATGAGCAGATGAACAAGCGTCGCTCATCAGTCCTCCGCAGCGTCTTGCGGGACACCCGCACCCGGTCGGCCTCGATGAGCAGATGAACAAGCGTCGCTCATCAGTCCTCCACAGCGTCTTGCTGATCAGCGTCCTGCTGATCGGCCAGCAGCAGCTCGACGTGCTCGGCCAGCACCTGGCGCGCGTCCGCCGGTAATCCCTCGTCGCTGATCAGCAGATCCACCTCGTCGAAGTCGACGATCGTGGAGATCCCCACGGTCGACCACTTGGAGCTGTCGGCGACCACCACCAACCGGCCAGCCGCCTCGGCCAGCGCCCGGTTGGTCTCGCTCTCGTTGAGGTTCGGCGTGGTGAACCCGGCCCGCGGCGCCATCCCGTGCACACCGAGGAACACCAGGTCCAGGTGCAACGAGCGCAGCGACTGCACCGCGACCGGCCCGACCAGCGCATCCGACGGGGTCCGCACGCCGCCGGTCAGCACCACCGTGCGATCCGTGCGACCGCGCTGCTGCAGGGCATCGGCGACCCGCACCGAGTTGGTCACCACCGTCAGGTCGGCCACGTCGTCGAGGTGCCGCGCGAGGGTCCAGGTGGTGGTGCCCGCGGACAGCCCGATCGCGGTGCCCGGCCGGACCTGCGCGGCGGCCAGCCGCGCGATGGCCTCCTTCTCGGCGAGCTGGCGCACCGACTTGGCTTCGAAACCCGGCTCGTCGGTGCTGCGGCCGATCATCGAGGTGGCGCCGCCGTAGACCTTCTCCACCAGGCCGCGGCGGGCCAGCACGTCGAGGTCGCGGCGGATCGTCATGTCCGACACGCCCAGCCGCTGCACCAGATCACCGACCTGCACCGCCCCGGTCCGCCGAACCTCGTCGAGGATCACTTCCTGGCGTTGCCGCGCGAGCACTCCACCCGTCCCCTCACATCAGGTCAACTCCGAAGCGGTTGCGCGAGCGGGTCGGCCTTGCATGGCGGTGCGGTCAGCGATGCCAGTGGCGTAGCGGGAGGCGGCTGCGCCGCTGGCCCGACGTCGGTGTGGGGCCGCCCATTCCGCACAACCTCAGAAACCAACATACCCGAACGGGTGATGGGCAGAGAATGCGGATTTCCAACATCACGATTGGGGTGCGGTGTTCATTGCTGTTCGATGTACGGCGTGCTTCCGGGTAGTGACATGCGCAGCAGCGCACCGCCCTCGGGCGCCTCACCGGCCCAGACCGTACCGCCGTGCCGCTCGGCGACCTGCTTCACGATCGACAGGCCCAGCCCGGAGCCCGGCAGGGGCCGTGCGTCGGACGAGCGGTAGAAGCGTTCGAACACGTACGGCCGGTCCGCGGTGGAGATGCCCGGCCCGCTGTCTGCGACCTCCAGCACGACCGCTCCGCTGGTGGGCTCGTCCGGATGCAGATCCACCCGCACCCGACCGCCGTCCGGACTCCACTTCGCCGCGTTGTCCAGCAGGTTGAGCACCGCCCGCTCCAGCGCAGTGGCGTCGCCCATCATCACCCACGGTTGCAGGTGGACGTCGAACTCGACGCCCGCTGCCCGCCGTCGCGCCCGGCTCAGCGCGCGCTCCACCACGTCGACCAGGTCGACCGGCTCGTGCACCGCCTGCGGGGTGTCCTCCCTGGCCAGCTCGACGAGGTCGCCGACCAGTGCGGACAGTTCGGTCACCTGCGCCTCGACGTCGGCGAACATCTCCGCGCGGTCCTGTTCGGACAGTGTCGGCGCACCCGGTCGAGCCGATGCCATCAGCAGTTCCAGGTTGGTGCGCAGCGAGGTCAGCGGGGTGCGCAGCTCGTGCCCGGCGTCGGCCACCAGCCGCCGCTGCCGTTCCTGCGACTCGGCCAGCGCGATGAGCATCCCGTTGAAACTCGTGGTCAACCGGGCCAGCTCGTCGTCCCCGCCAACCGGTATCGGGCGCAGGTCGCCGGTGAGCGCGACGCGTTCGGCCGCCGCGGTCAGCCGCTGCACCGGTCGCAGTCCGGCTCGGGCCACCGCGGTCCCGGCAGCAGCCGCGAGCAGGATTCCGGCGCCGCCCATCACCACCAGCACCACGCTCAGCTGCGCGAGCGTCCGCTGGGTAGGTGCCAGCGGACTGGACATCACCAGCGCGGCGTTCTGACCGGTCGGCACCGCGACCACGCGGCTGTTGGTGCGCGGGTCGGTGCGCAGCGACTCGCGGCTCTCGCCCCTGGCGACCGCCAGCTCCGCGTAGCTCAACGGCGGCCGGTCGGGCGGGCCCACCACGACGCCGTCCGCGGACAGCACGCTGATCTTGAAGTTGGCTGCCACGAAGAAGGCCACCGGCACCTGTTGCAGGTCCGCGGTGCGAACCAGCGGACCTTCGGCCGCTTCCACCGCGCGCTCGGTGAGGTTGTCGTCGAGCTGCTGGTAGAGGCTGTCGTGCACGGTTACGAAGGCCGCCACGGACACCAGTGCGACGGCACCGGCCACGCAGATCGCGGCCAGCCAAGTGACGCGGTTGCGCAGCGACACGCGTTGGAACCGGCCGTTGCTGGTGGGCGACTGGTCCAGGCCGGGCGGGGGTGGAGCGGGGACTGTCACGGTGGCGTCTCTCGAAGCACGTAACCGACGCCGCGGACCGTGTGGATCAGCCGCGGTTCACCCTCGGCCTCGGTCTTGCGGCGCAGGTATCCGACGTAGACCTCCAGGGCGTTGCCCGAGGTCGGGAAGTCATAGCCCCACACGTCCTCCAGCAGGCGACTGCGGGTCAGCACCTGCTTGGGGTGCGCCATCAGCAGTTCCAGCAGGGCGAATTCGGTGCGGGTCAGGCTGATCGGGCGCTCGCCTCGGCGGACCTCGCGGGTGCCGGGGTCCAGCTCCAGGTCGGCGAAGCGCAGCGCGGCCGGTTGGGCGTCCAGCCCGAGGTCCGGTGGGGTGGCGCGGCGCAGCAGCGCCCGCAGCCTGGCGAGCAGCTCTTCCAGCGCGAACGGCTTGGGGAGGTAGTCATCGGCGCCAGCGTCGAGACCGGCGACCCGGTCGGACACCGCGTCTCGCGCGGTCAGCACCAGGATCGGCAGGTCATCGCCGGTGCTGCGGAGCCGGCGGGCGACCTCCAGCCCGTCCAGGCGGGGCATCATGACATCCAGCACCATGGCGTCCGGGCGGCTGCTGGCCAGGAAGTCCAGGGCCTGTTGACCGTCCGCGGCGAGCTCGACCTGGTACCCGTTGAACTGCAACGACCTTCGCAGGGACTCCCGCACGGCACGATCGTCGTCGACGACGAGGATGCGCATGGGCACAGTCTTACCCCTGGCCCTGAGAAGTAGCTGAGAACCCCGCCGGACATCGCGGAACCGCGTGACACCCGTCTCCGCTCAAAGCCTGTCTTTGAACTCGGTTTGCCTGGCGGTGCAAGTAGCGTAGGTGGGCTAAGCGGCTTCCCGGTTCAAAAACAAGATCAAAGACGGGCGCTCAGGCGTGCTCCGCAGCACCCTCGGTGAGCACCCGCCCCGGATCGATCACCGCTGGTGGAAGTGCCTGATGAGAGCGCGCGGCACCAGCTTGCGCTTGCCGTCGACGATGATCGGCACCAGGTCGGGCGCCGCCGCCTTCCACTGAGAACGGCGGTGCCGGGTGTTGCTGCGGGACGTCTTCCGCTTGGGAACAGCCATGACGGTCCTTCCGTGGGTTGTGCCGGGGTGGTTCGCAATTTCGCGAGAAATTGCGAACCCTCCCGCGATCAGGTGATGCGGTCGCCGTACCGGCGGCGGAACTTCTCGACGCGGCCCTGGGTGTCGAGCACCCGCTGCTCGCCGGTCCAGAACGGGTGCGAGTACGCGGTCACGTCGACCACGACCAGCGGGTAGGTGTTGCCATCCGACCACTCGGTCCGCGCGTCGGACGTCGCGGTGGAGCGGGTCAGGAAGCGGTCTCCGGTGGTGCGGTCCTGGAACACCACCGGCCGGTACTCGGGATGGATTCCGGGCTTCATGTGCGCTCCTTCGAGGTCGAGTTCTCCGCCGGGTCGGCATCGCACGGGTCGGTGTGCCACTCGACGAACGGGTCGTCGTAGCTCGCCCACGCCTGATCACCGGCGGCGAGCTCGTCGTCGGTGAGCAACGCGTGGCGCAGGGCGCGGACGATGTCCCGCGGACTGGCCTCGTGGGCGATCACCACTAGCTCCTGGATCCGGTCGCCGTAGTAGTCGTCCCAGGTCAGCGAGGCCCTGACCTGGCGCTCGGGCGAAACATCCGCCCACTGGTCCGGCTCCAGCGCGGCCAGCCACGGCCCGCCGTGCGCCACGCCGAGCCCACCACCGGCGGACTCCAGCCACAGCGCGATGTCCGGCTGGCTGGCCACCCAGACCCGGCCACGAGTGCGCACCACACCGTCCAGCAGCACGTCGATCGCCTCGTGCAGTCGTCCGGGGTGGAACGGCCGACGTTCTTCGAACAGCACCGTCGACACCCCGGCATCGGTGTCCAGCGGCGGCTGCCCGCGCAGCAACGGCCCGTGCGGCCCGTCGATCGCGCCGCGCCGCGCACCACCCGGCACTTCGCCCAGCAACCGGGAAAATCCCAGGTCATCGAGGTGCATCGCAGGCGCGGTCGGGGTGAGCCGGGTGAGCACGGCCGCGGTGCGCACCTGCTTCCAGCGGTCGTCGGCGCGGCCCGCGAGCACGATCGCGTCGGCGAATTCGACCTGCCCCACCGCGACCTGCGCGACGGTGCGCTCGTCGTCCGCGCTGCCACCGAGCCCGCGCTCGACGAGTTCTTCGCCACCGGTCGCGTCGGCGAGCCAGGTCGCCAAGTCGACGGTGGTGACCACGGCCTCGATGTCGACGTCGTCGACGATCGGACGGTCGTCCACCACCACGTGCCGCAACGCCCAGCAGATCGTCTCCGGCTCCAGCGCCGGATCGAGCTGGACGACGATCCGCGCCACATCGGGCTCGGCGGCCAGCCGCCGCAGCAGCGGCAGCATGTCTTCGCGCAGCGTGCAGGACACGCAACCGTGCGCGAGTTCGAGCACCGCGGTGCGTTCGGCATCGCCGTGCCGGACTAAGCGCCGGACCACGCCGTGAGCGACTTCGCGCAGGTCGTGGTGCACGAGCGCGGTGCCCGCCGGGTCTTCCCGCCGCGCCGCCTCGGCGGCTGCCGCGACCTGCTCCGCGCGGATCCCGGCCACCATGATCAGCGGAGTCCGCTGGTTCGCGGACGACTCGGTTCCCATCCCCACCTCAATCGACAACGGTTTTCATCTGACTCGGCCACACGTTACCCTCATTCGTGTCATAATGAAAATGAATGTCGTTATCGAGAGGTTGATCATGTCCATCCGCTGCCAGGTCACCGGGAGGAAACCCGGCTACGGCAACCAGGTCTCCCACTCCAACCACCGCACCCGACGCCGCTGGCTGCCCAACGTGCAACGGCGTCGCTACTGGCTGCCGTCCGAAGGCCGCTGGATCCGGCTGCGGGTGTCGACGAAGGGGATGAAGACGATCGAGAAACGGGGCATCGAGGCCGTGGTGGCGCAGCTGCGAGCACGAGGAGAGCGAATCTGATGGCCAAGAGCACCGACGTCCGCCCGGTGGTCAAACTGCGGTCCACCGCCGGTACCGGATTCACGTACGTGACCACCAAGAACCGCCGCAACAACCCGGACCGCCTGGTCCTGCGCAAGTACGACCCGGTGGCCCGCAAACACGTCGAATTCCGCGAAGAACGCTAATACTCGAATTTTCAGGCGCGTCTTGCGTGGCGGTGCGGGTAGCGGAACCTCAGACGCCGCCTCGACTGCGGGATTCCCGACTTGAGTATGAGACCGGCCCGGATTGCCGCCGACGGGCTCCTGACATCGAAAGGAAGGGCCGAGTGGCCAAGAAGTCCAAGATCGCGCGCAACGAGCAGCGGCGCGAGATCGTCGCCCGCTATGCGCAGCGGCGCGCCGAGTTGAAGAAGATCATCGTCGCGCCAGGCAGCAGTTCTGAAGAGCGCGTAGCCGCGCAGCGCGAGTTGCAGCGCCAGCCGCGCGACGCCAGCCCGGTGCGGGTGCGCAACCGGGACGCCGTCGACGGCCGTCCGCGCGGCTACTTCCGCAAGTTCGGCGTGTCCCGGGTGCGGCTGCGGGAGTTGGCGCACTCCGGTGAACTGCCCGGCGTGACGAAGTCGAGTTGGTGAGCCGTGCCGAACGCCGAACGGCGCAGTTACCGCCGCAAGCCCAACCTGCTGCAACGCGAAGGTGTCACCGAGGTCGACTGGAAGAACACCGCGCTGCTGCGCAAGTTCCTCTCCGACCGGGGCAAGATCCGCTCCCGGCGGGTCACCGGTCTGACCATGCAGGAACAGCGCGAGGTCGCGAAGGCGATCAAGAACGCCCGCGAAATGGCCCTCCTCCCCTACCCCGCGAACACCCGCAAATGACGCATCCGCACCGTCCCTGTACTGGCTGCGCAGGCAGCGGCCCCTGACCGCGGGGAGGTGCCGATTCCCGCGAAATCGGCACCTCCCGGCGCCTGCGGACTGCTGAGCGGGCACGGGGTGCCCGTCACGTCGTCGCCCGCCTCGGCACGGCAGGATGGATGGCGATGACGATCGCCGGACGAGTACCCCAGTTGACCGATTCCACCCCTGCCGCAGACCTCTACGAGGTGATCAACCGCCGCCGTGACGTGCGCCGGGAGTTCACCGGTGGCGAAATCCCCGAAAACGCGCTGCGCCGCGTGCTGACCGCCGCGCACCGCGCGCCCAGCGTCGGCCTGTCCCAACCGTGGGACTTCGTGCTGGTCCGCGACGACTCGATCCGCCGCGCCTTCCGCGAGCACGTGCTCGCCGAGCGCAGCGTGTTCGCCGCCCAGCTCGACGCGGAACGCGCCGACGCCTTCGCCAAGATCAAGGTCGAGGGCATCGTGGAATCCTCGCTGGGCATCGCCGTCACCTACGACCCGAGCCGGGGTGCGCCCCAGGTCCTCGGCCGCCACGCGATCGCCGACGCCGGGCTGTACTCGGTGTGCCTGGCCATCCAGAACCTGTGGCTGACCGCCACCGCCGAAGGATTGGGCGTCGGCTGGGTCAGCTTCTACCGCGAGGAGTTCCTGCGCCGCCTGCTGAGCATTCCATCCGGCTTGCGTCCGGTGGCATGGTTGTGCGTGGGACCGGTGCGGACGCTGGCCGACACGCCCGACCTGGAACGGCACGGCTGGCGGCATCGACTGCCGCTGGACGAGGTCGTGCACTACGACAAGTACGGTCACGGTCGCACCCGGTAGCCTGTATTCAAACAAAACCGCACCGGCACGCGGTTCCGCTACTAGGTGTGCTCCTGCGAGGACGCAGTGCAGCAGGATGATCCGCTGATGGTCGGCCATCTACCGGCCCAAGACCGCCAGGTGCGGTTGCTGCTGGATTCCGGTCGCTTCGCCGAGGCCGACATGGCGTTCGACGAGTTGATCGCAACCGGGCCCCACCGCGTCGATGAACGGTGGAACCGGTCCACCGTGCTGGTGCACCGCGCCTCGCTGGCGTGGCGCCTCGAACACATCCCGCTCGCCCTAGAACTGGTGGCCGAAGGTTGGACCGAGCTGGACGTGGACCACCCGGAGGGGGCGGCCGCCGCGCACACCATCAGCATCCTCGGCTACCTGCTGGAGACGATCGGGCATCGCGGCCCGGCGCTGAACCTGATGGCGCTGTCGGTGCAGATCGCCCGCGACGCGGGTGATCAGGCAGCGTTGGCGCACTGCCTGAACCGGGAGGGCAACGCGCGGGTGTTCCGCGCCGTGACGAACCCGAGCGAGTCCAGCACTGCGCAGTTCACGCTGGCCCGCGACCTGTTCGACGAGTCGCAGTCGCTGGCCAAACCAGGTCAGGTGAAGCGTTCGGCGCTGGCCGGTTTCGCGCGGGCACTGGCCGGGGTCGGCGAGGTGGAGTTGGCGGAACGGATCGGCCTGGAGGCGCTGGCGCTGGGCCGCGCCGCCGACGACTGGTTCACCGCGTCGGTGGCGAACTGGGTGCTGGCCGTGGTGCGCCGTGAACAGCACCGGCAGGAGGAAGCGCGGACGTTCGCCAGCCGCGCCCTGGACGGCGCGGAGACGATCCGCGACACCATGCTGATGATGCAGTTCTCCCTGGACCTCGCGGCGATCTGCGAAGCGCTCAGCGACCCGGTCGGCGAGGCCGCCGCGTTGCGCCGAACGGTCGCCGCGAGCAGCACTGCGGTGGAGGTGCTCCAGGAAGGTCTGGGCCAGGCGTTGGAGCAGCGCCGGGTGGCGGTGCAGGCCCAGCGCATGGCGATGGCCGCCCGCGAGGCCGCGCTGCGCGATCCGCTGACCGGCCTCACCAACCGCCTCGGCCTGGAACGCCACGCCCCGATGCTGCTGGAGCGGACTGCCGCCGCCGGGCGGGTGCCGTGGCTGTTGCTGCTGGACGTGGACTGGTTCAAGGACGTCAACGACCTGGCCGGGCACACCGCGGGTGACGTGGTGCTCCAGGAGGTCGCGCACCTGCTGCGCCGCGAATGCCGCGCCGACGATCTGCTCTGCCGGTGGGCTGGCGACGAGTTCGTGGTGCTCCTGGTCGATGCTTCGGAGGACTCCCGCAACGCCGGTCCGATCGTCGCCGAACGGATCCGATCAGCGGTGCACCGGCACGACTGGCAGTTGGTGCTGGGGCGCATCACGAAGGCGCCGACGGTCAGCATCGGCGTCGCGGCCGGTCCGGCGAAGCTGGAGCACCTGTTCGCGGCCGCCGACATCGCGCTGTACCGGGCGAAACGGGCTGGGCGCAACCGCGTGGAGATCGACCGGAGCCAGCCCGCCGCGGACCGGTCGACCACGGGTTGAGGCGGTTGCGACTCGGCTAGGATCGACCGCCATGCCCACCGCGCTGCAGCTCCACCGGCGACCGAATTCCCCGGCGCAGCACGGTAAGATCCACGCTTCACCCGGAACCCGGAACCCGGAACCCGGAACCCGGAACCCGGAACCCGGAACCCGGAACCCGGAACCCGGAACCCGGAACCCGGA
>NZ_JALBWV010000042.1 GCF_022678645.1 Saccharopolyspora soli | reverse complement strand
CCAGCCGAGCGCTTAACTAAACTCCTGACCGAAGCCAATTGATCACTCGTGTTGCAACCACCCCTGGAATCCACCCTCGGTCGAAGGCGCCCTTCACTCGGTATCGATAGGGGGTCAGCCGAAGAGGACTTCGGCTTCCGCGAGGCGTTCTGGGGGGACTGTCTTGAGGGATGCCGTCGCGTCGCTGAGCGGGACGCGGACGATGTCCGTGCCGCGCAGCGCGACCATCTTGCCGAAGTCGCCTTCGGTGATCGCGTCGATGGCGTGCAGGCCGAAGCGGGTGGCCAGCACCCGGTCGTAGGCGGTCGGCGTACCGCCGCGCTGCACGTGGCCGAGCACCACCGCGCGCGACTCCTTGCCGGTGCGCCCGGCGATCTCGTCGGCCAGCCAGGTGCCGACGCCGCCCAGCCGGACGTGTCCGAAGGCGTCCTTCTCCCCGGTCAGCAGCAACTCCTTGCCGCCTTCCGGGACCGCGCCCTCGGCGACCACGATGATCGGCGCATACTGCCGCTCGAAGCGCTGCTGCACCCAGTCGCAGACCCGCTCGACGCTGAACGGCTGCTCCGGCACGAGGATGACGTTGGCACCACCGGCCAGCCCGGAGTGCAACGCGATCCACCCCGCGTGCCGCCCCATCACCTCGACCACCAGTGCCCGGTGGTGCGACTCCGCGGTGGTGCGCAACCGGTCGATGGCCTCGGTGGCGATGTGCACAGCGGTGTCGAAGCCGAAGGTGTAATCAGTGGCGTCCAGGTCGTTGTCGATGGTCTTGGGCACCCCGACCACCGGCACGCCGTCGTGGGTGAGCTGCTCGGCGACTCCGAGGGTGTCCTCGCCGCCGATAGCGATCAGCGCATCCACTCGGTGCTCGCCGAGGGTCGCCCGCAACCTCGCGATCCCGTCGTCGACCTTGTACGGGTTGGTGCGCGACGAGCCCAGGATGGTGCCGCCCCGGTTGAGGATGTCCTCGACCGCGTCGAGCGTCAGCGGCATGGTCAGGCCCTCCACCGGCCCCAACCACCCGCTGCGGAATCCGAGGATCTCGTGCTGGTGCACGGAAATCCCCTTGCGGGTCACCGCGCGGAGCACCGCGTTGAGCCCGGGGCAGTCGCCGCCCCCGGTGAGCACTCCGACACGCATTCCAGCAGGCATCGCTTCTGCCGCCTCCTATATCCAACCCAAGTCGAGAAGTGATCCACGTCTCCCCCGGGGACAGCGTGTCACGAACTGGATCGGTGCAGCAAGTGCCCCGGCCGTTGGGCCGGACAAGGCGTTGAGCACCGATCCGCAAAACTTCTCGACAGCTAGCGCACGTCTTTTGATCTTGTTTTTCAAGCGGCGAAGCCGCTTAGCCCACCTACGACACTCGCACCGCCGCGCAAGACGAGCCGCGCACTCCGGTCATTCCGGGTAGCCGCGTTTGCGGCGTACCTCCTCCATCACCTTCCAGCGTTCCAGGTTGTGCTTGGCGTCGGCCAGCGCGTCGTGCGCGTTCTCCGGCGCCGACGGCAGTTTCGGCTTGCCGACGTCCTCCCAACGCTGCCGCAGGTCATGGGTGAATTTCGGGATCCGCGACGGCAGCATCGGCATCGGGCCCCACAGCTGGGCCAGCGCCACGTGGTCGTAAGCGGCGTACCAGGCCCACAGCTCGATGTTCCCACCGCGCGAAGTCAGGAAGGCGTAAAGGTCCTCGCGGATCCGGGCGCGGGAACGCCAGCACGGATCGGCGGGCGGCGGCAACTGCGGCAGCACGTGCTGCCGCACCCAGGCACCAGCCCGAGCAGCGTCGAACTCGGTGGACACCGCGTAGAACTCGCGGCCGGACTCGTCGACCATCCCGATCGACACCAGCTCGATGGTGTGTCCGTCCTCGATGAACTCGCAGTCGTAGAAGTACCGCACCGGGCAAGGGTAGGTGGCGGCCCCGCCAGCAGCCGGTGCGGGCCGTCAGCCAGCCTTGGAGTGCGGCAGCCGACCTTCGCCGGGCTGCTGCGACGAGCTGCTCCAGCCCGCCACCTGCTTGCCCTGCGCGGCCAGGTCGTCCTTGACCTTGGCGGCGTAGACGTCGACGTACTCCTGGCCGGAGAGCTCCATCAGGGCGTACATGATCTCGTCGGTGATGGACCGCTCCACGAACCGATCACCGGCCATGCCGTCGTAGCGGGAGAAGTCCAGCGGTGGTCCGACCTTCACCAGAACCCGGTGCGGGTACCACATCTTCGAACCGATGGGGTTGACCTTGTCGGTGCCGAACATCGCGATCGGGATCACCGGTGCCCGCGACTCCAGCGCCATCCGCGCCACCCCGGTCTTGCCCTTGTACAGCCGACCGTCCGGGGATCGGGTGCCCTCCGGGTAGACGCCCAGCAGCTTTCCCTCGCCGAGCAACCGGATCCCGGTGTCCAGCGCGGCCTGCGCGGCGGCGCCGCTGGAGCGGTCGATGGGCACCTGGCCGACACCGGAGAAGAAGTACTTCTTGAACCGGCCCTTGATGCCCTTGCCGGTGAAGTACTCGCGTTTGGCCAGGAAGGTCACCCGGCGCGGCATCATCAGCGGCATGAAGAACGAGTCGGCGACGGCCAAGTGGTTGCTGACCAGGATCGCGCCGCCCGTGCTCGGCACGTGCTCGACGCCTTCGACCTTCGGGCGGCAGAACAACTTCATCAAGGGCCCGAGCAAGAAGTGCTTCATCACCCAGTACAACACCGCGCCGCCGCCTCCTTGCCCCGCCGAGTTCCCTGCTCAGCCTACGGAGCCCGGACACCCCGCACAATGCGACCTTCGACAGGGATCTGACTCGGAGAGGGCGCGGATCGGCTTGCGTGGCGGTGCGGGTAGCGGAATCTCAGAGGCTTTCGGGGATCCCCGACATCAGGTGTGTCCACCAAGACCGAATCGCGCCACTCCTCGCTCCGACAACCCTTGGTCACCACGCCCCACTCGTCGGTCGCGCATGCGACCATGAAGCGGTACTGGCACGCCGACGGTGTTGGGAGGCTGCGGTGCCCGTGCTCTCCGGCGCCGAACCGTTCGCGCATGACGGATCGGAGGACATCGGTGTGCTGCTCTGCCACGGCTTCACGAGCACCCCGCAGAGCATGCGGGCCTGGGGCGAGCACCTCGCGGCGGAGGGCTGCACGGTCCGCTGCCCGCGCCTGCCCGGCCACGGCACCCGCTGGCAAGAGCTGAACAAGACGACCTGGCACGACTGGTACGACACTTTGGCGGCCGAGCTCGACGAGCTGCACGGCCGGTGCCGGTCGGTGTTCGTGTGCGGGCAGTCGATGGGCGGCACGCTCGCCCTGCGGCTGGCCCAGCAGCACCCGGACATCGCGGGAATCGTGCTGGTCAACCCGTCGGTGACGACGCAGCGCAAGGCCGCCCACTTGCTGCCGGTGCTGTCCCGGATCGTTCCGGCGACCGCCGGGATCACCGGTGACATCGCCAAATCCGACGGCTTCGAGCTCGCCTACGACCGGTTGCCGCTGCGGGCGATGGCCAGCCTGCAGCAGCTGTGGCGCGTCGTGCGCGGCGACCTGAGCCGGGTGCGCCAACCACTGCTGCTGTTCCGGTCGACCACCGATCACGTCGTCGAGGCGATCAACTCGGCGATCGTGCTGGACGGGGTCCGCAGCTCGGATCTCAGGGAGGTCGTGCTGCCCGACAGCTTCCACGTAGCGACCTTGGACCATGACGCGCCGACGGTGTTCAGCGGTAGCGTCGAGTTCCTGCAACGGATCCACCGCGAACGGGCCGAGGAAGTCGTATGAACACGCGCCGCGACAACGCCGACGGACCGGAGGACATCGACGCCGCATTCGCCGAGATAGTCGCCGACTTGGAACGCGACTCGACGTTCGCGCGCTGGCCCGAGGAAGCCGCCGACCGCGCAGAGGACACCGGCGAGGAAACGGTCGAGCTGGAAACGCCGCCCGGACCCGAGGCAGGTCCGCGGGACTGGACCGCGGCGCCCGACGAGGAGGAAGAGCACTTCGTCCCGCCGGAACCGCCCCCGCTGCCCACGCCACGGCCGACCACGCTGATCGGCATCGCGGTGATCGTGGTGGGCGTGCTGCTGTTGCTGGTGCCCGGCCTGGCCGGGCTGTCCAGCGCCATCACGCTGCCGCTGGGACTGGTGCTGATCAGCGCGGGCATCGGCTGGCTCCTGCTGCGCCTGCGGCAGGGACCACCGAACTCCGACGACGACGGCGCCCAAGTCTGAGCAAGAAGCGGTGCGGACGGGGTGAAGGGCACCTTTTGCCAACTAACTTGGTAAGAGGTGCCCTTCACCCCAGCTCGAACGGCGAACGGCGCCACCGCACCGGCAACGACAGGTTGTGGATCTCTGCGTCAGGTCAGGTGCGGGGCACCGGCGTTGATGTGTTCGCGGGCTAAGGCCGCCGCTCCGACCATGGCTGCCGGGTCTCCGTAGTGGGCGACGCTGACCCGTGCCAGCGGTCGGTGTCCGGCTCCGGTCACGGCTGCGGCGTAGTGGTCGCGGGCATCGTCGAGGAACAGCCGCGCCGAGTCCGAAACCCCACCGGAGATCACCACGACCTCCGGGTCGTAGACGTCCGCGACCAGCGCCAAGCCCTCGCCCAGCCAGCGGGCCAGTTCGGCCATCGCACGGCGGGCGACCGGATCGTCCGCCTCGGCCGCCCGCGCCACCGCGACACCGGTCAGCCTGGCCACCGGCAGGGTGCCCGGCTCTCCCGTCGTCCGCAGGATTTCCACCGCGGTGGCCGCCAATGCCGTACCGCTGCAGTACCGCTCCCAGCAACCGCGCTTGCCGCACGAGCACGGCCGACCGTCCGGGACGACGCGCAGATGTCCCAGCTCGGGCGCCACACCGTAGGCACCGCGGAACACTTCGCCGTTGATCACCAAGGCGCCGCCGATACCGGTGCCGATGGCCACCAGCGCGGCCACCCGCGCTCCGGCGGCGGCGCCGAAGCGCTGCTCGGCGACGGCGGCGGCGTTGGCGTCATGCTCCAGCACCACCGGCAGTCCGAGCCGGTCGGCGAGTTCGTCGGCGACCGCGACGTGCCGCCAGGCCAGGTGCGGCGCGAAGCGCACCACCCGGCGGTCCTCGCTGACGAACCCGGCGACCGCCAGGCCGACCCCGGCCACCGGGTAGTGGTCGGAGAGCGCGCGGACGGTGGCGGCGATCGCGGCGTTGAGCTCGGCGCTGGTGGCGGGTGTCGGAACGCGGCGGGTTTCCAGGATCTCGCCGTGCGGGTCCACCACGCTCGCCCGCACGCTGGTGCCGCCGACATCCACTCCGATGGTCAGCAACGCGGCACGGCCCCGACGTCGTCCTCGGCCAGCACCCGGCCGTCCACCCGCCGAACCCGGATCCGCTGCACCTTCGGCTCGGCGGGCTCTTCCGGACTGTCCTCTTCGGACGCCGCCGGGTGCTGATCGACCAGCATCTGCCGCAGCGCCTGAACGATCCCCAGGAGTTGGTCGTTGAGGTCCGGGCGTTGTCCGCGCAGCAGCGCCACCGCCGCGCACAGTGGACACCAGCCGCAACCGGACTTGCTGTCGGCTTCCGCGCTCGCCCCGCAGCCGCGCAAGTACTCCTCGGCCTTGCCAGCCAGCGCGTCGAGCAGCAAGCGGAGCTCTTCGACGAGTTGGTCGTGCCGGGAGTCGTCGCGCATTTCGTCCACCGGTCTCACCGCATCCACTGCTCGGGGTCGGGTCGGAACCGCACGGTCAACCCGTCGTCACCAGCGACAGCCGACGTCACGACGCACCGGCGCAGCACGGCGGGCAGCGCCACCAGCCGTCGACGGCCGTCGACGGTGATCGCCAGCTCGTCGCCGATCCGGGCCAGGTCCAGATCCGCGGCCGGGTGCAGCGGCAGCGCGATCCGCAGCGCGTACTCCGAATCCAGTGCTTTTCCACCGCCGCTGACCTGCATGATCGGCATGCTCGACCGGTTCTCCAGCGGATCGCCGTCGGCGTAGAGCTCGTCGCCGAGCGCCAGCAGCGCATCCGAGCCCACCGGCTCGGCGGCGCGATGCTCGACCGTGCGCACCGGGAGTTCCGTCGAAGCCCGCAGCGCGTCGAGGACCTTCACCTGCTCGTGGCGACGGGTGCGCAACCAACCGGCCGCGGCTCCGCGCGCCGAACCCGGATTCGGCATCACGCGGTTGGCGATCAAGCCGTCCACCTGGATCTGCTGCAGCGCCAGCGCGGTCAACGTCCGGCGGGTTTCGGCAGCCACCACCGACTCCGGGGTGAGCACCAGCCGCACGCTGGTCCCGGTGTCGGTGAGCATGTCCTTGAGCGCGGCGAGCTGCTCCGCGAGCCGTCCCAGCCCGTCGGCCACGGAGTCCCAGCGGTCGACCTGATCGCTACCCGCGATACCGGCCAGCAGCCCGCGCACGGCCCGGCGGTGCGCCGGGAACAACCGCTCCAGGTATCCGGCCAGCGACTCGGGCAGCGCCAGCAGCCGCAGCGTCTCGGCGGTCGGCCCGCAGTCGACGATCACGGTGTCCCACAGTCCGGTCGCGGCCAACCGGTGCACTTCGGTGAGCGCGAGCAGGTCCTCCACACCGGGCAGCACGGTCAGCTCTTCCGCGTCGACCTCGCCGACTCCGGCGCCCTGCAACATGGTCCGCAGGTGTTCGCGCAGTTCCCGCCAGGTGTCGTCGACCAGTGCGCGGGTCTGCACCTCGGCGGCGTGCAGCACCGCGCGCGACCCGTCCAGCCGCACCTCCCGGGGGTGTGCGGCGAGGTCGACACCGAGCGCATCGGCCAGCGAGTGCGCGGGATCCGTGGAGACCGCGAGCACCTTGCCGCCGTCCCCGGCGACCCGGGCGGCGGTGGCGGCGGCGAGGGTGGTCTTGCCCACGCCCCCTTTTCCGGTGAACAACAGGATTCGCAACGGCTCGTCTCGGTGGGTCTGGAGTGGATGCGCTCTGGTCTGCGTCGTATTAGTCGTCGGCGTCCTCGACGCGGCGCTTGAGTTCCTTAAGCGCCGTATCCATGATCATCTTCTCGGCCTTGCGCTTGAACAGACCGATCATCGGGATCGCCAGGTCCACGGCCAGGGTGTAGGTCACCTCGGTGCGATCATCGGCCAGCGGCTTGAGCCGGTAACTGCCGCGCTGCGCCTTCTGCACCTGCCCCTCGGTAAGGTTCCAGCTCACCGACAGCCCGTCCGCCGCCCAGTCGTAGACGTTGACGTAGGTGTCCTTGACCACTCCGGCGTCCAGGATGAAGCGCACCTTCTCCGCCTTGCCGCCGGAGGTGCGCGAGAGCACCTCGATCTCCTTCACCGCCTCCGCCCACTCCGGGTAGGCGGCGAAATCCGCGATGACCGCCATGATCCGCGCAGCGGGGGCCTCGATCACGATGGACTGGGTGGACTGATCGACCATGCGCCGCAGGTTACCGGGTGCGAGCGGCGGCAGCGGCGCGGAGAGGCCGGTTTTTCCTCACCTTCACCACTGGATCACGTAGGGGCGGCCGGTGCGCTTGAAGTGCCCGACGTTGACGCACTCGGTGCGCCCGAGGCGCATCCGCTGCGCCAGTGGCTGGTGCACGTGCCCGAACAGCGACCAGCGCGGCCGATCAGCGGCGATCCGCTCGACCAGGGCTGCCGAGCCGTTCTCCGGTCGCCGCGCCAGGACGTCGTAGGTCAGCTCCGGCACGGCGGGCGGCAGGTGGGTGCACAACACGTCCACTTTGGGCAGTGCGGCCAACGCGGCGTTGTACTCCTCCTCGGGCCGCAGGTACGGCACCCAGGCGGCGTGCCGACGCAGCACCGCGCCCGGCGGCAGCAGGGTGCCGCCGACGAAACCGAAGGTCAGGCCGCCGATTTCGACGCTGTCGCCGTCCAGGACGTGGATTCCGGCGCCAGCGAACTCCGGCCACAGGCGCGGCGCGTCGACGTTGCCGGGGGTGGCGTAGGTGGGGGCGGTCATGGCGGCGAACAGCTCGGCGTACTGCTCGCGGACCGCGTCCTCCACCACCACCGCCGGGTCGGTCAACCCGGCCCACAACGAACGCACGTAGGCGCCGAACTCCGGTCCGCGACGGCTGCGCCGCAGTTCGGCGAACCGCGCCACCTTGTCCGGACCGAACACCCGGCCCAGGATGCCCTTGCCGTGGTCGTGGTAGTCGACGAAATCGATCAGGTCGCCGAGCACCACGAGCGCGTCGGCGCCGTCCCCCGCGCGCTTGAGGGCCTCGACGTTGCCATGGACGTCCGAAACGACGTGGACGCGCAACTCAACTCCCATCCGCCTGCAACTGCTACCTCGAACTTAATCCGTTCCGGTGCCCCGGCGCACCGCCCGTTGTGCGCTGATCGGCGCCGACGGCTGCCCGGCGGTACGAGCCCCCGACCGGCGGCGCGACGCCGATCACGAGTAGCACTACGCTGGGTTGACTGCTGCGGCCCGATAACGAGGACTACCGCTCAGTAACCATCGACGTTAGGTTGTGCCCCACTACTGGCGTGTTTTCGGAGGTTTCGACGTGCGAGAGTTCAGCGCACCCGCCACAACGGCCGTGGCCGAGGACGAGAACCTCACCGACATGGTGTGGGCCAACGCGGAGCGCTTCGGGAGCACGGTGAGCTTCCGGCGCCGGGTGGACGGCACCTGGGTCGACGTCACCGCCGCCGATTTCGCCGCGCAGGTGCTGGCCGTGGCCAAGGGTTTGGTGGCCGCCGGTCTGCAGGCCGGTGACCGGGTCGGCCTGATGTCGCGGACCAGGTACGAGTGGAGCCTGCTGGACTTCGCGGTCTGGGCGGCGGGCTGCATCACGGTGCCGATATACGAGACCTCGTCGGCCGACCAGGCCGAGTGGATCCTCACCGACTCCGGGGCCAAGGCCGTGATCGTGGAGACCGAGGCGCACCGCGCCGAGGTGGACAAGGTGGTCGACCGGCTCTCCGAGGTCTCGCACATCTGGCAGATCGAGGGCCCGACCAGCGGCGGAGCCGCTGGGGCGGTGGACGAGCTGACCGCGCTCGGCGCGGAGGTCGACGACCGCGACGTGCACCTGCGTCGCCGCGCGGTGCGGGCCGCCGACGCCGCCACGCTGATCTACACCTCGGGCACCACCGGCCGCCCCAAGGGCTGCGTGCTCAGCCACCGCAACATGCTCGCCGAGGTGCGCGCGGACATCAACGCGTTCCCCGAGCTGACCCGGCCGGGCAACTCGATGCTGATGTTCCTGCCGATGGCGCACGTGCTGGCCCGCGCCATCACGGTGATGAGCGTGTACGCGCGGGTCACCCTCGGCCACACCAGCGACGTGAAGGAATTGGTCAACGACCTCAGCTCGTTCCGGCCGACGTTCGTGCTGGCGGTGCCGCGGGTGTTCGAGAAGGTCTACAACACCGCGAAGCAGAAGGCCCACGGCAGCGGCAAGGGCCGGATCTTCGACGTCGCCGAGGACACCGCGGTGGCGTTCAGCCGAGCGCACGACACGGGCGGCCCGAGCCTGTCGCTGAAGCTCAAGCACGTGGTGTTCGACAAGCTCGTCTACGGCAAGCTCCGGGCCGCGCTGGGCGGCCGGTGCATCGCGGCGGTCTCCGGCGGCGCGCCTTTGGGCGAGCGGCTCGCGCACTTCTTCCGCGGCGTCGGGGTGCCGGTGCTGGAGGGCTACGGGCTCACCGAGACGACCGCGGCATGCGCGGTGAACGTGGAGGACGGGTTCAAGGTCGGCACCGTCGGCAAGCCGATCGCGGGCACCTCGGTGCGGATCGCCGACGACGGCGAGGTGCTGATCAAGGGCGATGTGGTGTTCCAGGAGTACTGGAACAACCCGATCGCCACCAAGGAGTCCATCGTGGACGGCTGGTTCCACACCGGCGACCTCGGCTCGCTGGACGACGAGGGCTTCCTGCGGATCACTGGGCGCAAGAAGGAGATCATCGTCACGGCGGGCGGCAAGAACGTCGCCCCGGCGGTGCTGGAGGACGCCCTGCGAGCGCACCCGTTGATCAGCCAGTGCATGGTGGTCGGCGACCAGAAGCCGTTCATCGGCGCGCTGATCACGCTGGACCCGGAGTTCCTGCCGTCCTGGCTGGCGTACAACTCGCGCCCGGAGAACACCGCAGCCGCCGAGTTGACCGACGACCCGGACCTGCGCGCCGAGGTGCAGAAGGCGGTCGACGAGGCCAACAAGGCGGTGTCCCGGGCCGAGCAGATCAAGCAGTTCCGCATCCTGCCGGAGGACTTCACAGAAGCCACCGGCGAACTGACGCCGAGCATGAAGCTCAAGCGCAACAAGGTAGCCGAGAACCACGCAGCCGAAATCGAAGCCATCTATTCCTGACGCACCCGCCCCGGCTCACCCGAAAGGTGGCCAGGTGAAGGGCACCTTTGACCGGGTAAGTCGGTCGAAGGTGCCCTTCACTTCGAAAGGTTCACCGGAAGGTGCGGGACAGTTGGGTTCCCCAGTCCGCGATCAGTTGTTGGGTGGTCTGGCCGGTCACGTCGCGGACTGCCTGGTCCGCCGCGGCTTCGTCGTTCGTCGCCGCGACGCGGCGGTAGAGTTCCACCACGCGGGGCTCGCCCAGGCGCTCGGCGAGGTAGTGGACCAGTGACCAGGACTGCTGGTAGGCGAGGTCCAGGCGACGGCCCGCTTGGTGGAAGTCGCCGTCCGCGGGCAGTTTCGCGGGTGGACCGGCCTCACGCAGGTGGCGGACGAGGTCCGGTGCGATGTCCTTCGGCGCCACGCCGCTGTTGCGGTAGCCGACGTAGTCGGCGAATCCCTCCAACATCCACATCGGCGCGCCGTCCACTGTGTCCGCGCGCGCCGCGATGTGCGTGATCTCGTGCCGCAGGACCACGCGCAGCGCGATGTCGGAGAGCTGGTTCGCCGTCTTCGGGTTGAGCACCACCCGCGGGCCCTCCACCCGGCGCGTCGTGGTGTTCACCCGATCGGCCACCGCGACCGCGGCGATACCGTCCACCGCGAACTCCGGCCCAACCAACGCCCGCAGCTCTTCCTGGGACTCCGGGAGCAGCACGCCAACCCGCTGGGACCAGTTCGGGCCCCAGACCTCCGTCACGTCGGCCACCGCGGCGTCCAGCTGCCGGGCGACGCGTTCGACCGGTTCCCGCTGGTGGCCGATGACCAGACCGGTGGCGGTGCGCTTCACCTGGCAAGGCCCGAAATCCCACGGTCCGCGCCAGGCGCCGGGCTTGGCGTCGTCGGCGGCGACGTACCAGGAACCGCCGCGACGGGCGAACACGTACCCGAGCGGGCGCTGCGTCGGCACGCTGTCCACGTCGGCCAACGCGTAGCGCAGCTCGACGCGCGGCGCCCAGGTCTCGTCGGCTTCGGGCACCACCGGTCGGTCGCCGGTCGTGGCGTCCAGTTCGTAGGCCCACTCGGTGACCGGCACCGTCGCGAGGTTGCGGAACAGCTCAAGCTGGCGCCGCTGGAAATCGTGCGGTGCTTTGGGGTCCACTGTGGCCGCGAACGCGGCTTCGTCCCCAGCCCGCACCGCAGCGGCGCGCTGCTCCAGCAGGCCGCGCACCGCGACTTCGGGCGGTTGCTCGGAGACGCCCAGCCCGGCCTGCCCAGCGATGCGCACCGATCCGGTCGGCGATTCCGGCGACGGCAGCGAAATCGCGGTAACCCCAGCCAGCACGACACCGGCGGCACCAGCGGCCAACCACCCCCGAAACTTCCCCGAGCCAGGCACAGGGCGCATCGTAAGACGGATCACATGGCCGGACCGAAACCACCCTCACCCGGCAACGGTGGTGTGCCGCTCGTTTTCGGCTGGGCGGATCTCTGATTCGGGTGGTGGGAGGCGGTTTCGCCGCTCGCCTGGTGCCGAGTCCGGTCGAGGATGTCGGGGCCTCGACGATCCACGCGACCGGAAATTCACCCCTTCGGGGTCGACACCTGGTGGCGCCGACCCCGAAGTCGGGAGTTGCTCAGCCCGCGACGCGGCGGATCGCCGTCACGCTGCCGATCTTCTTGTAGTCGGTCACCTTGACGACGTCGCCGGTGGTCGGGGCGTGCACCGCCTTGCCGTTGCCGATGTACATGGCGACGTGGCTGACCGGGCTGTAGTAGAAGATCAGGTCGCCCGGCTTGAGGTCGCCCGCCGACACGCTGCGGCCCTCGGTGACCTGCGTCTTGGTCGAGCCGCCGATGGTCACGCCAGCCTTCTTGTAGGCCCAGTACATCAGGCCGGAGCAGTCGAAGCTGCTGGGTCCCTTGGCACCCCACACGTACGGCGAACCCTGCGCGCTCAACGCGGCGTTGACCGCCGTGACCGCCGCACCAGCGCCACCGATCAAGCCAACGCCGGTCTCGCCGTCGGTGAGCAGCGAATCCTGGTCCTCGCCGCTGAGCTCGTCGTAGCGCTCCTTGACCTTCTCGATCTGCTCGTCCATCGCCTTGGACTTCTGCTTCAAGTCCTCGGCGATGCGGGCGGCGTCCACTTCGGCCTGGGCGGCCCGGTTGCGAGCGTCCTGCGCGGTGCGCTCGGCGGTCTCGGCTTGGTTGGTGGCCGACGCCAGCGCCTTGATCGCGTCGTTGTTGTCCTTGGCCAGCACGTCCAACGCGGACGCGCGGTCCAGGAAGTCGTCGGGGGTTTCGCTCACCAGCAGGGCGGACAGCTTGTTCAGCCGGGCACCCTGGTAGGAGGCGTGAGTGAGCTTGTCGACCTGGCCGCGGAACCGCTCTTCCTCGGCCCTGGCCTGGTTGGCGACCTGTTCGGCCTGTCCGGCCTCCTGGTTGGCCCGATCCAGCTCGGCCTTCTTGGCCTCGTGGTCGTCTTCGGCCTTCTTCTTGTCCTCGACGAGCTGCTCGGCCTGGTGCTGGAGATCGCGCACCTGCTTCGCCGCGTCCGAGGCGTTGTCGGGGAGTTGTGGGTCTGCGAGCGCTGGTCCGGAGGTCATGCCAACGACGGCAGCTACCGCGGTTGCGGCCAGGGCTCCTCGCAGAGAGCGCTTAAGTCGGTGCGACGCCACGTCGCGCACTGCTCCTTCTGCTTCTCCACCCGCTTACCGGCCGAATGCCCCCGTACTCGGGCCGGTCCGACTCCCCGACAAGCCGGTGCAACGGTGCCCCGCGGGCCACCCGGTCTGGGCAACTGATCGCCACGAGGTCCCGAGTAGGTTACGAAAGGTGAGCCGGAAGGTCCAGAAGCGGGTCTAAAAATTTGTGCAAACATGCACAAGACCTCTAACGGAGGAGAGTCGTGCGCTCACGGTGACGGATCATCCAGTTCGACTACCTGGACATGTGAGATTCGGGTTCACCCGATCCGGAGATCCACGCCATCGCGTTGATCAATTATGAGATCGGCCACGTACCGCCAGATCGACAGGCGGTCGGTTGCGTCGGCAGGCTGCTAGACCCGGTTCAGCCGCGCCAACAACATCGCGGACGAAACGGCGTACGCGCCGCGCCGACGGACCGAGGTGGCCACCGCCCGATCCGAGGTCGCGACCACCACCTGCCGCCCCTTCGGCTCGGCGGAGACCAGGTCCCGGATCACGTCGTCGGCCTGCACGCCGGGCTCGCTGAACAGCACCCGCACCCCGCGCGGCCCGGTCGTCGGCACCGCCAGCACATCCGCGCCGTCGAAGACGACGGTGACCTCGGCGCCGGTCCGCGCCGCCAGCGCGGCCAACTGGTGGGCCAACCGATCCCGCTGATCGGACAGCGGCAGCTCCGGATACCCGGTCTTGGTCACGTTGTAGCCGTCCACGATGAGATGCACGGCGGGCAACGCCAACAACCGGTCCAGCGCGGCGACGTCCGGAACCTCCCCGGTCGCACCGGAATGCGCCCGCACCCGCTGCACGACGTCCGCGGGCCGCGGCCCGCTGCCACTCGCCCCGAGCTCGCGCCGCAGCCCGCCCACGGCGCCCTCCAACGTCTCCAGCAGCAGCGCCAGCCGCACCTCGTCGCCCTGCCGGGCTTCTCGCGCGGACTGCCGCGCCACCTCCACCTCGGAACTCGCGCGCTCCGCGCGCCGCCGCTCCTCCTGCGCTCGCATGCGCTCCCGATCCCGCTCCGCGGTGATCTCCTCGATCGCCTCCGCGCGCTCCGCGCGCACTCGCTCCAGCTCGCTGTGCGAGTGCTGCGCGGCGTCCTTGGCCTCCTTGAGCCGCATGCCCTGCTCGCGCAGCCGCTTGCGCAGCCGGTCCGCCTCGGCGCTGTTCTCGTCACCGACCCGGTCGGCCGCCTGCCGCGCTTCGGCGAGTTCGTGGCGCAACCGCGCGATGTCGGCGGTCAGCCGCTCGGCACGTGCCGTGGCGGAATCCCGTTCGGCGCGAAGTTGGCCCTGTTCGGTGCGGAACCCGATGAGTTCCACGTAGTGCGGCGCGATCCGCGAGCCGAGCAGGACCGCGGCCGCGGCGACCACGATCGGATCGCTGTCGTCCAGCGCCAGTGCCGCCGGGCGGTGCTTGCGGCACCAGTCCACGACGGCGGTGCGGAACACCCCGGAGTCGCGGAGCGCGGCGAGCAGCGCTGGTTGGCCCAGCTTCGCGCGCTTGGCGGGCGCGAAGCGGCACACCGGGCGCAGTTGCGCGGGCACGTCCGACGGGCGCATTTCGTCGAGCGCCCCAGCGGCCAGTTCCGCCAGCCGGAGGCGCAGCGGTCCGGCCAGCGCATCCCAGTCGATCGGCGGTGCGCCACCGTCGCGCGGCCCACTGTCCACAGCGGACTCATCAGGGGTGGGGTTCTCGGCTGACCCCGGCATCGGTGGCACCACCCCCACAGGCTAATGGCCGAGGTACCGCGATCCCGCATCAACCGGGCTGTCGGTAGCGGGCCGTAACGTGATCGCCGATGTCCGCGCACGCCCAGCTGTCCTTCGACGAGATCACCACCACCGAGGAAGTCCCGCTGCACGCGGTGACGTTCGTGGTCGTCGACCTGGAGACCACCGGTGGCGACCGCACCGAGGACGCGGTGACCGAGATCGGTGCGGTCAAGGTCCGCGGTGGCGAGGTGCTCGGTGAGTTCGCCACGCTGGTGAACCCGGAACGCGGCATTCCACCCGCGGTCGTGTCGATCACCGGGATCACCGAGGCGATGGTCGTCGACGCACCGCGCTTCGGCGTGGTGCTGCCCGCGTTCCTGGAGTTCTGCCGGGGCAGCGTGCTGGTGGCGCACAACGCCCCGTTCGACATCGGATTCCTGCGCGCCAACTGCGAGCGGCTCGGACTGCGGTGGCCGAAACCGCAGGTCGTCGACACCGTCCGGCTGGCCCGCCGGGTGTTGACCAAGGACGAGACGCCCAACCACAAGCTCGCCACGCTCGCCCGGGTGCTGCATGCCCGCACCGTCCCGGTGCACCGCGCGCTGGACGACGCCCGCGCCACGGTGGATGTGCTGCATTCGCTGCTGGAGCGGGTCGGCTCGCTCGGGGTGCGGACGCTGGAGGATCTGCTCGACCACCTACCCGACGTCACGCCGCAGCAGCGGGGCAAGCGCGGCCTCGCCGACGCGCTGCCGAACTCGCCAGGCACCTATCTGTTCCGCGGCCCGAACGACGAGGTGCTCTACGTGGGCACCGCCACCGACCTGCGGCGGCGGGTCCGGCAGTACTTCACCGCCGGTGAGCGGCGCAGCCGGATCAAGGAGATGGTGGCGATCTCCGAGCGGGTCGACCACGTCGAATGCGCGCACCCGATGGAGGCCGAAGTTCGGGAGCTGCGGCTGCTGGCCGCGCACCAGCCGCGCTACAACCGCCGCTCCAAGTTCCCGCAACGCGCCTGGTGGGTGGTGCTGACCGACGAACCGTTCCCCCGCCTGTCGATCGTGCGCACCCCGAAGCCCGACGCGCTCGGTCCGTTCAACTCCCGGCACGCCGCCGCCGACGCCGTCGAGGCGCTCCAGTCGGCCACGACCGTGCGGCGGTGCACCGAGCGCATCTCGGCGCGCCAACCCAGCGGCCGCCCGTGCGCCTTGCACGAGCTGGGGCGCTGTGGCGCGCCCTGTGCGGGCCACCAGAGCGCTGCCGAGTACGAGCCTGAGGTGATATCCATCCGGGACGTCGTTCGCGGCCACAGCGCCGATCTGCTGGAGCGCCTGCGGGTCGAACTCGACCGGCTCTCGACGGCGCAACGCTTCGAGGACGCCGCGGTGCACCGCGACCAGCTCGCGGCGCTGGTGCGCTCGTTGGACCGCGGACAGCGGCTGGCCGCCCTCACCCGCGTGCCCGAACTCGTCGCGGCCCGGCCGGATGGTCGAGGTGGCTGGCACCTGTCGGTGATCCGGCACGGCCGCCTCGCCGCCGCGGGCACGGCACGGCGCGGTGTCCCACCGATGCCGATCGTGGACCTGCTGCAGGCGTCAGCCGAAACCGTCCTTCCCGGTGCGGGGCCGCTGCACGGCACGACCGCCGACGAAGCGCGGGTCGTCTACCGCTGGCTGACCACCGGCGGTACCCGCCTGGTCCGCTGCAACATCCCGTGGACCGAACCAGCCTCCTCCGCCGGTTCCTGGCGGAACTGGCTGGAGAAGGCCACCACCGGCCGCACCCCGTACGCCGCGATCGACTGAGCCCCGCGCCGATCCCCGGACTCTCTCAGGCGGTCATGTCGAAGGCGGCGATCACCTTGGTCGGCCGGATGCGGACGACCAATTCGCCCGGCACCCCGTTTCGGCGGCCGAACTCCTCCGCCCGGTCCCGCCCCATGTACCGACCGCCGATCTCGGTGGCGGTCCGCAACAGCTCGGCCGGGTCCTCGGAGGTTTCCGCGATGCCCTGGACCTGGACGAAACCGAACGGCGGCTCGGGGAGGTCCGCGCACAACACGACGCGCGGATCGCGGACGACCGCGCGCCCCTTCGCGGTGTTCTTGCCGGTGTTGAACACGACCGAATCGCCGTCCAGCACGAACCACACCGGCGCGACCAGCGGCCGTCCGTCGCTCGCGGTGAAGCCGAGCATGCCCGTGCGGGTTCCGGCTTCGAGGAAGGCGCGGACTTCCGGATCCTTGATCGATGTCACGCCCACCACGCTAGTCGCGCCGCGCAGGGGGCGCGATTCTGCTGAGAGGCAACGAGGCCCGGCACCCTCGGGTACCGGGCCTCGGTCAGCTGCTCACTCGGTGGGCTGCTGGGGCTTGCCCGCGGTCAGCTCGCGCTCGGTCAGCTCGCGGATCTCGTCGTCCTGCCGAGCCCGCTCCAACGCGTGCGTCTCCTCGATCGGGTCCGGCTTCAGCAGGCTGCCCGCCACCGGGTGACCGGCCGCGCCGAGCTTGTTCATCTTCTTCGGCACCGGAGCGCCCTGGTAGGGCAGCGGCTCCGGGTGGCCGTGCTCGTCCACCGGCCCCAACGGCTGGTGGACCTCGATGAACTCACCGTGCGGCAAGCGCTTGATGATGCCGGTCTCCACACCGTGCTCCAGCACCTCCCGGTCGCTGCGCTGCAAGCCCAGGCAGACCCGGTAGGTGATGTAGTAGGCGATCGGCGGCAGCACCAGCAGGCCGATCCGGCCCGCCCAGGTCATCGCGTTCAGCGAGATGTTGAACTCGAACGCGATGATGTCGTTGGTGCCCGAGATCATCAGCACCGCGAAGAACGCCAGCGCCATCACGCCCAACGACGTCCGCACCGGCACGTCGCGCGGCCGCTGCAACAGGTTGTGGTGCGCGTTGTCCTTGCTCAGCTTCCGCTCGATCATCGGGTACAGCGCCGCCGCGGTGAAGATCGCGCCCATGAACAGCACCGTCGGGAAGAACACCGCCGGGATGGTGAACGGCCCGAGGTAGAGCTCCCAGGCGGGCCACAACCGGCTGGAACCGTCCGTCCAGATCATGTACCAGTCCGGCTGCGAGGCAGCGGAGATCTGCGAGGCCACGTACGGCCCGAGGTTCCAGATCGGGTTGATCTGGAAGACCCCGGCGAGGATCGCGCAGACCCCGACCACCATCGCGAAGAAGCCGCCCGCCTTGACCGCGAACACCGGCATGATCCGGACGCCGACCACGTTGCCCTCGGTCCGGCGCACGCCCGGGAACTGGGTGTGCTTCTGGTACCAGACCAGCGCCAGGTGCACCGCCACCAAGCCCAGGATCAGGCCGGGCAGCAGGAACACGTGGAACAGGTAGAACCGCGGGATCAGGTCGGTGCCGGGGAACTCCGAACCGAACAGGATCCAGTGGATCCAGTTGCCCACCACCGGGATGGACATCACGATGCCGGAGGCGATCCGGACACCGGTGCCGGAAAGCAGGTCGTCGGGCAGCGAGTAGCCGGTGAAGCCCTCGAACATGCCCAGCACGAACAGACCGATGCCGATCATCCAGTTCGTCTCACGCGGGCGCCGGAACGCACCGGTGAAGAAGATCCGGAACATGTGCGTCACCATCGACGCCATGAACAGCAGCGCCGCCCAGTGGTGCAGCTGGCGGGCGAACAAACCGCCGCGGACCTCGAAGGAGATGTTCAGCGCGCTCTCGAACGCCCGCGACATCTCCACGCCGCGCAGGTTGGTGAACACCCCCTGGTACTCGACCTCCTGCATCGAGGGGTCGAAGAAGAACGCCAGGTAGGTGCCGGTGATCAGCAGCAGGATGAACGTGTAGAGCGCGATCTCGCCGAGCAGGAACGACCAGTGCGTCGGGAAGACCTTGTTCAGCTGCCGCCGCAAGCCGGGGGCCAGCCGGTACCGCGAGTCGAGCTCGTCGGCCGCGTTCGCGGCCTTGCGGTACAGGGCGCTTTCCCCCTTCGTGGGCGTGGTGATCGAACTCATGACTTACGCTCCCAGTACGCCGGACCGACGGGCTCGATGAAGTCGCCTTTCGCCACGAAGTAGCCGTCCTCGTCCACCGTGATCGGCAGTTGGGGCAGGGCGCGCGTGGCCGGGCCGAACACCGGCTTGGCATAGGTGTTGACCACGTCGAACTGAGACTGGTGGCACGGGCAGAGCAACCGGCCGGTCTGCTGCTCGAACAGCGATGTCGGGCAGCCCAGGTGGGTGCAGATCTTCGAGTAGGCGTAGTAGTCGCCGTAGTTGAAGTTCTCCTGCCCCTTGCGCTTGATCGGCTTGCTGCCGGGGCGCAGCCGGATCAGCATGACCGGCGCGTCGCCCTTGCGCATCGAGGAGATCAGCTCCTCCTCGCTTTCCCGCATCGACTCGCGGAACGGGAAGACGGTCTCGAAACCGCCCGCGTCGATGTCTTCCGGGCGCAGCAGCGAGACGTCGTGCGGGTTGCCGGTGTCCCGGCGCAGGTAGGTCTTCTCGCCGTTCTCCGACAGCCACCCCGTGTGCAGCAGGGACGCCTGCCCCTGCTCCGACCACGGGTTGCGGATCATGCCGCCGAGGGCGAACACGCCAGCGCCGATGCCGAAGGCGCCGAGCCCGAACCCGGCGGTGCGCTTGATCATCGAGCGGCGGGCGATGCCGCTGCGGGTGCCCGCGTCGGCGAGCAGCGCGGCGGTGGTCTGCCGGTCGACCTCGCTGGAGGAGTGCCCGTCGTGCCGCTGCTGGATCGCGACCTCGTGCGGGATGAACTTCTTCTGGTACTGCACCACGCCGATGCCGACGGCCAGGATCGCCAGACCGAAGAAGAATCCGATCAGCGGGTTGTACAGCGAGTAGATGAAGTGCGCCTGCGGGTCGGTGGATGGCTGGTAGTCCCACGGCCAGAAGATGAACACCGCGATGAACGCCAGCGCGGACAGCCCGGCCACCGTGAACCAGGCGGCGACCGACCGCTCCGCGCGCCGCTCCGCGCGGGTGCCCTTGATGGGCCAGTTGTCCCGGTACTCGATGAGTTCGACGTCGTCGAGGGCCAGGCCCAGCCGGACCTTCTCGTCCCGGCTCATCTCGGCCAGTTCGGCCTCGGTGTAATCCTTCTTCTGCTGCTCACTCATGCCCTGGCTCCGATCCACAGGGTGAGGCCGATCAGTGCGCCGAGTCCGACGACCCAGGCGATCACCGTCTCCGGCCCAGGCCCGTAGCCGCCGAGGTCGTTGCCGCCGGGGTTGTTGTTCCCGTTCGTCACGGACTTGACGTAGGCGATGATGTCCTTCTTCTCTTCCGGGGTGAGCTGCCGGTCCGAGAACTTCGGCATGTTCTGCGGGCCGGTGAGCATCGCCTCGTAGATCTGCTGCTCGGTGGCCTCGTGGATGTTCGGCGCGAACTTGCCCGAGGACATCGCGATGCCGCGTCCGGTGAAGTTGTGGCAGGACGCGCAGTTGAGCCGGTAGAGCTCACCGCCGCGGGCCGGGTCGGCCCCCTGCAGCGCCGCGCCGGTTTGCGCCGGGGTCTCCGGTCCACCGCCGTAGGTCTGCACGAAGGCGGCCAGCGCGTCGATCTCTTCCGGGTTGAACTTCGGCGGCTTGCGCAACGCCTGCGCTTCCTGCCGGGCCATCGGCATCCGACCGGTGGACACCTGGAAGTTCACGGCTGCCTCGCCGACGCCGACCAGGCTGGGCCCGCGGTCCTGGACGCCCTGCAGGTTCGCGCCGTGGCAGGTGATGCAGGCGTTGTTGTAGAGCTGCTCGCCCTGTCTCACCAGAGCCGGGTCCGCGGCGGCTTGCGCGGTCTGCGGCTCGGGAGTCACGACGGTGTACAGCCCACCGGCACCCACCAGCGCGATGCCCAGCGCCAGTACACCGGAAATCCGTCGCTTGAGCTTCGAGCCCGCGCGGTTCCGTTTCTTTGTGGTGGTCATGAGTGCGGCAACCCTTGCTGTCCGGTTCGGGGGGTTCGGTTTCGACCTCGTTCGCAGAAGCCGATCAGGGGACGAGGTAGATCACGGCGAACAGGCCGATCCACACGATGTCCACGAAGTGCCAGTAGTACGACACCACGATCGCGGCGATGGCCTGGGCGGGCGTGAACTTGCTGAGCTTCGTCCGGATGATCAGGAAGACGAACGCGATCAGCCCGCCGATGACGTGCAGCCCGTGGAAACCGGTCGTCATGTAGAAGACGGTTCCGTAGGCCGACGACGCGATCGTGGTCGCGTGCTCGGTGATCAACTGGAAGTACTCGCCGGCCTGCCCGAGCACGAAGATCGCGCCCATGATCAGCGTGACGACGTACCACCGTCGGAGGCCGAAGACGTCACCGCGCTCCGCCGCGAACACGCCCCACTGGCAGGTGAACGAGGACGCCACCAGGACGATCGTGAACGGGAGGGCGTACGGGAGGTTCAAGTGAGTGGGCGGTGGTGGCCACTCGCCCTCGTTCTGCGCCTTCACCGTGAAGAACATGGCGAAGAGCCCAGCGAAGAACATCAGCTCGCTGGCCAACCAAACGATGGTGCCCACGCTGACCATGTTCGGCCGGTTCAGCGAATGCACGCGTTGACTGATTGAGGGCGCTGCCGTTGTCACGCGACGCATTATGTCTTGCACGTTTTCCGCTCGCGCCTTCGGGTCCGGACGTTTGCCACAGGGGTGATCGGATCGCAACCTGGAGGTGACGCACCGTGAAAGGCATCCGGCCGCGCTGGGCCGCCCGCCGAGCCCGCGGCAAGCCTGCGATCAGCGTCGATGACGCCGAACTGGGGGTCGTCGTGACGGCCTTCGACGAGACCGAGGCGGCGTCCGCGGCAATGGCCCGCGCCGAGCTCTGGCAACCAGAAATGCCTGCGGTGCTGCGCCACCACCTAGCACTGCCGGAGCGCTCGATCGAGGCCGCTCGGAGCGTTCTGGCCGCCGACGGTTGGGAACTTCGCCCAGGTGGACGGGGTGCGGAGCACGCTGCGCCGGACCTGACGGCGCTGGTAGCGCTGCGTGTCCAACGGCTCGACGCGTTGCATTGCTCACAGGAGGGTTCCCGGATGGCCGGGCTCGCGCAGCGGCACGGCGGACAGTCCTTCGGCTGGGACGCCCTGCAACGGTTGGGCTGATCAATTCGCGTGGGCGCCTGCGGTTCACCCCGTTCGGACCGATAGCATGCGAAGTTGTTCGTGCCAGCCGACCGGGTGCGGGTGTCCCGCAGCGCACTGAGGAGCCAGTGATGAGCACACCGACCACGAACGTTCTCGTGTTCAGCCATCGCCCCGAGGTTCGGGAGTCGATCATCACAGCCATCGGGCGGCGCCCGGCCCCCGATCTGGGTCGGTTGCACTACATCGAGGTCGGCACGGTCGCCGACGTGCTCAGCGAGGTCGACGCCGGGCATGTGGACCTGGTCATCCTGGACGGCGAGGCGCAGCCCACCGGTGGCATGGGTGTGTCGCGGCAGCTGAAGAACGAGATCCGGCAGTGCCCGCCGGTGGTGGTCGCGGTGCGGCGCAAGGACGACCGTTGGCTGGCGACCTGGTCCCAGGCCGACGCGGTGCTGGTCCACCCGCTCGACCCGCTGGCCGCGGCCGAGACGGTGGCCGAGGTGCTGCGCTCCCGAGGTAATCCAGTACCGGCCTGAACGGGCATTGCGGGATGATTTGCACAGCGGCGCGGGTATGCGGAACCGTGGAGCCGCGCGTGTCCGGGGCACGGCGTCGGGACTGAGCGCACCTGGAGGTCCGAGGACTCCCAGCGGTGCTCGCCGGATCCCGCACCGCACACGCGGCTGACAGCGCTTTCTAACGACGGAGCGAAGATCGTGGCAACCACGGCGGGAAACTGGGCGGGACTGCTGAGCAGCCTCGTCGCGGGCGAGGACCTCACCGCGGCGGACACCACCTGGGCGATGGACCTGATCATGTCCGGTGAGGCCACCCCGGCGCGGATCGCGGCGTTCGTGGTCGCCCTGCGCGCCAAGGGCGAGACCCCCGCCGAGGTCCGCGGGATGGCCGACGCCATGCTCGCGCACGCCAGGCCGTTGGAGATCACCCAGCGCGCGGTGGACGTCGTCGGCACCGGCGGCGACCGCTCCGGCAGCGTGAACATCTCCACCATGACCGCGATCGTGCTCGCCGCCTCCGGGATCACGGTGGTCAAGCACGGCAACCGGGCGGCGTCGTCGAAGTGCGGCACCGCCGATGTGCTGGAGGAACTAGGCGTCGCCATCGATCTGAAGCCGGAGGGCGTGCGGCGCTGCGTCGAGGAGGTGGGCATCGGGTTCTGCTTCGCGCCGGTGTTCCACCCGGCGTTCAAGTACACCGGCGGGCCGCGGCGCGAGATCGGCATCCCGACCGCGTTCAACCTCCTGGGCCCGCTGACCAACCCAGCACGCCCGGCCGCCGGGCTGATCGGCTGCGCCGACCGCCGGATGGCGCCGGTGATGGCCGAGGTGTTCGCCGCCCGCGGCTGCTCCGCGCTGGTCGTGTGCGGCGACGACGGCATGGACGAGATCACCACCACCACGAGCAGCACGGTGTGGGCCGTGCATGACGGCACGGTTCGCGAAGACCGGATCGACCCGCAGGAGTTCGGCATCGCGTACAGCAGCCCGGAAGATCTGCAGGGCGGCGATGCGGCGGTCAACGCGAAGGTCGTCCACGACCTCCTGGCGGGCGCCAAGGGCCCCGTGCGAGACGCTGTGCTGATCAACGCGGCCGGTGCGACCGCTGCCTACGACGGGCCCGGAACCGATCTCAGCGGCCAGCTCAGCGCCGGTCTGCAGCGGGCCGCGAACGCGATCGACTCCGGTGCCGCGGCCGACCTCCTCGACCGCTGGGCGACGCGCTCGACAGCCCTGCGCACCCAACTGGGCGCCTGAACCAGCGCGCCCTGCTACGCGTCTTCGAGGCCGATGGAGAAGGCTGCCTCGGTGTCCCTGCGGGAGTAGGAGCGGAACGCGATGTGCGTGTCCGTGCCGAGAACGCCTTCGACCTTGTTGATCCGGCCCGGCACGATGTCGGCCAGGTCTTCGTGGCGGGACACCCGCAGCAGCGCGATCAGGTCTACGTCGCCAGCGCAGGAGTAGACCTCGTCGACGCCGTCGAGGTCGGCGATCTCCTGGGCCGCCTCGGCGAGGCGGTCGGCGGCGGTCTGGATCAGCACGATCGCGGTGATCACGACAAGAACCTCCTGCTGCGGCACGGCACTGGAAAAGATCCTATGCGGTTGTCTTTAAAGCGGCGCAGCCGCTTGGCCCACCTACGCAGCTCGCACCGCCGCGGGTTCTCAGAGGGTGTCTCGCGAGGACAGCCCCGACGTGGTGTATCGGACATACATGATGTCGGGGATCCCACAGCGAGACGGCCTCTGAGGTTCCGCGCCACCCGCACCGCCATGCAAAACGAGTGCACGACAAGGCATTAAACCGCAGCAGGCCCCCGAGCCCGGGTGGCTCGGGGGCCTGCCAGCGATGTCGATCGTCAGTGGTTCTGACCGGTGTGGTACTCGAACACCAGGCCAGCGACCATGATCAGCACGATGCCGACGGCGATCACGATCATCCACACGTGGAAGAACGCCAGCGCGACACCGGTGAAGGCGGCGGCCGCGGCCAGGCCCACCGGCCAGTAGCTGCCGGGGCTGAAGAAGCCCATCTCACCGGCTCCGTCGCTGATCTCGGCGTCCGGGTTGTCCTCCGGCCGTTCCTCGATGCGGCGGGCCACGAACGAGAAGTAGCTGCCGATGATCAGGGACAGCCCGCCGACCAGGATCAGCGCCACGGTGCCCACCGGCTCCCTGGACCAGACCCCGTACACGATCGCGGACAGGAAGAAGAAGATGGTGATGAAGTTGAAGATCTTGGATTCGACCTTCATGGAGTCCTCGCTCTCACGCCTTGCGCCCTGTCGAGGGCACCCCTACCTGGTCGCCCCGGTCGCACCGGAGGGAAGTCCGCTGGTGCGGTCGGTGTTGAACGGAACGCCGGTCACCGCGTGCGGCGTGCACAGCTCGCCGCAGTTCATGGCGCTCAGCGCCTCCGAGGCGGTGTAGGGCTGGCCGGTCTGCGGGTTGACCTGCGTCCGCAGTTGCATGTACCGGTCGAACTTGTCCGGCGACAGGGCCCGGACCTCGAAGTTCATCATCGAGTGGTACGTGCCGCACAGCTCGGCGCACCGGCCCACGAAGGAACCTTCGCGGTCGATGGTGTTCTGGAAGACGTTGTCCTGGTCGTTCTTCTGCGGGTACGGGAAGGTGTCCCGCTTGAAGTGGAACTCCGGCACGAAGAACGAGTGGATGACGTCGGTGGAACTGATGTGGTACTCGACCCGCTCCCCGGTGGGCAGGACCAGCAGCGGGATCTCGCTGCTGCTGCCCACGGTGCGGACCGGCTGCCCGTCCGGCGTCCGGTAACCGGGGTAGTTGAACTCCCAGTTCCACTGGAAGGAGATCACGTTCACGGTCTGGTCCGGCTTGGCGGGCTT
The DNA here is from genome assembly GCF_022678645.1 of Saccharopolyspora soli. GTDB lineage: Bacteria > Actinomycetota > Actinomycetes > Mycobacteriales > Pseudonocardiaceae > Saccharopolyspora > Saccharopolyspora soli. The sequence goes on along the minus strand of NZ_JALBWV010000042.1, from coordinate 55,730 downwards.
GGCCAGCACGTAGTTCTGGGTGACCGCGGTGAAGTAGAACAGCACGACCACGAGCACGAACGGGATCGCGGTGTAGATCAGCTCAAGCGGCAGGTTGTACTGGAACTGCCGGGGCAACTCCTCGGTCTTCTTGCGGTGGAAGGCGACCGACCAGAAGATCAGCCCCCACACCAGCACACCCACCGCGAGTGCCGCGATCACCGACCAGGTCCACAGGTTGCGCATCGCGTCGGCCTGCGGGGTGACACCCTGCGGCCAGCCGAACCGCAGGACCTCGTCGGTCGTGCAGCCCGTTGCCGCGACACCAATCAGGCCGATCAAACCAGCGACCTTGACCAGCCGTGGCACTCGGGTCCCCTCCTTCAGGCCCACTGCGCGACGCCTCCTCGTGCAAAACTCACCGCTGCGGCCTGGTTGACCCGCCGTCCGCCCACGAGGACGAGACCGGGGATCTGCCGCCGGAATCCTGCGCAGAGCCTAGCCCAGGTGTAGCCGCGATACTGCTGCGGGGGCGTCGATCGCGATTGCGGCCCCGCGCGTGCCGCAGGCGGGCGAGCGGCATACTGGGGCGCAGCCTTGGGGGGCTGAAGACGACACCGCCGACTCGAAGAGGTGCACCAGACGCGTGTGCGGCCTGCTTGGACTTATCTGTCCCACCGAAGAGACCGCCGGTTATGCCGTTAACGCCGTGGCCAACGCGCTGCCGTGTCAACGACACCGAGGACCGGACGAGAGCGACACCTGGCACGGCGGTGAGGTCGTCTTCGGCTTCAACCGGCTGTCGATCATCGACCTGGAGCATTCGCACCAGCCGCTGGTGTGGGGTCCACCGGAAACACCGGGGCGCTACACCATCATCTTCAACGGTGAGATCTACAACTACCTGGAGCTGCGCGCCGAGCTGATCGAGCGGTTCGGGGCCCGGTTCAGCACCGACGGCGACACCGAGGTGATCGTCGCCGCCTACCACTACCTGGGCACTTCGATGGTCGGTCGGCTGCGCGGCATGTTCGCGTTCCTGATCTGGGACCGCGAGCGCCGCGTGGTGTTCGGCGCGCGGGACCCGTTCGGCATCAAGCCGCTGTTCTACGCCGCCGGACCGGGCGGGGTGGCCTTCGCCAGCGAGAAGAAGAGCCTGCTTAGCCTGGCCAACACGCTGCGGATCGCCGAGGAGCTGGACCACAAGGCGTTGCAGCACTACCTGGTGCTGCAGTACGTGCCGGAGCCGGAGTCGCTGCACCGGCAGGTCCGCCGCATCGAGTCGGGCACGTCGTTCACCGTCGCCCCCGGCGGCCAGCTGGTCACCGAGCGGTACTTCCAGCCGAACTTCCACTCGCGGCCGGTCAACACCGACTCCGACGCGCGACGGCTGCACAACGAGATCGTCGATGTGATGCGCGACTCGGTGGCCAAGCACATGCGCGCGGACGTCACCGTCGGATCGTTCCTCTCCGGTGGCATCGACTCCACGGCGATCGCGGCGCTGGCCAAGGAGCACAACCCGAACCTGATCACCTTCACCACCGGTTTCGAGCGGCAGGGCTACTCGGAGGTGGACGTGGCTGCCGAGTCGGCGGCGGCGATCGGCGTCAAGCACGTGGTCCGCACCGTCTCCGCCGAGGAGATGATGCAAACCCTGCCGCTGATCGTCTGGTACCTGGACGACCCGGTGGCCGACCCGGCGCTGGTGCCGCTGTGGTTCATTGCCAGGGAGGCCCGCCAGCACGTCAAGGTGGTGCTTTCCGGGGAAGGCGCCGACGAGTTGTTCGGCGGCTACACGATCTACCGCGAGCCGCTGTCGCTGGCGCCGTTCGAGAAGGTGCCGGGAACGCTGCGCAAGGCGATGGGCCGGGTGTCGACCGCGATCCCGGAGGGGGTGCGCGGCAAGGACCTGCTGCGGCGCGGCGCGCTGAGCTTGGAGGAGCGCTACTACGGCAACGCGCGCATCTTCCGGGACGATCAGCTGCGCAGCGTGATGCGCAGCTTCGATCCGGGGGTGTCGCACAAGGACGTCACGGCTGGTCCGTACCGCACCTCGACGAGCTGGGACCCGGTGACCCGGATGCAGCACGTGGACCTGTTCACCTGGCTGCGCGGCGACATCCTGGTCAAGGCCGACAAGATGACCATGGCCAACTCCCTGGAGCTGCGGGTGCCGTTCCTGGACCCGGAGGTGTTCCGGATCGCCAGCACCGTCCCGCTGGAGCAGAAGATCACTCGGGAGACCACCAAGTACGCGCTGCGCCAGGCGTTGACCCAGGTGGTGCCCGCGCACGTGCTCAACCGGCGCAAGCTCGGGTTCCCGGTGCCGATCAAGCACTGGCTGCGCGACGAGATGCACGACTGGGCGCGCAACATCGTTCAGCAGTCGCAGACGGATCACCTGCTCAACCGCACGGCGGTGCTGCAGTTGCTGGAGGAGCACCGCTCCGGGGTGTTGGACCACAGCCGCCGCCTGTGGGCGCTGCTGGTGTTCATGCTGTGGCACGCGATCTTCATCGAGGGCCGCCTGTCCCCCGAGGTCCCCGAGCCGCACTACCCGGTTCGACTCTGACCGAGTCCGCGAGACGGCCCGTTCGCCCGATGGCGAGCGGGCCGTTCTGCGTCGCTGTCACATCAGCGGTGGGCGTTTCGTCCTGTCTGCGACGGACAGGAGGACATGATGCGGATTCTCGTCACCGGGGCTACCGGGATGTTGGGGCAACAGGTCGTTCCGGTACTGCGCGAGGCCGGGCACGAAGTGGTGCGGATGAGTCGTCGCCCGGCTCCGGAGGGGGTCACGGCCTGGCGGCGGGCGGATCTGGCCACCGGCGAGGGCCTGGAACACGCGGTCGGTGACGTCGACGCGATCGCGCACCTGGCATCCAGCCCGTACCGGGGCAAGTACACGCAGCAGACCGATGTGGACGGCACCCGGCGGCTCGGCGAGGCGGCGCGGCGAGCCGGGGTCGAGCACCTGCTGTACGTGTCGATCGTGGGCATCGACGCCATTCCGTGGAAGTACTTCAAGCAGAAGCTGGCCGCCGAGGAACACGTGCGCGGCGGTGTGCCGTGGTCGATCGTCCGAGCCACGCAGTTCTACCCGGCGATCGACATGGTGCTGGGGATAGCCGCCCGGCTCCCCGTGATGCCGGTGCCGTCGAAGGTCCCCGGCCAGCCGGTCGACACCGCGGTGGTGGCCAGCCGGGTGGCCGAACACTTCGCCAACGGCCCGACCAAGGAGATCGCGAACGTCTGCGGCCCCGAGGTGCTGACCGTCCAGGAACTGGCCAACACCTGGCTGGCGGCGCGAGGCCGACGCCGAGCCACGTTCCCGTTGCACGTCCCGGGAGCCCTCGGAAAGGCATTCCGCGCGGGCGCATTGACCCTCCCGGACCAGCCAGCCCCAGGCCCAACCTGGCGGGAATGGCTGGAGATGTGATCATGCACTCGGTGCACGAAAGGCACACCGTGGACGAGCTCCTTGGTGCGCAACCGGGTTGGAGCGCGGTTTCGCACTCACGAGCCCAACCACGCAGTTGTCGCTCCGGGCAGCACCCCGTCCCAGTCCGAGGCGGCGTCGCTGCGGCAGAGCAAGCGGCCTGGCAGGTCGAGTTCGACCGGCGACGCACCGAAGTTCGTGGCGCACGCGAAGCCCGGCTCCCGGCGGAAGGCCAGCACCCCTTCGGGCGCGTCCAACCACTGCAACGCACCATCACCGAGCGCGGGGTTTTCCCGCCGCAGAGCCAAAGCGTCGCGGTAGGTGCGCAACACCGAGTCGTCGCGGGCACTTTGCGCGGCGACGGTCAGCTGCGCCCACTCCCCTGGCACCGGTAGCCAACTCGCCGCTGAGCTGAAGCCGAACGGCGGGTGCGCGCCGGACCACGGCATCGGCACCCGGCAGCCGTCGCGGCCCAGCTCGGTGCGGCCGGAGCGCTCCCAGATCGGGTCCTGCCGGGCGTCGTCGGGCAGGTTCAAGACTTCGGGCAGCCCGAGTTCCTCTCCCTGGTAGACGTAAACCGAGCCGGGCAGCGCGAAGCTGAACAACGCCGCCGCGCGGGCTCGCCGCGCACCCAGCTCGCCGTCGCCGTAGCGGGTCACCGGCCGCTGCACGTCGTGGTTGCCGAGCACCCACGTCGTGGTCGCGCCCACCTGGGCGGTGGTGGCCAGCGATTCGTCCACCACGGTCCGGAAATCCGCCGCCGACCACGGCGCCTCCAGCAGCGCGAAGTTGAACGCTTGGTGCAGTTCGTCAGCTCGGACGTAGCGCGCCAGCCGCTCGCTGGTCGACGCCCACGCCTCCGCCACCCCGATGCGCGCGCCCTGGTAGGAGTCGAACAGCTGGCGCCAGTCGCGGTAGATCTCGTGCACCTCGTCCTGGTCGAAGTACGGCAGTTCACCTCGCCCGAGCAGGGAGATCTGCTTGTGCCGCCCGGTGTCCGGCAGGTCCGGGTGCTTGATCATGCCGTGCGCGACGTCGATCCGGAACCCGTCGACACCGCGGTCCAGCCAGAACTTGAGCACCTTCCGGAAGTCCGCGCGCACCTGCTGGTTTCGCCAGTTGAGGTCGGGCTGTTGCGGGGCGAACAGGTGCAGGTACCACTGGCCGTCGTCGAGCCTGGTCCACGCCGGACCGCCGAAGACGGATTCCCAGTCGTTGGGCGGCAGTTCGCCGTCCGCGCCACGACCGTCCCGGATCACGTACCGGTCCCGCGCGACGTCACCGGAGGCGGCCGCCAGCGCTTCCGCGAACCACGGGTGCTGGTCGGAGGTGTGGTTGGGCACCACATCCACCAACACCCGCAGTCCGAGCGAATGGGCGTGCGCCAACAGGGCGTCGAAGTCGGCCAGGGTGCCGAACGTCGGGTCCACGTCGCAGTAGTCGGCCACGTCGTAGCCGCCGTCGGCCATCGGCGAGGGGTAGAACGGGGTCAGCCAGACCGCGTCGACGCCCAGCCGCACCAGGTGCGGCAACCGGGCGCGCACCCCGGCCAGGTCGCCCAGGCCGTCACCGTCGTCATCGGCGAAGCTTCGGACGTAGATCTGGTAAACGACTGCATCACGCCACCAGGTCGGCGACATCGCCGCTCCTTCCGCATCGCAGGGCAAAACGAGTTCGGAGACAGGTACTCATATCGATCGGGTGGACTCCCGGACCACCAGGCTGGGCCGGAACATGCGGCTGAAGCTGGTCGAACCGCGCCCCGGTTGGTCCGCGTCGAGCTGCCGGGCGAGTTCGTCGACCGCCGCGGCGGCCATGTCGTGGATGGGCTGCGCCAGCGTGGTGAGCGCGGGTTGGCAGTACGCGGCCAGCGGGATGTCGTCGAAGCCGACCACCGAGATGTCGTCGGGCGTGGCAAGCCCGCGGCGCTTGGCCTCCCGCATCGCGCCAAGCGCCATGACGTCCGAGGAGCACAGCACCGCGCTCGGGCGCGGGCCGTCCAGCAGTCGGCCCATCGCCTCGGCCCCTCCCCTGGCTCCGAACGGTGCGTGCGCCACTAGGTCCGATTCCGGTTCGACACCGGCTTCTTCGAGCGCGGCCGTCCAACCGGCCCGCTTCAGCCGGGAAGGCAGTGCGCGAGCCGGGCCGCTGACGAACCCGATCCGGCGATGGCCAAGCTCAAGCAGGTGCCGCGCGGCCGTGTACCCGGCGAGGTGCTCGTCCACGGTGATGTCCGGGACGTCCAGGCTCGGCGCGCCGCCGTTGACGAAAACCATCCGCACGCCTTCGGCGCTGAGCTTCTCGTAGTAGCTGCGGCTCCTGCGTTCGTCGTTGTCCGGATTGGCGATCTCCGGGGAGACGAAGATCATGCCTTCGACACCGCGGGCCACCAGCATCCGCACGTATTCCTTCTCGGTCATCGCGGCGTGCGTGTTGCACAGCAGCGATGCGTATCCGGCCAGCGAAGCGCGGGTTTCCAGCGCTTCGGCGAAGGCCGGGAAGACCGGGTTGGACAGTTCCGGCACCAGCAGGCCGACGACGCCGGTGCGACGCAGCGCGCCGACCCCGCGCGCGGTGTGCGGCATCTGGTTGAGCACTTCGAGCACGCGCTGCCGGGTCTCCTCCTTGATGCCCGCCTTCCGGTTGAGCACCCGGCTCACCGTGGACACGCTCACCCCTGCCGCCTGGGCGATATCGGCCAGACCCGCCACCGCTCACTCCTCCGCACTGGGACCATCCGCTGCCGCAATCCTGCACACGGCCGAAAGAATTTGCAATCGAGTTCGAATCAGGATGTCAATCCGGGGACTCATTTGTACCGGAACACCTTGACTTGCGTCACATTTCAGGTATGCAATCTAACGCCGTAGGTTCGCAAGTTTTTGCATACTGGAGGTCCGAACATGAGACCAATGGCCACGGTCACCGCCGCCCTGGGCCTGGTCGGGGCGCTCGCCGCCGCTGGCTGCGGCGGCGGTGCGGGCAATCCGAACGAGGTCGTCTTCTGGGACACCAGCGGTTCCTCGGAAAGCGCCGTGTTCAGCGAGATCGCCACCGAGTGCGGCCGCACCGGCGGCTACCAGGTGCGCGTGGAGACGGTCGCGTTCGACCAGGCCCTGAACAATTACAAGACCGCCGCGCAGGGCGGGCAAGGGCCGGACGTGTTGCGCGCCGACGTCGGCTGGGTCGCCCAACTGGCGCAGGCCGGGCTGATCCACGACTTGTCGAACACTCCACTGGCCACCGACACCGGAGATTTCCTCGCCGCACCACTGGAATCCACCAAGTACCAGGGCAAGACCTACGGCGTCCCGCAGGTCACCGACACGCTCGCGCTGTTCTACAACAAGCGGCAACTGGCGCAGGCGGCGGTGGACCCGCCGAAGAGCTGGGACGAGCTGAAGGCCATCGCGCCCAAGCTGGGCGGCGACCGGGCGCTGTTCATCAACAACGACGAGTACTACGCGCTGCCGTTCCTATACACCTTCGGCGGCGACCTGGTCGACACCGAGTCGCGGCTGATCACGGTGAACTCGCCGGAGGCGGTGCGCGGCGTGCAGGTCGCCAAGGACCTGCTCGACGCCGGGGCCGCCCGCACCGCGCTGGACCAGCCGAACTCCTACACCAGCATGAAAGCGGCGTTTACCGCGGGCGAGGTCGCGATGGTCATCGACGGCCCCTGGGCGGTCTCGGAGTTCGTCCAGTCCGAGCAGTTCGCCGACCCGGCCAACCTCGGCATCGCCCCGGTGCCCGGCTCCGCGACGCCGTCGCCGGTCGGCGGCCACGACTACGTGATCCGGCAGGGCAGTGATGCCACCGAGGCGTCGATGAAGTTCATCCAGTGCATGAGCAGTGCGGAACACCAGGCCGAGATCGCCGGGAAGCTGGGACTGCTGCCGACCCGCAGGTCCGCCTACGACGTTCCCGAGGTGGCGCAGCACCCGGTGGTGTCGGCGTTCCGGCCGCTGGCGGCCAATGCCCACAACCGGCCGTGGATCCCGGAGAACAGCGAATTGCTGGAACCGCTGCAAACCGCGTTCGCCGACATCCTGGCCGGACGCAAGGACGCGCAGGCCGCGCTGGACGAAACCGCGCGGACCTACCAGACCTCGGTCCTGACCGACTACGCGCAGCGGTGAAGCCGGTCTCCGAACTCGTTTTGCGTGGCGGGACAAGCTGCACCCACTGGTCGAGCGGCAGCGCCGCTTCGGCGACAACGAACACGACCGAATCCACCAACAGGTTCTGAGGCGGCTTCGATGCGCTTGCGGATCTTCTTGGCGCGGCACTGGTTCTGCTACGCGATGGTCCTGCCGGTCGTCGCGGTGCTCGCGCTGCTCGTGGTTTTCCCCCTGTTGCAGGGGCTGTTCTTCGGGTTCACCGACATCAACGACACGAACATCGCCAACCCGGTGCTGGACCGCGAGGCGTCCTACGGGTTCGTCGGGCTGACCAACTACCTGAACGTGCTCTCCGGTGACCCGGCGTTCGGGTCGTTCTGGTCGACGCTGGTGCGCACGCTGATCTGGACCTTCGCGTGCGTGTTCTGCCACTACACCATCGGCCTGGCGCTGGCGATGCTGCTCAACCGCCCGTTGCGGTGGCGCGGTCTGTACCGGGTGCTGCTGATCGTGCCGTGGGCGGTGCCGGTGTTCATCAGCGCGTTCGCCTGGCGGTACCTGTTCAACTCGGAGTACGGGCTGATCAACTGGGCGCTGGAGTCGGTCGGGCTGCCCGCGCAGGTCTGGCTGGGGCAGTCCGATCTGGCGCTGGTGTCGGTGATCATCGTCAACGTCTGGCTTGGCGTGCCGTTCATGATGGTCGCGCTGCTTGGCGGCCTGCAGGCCATCCCGGCGGAGGTGTACGAGGCCGCGGAGATGGACGGGGCGACGCCGTGGCAACGGTTCGTGCACGTGACGTTGCCGGGACTGCGGCCGGTGTCCGGCACGGTGGTGCTGCTCGGGGTGATCTGGACGTTCAACATGTTCCCGGTCATCTACCTGATCACCGGCAACAACCCGCACACCAGGATCCTGGTCAGCTACGCGTTCGAACGGTTCTTCTCCGGAGCGACCAGGGATTACGCGATCGCCTCGACGTACGGGGTGCTGATCCTGTCGATCCTGCTGGTGTTCGCCACGATCTACCGCCGCGCGATGCGCAGGCAGGGGGAGGTGTTCTGAATTGACCATCGACTCAGCCTCGCTGCAAGCGACATCCACGGCGGCCGAGCCGACCCGGCGGCGCAAACGGTCCGCTGCGGCCAGCGTCGGCCTGCATGCCGCGTTGATCGTCGCATCGCTGATCGCGGTGTTCCCGGTGTTCTGGGTGCTGGTGGTCTCGTTCAAACCGGACGCCAAGGCGATCGAGCCGATCCCGACGCTGTTCAACGAGTCCAGCTTGGACAACTACTGGAACGTGCTCTCCGGCGCGAAGGGCGCTTTCCTGAGCTGGTTCGGCAATTCGGTGCTCATCGCGGCGCTGACCACGGTGCTCGGCGTGCTGCTGGCGGCCACCACCGCCTATGCGGCCAGCCGGTACCGCTTCCCCGGACGGCACTGGCTGCTGCTGTCCTTCCTGGTGGTGCAGATGTTCCCGTTCGCGGTGCTGATCGTGCCGCTGTACAACATCCTGCTGAGCCTGGGTCTGCAAGGCAGTGCGTTCGGATTGGTGCTGGTGTACTGCAGCACGGCGATCCCGTTCTGCACTTACATGTTGAAGGGCTACTTCGACGGGATTCCCAGCGACATCGACGAAGCGGGCCGGGTGGACGGGCTTTCGCCGTTCGGGGTGTTCTGGCGGTTGGTGCTGCCGCTGGCGAAGCCGGGGCTGGCGGTGACGGCGTTCTACTCCTTCATCGTGGCCTGGAGCGAAGTGGCGTTCGCCTCGGCCTTCCTGTCCGCCGAGGACCGGTCGAAGACGCTGGCGGTGGGCCTGCAGGTGTTCGTGCAGCAGAACCGCGCGGAGTGGGGTCACCTGGCAGCCGCGTCGGTGCTGGTGGCGGTGCCCGCGATGATCGTGTTCTACCTCGTGCAGCGGTTCCTGGTGAGCGGTCTGGCAGCAGGCGGCGTGAAGGGCTGAGTTGCTGCGCGTGGTGACGGTTGGAGTCAGGACTCCAACACTAGGCTGGTCGGTATGGACGCGTTCAGCCTCAGCGGCGCACCGACGATCCTGGACGGCGGCCTGGCCACCGAACTGGAGGCGCATGGTCACGACCTGTCCGACGCGTTGTGGTCGGCGCGCCTGCTGGTGGACGCTCCGGAGGAGATCGTCGCAGCGCATGCCGCGTTCTTCCGGGCTGGTGCGTCGGTCGCGACGACGGTGAGCTACCAGGCGAGCTTCGAGGGGTTCGCGCAGCGCGGCGTCGAGCGCGCCGAGGCGGCGAGGCTGATGCGGCGCAGCGTGGAACTGGCCCGACTGGCGGGCGAGGTCGAGCCGGGTCGGCACCGCTGGGTGGCGGCGTCGATCGGCCCGTACGGCGCGATGCTCGCGGACGGCTCGGAGTACCGGGGCCGGTACGGGCTGACCAAGCGCGAACTGCGTGCGTTCCACCGGCCGCGGCTGGAGGCGTTGGCGGAAGCGCGCCCGGACGTCTACGCGCTGGAGACGGTTCCGGACGTGGATGAGGCGGAAGCGCTGGTCGATGAGGTCACAGCGCTGGATCTCCCGGCCTGGCTGTCGTTCACGATCAGCGGCGTGCGGACCCGGGCGGGACAGCCCTTGGCCGAGGCGTTCTCGCTGGCCGACACCGACGCGATCATGGCGGTGGGCGTCAACTGCTCGGCACCGGAGGACGTGCTGACCGCGATCGAGATCGCCCGCGAGGTGGTGGAAAAACCGATCGTGGTCTACCCGAACAGCGGCGAGGACTGGGACGCGCAGCGCCACGCCTGGACCGGCCGGTCCCGCCTGTCGGCCGAGCAGGCCAGGAGCTGGCGCGCGGCGGGCGCGCAGTTGATCGGCGGTTGCTGCCGCGTCGGCCCCGCGGACATCGCGGCCGTGGCGGACGCGCTGACTGCGCCGAGCGACTGAGCCGGGGTGCGCCGAATCGCCGAGGCGGGCAAACATTTACCGGACAATTCATCGGCAAGTTCTTTTCCGACAAGGCGGTTTGCGGTGAAATGTCGTATCCGTTCGTCGGCGAAGGGACACGGCATGCGCCGGATGGCGAAGCTCGCAGCAGCAGGAGCGGTACTGCTTTGCCTGGGCGCGGCCCAGGCGTTCGCGACCGACGAGCCGCTGGAGATCACCGGGACGACGGTGTTCACCAAGGGCGAGGGCGGCTACAACTGCTTCCGCATCCCGGCGTTGGTGCGCACCCAGGACCGATCCGCGCTGCTGGCGTTCGCGGAAGGCCGCCGCGGCGACTGCGACGACACCGGCGACATCGATGTGGTGCTCAAGCGCTCGACGGACGACGGACGAACGTGGCAAGCGCTGGAACTGGTCGCCGACGGCGCTGGTGACACGCGGGGCAACCCGGTACCGGTCGTGGACCGCGGCACGGGTCGAATCACCTTGCTGACAACGCACAATCCGGGTTCGGACTGCGCGGGCGGTGGTAGCTGCACCAGAACGCCCTTCCTGCAGCACAGCGTGGATCCGCTAGGTACGCAGTGGACCGAACCGGTGGCGCAGCCCCAGTTGATGAAGCCGGAGTGGAACACCTGGTACGCCACCGGACCGGGCCACGGCCTGCAGATGACGCGGGGCGAACACGTCAACCGGATGGTCGCGGGCATCAACTTCGAAGGCGATGGCGGTGTCAAGGGAGCGGGCATCGTCCACAGCGATGACGGCGGAACCACCTGGCAGATCGGTGCGACCGACGACCGGACGGGCCAGCCGATCAAGCCGCAGGAGCTGAGCCTGCTGGAAACGGTCGACGCGGAGCTCTACGCGGCGGCGCGCAACCAGGACAACTCCGGTACGACGATCGCCGAAGGCAACCAGGCCCACGCGGTCAGCGCCGACGGCGGGGCGACGTTCCGGGAACCCTTCGAGCTCGTGCCGGAGCTCAACGGCCCGGTGGTGCAGGGTTCGGTGGTGCGCCTGCGCGCCACGACGGCCGGAGATCCGTACAACCTGATCCTGTTCTCCGGGCCGTACAACACGGACCCGAACATGGACCACCGCCGCCACACGATGCGCATCCGCACGTCGTCGGACGAGGGCGCGACGTGGCAGGAGGTCGGCACGGTCATCGACGCGACCTGGGCGGCCTACTCCGACCTGATCAACCTCGGCGGCGGCTGGGCCGGTCTGCTGTACGAGGCGGGCGCCCCGGAGTCGGAGGACGCGAACCAGACGATCCGCTACGCGAGGTTCAGCGAGACCGATCTGGCCCGCTGAGCGCGAAAACCAGTTGGCAGAACCAGGGATTGGCCCCCAAGCTGGTACGCATCCAACCGATGCCCGGGGGAAACCGATGGCGGAGCCGGAGTTCGACACCGAGGGCCTGTTCGACGACGACTACCTGTACTTCTACAGCGAACTCACGGATGCGCGCAATGCCGAGGACACCGAGCTGATCTGGAACCTGCTGCGGTTGGAACCGGGCACCGAACTGCTCGACCTGGCATGCGGCCACGGGCGGCTGGCGAATCCACTCGCGGCACGCGGCTGCCGGGTGACGGGTCTGGACTACACCCAGGTGTTCCTTGACAAGGCCCGCGCGGACGCCGAAACCCTCGGCGTCCAGGTGGAGTACGTCCGGGGCGACATGCGCGAACTGCCGTGGACCGGGCGGTTCGACGCGGTGATCAACTGGTTCACCGCCTTCGGCTACTTCTCCGACGAGGGGAACCGCCGCGTGCTGGAGCAGGTCCACAACGCGCTACGGCCGGGCGGGAAGTTCGCGCTGGAGCTGAACAACGTCGTCAACCTGCTGCGCCGCTACCAGGACAGCGTGGTCCGCCAAGTGGGCGAGGACATGGCGATCGACCAGCACCGCCTGGACCCGATCACCTTCCGCTCCATCGTGGAGCGCACGATCATCCGCGATGGTCGGATCCGCCGCGTGCCGTACTCGGTGCGCTTCTTCGCCTTCCCGGAACTCCGCGACTGGCTGCACCAAGCGGGCTTCCGAGAAGTCGAAGGCTACGGCGCGGACGGTGCCCCGCTGACCGCGGAACACCGCCGCATGATCGTCATCGCCGAACGCTAACCCCGGTTCGAGTGAAGAGTGAAGGGCACCTTTGACCGAGTAAGCCGGTCGAAGGTGCCCTTCACCTGGACACGATCGTGTGCCGCCGCTACTTCAGTACATCCGTTGGGACGGCGTAGCCGCGGACTCGTTGCGGGTGGTCTCCGACGGGGACGCGGGCGAGTTCGCGCCGGCCAGCGAAGTCCACTATGGACACATCGTCACTGTCGCTGTTGGACAGCATGCAGTACTGGCGGTTGGGGGTGGTAGCGGCCCAGTAGGGCTTCTTGCCGGTCGGTACCAGGGCGTCGGTCGTCAGGCCGGGCAGCGAGATGATGGCCGCGTAGTCCGAGACCGTTCCGGCGTCGCAGAGCTTGGTGTTGTCGCCGTTGATGGCCAACCCGTGGTGCGCCGAGTCCAGCGGGTACTCGTCGCGCCGCAGCTTCTTCGCCTCCTCGGACAACGGCAAGTGCACGGTGCGCGTGATCCGCTTCTCCGCCAGGTCGTATTCGATGAACCCGTGGTGGAAGGAGAGTTGCGCGTACATCGTCCGCCCGTCGGGCAGCACCAGGAACGGCCGGATCCCCACGCCGAAGTCGATCACATCGGTCACCGCCATGCTGGCGGTGTCCACGATGGTCAGCCACCGGTTCCCCTTGAGCCCGTCCAGGGCTGGCTCGTCGGGCATGATCACCCGGCCGATGGTGGCGTTGTACAGCGTCCGGCCGTCCGCGGAATACCGGTTCTCGTGCGGGAAATCCCCGGTCGGGAAGCTGGCCACGACGCTCCCGGTGGCCGGATCGAGCACGTCGACCACGTTCGCCGTGGTCGCCGAAACGGCGAGCCGGGAACCGTCCGGCGACAGCGCCATGTGATCGGAGCGGTAGCCGCTGACCTCGGTGCGCCAAACCTGGCGACCGGTACCGATCTCGAAGGCCGACACGTCCCCGAGGCTCGGCCGCGAGACGTACACGGTGCGGCCATCGGGCGCCACCGCGATGTCGTCGACGAGTTGGTCGTGCCCCTCCCCCGCGGTGTTGCGGATGACCAGCATCGCGGCGTGCTCATCCGGGGTCATCTCGGCGAGCCGCTGCGCCAGGTCCGGCACGACGTCGATCCGCTGGTACTTGCCGAAGTGCTCGGCGTCGAGCAGATCGACGGTGCCGTCCCAGTTGTTGCCGACGAACATCACATCCCGGCGCACCTCGGCAACCGCCGAACCAGCCGGGACGACACCCAGCGCGACCAGCACCGCAGCACCGATCGCGCCGAGTCTGGAAAGCCTTCTGCCGCGCGGAGTCCGCATCCGAACCGCCCTTCTGCCGCAAGCGGGATCAATCAGGTCTACCCAGCAAAACGAACGTGAGGCAGATTCAGATATGGGTGTCCCGGAAAAGCAGCCGAACAGACCCACGAGTCCCGACGATCAGCCGAGCTTCGCGCCCGCGTGCAGCGCCACACCGGAGTTGGCCGCAACAGTCGCGGTGAACGTGCCGTCCGCGCCGACGTCCACGGTCTGACCGGTGCACGTGCCGTCCGAGATCTCGCCGGTCATCACGTTGCAGTAGGTCCCGGCGGGCAACGACGTCTGGAAGGTCCGGGACAGCTCGCCGCCTTCCCGGTTGATCACGACGAACCCGGCGGTACCACGGCCGAACGCGATCTGACCGTTGCCGTTGTCCCACCAGTTGTTGAGCTCGGCGCCCTGCACCGCACCGTGGAATCCGGCCATCCCGGCGATGATGGTGCGCCGCTGTTCGCACACCCACGCCGAGTTGTCGCAGCTGGCCGCCTGGGTCGTCCCGTCGGCGTCGGCGGGCGGACCGGCATCGGAGTTGTCGAAGGCGAAGCTGGAGATCAGCTGCGGAGTTCCGTACGGGTAGGCGAGCTCGAACGCGACAGCCAGGTCGTAGGTGACGCCGTCCTTGTAGGTCAGGATCGGCGAGCTGCGCTGCGTGTCGTGGTTGTCGATGAACACCACGGCCTGCTCGCTCGGCAACGACATCTGGCCGGGCAGATTCGCCAGCCCGGCAAGGGAACCGTTCTTGAACGCGTTGGCGACCGTGCCGTAGTAGCCGAACTCGGTGACGTCACCGTTGCCGGTGTACTCGCCCGCGGTCGTCGTCCCGTCTGCGATCACCTCCTGGAAGACGTAGGGCCGCTGCCCGGTTCCGGGCACGTTCTGCAACGCCCCGAAGATCGCGCCGACGTCCTCCGGCGGCATGTGCTTGACGCCGTCCACCCGGAAGCCGGACACCCCGAGGCCCACCAGGTCGTTGAGGTAGGCGATCTCGGTGTTGCGCACGTATTCGGATTCGGTCGCGAGGTCCGCCAGCCCGACGAGCTCGCAGTTGCGCACTTCCCACTTGTCGTTGTAGTTGCTGATGTCCCGGCGGCAACCGTGGAAGTCGGCGTCCGAGTAGACGCCCGGGTAGTTGTACTTCTCATAGGTCGAACCGCCGCTACCCGGCCCGTTGCCAGCCGAGCCGGTGCCGCTCATGTGGTTGACCACCGCGTCGGCGTAGATCTGCACCCCGGCGGCGTTGCAGGTCCGCACCATCGCGGCGAACTGCTCTCGGTTGCCCCGTCGGCTCTGCAGCTGGTAGCTCACCGGTTGGTAGTCCTGGTACCAGGGGTAGCCCGCACCAGCGAGCACCACGTGCTCCTGCGGCGGCGACACCTGGATCGCGCCAAAACCCTTGGGACCGAGGAAGTTCGTGCATTCCTGCGCGATGGAATCCCAGGGCCACTGGAACATCTGGATGATCGGTCCGCGCACCGGGGCGGTGGCGGGCGCCGCCTGCGTGCCCATCGCGGTGGGCACCAGGGCCGAGCCGACGAGCGCTGCGGCGAGCGCCAGAAACGGTAATCGCATGACAACCTCCTCTGCGCTGAGCGGGTCGCCTACGATCACATTTTCTTGCAGTTGTTAAGTCAATACGCCATCTGAACCAGGTATGAGCTGCCCAAATTTCTGCAAATTATTGCAACAAAACCCGTCTCGTCCACATCGGACGAACAGGCTAGTCCTCGGCCGGGAGCACGTTGTGCCAGCGGTGGAAGACGTTGCGCGGGTCGTACTCCGCCTTGAGCCGGGCCAGTCGGCGGTAGTTCTGTTCGCCGAACCCGGCGACAACGCGGCTCTGCCCCTCATCACCGATGAAGTTCAGGTAGACCGCGCCGGTGGTGTAGGGCCGGAGGTCGTCGCGCAGCGCGTGCGCCCAGTCGCGGGCCCGCACGTCGTCGGCCGGGTCGTCCCACAGCCCGAAGGGGTGCACCACCCACGGCGTGGACCGATTGGCCATCGGCCACCGGCCGTCCGAGCGCGCAACCGCACCGCCCCACGGGAACAGCACGTGCTGCGACGGCGAGGGCACCGGCATGTCGGCCGCGCGGTCGCAGAACAAGTCGACCGCTGGATCGGGCAGTTCCCGCAGGTACTCGGCCGACCAGTAGTTCCGGTAGCCCGGCGGGTCGTCGAGCATGCACTGCAGCTCGGCGTACGGCAGCTCCGCGATCAGGCTGCCCGCCGGTCGCAACGCCAGCAACGGCTCGATGAAGCCGCGCAGTTCGGTCTCCGGGCCGGTGCAGGTCACCAGGATCGCGCAGGACAGCGACCCGACCAGCGACTCCGGCACGAAGTCCTCGGGTGGCGCGGTCACGAAGAGCGCGCCACCGCCGAAGTCGCCCGGCGCGTCGGTCATGACATCCCGGTAAGCCCGCACCACCGGCGGTCCGTCCTCGGCTGGCCAGAACATCAAGGCCGCGGAGAACACCGGCAGTTCGTGCAGCCGGAAGGTGAACGAGGTGGCGATCCCGAAGTTGCCTCCGCCGCCGTGCAGCCCCCAGAACAACTCGGGATTCACCACATCACTGGCGACCACTCGACGGCCGTCCGCGGTGACCAGCTCGACCGCCAGCAGGTTGTCGCAGGCCAGTCCGAACTTCCGCTCCAACCAACCGGAGCCCCCGCCGAGCGTGAACCCGGCGACCCCGGTCGTGGACACCCGGCCCCCGGTGGTGGCGAGTCCGTGGGTTTGCGTCGCCCGATCCACGTCGCGCCAGAGCGCTCCACCCCCGACCGTCGCGGTCCGCGCTCCGGGCTCCACCGACACCGAGTTCATCGCCCGCATGTCGATCACCAGGCCCCCGTCGACCGTGCTCGCGCCGGACACGCTGTGGCCACCGCTGCGCACCGCGACCTCGACGGAGTTCTGCTGCACGAAGGTCAACGCGGCCGCCACGTCGGCAGCATCCACGCACTGCGCGATCATCCGGGGTCGCGCCCGAATGGCCCCGTTGAACAGGCCACGCGCCTGCTCGTAGCCCGCATCGTCGGGCCGGAGAACCGAACCCGTCATCCGCAGCCCATCGACCGTACCCGTCATCGCACTCGCCTCCGCGCCGACGCTAAGTCGCGGACGCCGGGACCGGACAGAGAACTTCGGCCCACCCGGGTGCGGTTCGTCATCGAGCCGGACGGACGGCGGACAATGTCGCCATGCGCGAAGTGGAGATCCGGGACGACATGATCCGCCTAGGCCAACTGCTGAAGCTGGCGGGCCTGGTCGAACACGGAGCAGACGCGAAGGCGCTGCTGGAAGAAGGCCGGGTCGAGGTAAACGGAGCGGTGGAAACCCGGCGAGGCAAACAACTAACCCCAGGAGACGAGATAACCCTGGGCAACGAAACAGTCCGAGTGGTGGGACTCCCCCACGACCGCGCCTGAGCAGCAACAAGGCCGGTGCCCGTAGAGCACCGGCCGGATGCCAGATCGGCGTTGCGCCGTCAGTGGAACGAGTCGCCGCAGGCGCAGGAGCCGCCCGCGTTCGGGTTGTCGATGGTGAAGCCCTGCTTCTCGATGGAGTCGACGAAGTCGATCACCGCGCCCTGCAGGTAGGGAGCGCTCATCCGGTCGACGACCACGCCGAGGCCCTCGAAGTCCCGTCGGGCGTCGCCGTCGAGGGTGCGCTCGTCGAAGAAGAGCTGGTAGCGCAGGCCCGCACAACCACCGGGCTGGACGGCGATGCGCAGGTGCATGTCGTCACGGCCCTCCTGGTCCAGCAGGGCCTTGGCCTTGTGGGCCGCCGCGTCGGTCAACGTGACACCGTGGACGGGCGCCTCGCTCTCGGTCGTGGTGTTCGGGGCGGTCATGGACTCTCCCTAGGGGTCTCGCTCTTCCGATTCCGGCGTGAGGTGCAACCACCGCCGGAGCCGGGCTATTCCCCCCGAGCGCCGCCCAGGGGGACGTCTGTCCTGTCTCCTGCAGTCCATGGTGGCACAGTTGCGCGCCGAGCTGGTGTGATGTGCCCTCCGGTGTCGGATCCAGCATTGCTGTCCGGTCTGGTGCAGGCCTTACCAGGGCGTCGAATACCCTGGAGGAGTGAGGTTCCTTCGCCGTAGCAGCGCTGAGCAGACCGCCACCACCGAGTCCGACACCGAGACTGGTCCGTCTGCGGCGGAGCATGCCACCAGTCGCACGCCCAAGAAGGGCAAGCCGACCCCGAAGCGGCGGGAGGCCGAGGGCAAGCGGCGCGGTCCCGTGCCGCCACCGCCGAAGACGCAGCGGGAGGCGATCAAACGGGCCCGCGGCAACAAGGATGAGCGCCGACAGGCGGCGAAGGAACGTCGCGAGCGGATGATGCAGGGCGACGACCGCTACCTGATGCCCCGCGACAAGGGCCCGGTGCGCGCCTACGTGCGCGACCTGGTTGACACCCGACGGCACCTGATGGGCCTGTTCATGCCGCTGGTGCTGATCGTGTTCGCCACCACGCTGGCGCAGAACCTGGTGGTCCAGCAGTACGCGACGCTGGCGTGCATGGTGCTGCTGGTGATGATGGTCGTGGAGGGCAGCCTGCTCGGCCGGTACGTGAACAAGCGGGTACGCGCGAAGTTCCCGGACGCCAAGGACCGCCCGTTCTCGCTGGGCTGGTACGCCTTCACCCGAGCCATGCAGATCCGCAAACTGCGAGTCCCCCGCCCCCGCTACACCCCCAAGGACATCGCCAAACTCGGCTGAGCAGTGACTTTTCGTCACTTTCCCGCAGATTGGTGATCGGCGGTTCATACCGCCGGTCACCAATCCGAACTACAGCCCGATTTCTGCTGCTAAAAGGGATTGGCCGGGCAAGCCAATGGCTTGCCCGGCCAATCCCTTTTAGTGCTGGCAGATCAGGCCTGAGCGCCTGGCATCAAGGAATAGATACCAACCCACGCGGGCGCGAGAGCGACAACTGCAACAGCGACAAGTCGGGCGGCGGCGGGACGCAAAAGGATGACACTCCTCATAGTGAATGAACCGCATCTTGATCGGTTCTTGTTGCCGACACCCTAGACCATAGCTGATCTTGCCATACGTTCGGGGTCCCCTATCGTGTTCAAGCACAAGAATGCTTGCACACAGTAGCCAACTAAGAGTTATCCCGACTTCGCGAAAAGTATTCGCGTCGAGGTCAGCCGTCAGGCCACCTGCGCGTCGAGGTCGTTTCGGATATCGCGAGCCCGTGCACGTCCCTCCTGCGCGGCCTCCGTTCTGCCCATCCCCTCAAGGCTCAACGCAACCAGGTCCCACGCGGCCGCTTCTTCTAGGGCATTGGAAAGGCGCTGATGGCAAGCCACCGTCTGCCGTCCGTATCGCACGGCTTCCGCGTACCGGTTCGAGTTGAGCGCGATCTCCGCGATCAATCCGGTAGCCACAGCGGAAGCTTGGACGTCGTGGGCAGCCTCAGTGACAGCCAACGCCCGATGGGCATAGGAACGAGCAGATTCAGGATCTCCATTGGCGTGATAGATCAACGCCAATTCCGCAAGAGCGTCCCCATAGCCCGACGAGTCGTTGACGGCGCTCTCATAAAGCCATATGGCATCCCTGCAGTTTGCGAGAGCTTTGCGATACCGCCCTTGCAAGCGAAGCACTTCTGCTATACGGCGCAACGTACCAGCCTTGCGGTAAGGTTCGTCATCTTTCGCAACGCTACGCAAGGCCGAGCTATAAATTTCGAGGGCCGCTTCGAGGTTTCCTTCCTTCATCTCACAGGAAGCCAGGTTGTGTTGACTACTATGCAAACCGAACAATTCGCCAATAGATGCAAAATGGCCCGCCGCTGCCCCCAAATAATGACGAGCACCACTCGTATTACCAACCAGCAACTTACATAGTCCGAGGTTATTCAACGATCCCGCAACTCCAAGGAGATCACCTTCTTCCCGTGCCGCCTCCAGCGCAATGTTAAGCATTTCCTCCGCCTCGGCGAAGAAGCCTTGCAGGCGCATGATTTCCCAGGCACCGTTTCCCATTCTCCAACAGTGTCCGTTCAACCGTTGAATATGAGCGTCCGCAGCTGCTGCGACCAACTCGTGACGCCGACGACCGCACCATTCCATGGCATCTTCGTAATCAGCGAACGAATGAGGGCGCACGTCGATATTAAAGCCCTCCATCGGAAGGGACTGGCGACTGGGAAAGATCACTCTCGCAGCGGCGTGGATGGTCCAAAGGAACCAGTCTGCCAACCGCCGTGTCGCTGCGATTGCCGTGGCGTCGTCCTCGTTCGTGAGCTCCGCCGCGTAGTCGTGTATCAAATCGTGCAGGCGGTATCGCGAGCCATCTATTCGATCAACCAGGTGCAGGGCTACCAGGACATCGAGGGCGTCGCGGACCACATCCGGCGACCAGTCGGTCAGAGCCGCCGCCGCGCCCAGTTCCAGCACGCTGCCGGGATAGCGGCCGATCAGCCGGAGCAGCAGCTGCTTGTCGGGTTCGAGTGCCCGGTACGAACAATTGAGCACCGCCTCAACCGTCGCACCTTCATCATCCGCACCACCGAGCTTCAGCAGGACGCGCCGGTCTTGGAGCTCTTCGACCAGACTGATCAGCGACTGCAGCGGACGAGTCGCGGCGTGTTGAGAAACGATGCGGACCAGCAGCGGGATCCCTTCGCACAGCGCCACCAGCTTCTCGGCCGCGCGCGGTTCAACCAGGAACCGCGAGTTGAGCGCGGAATGAAACCAGCCGAACACCTCGGACCAACCCAGTGCAGGGACCTCGATGTGGTGTGCGCCGTTACGAACCACCAGGCCGTCGAGGTGCTTGCGGCTCGTGACCACGACGAGGCATCCCGACAGCACCTCCAAGAGCGGGCGGACCTGGACCGAGTCGCGAGCGTTGTCCAGGACGACCAGCGTTCGTTGCCGTTCGATCCGCTGGCGCAGCCGGATGGTGCGCAGCGTCGAACTGGGGATCCGGTCGGCAGCGACTCCCAGCTGCGTAAGCAGTGCCGCCACGGCTTCGCCGACCCCCAGCGGTGCGTTGCGCGAGTAGCCCTGCAAATCGACGAAGAGCACTTTATCCACGACCGTTTCGACGGCTTGGTGCGCCCATTCCACGACCAACGTGGTCTTCCCGATCCCTGCCGGTCCATCGATCGCGACCACGCCGGTCGACCGCTCCTGGGCGAGCCCAGTGAGTTCGTTGAGCAGGTCCGCCCGGCCGCGGAAATCCCACACCGGAGGCGGCAGCAGCCCCGTGGCGAGCTGTTCTGGCTCCTCTCCTTGCTCGTCTTCGTCCAGATCGAGCAGCGCGGGTCGACGCGACGACCGCGTTTGGGTGAGCTCTTCGTGCACCTCGCGCACCGAGTCCGGTGCCTGGCTTCCTGTCTGATCGCGGAAGTCCTTCCAGTACGACAGGAAGTACGGCGTGATGTCGCCATGTCTGCCGAGGCCGTGGAGCGCTCGCATCCGCAGTGTCGCCAACCGCGGATCCCATGCATGACGCTCCGCCAGCGGGCCCTCCAGCTCTGACAGGACGTCCTCGTACTGCTCCAGTGCCAGTTGACATTCCATCCGCGAGCAGCGCGCGGCCAGCACTTCTTGCACGAGTTGCAGACGCCAGCGGTCGGCTCGTTGGCTGTCCAGATCTACCAGCGGAACCCCTCGCCACAGATCGATGGCATCGTCGAGCAGGGTCAGCGCATCCTGGTAGGCACCCTCATCGATGGCTGCGGCTGCGGTCTTCCGAGAGCTCCGGAGGTAGTGGTAGTCGACGAGGTCGCGATCCACGTCGACCCAGTACATGGCCTGCTTTCCATGCACGAGATCGGGAAATCCCCGATCGTTGAGGCTCGTTCTCACCTTGCTGACCAGCGACCGCAAATTCGGCAACCGACCCGCGACGGTGTCCGCGTCCCACAACCATGTGGCGAGTTCGTCGGCCGAAAGCCTGGTGCCCGTGTTCACGAGCAGCACACCCAGCAGGCCGCGTTCCTGCCGCTTCCCCCAGCGGTCGTCGAACTCTTCGTTGATCCGTACGCTGGTGGGCCCCAGAACCTTGAAGAGGACGTTCACCAGCACCCCCTCGGCTGGCACTCCCGAAACCGTCGAGTCTTCAATTATTCCGTGGATGAATCGCTGGTCATACGGCCAACGAGCTGAATCGCACCAGGTCCGGTCGTCTCCCTGGCAAGCGAACGGCAACAAAACGGCAACGGACTGCCAATACGAGGTCCAACACCGCCGCCGCCGCGAGCCCCGAACAGCGATGCCGAAACATCAAGATCGAACAGGGCGGGAAATGCCAGCGCGGAAATCAGCGGGCCGCGTTTCCGTCAACCGAACGACAACGTCGGCGCCGCAGTCTTGCTCCGCATCCAGCCGCCGAACACGAGGTTCGCGCCGGAGCGCCCCGGCGGTTGGTCAGAGGAGATGTCATGGACCGGACAGATGTCGTGGTCGTGGGCCTCGGCTTCGTCGGCCTACCGCTGGCGGCTGCCGCGGCCCGCGCCGGTTTTCGCGTGTGCGGAGTAGACGCCGCGTCCGACCGGTTGGCGCGGATCGAGCAGTCCGGCGCTGGCCTCGTCACGAAGGCGGAGTTGCAGGCTCTGGTCGGGGCCGGCCGACTTGAGTTCCGCGGACGCCGCGAACTCCCCGGCGCTGACGTGTACTGCCTGAGCGTGCCGACGCCCGCGAAGCCGAACGGGCGGATCGACATGTCGTACTTGCAAGGGGCAGCGGAATCGGTTGGGAAGTCCCTCGGGCGCGGTGCGTTGGTGCTCGTGCACAGCACATGCGCACCGGAGTCCCTTGAACGGCAGCTCATTCCGACGCTCGCGAGAAAATCGCGGCTGTTGCCGGGACTCGACTTCCACGTCGCGCACGCCCCGGAACGGATCGATCCGGCAAAGCGAACCCCGGCTGGTGGGCTCCCGCGGATCGTCGCGGGCCTCACCCCGCAGTGCACCAAGTCCGCCATGGCCTTCTTGCGCACCATGTTCGACCAGGTGATCGCGGTGAGCAGCATTCGCACCGCGGAATTCGTGAAGACCTTCGAGAACACGTTCCGCCTGGTCAACATCTCCTTGGCGAACGAACTCGCCGACGTTTGCCGCAACCACGACGTCGACCCGGTCGAAGTCATCGAGGCTGCAGCTACCAAACCGTACGGGTTTCTGCCGCACCGCCCGGGGATCGGCGCGGGTGGGGGGTGCATTCCGGTCGTGACCGAGTTCTTCCGCGCCACCGCTCGGCAACGCGGGATCGTCCCGCCGGTCGTCGAAGCGGCCCTTGCCATCAACGCCGCGATGCCCGGTCGAACCGTGGAACTAATCCGCGATCAACTGGCCAAGTCGTGGAAGATCTCCTTGCGCCGCTGCCGAGTGCTCGTCATCGGTGTCACTTACAAGGCCGACGTGGCCGACGTGCGGAACTCCTGTGCCGTGCAGGTCGTCGAGCAACTCGCTGCAGAAGCGGCTGAGGTGGCCTACTACGATCCCTGCGTCGCTCAGCTACGCCTGGGACGCGGAAGTGTCTTGCGATCGACGCCCCGCCTCAGCACCGATGGGTTCGATTTGGCGGTCATCCTCACAAAGCATTCCACTGTGGACCACGAACTGCTGCGCGCGAGCGGTTTGCCGGTGCTCGACTGCTCACCAGGGGTACCGGTGCCCTGGGGAGACGGCGGCTCAGCAAAGAAGACAGCAACATGACTGAATCGGCCTTCGCTGGCACCGGGAAGTCTGCGGTCAGCTGTCCAGCGCCCGGTGTGGAACGGCGCAGCCTCGTCACTCGCTCGGGCGGGGCTGCGGTGGACGAGTTCCTCCTCGTCTGGTTCGAACACGCGCCGGGGCCCTGGTGCGAGCTCGCCGATGTGTTGGTACTCGCCGAGCAGACCGAGGAGTCGGCCATCCACCAAGCCGCCGCCGTGCTGCGCCGCTTCCCGGGGTGCTTGGCAGTCCTGACCCCAGTTGAGGATCGATACCTCGCGCACACGCGTGAGTTCGGAACACTCGCATTTCCGACCTCGATGTCTGTTGGGCGATGTGCGGAACTCGCTCATCACGGGATGCTGTCCGGCGACACCTCGGACAACTCGTCCGGAAGCTCGACCAAGCGCTGACGTAGCGACTCGGCATGCGGCCCCCCGATCCGCTCGTAGAGTTCGCATGCCTGCCACAGGCAATTCCGTGCAGCGGTCAGCTCTCCCGCGCGTTCATGAGCAGTGCCCAAGGCCACGAGCAACTCGGCGACGTAGAACTCGGAACCGATCTCCCGCATGACCGCCAATGCGTCGCGAAGCGAGGTCACGGCGGCCGCTGGCTTTCCCGCCGCAGCGTATGTCTCTCCGAGGAAGGTAGACACACGGGCCGCGCCACCGGGATCAGGCAACGAGATCATCAGCTCCACCGAGCGGGAGAGCTCGCTGATCGCCGCCTCGTGCTGCCCCATGGCCGCGAAAGTTTCGCCGATGCGGCGCAGCCGCAGCGCCGCCCCGCGCAGGTCGTCGAGCTGTTGATCGAGTTCGAGCGCTTGCCGGAACCGCTCAAGCGCCTCGCTGAAGCGGCCACGTTGTTTGGCGAGGATCCCCAACCTGGACGTCGCGGTGGCCTGGCTGGGCAGGTCACCTGCTTGCTCGGCCAGCCGCATGGCGCCGGTCAGCTGCACCTCTCCCTCATCGAAGCGGTGCAGGTTCAGCAACGCTTGACCGAGCTGCCCGCGAAGCCGGGACTCGGCGCGGATGTGCTGTTCCGTTTCTGCTGCCTGCACGGCGAGTTCCGTCGTCAGCAGCCAGTCCCGGTAGTGCTTTCGGTAGAGGAACAGGCTCCAGATGGCCTCGCCGAACTGCCACACCAGATCCGACCATTCTCGCTGCGCTGCTTCTTGCTGTGCGAGCACGAGGTTGGCACGCTCCAACTCCAACCAGTCCAGTGCCCCACCAGCAGTGGAAAACGGCAGATCCGGCAACGTCTTTCGATTCGAGAGATACCAGCGGCCCGGAGTGATCAGCCGGTCCGCTCCGAACGAACAATCCAGGTACCAGGACACCATTCGTCGTACTGCCGCTGTTCGTTCCACGTCCGTCATGTCCGACTCCGCCCGCTCGCGGGCGTGCAGACGCAGCAAATCGTGGAATCGGAACCTGTTTTCGTCCACTTCGTTCAGCAAATTCGCTTCGACGAGTGCTTCGAGCAGGTCCGATGTCTCAGCTGACGTCCGACCGACCGCAGCGGCAGCAACCTCCGGGCCGAACGTCGTGCCGGGATGCTCAGCGAGTACCCGGTACAACTCGGCCTGCTCACGGGTGAGCTTTCGGTAGGACAGATCGAAGACGGCATGCACAGACACATCACCACGCAAGGCCAGGGACGGCAGTCGCCGCCGTTCATCCTCCAAGTCCGCGGCGATCCGCTGCAGAGACCACTTGCGGTGCACCGACAACCGCGCGGCCGCCACGACCAGCGCCACCGGCAACCCCGCGCATAAGTCGGCCATCCGCTCCGCAGCCGCCCGCTCACGCTCGACCCGCTCCGGCCCTAGGACGTTTCGCAGCAGTTCAAGGGACTCCGCCTGCTGCAACGGGGGAACGTCCAGGAAATGCGCGCCCTGCAAACCCAGTCCGGACAGTCGGTAGCGGCTGGTCACCACCACTAGTGAGGAACCGCTCACCGGCAGCAAAGACCGTACCTGAGCAGCGGAGACAGCATCGTCGAGAAACACCGCGAGCCGCTTCCCGGAAGTCACCTCGCGGTACAGCGAGTGCAGGCGATCCAGGTCAGTCGGGATGACCTCCGGCGCGACTCCGAATGCCCGGAGGAAGGTCTCCAAGACCTGGGACACCGAAACCGGCTCTCGCAATGAGAACGCACCGAGATCGGCATAAAGTGCGCCATCCGGATAGTCTTGTTGGCAAGTCTGCAACCATTGCGCGACCAATGCGCTCTTTCCCACGCCACCAACTCCACCCAACACGACGAGAGCGGACCCGACGGAACTGTTGGCGACAATTTCTTGAAA
Source organism: Saccharopolyspora soli (assembly GCF_022678645.1). GTDB lineage: Bacteria > Actinomycetota > Actinomycetes > Mycobacteriales > Pseudonocardiaceae > Saccharopolyspora > Saccharopolyspora soli. The sequence goes on along the minus strand of NZ_JALBWV010000042.1, from coordinate 29,877 downwards.
TTTTCGCGTTTCCGGAACACGTTCGGAGAAGAAGCGCGGTGGCTGAGGCAACATGCAGGGAACCAAACCCGAATCGATTCTGTGCGCTGCTGGGAAATGCAGGTGCATCCCGCCGTGCACGATGCCCGCTTGGACGGAGTTCCCCACCACCGTCCCCGCCACCTCATTCGTGATGGGCGGATCGGAATTCGCCTTGAGCCTCTGGTAACTCATGCCCCACCCACGAGCTCCATGCCATGATCCGAAATCATCCAAGTGTGCCACAAGATCGCGTTGGACAGCGCGAGCTCCAACCGGTTGGCGCAAAGCAAAACTCACGGCCGCGACATTTAAGACCCGGACCGACTAAGCCCCGCACCTACGTCTGGAGTAATGAAAACCCGCGCAAGCACCAGTGGCGCGCATTGACCACGTGCTGCGGCGATTCTGATCACATCAGGGGTGTTGATTCCTTTCGTCCCGGCTGGTCGTGGGTAGCGTCGCTGCGGCGTTGGTCGGTTGGTGGCGGAGGTTTTTGGTGCGCACTCTTGTGCTCGGTGGGGCTCGGTCCGGGAAATCCGCTCATGCCGAACGATTGGTTCCTGAGTCCGACCCCGTCACCTATCTCGCTACCGGTCGGCGTGATCCTGGCGACCGCGAGTGGGCCGAGCGGATCGCCGCTCACGTCTCTCGGCGGCCGGATAGCTGGCGCACCGTGGAAGCCGGGGACGCCGACTCGCTGCGGCGGGTGCTAGGCGATGCCGGTTCCGACGCGACGGTGCTGGTGGACGACCTGGCGACCTGGTTGACCGGGGTACTCGACGACGCCGGGGCTTGGGATCGCGATCCGGTCGCCCTCGACGAGGTCGCCGGGCATTGCGCCGGGCTGGTCGACGCCGTGGTCGGGTGCGCGGCGCGGTTGGTGATCGTCTCCGCTGAGGTCGGCCTCGGGGTCGTGCCGAGCACCCCGTCTGGAAGGCTGTTCCGGGACGAACTCGGCTCGCTGAACGCCCGGCTCGCCGACGTGTGCGACGAGGTCGTCCTGCTCGTCGCCGGACAGCCACTCCGGCTGCGCTGAACCGACACGGAGGTTTCGCTTGTCCACCGACCAGAACGAGTCCGGTCCCATCGAGTTCCCGGCGGTACCGGCGCCCGACGAGCAGGCCCGGCGGCAGGCGGTCGCCCGGCAGGAGCAGCTGACCAAGCCAGCCGGTTCGCTGGGGCGGCTGGAGGAACTCGGGGTCTGGGTCGCGGCCCGGCAGAGCAACTGCCCGCCGCGGCCGTTCGCCCGCCCGCGGGTGATCGTCTTCGCCGGGGATCACGGCATCGCGGCGCACGGTGTGTCGGCCTATCCCAGCGAAGTGACCGGCCAGATGGTCGGCAACTTCCTCAGCGGCGGCGCGGCGGTGAACGTGCTGGCCGCGAGCGCGGGCGCCACGGTGCGCGTGGTGGACATGGCCGTCAACACCGATACGCCGCCGGTGGTCAGCGCGCACAAGGTGCGGCGCGGGTCGGGCGTGATCGACCGGGAGGACGCCCTCACCGCCGCCGAGGCGGACGCCGCGATCCGCGCCGGGCGCACCATCGCCGACGAAGAGGTGGACTCCGGCGCCGACCTGCTTATCGCCGGTGACATGGGCATCGGCAACACCACCCCGGCCGCGGTGCTGATCGCCGCGCTCACCGGGACCGAGCCGGTGGCGGTCGTCGGCCGCGGCACCGGCATCGACGACAACGCCTGGATGCGCAAGACCGCCGCGATCCGGGATGCGCTGCGCCGCGCGCGCAAGGTGCTCAACGATCCAGTGGCCCTGCTGCGGACCTCGGCTGGGGCCGACATCGCCGCGCTGACCGGATTCCTCGCGCAAGCGGCGGTGCGCCGCACCCCCGTCCTGCTGGACGGGGTCGTGGTGGGTGCGGCGGCGCTGGTCGCCGAGGAACTCGCACCCGGCGCGCGGCAGTGGTGGCTGGCCGGGCACCGCTCCGCCGAGCCGGGTGGACCGCTGGTGCTCGACCACCTCGACCTGGTCCCAGTCCTCGACCTGCAAATGCGACTCGGCGAGGGTTCCGGGGCGTTGACCGCGCTGCCGGTGGTCAACGCCGCGGTGCGGGTGCTCGGCGAGATGGCCACCTTCGCCGAAGCCGGTGTCGTCAGCCGCACCGAAACCGAGGCGACCGGCCCGACGCCGTGACGTTGGACGGGCTGCGCCTGGCTGTGTCGTGGCTGAGCGTGCTACCGGTGTCCGCGCAACGCGTCGATGACCGCACCTGCCGCCAGGCGATCTCGTTCGCTCCCCTGGTCGGCGCGTTGGTCGGCGTGGTCGGTGCTGCTGCGCTGTGGTTGCTGACCGCGCTCGGAGCTCCCGCGCTGCTGGGCGGGCTGCTCACGGTCGCGGTGTTGGTGCTGGTCACGCGGGGCATGCACGTCGACGGTCTGGCGGACACAGTGGACGGTTTGGGCTGCTACGGACCGCCGGAGCGCGCTTTGCGCGTGATGCGCGACGGCGCGGCCGGGCCGTTCGCGGTGGTCGCGCTGATCCTCGTGCTCGGCGCGCAAGCGGCGAGCCTCGCCGCACTCGTGAACGCGCCGCTCACGGTCGTGCTCGCGTGCGCGGTGGGGCGCGCGGGTTTCGTGCTGTGCTGCCGCACCGGAATCCCCGCCGCACGGCCGGAAGGCATGGGGGCGCTGGTCGCGGGCAGCCAACCCAGCTGGCTGGTCGCCGCTTGGTGGCTGGTGCTGTTCGCGGTGTCCGCACTCGGTTTCGGCTGGCACGCGGCGCTCGCGGTCGCCCTCGCGGCTGTCCTGCTCGCCGCGCTCACCTGGCACGTCCAACGCCGGTTCGGCGGCATCACCGGCGACGTCCTCGGCGCGGCTTCCGAACTCGCCACCACCATCGTGCTGGCGGGCGCCGCCATGGCCTGACCACCCGTTCAGGGAGACGGTGAGGGGCACCCGTGACCAAGTAACTGGGTCACGGGTGCCCCTCACCCCGCGAAAACCATCAGCTCAGCGTGGTCATCCAGTGGTGGGTGTCGGTGCCCGTGCCGTGCTGGATGCCGGTGAGGCGCTCGCGCAGCTTCATCGTCACCTCGCCCGGCTGCCCGTCGGCGATGGCGAACTCGCCGTCGCGGTGCTTCACGTGACCGACCGGGGTGATCACCGCAGCGGTACCGCAGGCGAAGACCTCGGTGAGCTCACCGGTGGTGGCCTTCTTCTCCCACTCCTCGACGGTGATCCGCCGCTCCTCCACCTGCATGCCGAGCTCCCTGCCCAGCTCCAGCAGCGACGAGCGGGTCACGCCGGGCAGCAGGCTGCCGCTGAGCGCGGGGGTCACCAGGCGGGCGTCCGAACCGGAGCCGAACACGAAGAACAGGTTCATGCCGCCCATTTCCTCGACCACGTGCCGCTCGCAGGCGTCCAGCCAAACGACCTGGTCACAGCCCTGCTCCACGGCCTCGGCCTGCGCGGCGAACGACGCGGCGTAGTTGCCCGCGAACTTCGCCGCGCCGGTGCCGCCCGGTGCGGCGCGGACGTATTCGTGGCTCAACCACACCGTGACCGGCTTGACGCCGCTGGCGAAGTACGAACCGCACGGCGAGGCGATCAGCGCGTACAGGTAGGCGTTGGACGGGTGGTTGACCCCGAGGCCGATCTGGGTGGCGATCATGAACGGTCGCAGGTACAGCGCGCTTTCCTCAGCGGTCGGCACCCATGCCCCATCGACGGCGATCAGCTCCCGCAAGGACGCGAGGAACAGTTCCTCGGGAAGCTGGGCCATCGCGATCCGCTGCGCCGAACGCTGGAACCGCCGCGCGTTCTCGTCCGGCCGGAACGCCGCGATCGAACCGTCGGGCTGGTGGTACGCCTTGAGACCTTCGAAGATCGCCTGCGCGTAGTGCAGGACCGAGGTCGCCGGGTCGAGCTCCAACGAGTGGTAGGGCTCGACGGCGGCATCGTGCCAACCGCGTTCCTCGGTCCACTTGATGGTCACCATGTGGTCGGTGAAGTACCGTCCGAATCCCGGATCCGCCAATACTTCCGCGCGGCGCTCATCGCTGGCCGGTTGCGGGTTCGGGATCCGGGTGAAAGACAGCGCTCCAGTCATGGCCGTACCGTATCGCGCGCTTTGGAGCAGTGGAAACCGGATCACCATAAGTTGGGCGTCCAAGTATCCGGCATCCGCTTACTGCCCGCTGAAGGACCGCAACCGATCGTGATGCAGGCGCTGGAACCGGGCGATTCGGCCCTATGATGTGACCATGACGCATGCCCAGAACACGCCAGTCCCGGTCGGGCCCACCACGACGTCGCAGGACGCACTGGCCGCCACCCTGGCGGCGTTGCTGCCGTTGGGCGGCGGCCTGCTGATCATGCTCGGCTACCTGTGGATCGGTGTCTTCGGCGCGATCCTCGGCGCGGCCGGTGCGGTGGGATGGGCGTTCTGGTGGCGCAACAAGCACAAGGCGTTCTTCCCCGCGGATCTGCGCGGGGGCTCGGTTGGTGGCATCGGCGCCCTCGTCGCCGTCATCGCAGTGCTGCTGTTCATCTCCATCTGAGGGCCGCCTTCAAAGCGGTTGCACCGCTACGGCGCGGTCAGCAGTCCCTCCGGGAGGGACGGCAGCGCCCACTTGGGATCCGGTCGGGCGTCGCAGTAGGTGCCGTCGAACGGGAACAGCCCCGCCTCGGCCAGCTCGATCATGCGTTCACCCTCGGCCTGCAACCGGCTCAGGTGACGATCGCCGAACCGGCCAGCGGCCAGCGCATCGGCCACTTCGTGCTCGTCCTTCCAGGACCAGCACCCGTCCGGGAACACCTCGACGTCGAGCACCCCGTCCACGCGGCGGACGCCGGTCGCGTCGCGCCCCAACGGCACTTCCAGGTTCACGTACCAATTCCGGAAGGTGCCGTCGGGTTCGAAGAACCACCACACCGACGCCCAACGGTGCTCGAACACCAGGCGCAGCGTCGAGGTGCCGCGCCAGGTCGACCTGGCGGGCACCCGCGGTCCGTTGAAGCGTTCGGAAAGCGGCATCTGGCGCGGCGATCGGCCATCCGGTGACGTGGTGATCCGGATCGGTGTGCCGTCCAGGACCCAGCACAGCAGTTGGTCACCGTCGTCCTCGACGACCCGTGCCGGATGGACGGTGCCGAGCGAGCCGTCCAACCGCCAGAAGCTGTAGAGCACTTCCTCGCCGGGCACCCAGTTCAGCGATTCGCCAGTGGATTTCAGGGATATGTTGCCGACACTCGGTTTGAGCATGACCCCGCCTTAACTCCAGTGACGGGACAGCCCTCCCGTCACCAAAGGACCGATAACAACGACTGCAAGCGTCGCAAGCATCGCAGAAATCGGCATGCTCATCGCCAGAACAACCGACACCCCCATGCCCAGGCATGCCGCGCGCATCGGCCAGGTGCGGTCGTCGGCCAACAGCAGACGCGCCGCGGCGTTCGCGAAGGCGGAGTGCACGAGCAGGCAACATGCCGCGAAAGCCATCGCCGCAACGGGCTCGACCAGCAGTGCGACCGCCACCGCGGCGACACCGGCGGTCACATCCAACAGGTAAGGCGTCCCGGCGCCGCTGGTGCGCCCGAGAGCGCGCGGCAGGTCACGATCGCGCACCAGCGCCAACGCCGTCGACCGGAACGACTCCAAGGCGCCGAGCAGCACCGGCAACAGCGCCACTGCCGCGCCAACACCGACCAACGGCGCGAGATCGGACGCCGCGGCGGCGGTCAGGACGTCCCGGATGGGGGTCGGCGACAACGCCAGCCGCGACCAACCGAGTTGGTGTACCAACGCCGCCGTCACCGCCGCGAGCACCGCGGTGACCGCGATGAGCGAGGTCACCGTGCCGCGCCGCATCGCCGACCAGGTGAACCGGTCCTGCTCGGCGCCGGGCGCGGTCAACCGCTCGAAGCCGAGGTAGGCGAAGAACAGCACACCTGCCGCGCCGGTGATGCCCACCGCGCTGTCGGCCAGCGGCCGTCCGGCTGGCATTGGCGGTACCGGGTCGATCGCGAAGCACGTGACCACCACGAGTGCCAGCACCGCGACGGTCAACGCGAGCCAGATCCACGCGGCGCCTCCCCTGATCCGCAGCCCGATCGTCGCCGAGAGCACGACCAGCAGGATCGCCGCCGCCGCGACCTGCGGCGCGGCCGCAGGCAGCAAGAACTCGCCCAGTACTCGGGCGATCGCGGCCATCGCCGCGATCTGTCCGGCCAGATACGCACTGGCGCCGACGCGCGAGGGCAACAGGCCCATCCGGGCCCGGACGCACGCGTAGGTCGGGCCTGGACCGCGGTAGGCCACGGACTGGTGCGCGCTCGCCGACGCGGCGCACGCGGCGGCCAGCAGCGCCAACAGCAGTCCGAACGGCAGCCACGGACCTGCCGCCGCTGCTGCGGGGGCCGGGCCGACGAACACGCCCACGCCGAGCATCCCGCCGAGCGCGAGCGGAATCGCGCCGGTTCCGGATGCGAGCTGGCCGCTCGATTCCACCTGTTGGGCCACGCGACCACCCTTACAGACGAATGTCGACACGTGCAGCCGCCTGTCGGCTGACACCTGGCGACCGGCGTCCACCCCAGTCAGGTTAACGACGCGTGGTGTGCGCACCGCCACGCCTTACCGACGTCCTGGTCGGTTTGCCGACGCCGGGCGTTCTAGAGTGCGAAGAGCTTTGCTGACACCGCAGCCTTCATGCCGTGACCCGGAGGATGACCACGTGACGACCCCGAAACTCGCCCTGACCAACACCACGGTGGCCAAGCTGACCGTGGACGCGCTGGTGGTCGGAACCGTTCAAGGCAGCGACGGCCTGCAACTCGCGCCCGGCGCTGATCAGGTCGCGGCCGCGTTCGACGGTGACTTGGCGAAGGTGCTCACCTCGCTGGGTGCGACCGGCAAAGCGGATGAGGTCGTCAAGCTGCCCGCCAACGGCAAGCTGCGCGCCGACGTCCTGGTGGCCGTCGGGCTGGGCAAGCCCGCGTCAGATGGCGGTGTGTCCGGCGAGGCGGTGCGCCGGGCGTCCGGGGCGGCTGCCCGCGCGTTGAACGGCGTCACGCACGCCGCGACCACGCTGTCGACCGTGGAACTGTCGGCGGCCGTGCAGGGCACCGTGATGGGGGCTTACGCGTTCACCGCGTACAAGTCGCAGTCCGACAACGCACCGGTGTCCGAAGTGGACTTCCTGGTCGCGGACGGCAAGGCCGACGCGAACTCGCACGCGTTGAAGGGCGCCGCGGCGATCGGCGAGGCGGTCAACACCGCCCGCGACCTGATCAACACCCCACCGAACGACCTGTACCCGGCCTCCTTCGCCGAGCGCGCCGCCGAACTCGCGCGCGCCGCGGGCCTGGAGGTCGAAGTGCTCGACGAGAACGCGCTGCGCAAGCAGGGCTTCGGCGGCATCCTCGGCGTCGGCGCCGGCTCGTCGCGGCCGCCGCGGCTGGTCCGGTTGCGGCACAAGGGCCCGAAGGCGGCCAAGAAGGTCGCGCTGATCGGCAAGGGCATCACCTTCGACACCGGCGGCATCTCGCTCAAGCCCGGCGCGAACATGGAGGAGATGACCTCGGACATGTCCGGGGCCGCCGGGGTGATCGCCACCATGGTGCTGGCCGCCCGGCTCAACTACCCGCTGGAGATCACCGCGACCGTTCCGATGGCCGAGAACATGCCGTCGGGCACCGCCTACCGCCCCGGCGACGTGCTGACCATGTACGGCGGCAAGACCGTCGAGGTGCTCAACACCGACGCCGAGGGGCGGCTGATCCTGGTCGACGCCATCACGCGCGCCTGCGAGGACGAGCCGGACTACCTGATCGAGACCTCCACGCTCACCGGGGCGCAGGTGGTGGCGCTGGGCAAGCGCACCCCCGGCGTGATGGGCAGCGACGAGTTCCGCGACCGCGTGGCGCGGCTGTCGCAGGCCGTCGGCGAGGGCGGCTGGCCGATGCCGCTGCCCGAGGAACTGCGCGGCGACCTGGACTCCAAGCTCGCCGACCTGGCCAACATCACCGGCCACCGCTGGGGCGGGATGCTGGCGGCGGGCATCTTCATCCAGGAATTCGTGGCCGACAGCGTGCAGTGGGCGCACCTGGACATCGCCGGTCCGGCGTACAACTCGAACTCGCCGTGGGGCTACACGCCCAAGGGCGGCACCGGCGTCCCGGTGCGCACCATGGCGGCGGTGCTGGCCGACATCGCCGACCAGGGCTGATCGCTGCGCATTCGTACTCCGCCGCGGTGACGTAGTTGTGATCTGAAACTCAAATGGATCGCCACGGCCCCGCGGCGGAGTGCCACGATGGGTCGATGACCGAAACGACACCGGACGCGTCCACCGCGGTCCGGCACGGCTATCGGGTCGACGTGGTGTGGACCGGCAACACCGGGCAGGGCACCACCTCGTACCGCAGCTACGAACGCACCCACGAGGTGCGCGCGGCTGGCAAGGACGCCATCGACGCTTCCGCGGACCCGGTCTTCCTGGGCGACGCCGACCGCTACAACCCGGAAGAGCTGCTGGTCGCATCGCTGTCGCAGTGCCACATGCTCTGGTTCCTGCACCTGGCCGCGGACTGCGGCGTGGTGGTCACCGGCTACCACGACCAGGCGCGCGGGATCCTCGCGGAGAACCCGGACGGCTCCGGGCAGTTCGAAGCGGTTGAACTGGCGCCCGAAGTCACGGTGGCGGACCGGGCCAGCGTCGACGTGGCCGAAGCGCTGCACGAGCGGGCCCACGAACTGTGCTACATCGCCAAGTCGGTGACCTTCCCGGTGAACTGCACACCGACGACGCGCATCGCCAACTGAGACCACCCGAACTTCGCGCGGAATCGCCAGCTAGTTGTCGGCCGCTCGGCGGGACCGGTCGCGGAGGATGCGCTGCCGGGCCTGGTAGTCCCGCATCCGCTGCGGATAGCCGACCTTGGACACCTCGTACAGCGGAATGCCGATCTTGCGGGTCAGCCGGTGCGCCGCCGCGGGCCCGTCCACCCGTCGCCGGGTCCACTCGCCGTCGTGCGCGATGAGCATCAGCGTCGTCTCGGTCACCGTGGTGCGCGGCTCCAGGTAGCCCTCCACGCCCTGGCGCCGCGCGGACCAGTTGATCAGGTGCTCGGCATCAGCTGAACTCGCACCGCGCAACACACCGGAACGCCGTCCCCGGAACCTATCGAACAGGCCCACCGCACTCGCCTCCCGTCGTGGGGGATGGAAACAGCAGCCGTGCGTTCGATGATGCCACCGCCGATATGGGGTGGGCGTGAAAAACGATCTCCGGCCGCTGTGACGCACGACAGGTGCAGCACAGATCACCCAGCCCACGTCGCATCGGCGCGTCGTGTGGTGACAAGATGGCTCTCAGGTGCCCCGTGACCTCTAAGTCCGATGACACCGTCAGCGAGTCAACGTTGCCTGTCGAGGAGTGCGAAGTGACCGACACGTCCGCCGATCTGGTCATTCTCGGCGGCGGTTCGGGCGGCTACGCCTGCGCCTTCCGCGCGGCCGAGCTCGGCCTGTCCGTCGTCCTTATCGAAAAGGACAAGCTCGGTGGGACCTGCCTGCACCGAGGCTGCATTCCGACCAAGGCGCTGTTGCACGCCGCGGAGGTCGCGGACTCCGCCCGCGATGCCGACCAGTTCGGCGTGCGCGCGGCACTGGAAGGCATCGACATCGACGGGGTCAACAAGTACAAGGACGACATCGTCGCCGGTCTCCACAAGGGGCTGCAGGGTCTGGCCAAGGCCCACAAGATCACCCTGGTCGAAGGCGCCGGGACGCTGGTGGACGGCAAGACCGTCGAGGTGGGCGGCACCCGTTACACCGGCAAGAACGTGGTGCTGGCCACCGGCTCCTACTCCAAGACGCTGCCCGGTCTGGAACTGGGCGGCAAGATCATCGCCAGCGAGCAGGCGTTGAACCTCGACTTCGTACCGGAGAAGGTCGTGGTGCTCGGCGGCGGCGTGATCGGCGTCGAGTTCGCCAGCGTGTGGCGGTCCTTCGGCGCTGACGTGACCATCGTCGAAGCCCTCCCGCACCTGGTGCCCAACGAGGACGAGTTCGCCTCCAAACGCCTGGAGCGCGCCTTCCGCAAGCGCGGCATCAAGTTCAAGACCGGCGTGAAGTTCACCGGCGCGCAACAGACCGAAACCGGTGTGTCGGTGAGCTTGGAGAACGGCGAGAGCTACGACGCCGATGTGCTGCTCGTCGCGGTCGGGCGCGGCCCGAACACCGCGGGGCACGGTTTCGAGGCCGCTGGCGTGCAGTTGGACCGCGGCTTCGTGCGCACCGACGAGCGGCTGCGCACCAACCTGCCGGGCGTCTACGCCCTCGGCGACATCGTGCCCGGCCTGCAACTGGCGCACCGCGGTTTCCAGCAGGGCATCTTCATCGCCGAGGACGTCGCCGGGCTGAACCCGCAGCCGATCGACGAGGCGGGCATCCCGCGGGTGACCTACTGCCACCCCGAGGTCGCCTCGGTTGGCCTGACGGAGGCGGCGGCCAAGGAACAATACGGCTCGGTGGAGACGTTCACCTACGACCTCGCTGGCAACGGCAAGAGCCAGATCCTCAAGACCCAAGGCGCGGTCAAGCTGGTCCGCGCCACCGACGGTCCGGTGGTCGGCCTGCACCTGGTCGGCGATCGCGTCGGTGAGCTCATCGGCGAGGCGCAGCTGATCTACAACTGGGAAGCGCTGCCGGAGGACGTGGCTCCGCTGGTGCACGCCCACCCCACCCAGACCGAAGCGCTGGGCGAGGCCCACCTCGCCTTGGCCGGCAAGCCGCTGCACGTGCACGGCTGACGTCGGCAACACAGTCAGCCAGCACCCCGCCACACCACGAGGAGTCAGCAACAGATGGCCTTCTCCGTTCAGATGCCGGCACTCGGCGAGAGCGTGACCGAGGGAACGATCACCCGGTGGCTCAAGCAGGAGGGCGAGACCGTCGAGGTCGACGAACCCCTGCTTGAGGTCTCCACCGACAAGGTCGACACCGAGATCCCGTCACCGGCCGCCGGTGTGCTCCAGCGCATCGTCGCCAAGGAGGACGACACCGTCGAGATCGGTGCCGAGCTCGCCGTGATCGCCGACAGCAGCGAAGCGGCGGCCCCCGCGCCAGCCCCGGCCGCCCCGGCCGAACAGCCTGTCGCCGAGCAGCCCGCGCCCCCGCAGCCGGAAGCCCCGGCTCCTGCCGCCCCGGCGGCCCCGGCTGCGCCAGCCGGTGGCGCAGCTGGCACGGATGTCAACATGCCCGCCCTCGGCGAGAGCGTCACCGAGGGCACTGTGACCCGCTGGCTCAAGCAGGTCGGTGAAACCGTCGAGGTCGACGAGCCGCTGTTGGAGGTCTCGACCGACAAGGTGGACACCGAGATCCCCTCGCCGGTTGCTGGCACCCTGCTGGAGATCACCGCTGGCGAGGACGAAACCGTCGAGGTCGGCGCCAAGCTCGCCGTGATCGGCGCTGCGGGCGCGGCTGCCGCCGCTCCGGCTGCGCCGCCCGCACCCGAGCCTCCGGCTGCCCCGGCTCCGCCTACGCCTCCGGCTCCGGCAGCCGCCCCGGCTCCGCCCGCGCCGCCTGCCGCTGCTCCGCCCGCGCCTCCGGCGCCGCCCGCACCGACTGCTCCGGCTCCCGCCGCGCAGCCACCGGCCGCTGGCACGCCGTACGTGACGCCGCTGGTGCGCAAGCTGGCCAACGAGCACGGCATCGATCTGTCTTCGATCAAGGGCAGCGGTGTCGGGGGCCGGATCCGCAAGCAGGACGTGCAGGCCGCGATCGACGCCAAGCAGACCGCCCCGGCACCCGCTGCCGCGGCAGCCGCCCCGGCCGCAGCCGCCGCGCCGAGCGCTCCGGCGCCGGTGGTGGAGCTTTCGGAAGAGGCCAAGGCGCTGCGCGGCACAACTCAGAAGATGTCCCGGTTGCGCCAGTTGCTGGCCCGCCGGATGGTCGAGTCGCTGCAGACCGCGGCGCAGCTGACCACGGTGATCGAGGTCGATGTGACCAGGATCGCCCGGCTGCGCGAGCGCGCCAAGGCGGGCTTCGAGGCGTCCGAGGGCGTCAAGCTCTCGTTCCTGCCGTTCTTCGCCAAGGCCACGGCCGAGGCGCTGAAGCTGCACCCGAAGCTGAACGCCTCGATCGACGAGGAGAACAAGCAGGTCACCTACCACGGTGCCGAGCACCTGTCGATCGCGGTGGACACCGAGCGCGGCCTGGTTTCGCCAGTGATCCACGACGCCGGGGACCTCAACCTGGGTGGGTTGGCCCGCAAGATCGCCGACCTGGCCGCGCGGACCCGGAACAACAAGATCAAGCCCGACGAGCTCTCCGGCGGCACCTTCACCATCACCAACACCGGTAGCCGTGGCGCGCTGTTCGACACGCCGATCTTGAACCCGCCGCAGGTGGGCATGCTCGGTACCGGCGCGGTGGTGAAGCGCCCGGTGGTGGTCGCGGACGAGAACGGCGGTGACACGATCGCGATCCGCTCGATGGTTTACCTGGCGCTGTCCTACGACCACCGGCTGGTCGACGGCGCGGACGCCGCCCGCTTCCTGACCACGGTCAAGCAGCGGCTGGAGGAAGGCGCTTTCGAGGCCGACCTCGGCCTGTGACGTCGTGAGTGCGCAACCGGGCTCTGGCCCGGTTACGCCCTCACGACCGCTAGCACCGCATTGACCGGTGCGGGACGATTCTTGGCATGCGGGTGGTTGTCGCCGGTTCGTCCGGTTTGATCGGCACATCTCTGGTGGCGGCGTTGCGGCAGGCCGAGCACGACGTGCTCCGGCTGGTCCGCAGGCTCCCCGCGGCCCCCGATGAGCGGGGTTGGGATCCGGAGACCGGGAAGATCGACGCGGACGCGCTGGAGGGCGCCGACGCGGTCGTGAACCTGTGCGGCGCGGGTGTTGGCGACAAGCGCTGGACGCCGGAGCGCAAACGGCTGCTGGTGCACTCCCGGGTGCGCCCGACCGAGGTGCTCGCCGAGGCCGTCGCCGAACAAGACGTGCCGGTGCTGGCCAACGCGTCCGCGGTTGGTTTCTACGGCAACAGCGGGTCGAAGCCGGTGACCGAGTCTTCCGAACCGGGCACGGATTTCCTCGCCGACCTGTGCCAGCGCTGGGAGGCCGCGACCGAGGCAGCGGCCCGCGCCGGTGTTCGCGTGGTGTTGTTGCGCAGCGGCCCGGTCCTCTCGCCAGCTGGCGGGCTGCTCGGTCAGCTCCGACCGCTGTTCGCGATGCTGCTCGGCGGGCGGCTCGGCGACGGCACCCAGTACCTGCCGTGGATTTCGCTGGACGACGAGGTCGCCGCGATCCGCTTCGTGCTGGAACAGCCGGAGATCTCCGGTCCGGTCAACCTCACCGGCCCGGCGCCGGTCACCAACGCGGAGTTCACCCGAGCGCTGGGCGAGGCACTGGGACGGCCCACGCCTTGGATCGTGCCGGGTTTCGCACTGCGGGCCGTGCTCGGCGAACTCGCCGAGCAGGTCTTGGGCGGGCAGCGCGTGTTGCCAACGGTGCTGGAAGCGCAGGGGTTCACCTTCCAGCACCCGTCGGTCGGGTCGGCGCTGGCCGCGGCTGTCGCGTCGTGATCCGCACTGTTCGCGGGTTTGCGGGCTCGTCGAATTCCGGCGGTCGACGCGGGGCGTAGCCTGGCCGCGTGAGTATTTCGTGCCGCGCATCAACGGCCGCCGTGGAAGTGCGCGACCTGGGAACCATCGACTACCTCTCCGCCTGGGACCTGCAGCGCGAGCTGGCCACCGGCCGCGCCGAGGAGCGGAATCCGGACACCCTGCTGTTGCTGGAGCACCCGTCGGTCTACACCGCGGGCAAGCGCACCACGTCGGAGGACCGGCCAACGGACGGAACGCCGGTGATCGACGTGGACCGAGGTGGGAAGATCACCTGGCACGGACCCGGTCAGATCGTCGGCTACCCGATCATGAAACTGGCCGATCCGATCGACGTGGTCGATTACGTGCGCCGGTTGGAGCAGGCGCTGATCTGGGTGTGCGACCAGTTCGGGCTCGAAGCGGGCCGGGTCGACGGCCGCAGCGGGGTCTGGCTGCCCGCCGACGACGCGCGCCCGGAGCGCAAGATCGCCGCGATCGGCATCCGGGTGCAGCGCGGCGTCACGATGCACGGGCTGGAGTTGAACTGCAACGCCGACCTCAGCGAGTTCGACCGGATCGTGCCGTGCGGCATCAGCGACGCGGGCACCACTTCGCTGACCCTCGAAGCTGGTCGCACGATCACCGTCGCCGAGGCGTTGCCGCTGGTCCGGCAGGGTGTGCTGGATGCGTTGGACGGCGTGCTGCCGGTCGCCGAGCGCAACATCCCGCGTAGCCAACCGACCGTCGCCGGTGCGACCCTCGCACTGGACCCGAGCCTGCGCTGATCGGTTTCGACTGACAACCCAACTCCACTCCTCTAGTATTCCGGAATTACGGATTACCAGAGGAGTGGATGTCATGCCGTTGTCCCGTCGCAGCCTGCTCGCCACTGCCGCAGCCGCTGCGCCGCTGTTTCTGATCGCGCCCAACGCTATCGCGCAGTCGCCCCCGAGCCGCCCGGACCTGTCGACCCCGGAAGGCTGGCTGGACTGGATCAGCACGCACCGCGAGCAGCTCGGACTCGTCGTCCACGACGGGCGCGGACACCGGCTGGTGCACCGCCCGGACAACGCCGAGCCGCTCGCCTCAGCCGTCAAGGTGGTACCGCTGGCCGCCTATTCGATCGCTGTCACCGAGGGCCGCTTGGATCCCGACGAGCAGATCCGCGTCGGCGACTGGGAGCGCTTCTACGTGCCGACCGATGGCTTCGCGCACGCGAACACGCTCAAATACCTCGGCATCCCCACCGATCCCACGGGCCTGTTCGCGGCGGATCCGGAACACCGCGTGGCGCTCGATGACATGGCCTCGGCCATGATCATGTTCAGCGACAGCGCCGCCCCCGACTACCTGCGCAACCGGCTCGGCGAGGCCGCGCTGCGCCAAGCCGCCGCAGCGGGCGGCTGGTCCCGGCCGGACATCCGGTCCATGTGCGCGGAGTACCTGTTCCTGGCGCTGCCGGAGCTCGCGCCGCCCGCGCAGCTGCCGCCCGCTATCCGGCGGGCCTTCGGCTACGCCTTGGAACGCCGCTTCAGCAACGATGTCGACCTGCGCAAACGCATGCTGGATCAGCTGATGCAGGGTGGCCTGCCGCCGTACGAGCAGCAGTGCGAATGGGGCTCGGAGACGATGTCGGCGACCGCGTCGCAACTGGCCGGGCTGCACCACGCCATCGCCACCGACGCCTTCCCAGCCGCAGTCGCCCGTTCCCACCTGGAGCGCCCGCTCAGCGGCCACCTGCCGCCCGGAGTGCTGGGGGTCGGCCTCAAGGGCGGCAGTCTGCCAGGGATCCTGACCTGCGGGATGTCGGTTCGGAGACAGGACGGCACCGTCGCGTCGGGGGCCCTGCTCGCGCACGGCGACATCACGTTGGAGCAGGTCGGCAAGGGCGATCCGGGACTGCCGCTGCTGCTGGCCTTGGAACAGCCGGAGTGGCGGGACCGGCTCGCGCAGGCGCTCACCGGCTGAGGCAAGCTCGACGCGTGACCTCGGAGGACTTGCACCAGCGGATCGCGGCACTCGAAGAACGCGTTGCGGCACTGGAAGGTACCCAACGCACCGACTCGGTCGAACCCAGCGGTGGTGTCGTGCAGTACGAGGGCAACCTCGTCGACCCGGTCAAACTCCAGTGGCGGATCGACGTCGACCCCGCCTGGGTGCTGGCCATGGACGACGGCCCGCGCACCGACGTGCTGGCCGCGCTCGGGCACCCGGCGCGCGCGGCCATCGTGCGCCTGCTCGCCCAGGAAGGCGCCCAGCCCGCCGCGGCCCTGCAGGCTGCGGCGGGCCTGGGGTCCACCGGCCAGCTCTACCACCACCTGAAGAGCCTGACGGCCTGCGGCCTGGTGGAGCAGGACAAACGGGGCTCCTACCGGCTCCGCGCGCAAGCCACGATCCCGGCCCTGATCCTGCTCACCGCGGCCTCCGACATCGCCGGTCAACTCCGCCCCCGACTCCGTACTGGTGATGAGTGAAAAATCAGAGCTGCGGAGCGATCTCGGAGGCGACCAGGTCCAGGTGGTCGAGATCGGTTAGGTCGAGCACCTGCAGGTAGAGGCGGGTGATGCCGGTGCGCTCCCGCCAGGTTCCGATCTTGTCCACCGCCTCGGCAGGCGTGCCAGCCAACCCGTTGGTGCGCAGTTCCGCGACCTCGCGGCCGATGGCCTCGGCTCGGCGGGCGAGCTCCGACTCGTCCTTGCCCACGCACAACACCAGAGCCGCCGAACGCGCCACTTCTGCCTCGTCCCGGCCGATCGCGGCGCAGGCCGCAGCCACCCGCTCGAACTGCGCGGCGGCCGTGTCGACGTCGGCGAAGGGCAGGTTGAACTCGTCGGCGAACCGCGCGGCCAACTGAGGCGTGCGCTTCTTGCCGTGCCCGCCGATCAACACCGGTGGCCGCGGGCGCTGCACCGGCTTGGGCAGCGCTGGCGAGTCGGCCAGTCGGTAGTACTCGCCGTCGAATCCGTAGGTCTCATCAGCCGGGGTGCTCCACAGACCGGTGATGATCTCCAACTGCTCGGCGTACCGGTCGAACCGCTCGGCCAGCGACGGGAACGGGATGCCGTAGGCGGTGTGTTCCGCTTCGTACCAACCGCTGCCGAAGCCGAACTCGACGCGCCCACCGGACATCTGGTCGACCTGGGCGACCGAGATCGCCAGCGGTCCGGGCAGCCGGAAGGTGCCCGCGGTCATCAGCGTGCCCAACCGGAGCCTGCTGGTCTCGCGGGCCAGCCCGCCCAGCGTCACCCACGCGTCCGTCGGACCGGGCTCGCCGGTGACGGACCCCATCTTGAGGTAGTGGTCGGAGCGGAAGAACGCGTCGTAGCCGGTCGTTTCCGCGTGCTTGGCGACCCGCAGCAGGTCGTCGTAGGTCGCGCCCTGCTGGGGCTCGGTGAAGATCCGCAACTTGAAGTTCTCACTCACGGCTTCTGAGGCTAGTAGCAAGATCTAACCCACGCCGCAGCGGAACTCTCAGAGCCGGTCTTCGAACTCGTTTTGCGTGGCGGTGCGCAGCCCGGCGAGCACTCGCTCCACGCACTCGCCGATGTCGGCGCGGGCCTGCTTCGGCGATCTGGATCCGGCGATCGCGGTGGCGCCCGCCGACAAGGCACCGAACATGACCCGGGACAGCGCATCGATCGGCAGCGGGTCGATCTCCCCCGACTCGACCAGCGCCGTGACCACACCTCGCAGCACCCCGTAGGTGTAGGACTCCTCGGCGGCCCGCCAGCGCTCCCAGCCCATCACCGCTGGTCCGTCCTGCACCACGATGCGCTGGTAGGACGGTTCGAGGCAGACTTCCAGGAAGGCCCACAGCCCGGATCTCGTGGCCTCCCACGGACTTCCGGTGCCCGAGACGACCTCGGCCAGCCGGGCCACCACGTTCGTCTCCACGGCGTCGAAGGCAGCCTCGAACAACGCCTGCTTCCCGCCGAAGTGGTGGTAGAGGGCACCTTTGGTGACTCGGGCGCGCTTGGCGATCTCGTCCAGCGACGTACCCGCGTAGCCGTGTTCGGTGAACAGCTCCACCGCAGAGTCCACCAGTGCCTGCCTGGTGCTTTCCGAGTACTCCACACGTCGTGGTCGAGCTGTCGCCATGTTCACAACCCTAGGACATACCGACGGTACGCAGCCGTGGTACCTTCGGTGCACCAACATACTCTCGGTATGCCGCACACCTGGGGTATCACCTCGGGTCCGACCCCGGAGAGCGAACATGAGTTGGCACGACTTCCACCAGCGGCAACACGCGATCCAAACGGTGCTCGACCACGCTCGTCGAAACCCGTCCGAGGCCCTCATCCAGGTGCCCGCGCCCTTCACCGATGCCGCCGAACTGCTGCGCGCCCTGCACTACAAGTGGAACCAGCAGTTGACCGGCCGCATCGATGTCGCGCTCGTGGAAACCGGAGACGCTCCGCACGGCGACCGCGTCGAGGCGGTAACAGCGGCGTGGCGTCAGACCGCAGCGGACAACTCGGTGCTCCGCGCCGTGCTCGACCAGCACAGCGCGCACCCTGCGCTGGAAACATGCGCAGCGCGTGAGCAGCGGATGCTGGCGCTGGCCGCCGGACTCGCCGAGCACACCGAGCCCGCCAAGGACGTCGCCCGCGTCGGCATGGCCTTCCTGAAACTCCTGCGCGCCACCCCGAGCACCGCGCGGCGCGGCGGGTTGCGAAAGCTCATGCCGAGTTCCTGAGCCCCACCCACCGCCGCGTTTCCGGGTCAGCCGGAGCCTGGACCAGCACCGTCGTCGAGTCGTCCGGCTGCAACAGCGAACACGCGAACCGCAGGCGACGGCCGCCGGTCAACACCGTCACCGGCCAACCGCCGAACTCCCGCACCGCCCGGCAGTTCCACCAGTGCCCCAGGTCCGGACGCAGCTCCCGCAGCCGCTCCAGGACACCTGGATCGTCCGGGAACCGATCGGCGCGCGCCCGGAAGCGGAGGAACAGCTCGTAGAGGAACCGCTCCTCGGGCACCAGCATCTCCTGCAACCGCTGACTGCTCGCCAGCGCCAGCAGCAGGTTCGGCCGACCGGACAGCACGGGTTCCGGCCACACCGCCGCGTACGCGGCATTGCCCGCTAGCACGTCGAACCGGCGGTTCAACACCAGCGCAGGCGTCAACGGCCAACTGTCCAACATCGGCCGCAGCAACTCGACCGCTGCGTCGTCGTCCACGACGTCATCGCCCAAGTAGCCCCCGAGCGCCAGCAGATGCCGCCGCTCATCGCGGCCCATCCGCAACGTGCGGGCCAGCGCCTCCAGAACCTCGCGCGAGGTTTGCACCCGCCCCTGCTCCAGCCACGTGTACCAGGCCACCCCGACCCCGGACGCCGCCGCGACCTCCTCGCGGCGCAGGCCCGGAGTCCGGCGCCGCCCGGTGGTCGCGATCCCGAAATCGGCCGGATCGACGTGCTCCCTGACCGCGCGCAAGAATGCACCAAGCTCCCGACGCCGCAAGTTCGCTGCGGTTTTCACCGCGCCAGCCTATGACCTGCGGTCACCGCACAGATCCGCTGCTGGTTGCGATCAGCACCTGCGACCACGCTGGGCGCAGCCCCGAAGGACCGGAAGGAACGACCTGTGTCCCAACAGCTCTGGCGCCGCAACCCGGACTCCTCGAACCTGCCCCAACCCCGGACGTTCGTGCGCGTGTTCGTCGCCCAGGAGGAACACGAATCCACCACTGCCTGGTACGAGCGGTTGCTCGGCGTCGAGCGCGACATGGTCCTGCCCTACCCGGAGAAGGACCTCGCACTCACCGCGGTCGGCGGCTTCCTGATCATCGCTGGCACCGACGAGTCGCTGGCCCCGTTCCGCCAGACCGTCGGGACCCTGCTGGTCGCCGACATCGGCCCGTACGAGCAGCGCTTTCAGCAGGAAGGGCTGGAATTCGTCCAGCAGCGGTTCCAGGCCCCGGTCGGCGAAGGATTCACCGTCCGC
The DNA here is from genome assembly GCF_022678645.1 of Saccharopolyspora soli. Taxonomy (GTDB): domain Bacteria; phylum Actinomycetota; class Actinomycetes; order Mycobacteriales; family Pseudonocardiaceae; genus Saccharopolyspora; species Saccharopolyspora soli. The sequence goes on along the minus strand of NZ_JALBWV010000042.1, from coordinate 10,336 downwards.
CACCCGGACGGCACGGTGATCGAGTACGTCCACCACCGACCCGCCGCCCACGAACTCGGCTGACAACTCTTGGTGTCGGCGCTGGTGGTGACCGTTCTCACCATTTCGGACCCGGGTGATCGGGGGCGTAGCCTGGGCGTCGTGACTGTTGCGCCGGAAGGTCGGAAGCTGCTGCGGTTGGAGGCCCGCAACAGCCAGACCCCGATCGAGAAGAAGCCGTCGTGGATCAAGACCCGCGCTCGGATGGGCCCCGAATACCAGGAGCTCAAGGGGCTCGTTCGCCGCGAGGGCCTGCACACCGTCTGCGAGGAAGCGGGGTGCCCCAACATCTTCGAGTGTTGGGAGGACCGCGAAGCGACCTTCCTGATCGGCGGTGATCAGTGCACCCGCCGCTGCGACTTCTGCCAGATCGACACCGGCAAACCGGCCGAACTGGACGTCGAGGAGCCGCGCCGGGTCGCGGAGTCGGTGCAGGCGATGGGCCTGCGCTACTCGACGGTGACCGGGGTGGCCCGCGACGACCTGCCGGACGGCGGCGCCTGGCTGTACGCGGAGACGGTCCGCCAGATCCACGCGCTGAATCCGGGCACCGGTGTCGAGCTGCTCATCCCGGACTTCAACGCCGAACCCGACCAGCTGGCCGAGGTGTTCGGCTCGCGGCCGGAGGTGCTCGCGCACAACGTCGAGACGGTACCGCGGATCTTCCGCCGGATCCGACCGGGCTTCCGCTACGAGCGGTCGCTGCAGGTGCTCACGATGGCCCGCGAGGCTGGCCTGGTGACCAAGTCGAACCTGATCCTGGGCATGGGCGAGACGCCGGACGAGGTGCGCCCGGCGCTGCAGGACCTGCACGACGCGGGCTGCGACATCATCACCATCACCCAGTACCTGCGGCCCAGCCCGCGGCACCACCCGGTGGACCGGTGGGTCAAGCCGGAGGAGTTCGTGGAGCACACCAAGACCGCCGAGGAGATCGGGTTCCCCGGTGTGATGGCCGGTCCGCTGGTGCGTTCCAGCTACCGGGCTGGCCGCCTGTACGCCAAGGCGACCGTGCACCGCGGCATGCCGCTCCCGGACAACCTCGCCCACTTGGCCCAAGCGGGCACCGCCGCCCAGGAGGCCAGCAGCCTCCTCGCCCGCTGATCTTCCGAGGTGAAGGGCACCTTTTACCAAGTAAGTCGGTAAGCGGTGCCCTTCACCCATCACTTGGCAGTGTTCGGCCCGAGCTCACGGGTCGGTCACGCATCCGGACCACGACTGCACCTGGTTGAACCCGCGCCGTATCCTGAAAACCATGGCCAAGCAGGACCAGGACAAGGCCGCCAAGAAAGCGGCGGCCAAACAACGGCGCCAGGCGACTCGGGGCCGCATCAAGCAGATCTTCGAGGCGTTCAAGATGCAGCGCCGGGAGGACAAGCTGCTCGTCCCATTGATGCTCGGGGCGTTCGTCGGTGTGACGGCCGTGGTGTTCCTGCTGGGCATGATCTGGGCCTTGCACTGGGTGTTCCTCCCAGCCGGTTTGGCCTTCGGGTTGCTGGCCGCCGTGATCATCTTCGGACGCCGGGTGCAGGCCAACGTCTACCGCAAGGCCGACGGGCAGCCCGGTGCGGCCGGGTGGGCGCTGGACAACCTGCGCGGCCGGTGGGTGTTGACCCAGGCGGTGGCGGGCACGGCCCAGCTGGACGCGGTGCACCGGCTGATCGGTCGGCCAGGTGTCGTGCTGGTCGGCGAAGGTTCCCCGCACCGCGTCAAGTCGCTGATGGCGCAGGAGAAGAAGCGGGTCGCCAGGCTGGTCGGCGACACCCCGATCTACGAGATCATGGTCGGCACCGAAGAGGGCCAGGTCCGGCTGAGCAAGTTGCAGCAGCGGATCATGAAGCTGCCCCGCAACATCGGTCCCGGTCAGATCGACTCGATCGAGAACCGGCTGGCGGCCCTGGCCAGCCGCGGCACCGCGATGCCCAAGGGTCCGATGCCGCAGGGCGCCAAGATGCGCAACGTGCAACGCGCCGTCCGCCGCGCGAAGTAGTTCGCACCTTGAGTTGATTGAACGCATGACCGAAGAAGCGGGTCCGGGAAAGCAACCCGGGCCCGCTTTTCGTCGGTCGGCTCAGCGGCGGAGAACGATGGTGCCGCTGAGGCGGTCGTGCCAGGAGCGGCCGTCGAAGTTCCACACCACCGCCGGGATGATCAGCAGCGTCAGACCGCAGCGCAACACCGCGCGCAGCGGCCCGACCATGGCGGTGCTGTCGGTCCGCGCGACCCAGATCCGCAGCATCGCCATCCCCGGCGTGACGCCGAAGAAGGACACCGGGATGACCGTGATCAGGAACCAGGTCAACAGACTCCAGTCACCGGGGTAGTTCGGCACCGTGAACGCGGCGGTGATCAGCGCCGCCAGCACGATGTCGATCAGGAACGCCAGCGCGCGCTTGCCCAGCGGCGCCGCGGCCCCAGGACCGTCCTCGGGCAGTCCGAGCTGCTCGCCGCGCCACTTGGGCCGCGCCTCGTCGCCCTGCTCTCGCGCGTGGTTCAATGCACCCTTCGGGCCGTCCAGCCACGAGCCGATGACTCTTCGCACGTCATTCAGGGTACGGTGCCGCGCCAGTGCAGCCGTCGGAGCACCGCGGTCGGCCGATGGCCGCAACCGCGGCCACCCGAACAGGTGGCAGTTAACGCCCATGAAACATCGAAGTGACGGCAGGGCAACACCGATGACATACGGTGGGCGCCGAGCCGGCGACGGGGTTTTTGCATGGCGTCGGTGAGCTGTACGAGTGCGTGAAGGAGCCACCGAGGTTGTTCAAGAATCCTGACGAGGTCCTGCGCTTCATCGCTGATGAAGACGTGAAGTTCGTAGATGTCCGGTTCTGCGATCTACCGGGCGTGATGCAGCACTTCACGGTGCCCGCCGCGTCGTTCGACCAGGATGCGTTCACCGAGGGTTTGGCCTTCGACGGCTCGTCGGTGCGCGGCTTCCAGTCGATCCACGAATCGGACATGCTGCTGCTGCCGGACCCCTACACCGCCCGGGTGGACCCGTTCCGTGCCGAGAAGACGCTGATCCTGAACTTCTTCGTGCACGACCCGTTCACGCTGGAGCCCTACAGCCGCGACCCGCGCAACATCGCGCGCAAGGCCGAGCAGTACCTGGCCGAGTCCGGCGTGGCAGACACCGCGTTCTTCGGCGCCGAGGCCGAGTTCTACATCTTCGACTCGGTGAAGTTCGGTGAGGACGCCAACAAGACCTTCGCCGAGGTCGACTCGGTCGAGGGCTGGTGGAACACCGGGCGCGACGAGGACGGCGGCAACCGGGGCTACAAGACCCGCTACAAAGGCGGCTACTTCCCAGTCTCCCCCTACGACCACTTCTCGGACCTCCGGGACCAGATGGTCAAGCAGTTGATCGGTTCGGGCTTCACCATCGAACGCGCGCACCACGAGGTCGGCACCGGTGGCCAGGCCGAGATCAACTACAAGTTCAACACGCTGCTGCACGCTGCGGACGACTTGCAGCTGTTCAAGTACGTCATCAAGAACACGGCCTGGCAGCACGGCAAGACCGCGACGTTCATGCCCAAGCCGCTGTTCGGCGACAACGGTTCCGGCATGCACACCCACCAGTCGCTGTGGAAGGACGGCAACCCGCTGTTCTACGACGAGTCGGGTTACGCCGGTCTGTCGGACACCGCGCGCTACTACATCGGCGGCATCCTGCACCACGCGCCGAGCCTGCTGGCCTTCACCAACCCGACGGTGAACTCCTACCACCGCTTGGTGCCGGGCTTCGAGGCGCCGGTGAACCTGGTGTACTCGCAGCGCAACCGCTCCGCCTGCATGCGCATCCCGATCACCGGTGCGAACCCGAAGGCCAAGCGGGTCGAGTTCCGGTGCCCGGACCCGTCCGGCAACCCGTACCTGGCGTTCGCCGCGATGATGATGGCCGGTCTGGACGGCATCAAGAACAAGATCGAGCCAGCGGAGCCGATCGACAAGGACCTCTACGAGCTGCCGCCGGAAGAGGCCAAAAACGTGCCGACCGTGCCGGACAGCCTCGCCAAGGTCATCGACAACCTGGAAGCCGACCACGACTTCCTGCTGGAGGGTGGCGTGTTCACCTCCGACCTGATCGAGACTTGGATCAGCCTGAAGCGGGAGGGCGAGATCGACCCGATCCGCTTGCGGCCGCACCCGCACGAGTTCGCGCTGTACTTCGACGTGTGATCGGCTGAACGGCCCGGTGAGCGGGGTGGGGACCTCGGTTCCCACCCCGCCTGCTTTTCCAGGCGGTAGCACCTGGTGTTATTAGTCCGAGAACGCAGCGGTTGGCGATGCCCGGTCAGATCCCCTGCCAGGGCGCCATCGGCACACCAACCGTGCCGGGCCGGAAACGCAACAGCGCACCGGCGTACGGGTCCGCGAGCAACGCGTCCTCGTCGTAGCCGAAGCAGGCCGAGGTCACGTACATCTCCTCCAGCCGCGAACCGCCGAAGGTCACGCTGGTGATCCGCCTGGTCGGCGCCCACAGCACGGTTTCGAGGTCCCCGCTGGGCGCATACCGGTGGATCCGACCGGTCCAGTGCATGGCGACCCACACACAACCTTCGGCGTCCACCGCGATGCCTTCCGGACTGCCTTCGGATTCCGCGCACACCACCCACTGCCGCCCGGAAACCGCGCGCGCCCGTTCCACGTCGTAGTCGTAGACCCAGATGGTGCGCATGTCGACCAGGTACATCCGGCTGCCGTCGGGACTCCAGGCCAGGCCACCGGCACCGGTCACGCCGTCGACCAGCAGGCGAGCACGGGCGCCTTCGAGCACGTACAACGCACTGGCACGCAGCTCGCGGGCATGCGTCAGGGTGCTGGCCACGAACCGCCCAGCCGGGTCGCAGGCGCCGACGTTCATCCGATCGCCGTTGCGCACCTGCACAACCGGTTCCAACGCGGCACGCCCCAAATGCACCCGCGCGAAGCCGTGCCCGGCAGCGGCGATCAACTGCCCGTGCCGGGTCGCGCCCAACGCCGTCACCACACCTGGCAGCACCCGCACTTCGTCGACACCGGAATCCCGGTGATAGGTGTGCAATTCGCGACGCAGGAGATCCACCCAATGCACGCAATTCAGCGCCGACATCCACAACGGGCTCGCCCCGCACAGCGCCTGCCGATCGACGAGCAGCTCGAAGTCCCCGGACATCGACTCCTCCCCCGATCGCCGACCACTCCTGCCCTTGATCGCCGAGGCTACTGCCGAATTCGAGAATTCGGGACCGCCGACCGGGTTCGCCAAAAGCGGTCCAATGAGGACCGCGCGGCAGCTGCGTTGCACCGCGATGCATCATCCGGACCAATCGGACTACCGCAGTCGCAGGCAATGGAACAATTGTCAACTACTTTGTCCGGATAGTCCGCGTTGGACGCTCCAGTGCAGGTCAGCGGGCGGGAAGCGGGGAAATATCCCGAACGAAGCAAACCCGGTCGTGGCCGCGGCCATCGTAATTCTGGTGCACCGGTACCCCATCGATTTCGGCGTCACCCGAAACCAACTGGAAACCCATGCGCCGGTGAAAACCGATGGATCCGCTGTTGGCCGGGGACGTGATGCAGTGCACGCGGCTGCGCCCAGCGCGGGAAGCGGTGTCGAAGAATGCGGTGTAGAGCTGGCGCGCGAGTCCTCTCCCGCGCAGCGCCGGATCGACACCGACAAAATGGATGTAGGCATCCTGCGGGCGGTCGAAGGACAGGAATCCGACCAGAAAGCCCGCCATTCGACCGTCCTGCTCGGCCACGAAGCTGGTGCCGGAGAAATGCTGCAGAAACAACCGCGGCACCAGCAGCGACAATTCGCGCGCAGCCGCCGGACTGCGGGAATCCGTCCACCACGACTCGATCGCCGCCACTATCCGCGAATGGTCGCGTTCTTCAGCCTGGCGCAGCTCGGTGGTCATGGTTCCACCCTAGGCGCTGCGATCACGAGTCGTAGAAGACCCGCTCGACCACCGCGCGGGCGTGCCGTGTCACTCGCAGGTAGTCGTCGACGACCTCGCCGGTGTCCACTCCAGCTGGATAGCCCAGCGCGGCTGCCACCGCGCTCAGTTCCCGCGTCTGCTTGGGAAGTTGGTCGCCGGGCTTGCCGCGGACCAGCATCACCGCGTTGCGCACGCGCATCGCCAGCGTCCAAGCCTCGATGAGCTCGTCGGCGTCACCGGCATCCAGCAGGCCGACACCAGCCGCGGCCCGTAGCCCGTCGACCGTGGATGTGGTGCGCAACTCGACGAACTCGTGCGCATGCCGCAGCTGCAGCAGTTGCAGCGTCCACTCCACGTCGGTCAGGCCGCCGCGCCCGAGCTTGGTGTGCGTAGCCGGGTCAGCCCCCCTCGGCAGCCGCTCGGAATCCACCCGCGCCTTGATGCGGCGGATCTCCCGGATCTTCGGCTCGTCCAGCCCACCGCTGGGATACCGGATCGGATCGATGGCCCGGCAGAACCGCTCCCCCAGGTCCGCATCGCCCGCCACCGCACGCGCCCGCAGCAGGGCCTGCGCCTCCCACACCTCACCCCAGCGCCGGTAGTACGCCAGGTACGAGTCCAGGGTCCGCACCAGAGCCCCCTGCCGCCCCTCCGGCCGCAGGTCGATGTCGACTTCCAAGGCCGGATCCTGGCTCGGCGCACCGAGCAGCCGCCGCACCTGTTCGACGACCGAGCTGGCGAACCGGACGGCCGTCATCTCGTCAGCCCCGCCGATCGGCTCGCACACGAACATCACGTCGGCGTCGGAACCGTAACCGAGTTCGGCACCGCCCAAGCGCCCCATGCCGATCACCGCGATCCGCGCTGGAACCTCACCCGCGGACCGGCTGGCGACGTCCCGCATGGACACGTCCAGCGCCGACTCCAGCACTGCCACCCAGATGCTGGACAGCGCCCGGAACACCTCCGCTGGTTCCGCCAGATCAAGCAGGTCACTACATGCGATGCGCAGCAGTTCGTGCCTCCGCAGCGACCGTGCCGCGGACACCGCCCGCTGCGGATCCGAGTAACGCGCCACCGCACTGCGCAACGACGCCGCGGCCTCCATCGGATCGCGTTCGGCCAGCGCAGGCGTGTCCGACAACAGGCGCAGCACTTCCGGAGCACGCACCAGCAGTTCCGGCACCAATTTCGAGGTGCCCAGCAGCTGCGCCAATCGTTCGGCGACAACGCCTTCGTCGCGCAACAGCCGCAGGTACCACGGGGTTTCGGCAAGTGCCTCGGACACCTTGCGGTAAGCGAGCAAGCCGCCGTCGGGATCCGGGGTGCGCGCCAGCAGATCCAGCAGCATCGGCAACAGCGTGCCCTGGATGCTCGCCCGCCGCGACACTCCGGACGTCAGTGCGCCGATGTGCCGCAGCGCGCCTTCCGGTGACGTGTAGCCGAGCGCTGCCAGCCGCTCGACAGCCGCCGAAGTGGTCAACCGGAGCGCCGCAGTCGGCACCTTCGCGACCGCTTCCAGCAGCGGCCGGTAGAAGAGCTTCTCGTGCAGGCGGCGAACCCTGTTGCTGTGCCTGCGAAACTCTGCGACCAAAGCCTGCGCGGCAGTGTTGCGGCCGGACGAACGCAGACCGACCGCGCGTGCGAGAGCGCTCAGCGCGTCGCTGTCGTCGAACGGCGGAAACAGGTGAGTACGGCGCAATTGCCGGAGCTGCAACCGGTGTTCCACAGTGCGCAGGAACCGGTAGGAGTCGACCAAGTCCGCGGCGTCGGTGCGACCCACGTAGCCACCCTCGCCCAGCGCCCGCAAGGCATCCAATGTGGACGTCGAGCGCAACGAGTCGTCGCTGCGTCCGTGGACCATTTGCAGCAGCTGCACGGCGAACTCCACGTCCCGCAGCCCACCGCGGCCGAGCTTCAGCTCGCGCTCGACCAGCTCCGACGGAACGTGGTCCTCGACCCGTCGCCGCATCGACCGAACGTCGACCACGAAGCCTTCGCGCTCCGCTGCGGTCCACACCAGCGGCTGCACCGCTTCGAGGTAGCGCGCGCCGAGCTCTTCATCCCCGGCTACCGGACGCGCCTTCAGCAACGCCTGGAACTCCCAGGTGCGAGCCCACCTGCGGTAGTAGCTGAGATGCCCGTCCAGGGTGCGAACCAATGCCCCGGCCTTACCCTCCGGGCGCAGTGCGGCGTCGACTTCGAAGAAAGCCGGGCTCGCGATCCGCATCATGAGGCTGGCCAGCCGAGTCGCCGCCGGGATCTCCAACTCGCTGTCGGCAACGAACACCACGTCGACATCGCTGACGTAGTTCAGCTCCCGCCCGCCGCACTTGCCCATCGCGATAACGGCGAGCCGGGGCACCTCACCCACGCCGGACCGTTTCAGCTCCGCCACGGCCACCGACAACGCAGCCCGAAGAGCGGCCACTGCAACGTCCGACAGCGTCGCGGCAACGTTCTCGTACGGCATCGTCGGCAACGACGGCTCCGCGACATTAGCCATGTCGTGGCCAGCGACATCCAGCAACAACCCGCGGTAAGTGCTGCGCAGAACGCTTACCGCATCAGCGCCGTACACCTTCGCGACCGGACCGCCCGCTGTCCCCGGCACACCGTCACCGTCGGCCTCCACCGCCGCCAGCAACAACGACGTACGCTCCTCGAGCGTACTGGGCTGGACGGCCTCCGAGCGCAATCGGCGCCAATCAGCCGGATGCGCCACGAGGTGGTCCGCGAATGCCGTCGAATCACCGAGCACCCCGAACAAACGCCCGCGCAGCCCCACATCGCTGACCAGTTCGCCAGCCAGCTCAGCCCAGGTCGGACCGGCGGCATCCCGGAACCGGTCGAGCGAGTGCAGCGCCAGGTCAGGGTCCGGGGTGCGCGACAGCGCGGCCACGATCGGCTCGGCCTCCTCCGGGCCGACGTCGGACCACCAACCGGCTCGTCTCAATTGGGCCTCGGCACGTGGCGCATCGCTGAACCCGTAGCGTGCGGGAGAAGGCACCGAACCCGATCGCGTCGAGTTGCTGTTGGCCATGTCCGAACGGTAGTCCGCACCCGCTGCCGCTGAAGAGCCAACCTGGCGACAATCACGCCAGCGGTAGGAATCTGCTGGTGCTGCGCTCCTCGGGCGGCGTCGAGACCAGCCGCACGAAACGTTCCGCGACCGGCTGCCACGTCTCGGCCAGCTCCTCGTGGAACTCCGCCAGATGTTCCGGCTCCAGCTGCCCAGGACGGACTGTCTCCGCCACGTCCGGGGAAAGCCTGGCCCACTCCAGCACGATGTCCGGCGTGGTCTCGATGTGGAACTGCAATCCGTATGCGCAGTCCCCCACCCGGAACGCCTGGTTGTCGCATTTCGGGGAGGAGGCGAGCAACTGCGCCGATGGTGGCAGTGCGGTTATCTCGTCGGTATGGAATTGCAACACATCGGGCGTCAACGGCATCGGACCGAGCAGTGGGTCCTCGGCTGCGGCATCCCGCTTCGCGACCAGCAAAGTGCCAGCCTCGGGTCCCTTGCGCGCGGCACGCACCTGCCCACCAGTTGCGGCGGCGAGCAGTTGGGCGCCGAGACAGATAGCCAGGACCGGCACTCGTTTGCTGACCGCTCTGCTGAGCAGCGCGCGAACGTCGGCCAACCAAGGATGATCTGGATCGTCATAAACACCCATCTCACCGCCGAGCACGACCACACCCTGATGCCTGTCGAAGTCCGCGGGTAGCTGGTCCTCGGCCGGGAGCACAACATCGAGCTCCGCACCAGCAGCCAGCAACCATTCCCCCAACTGACCAGGCGGATCCAGCTTCGAAGGCTGGACGACGAGAATCCGCGCACCACTCATGCCGTGAGCGTACGTGTCGCCGACACGACCGCCTACGAGGTCCCGACCAGATCACGAGGTTTCCAGCGTGTGATGGCCAACGATGAACGTCGAAGCATCCACGCATAATGCCCACCTACAACGCTGCACACCAGAAACTCGCGCATCCAGCCGCAACAAGGCCGCCGTCGACCGAGCCGTGCGAGTCGAACGAGCCAGCGCGAAGCGGGCGAAGCCGCTAGCTGGGAACGTGCGGCACGACCAAGGCATGTTGGCCAAGAAATCGCGGGGTCGGTGTCGATTCCAACGGCAGGCGGGGTCGAATCCCGCAACGTCACCGCCATCCGCTGCGACAAAAAACTCCGACGCATCCACACCTAACCACCCTTTTCATTGCGGGTTGGTTTGGTGAATACATAGGAAAAACCCCCTCCGGCCGTCCCGATTCGGGATGGTCGGAGGGGGTTTCATGTTGTGTGTCGGTGGTGTCTTACTCTCCCACACCCTGGCGGGTGCAGTACCATCAGCGCTGGGGAG
>NZ_JALBWV010000041.1 GCF_022678645.1 Saccharopolyspora soli | reverse complement strand
CCCCCCCCCCCCCCCCCCCCCCCCCCCCCCCCCCCCCCCCCCCCCCCCCCCCCCCCCCCCCCCCCCCCCCCCCCGCGGCCCCCCCCCCCCCCCCCCCCCCCCCCCCCCCCCCCCCCCCCCGCGCCGGCCCCCGGGGGGGGGGGGGGGGGGGCCCGGGGGCGCCCCCCCCCCCCCCCCCCCCCGGCCCGGTATCAGGACCTTCCGTTGAGCGTTGGGGTCGGTTCCGCGCGGTAGTGGTACTCGGCCTCGCCGCTGACCACCGGCCCGCCTGGCGTTTCGACTTCCCACGCCGCTTGCTCCGCCAACGGCGCTGGTTGGGACGGCTGGGCGTGGCGCGACGTGCGGTCGGCGGAGACCTTGGGCGCCACGTGCTCGTCGGCTGCCGTGGTCGGTTCGGCGCGCAGCACGACAGGTACCTGGGCGCGCAGCTCAGCTGGCACGTCGATTTCCCGCGTCGTCCGGGCTTGCAGGACGGGTGCGATGCTGATCGGGAGCTCGGCCGCGAACTCCGAGGCCGGTTGCTGCTGCCGGGTCTGCTCGCGGTCGCGCCTGCGCTGGGCGCGGCGTTCCGTGAACGTCTTGGCCGGGCCGGTCCGGTGCGGGTTGCTCAACACCGGCGGCGGCACGTCGGAGCTGGCCGAAGGCGACGTCGGGGCTTCCGCGCTGCTGCCCGGCCGGGTGCGCCGCTGGTCGTTGCCGAGCACCGATGGGCCCGAGGTCGGCGGCGGCTGGAACGCTTCGGGGATTTCCGTGCTGAGCGTGGCGCGAGTGGACTGGCCGCCGTTTCGGGAGTTCGGCGAGCCCGGCGCGCCGGTTCCGGGCGGTACCGCGCCCTGCCCAGTTGGTGGTCGGGTGCCCCTGGTTTCCGGCGGAAGCGCTGTGCCGTTCGGGTTTCCGGGATTGCGTGCGTTGAGGATCCTGCCCTGCTGCTTCTGCGGCTGGGCCGGGGCGCCACCGGGTGGTGGCGGCGTCAACGTGCCCGGTGGCGCGCTGCCCGGTGTCGTCGGCGCACCGACGCCCGGCGTGCTCATGGTGTTGCTGATCGTGCTGGGTGGCGCGCCGCCCAGCGCAGTGCCAGGTGGGCCGAAAGGTGTTGGCGTGCCCGGAAGACCAGTCGGTGCCGGGCCGCCGATCCGGCCGATCGGCAGGCCGAATCGGCCAGGCGCGACGGGCGGTACGAGCGCGGGCACGCCGCCTGGTGGGACCGGCGCCGGGCCGGGTGGCGGTGCCCCGCCGGGCGGCGTCGTGCCGGGTGGAACGCCGGGTGCCCCGGTGGGCGGCGCGGATCCGGTGGGTGCGTCGGGTGCCCCGGTTGGTGGAGCCGCCCCCGTAGGCGCGTCGGGTGCGCTGCTGGGTGGTGCGGATCCGGTGGGCGCGTTGGGTGCCCCGGTCGGCGGTGCTGATCCGGTGGGTGCGTCGGGTGCGCCGCTGGGTGGAGCCGATCCGGGTGCGCCGGGTGGGGCACCCACGTTCGGGAGCGGCATGCCGAACGCGCCGGGGTGCGACACCGCGTTCAACGGGTCGAGCCGCATCGCACGGCCCGCTGACAGCTGGCCGAGGTACGGGACGTACTCACCCGCGACCCGGCTAGCCAGTTCACGCGCGAGCCGGTCGTACTTCTCCACGACCGCGTCCTGCTCCCGACCCGCCCGCAGACCCTCGGCCGGGTTCGGCTCGTTGCCGGGGACGGTGCGATCACCGGCGGCGCCCATCTCCGCTTCGTACTGCCGGAGGAGTTCGCGCATGTCCTCCTGCGCCTCGGTCATCACCTGGGCGAGTCCGTGCAGCGCGCTGGCGTTGCGGTTCGCGGCGTTCTGCCAGACCTTCAAGTACGCCAGCGTTTCCCCGACCTTGCTCATGAAAACGTCCTTGGCCGCCGGGGATTCCCACTCCGCGGCCAACTTCTGGGTTTGCGACTGCAGCTGGCTCTGCGTGTTCGCGAGCATCGCCGCGACGTTGGCGAACTGGTCACCGCGTTCGGCGGTGGTACCGGGCTGTTCGCCCATGATCTGCCGCTCGACCTCCTTGAGCGTGGTGCCCCGGCTGGCCGCGGTGTCCGGACTCGGCGTGTAGTCCCCGGAGTCCGGGGTCTCGCCGGTGAAGTAGAGGTCGTCGGGGGTCATCGGCCCCTGACCGGCTCCTACCGAGTAGTTCTCCAGCGTTTGGTACGGGTAGCCGAAGTAGTCGTCGCCCGGTGGCGGTGTTGGTTGCGTCATCGCCGATCAACCCCCGACCATCTGCCGGTTCCGCGCCATGTTCTGCTCGACTTCCGCCGCCCAGTCCTCCGGGGTGACCGGCTCGGGTTGCCGCCCGATGTAGCGCTCGCCGGAGCGGTTGCCCTGCTCGTCTTCGGTGTAGTACTGGCGGGTGTGCGTGCCGTCCGAGTACTGGGTGGTGACCTTGTGGTCCTCGGTCCTGGTCTCCCGGCCCTCGGCGTCCCGGTTCGTCACGGTGGTCACCTCGTCCACCGTGCCGCCGCCCTGCGGCACGTTGGTGACAGTGCGGGTCGAGGTGTTGACGACCTTCCCGGTCTTCTCGTTGTAGGTAGTGGTGATCATCGTGCCGCCGGGCTGCGCGGTCGTGGTGTAGACCTGGGCGCCCTGGCTGTTGTAGCCGGTTTCGGTGATGCCCTCCGGGGTCCGCACCACGGTGCGGACGCTGCCGTCGGGCGCCTCGTACTTGTACGCCACGCCGCCGGAGAAGTGGTTCGTCTCCACCAGTTTCTCCGCGCCGACCGGGCCAGGGCCGCCCGCGTTCTTCAGCCCGTCGGCCAGCGTTTCCTTGAGGTAGGCGGGAGCTTCGGCGGGTCGCTGCGCGCCGGGCAGGGCGAACGCCCACTCCACACCAGCGAGTCGGACCGCGTTGGAGCCGTCGGTCCCCTCGTACATGTCGGCGCAGGTGTGCGCAGCCGAGGAGATGGCCAGGTGGTTCTGCCGGACGGCCTGCAGGAACATCATCATCTCCTGGCCGTTGCGGCCGACCAGCGTCTGCGCTCGGGTGCCCTCCGGGAACCCGCCGGTGCTGATGCTGATGTCGTCACCGCCACCGTTGACCAGCATGGCCGGGCCCATCGCGTCGCTTTCCAGGTTCTTGCCGATGGTGGCGACGTTCTCGCCGTAGCCGCGCAGCGAACTGGGGTCGGCCTTGAGTTCCTTGCCGCTGGTCGGCCAGCTCGGTCCGCTGCCGCCAGGATCCGGTGGTGGAGGTGCCATGTTGTCCCCTTCGCTGCGCCAGGTCAGGCCGAAAACCGCTCCACCGCCAAGCTAACTACCCGATGTCAACCCCAAGCCCCGGTGGCAGGTGTAGGCCAAGCCCCGCGTCGTGAGTGGTTGTGGTCGTTCTGGCGACCTTTACCACTCACGACTCCGAGGCGAGCTCCAATCCGCGCGCCCTTTTACTCGGTGAAGGTGCCCGTCACCTCGCGTTTTCAGTGCTCCGGGGGGAGGTGGGCGAATTGGACTAGTTCGTTGCCTCGGGCTCGGGTGACGAGCCAGCCCCGGCCTGGTGGGAGTGGTTCTGGTTTGAGCTTGCCGAAGACCGGGCCTTCTTCCGGGTTGCCGGAGAGCAGGACGCCTGGTGAGGCCAGGTCGCGGATGCGGGAGATCACCGGGTCGAAGATCGCTCGGGCCACGCCGCCGACGCGGCGGGTCAGGACCAGGTGCAGGCCGATGTCGCGGCCCTGCGTCATGAAGTCCAGCAGCCGCACCAGCGGGTTGTCGTGCGGGTTGGGCGCGACCAGGTCGTAGTCGTCGATCAGCACGAACAGCTCCGGACCGCTCCACCAGCTGCGGCTGCGCAGCTGCTCAGGCGTGATGTCGTTGCCGGGCAGGCGTTTCTGCATCGCCTGGAGAGTCAGCCGGACCATCTCCTGAACGCTGCCAGCGGCGCTGGCGTAGCCCACCAGGTACTCGTCGGGCACCAGCCCCAGTAGGCTGCGGCGGAAGTCGATGACCGCGATCTGCGCCTGTTCCGGGGTGTACCGGGTCATGATGCTGCTGGCCAGCGCGCGCAGCAGGGTGCTCTTGCCGGACTCCACGTCGCCGAAGACCATCAGGTGCGGCTCGGCTTCGAAGTTGAGGTGCACCGGCTGGAGGTCCGCCTCCGAGATGCCCACGGCGATACCGCGTGGGGAGCGGATCTCCGCCTCGGGCAGCGCCGAGTAGGGCAGCTCGGCGGGCAGCAACCGCACCCCGGACGCCGCCTGGCCCTGCCACGCCTGGTTGACCGATTCGACGAAGTGCCGGATGCCTTCGGAGAGGTTCTCGTCGGTGGACTGGTCGTCGACCCGTGGCACCGCCGCCAGGAACTGCCCGGCGTCCGACGACAGGCCGCGGCCCGGTGACTGGTCGGGCACGCTCGCCGCCTCGCGCCTGCCGAGCATCGAGTCCACCGCGTCGCCGAGCTTCAACTCGATTCGGCTGCCGAAGACGTCCCGCATCGTCATCCGCAGGTCCATCCAGCGGTTGCAGCTGGCGATCACGTGGATGCCGTACGCCAGACCCCGGTTCACCAACTGCGTGACGTCGCCCTCCAGGCTCTCGAACTCGCCGCGCAACGTCAGCCAGCCGTCCACGACCAGGAAGAGGTCGCCGAACCGGTCCTCCGGGAACCGACCCTCGCGCAGCAGCCGCCGATAGGTGGACATGCCGTCGATGCCGTGCTCGGCGAACCTGGCCTCGCGCTCGGCCAGCAGTCCGACCGCCTCGGCGATGCTGCGCCGCACCTGGTTGGTCTCGCGCCGCGTCGCGACGCTGCCGACGTGCGCCAGCCCGCGCATCCCGGTCAGCCCGCCGCCGCCGAAGTCCAGGCAGATGAACTGCACTTCGTTAGGGGTGTGGGTGAGCGCCAGGCTGCCCATGATGCTGCGGATCAGGGTGCTCTTGCCGCTGTGCGGACCGCCGACGACCACGACGTTGCCGCCCGCCCCCGCCAGGTCCAGCTCGCACCGGTCGCGGCGCTGCTCGAAGGGCCGGTCGATGATCCCGGCGACCGCGCGCAGCTTGCCGCGCAGTTCCGGCTTCTCGGTGGTCAAGCCCCGCTGCGGATCGGTGATCAGCGGCCCCACCAGCTGGTCCAGGGTGGGCGGGTCGGCCAGCGGTGGCAGCCAGACCTGGTGGGCCGGTTCGCCCTCGCCCTCCAGCCGGTCCACCAGCACGTCCAGCAGGGTGTCGCCGACTCCCTCGGTCTCCTCGGCGGTGGCCAGCACCTCCTCGGTGGTGCGCGGCCGCAGGTAGCGGGTGGAGTAGTCCTGCACCGGGTCGATCTGCCTGCCTTCGTTGTCGGTGCGCTTGACGACACCGCGCTGGTGCAGACCGGAGACGTAGGCCGCCTTGAACCGGAGCAGTTCTTCGGTGCCGGAGCGCAGGAATCCGTTGCCGGGCGAACGCGGCAGTTCGAACGCGTCGGGGGCGCCGAGCACGACCCGGCTTTCCATCGCGGAGAAGGTGCGCAGGCCGATCCGGTAGGACAGGTGCGAATCCAGGCCGCGCAGCTTGCCCTCCTCCAAGCGCTGGGAGGCCAATAGCAGGTGCACGCCCAGCGAGCGGCCAACCCGTCCGATCTGGACGAACATGTCGATGAAGTCCGGCCGGGCGGTGAGCAGTTCGGAGAACTCGTCGACCACGACCAGCAGCGAGGGCAGCGGCTCCAGCGGGGCCCCGGCGGTGCGGGCCCGCTCGTAGTCGCGCTGGGAGGCGTAGTCACCGGCCTTGCGCAGCAGTTCCTGCCGCCGCACCAGTTCGCCCTGGATCGCGTCCAGCATCCGGTCCACCAGGTGCAGTTCGTCGGCCAGGTTGGTGATCACCGCGCTGGTGTGCGGCAGCCGGTCGAGCTTGGTGAACGTCGCACCACCCTTGAAGTCGACCAGCACGAAGTTGAGGACCGCCGAGTCGTGGGTGACCGCGAGCGCCAGCACCAGGGTGCGCAGCAGTTCGGACTTGCCGGAACCGGTGGCGCCCACCAGCAGTCCGTGCGGGCCCATGCCGTCCTGGGCGGATTCCTTGAGGTCCAGCTCCATCGGGCGGCCGTCGGCGGTGATGCCGATCGGCACCCGCAGCTTGTCCCGGTTGGAGCGGGTCGTCCAGTTCTTCTTCGCTTCGAACTCGTACGGGTCGCCGAGCCCCAGCAGGTCGGTCAGCTCCAGCGAGCCGGTCAGTGGTTGCTCCGCGGTGGTGAGCGTGGCCAGCCGCATCGGTGCCAGGGAGCGGACCAGGCCGCGCATGCCTTCGACGTCGAACGCGTCGGCGCGGCCGATGTCCCCGGAACCGTCCATGGTGCGGCTGGTCAGCTTGCCGCTGGCGTCGATGTCGAGGACCAGTGTGGTGGCGTCGAGCACGCGCGGCGGTGTCCCGGCGAGGTTGATCAGCGTGACACCTTCGACGCCGCCTTCGATCATCAGGTGTTCCGAGCTGGCGGTGTCCCCGCCGTCGAGGAAGACCACCAGGTGCGCGGCGCCTTCCATCGGCATCGAGCCGGGGTTGAACCTCGGCCGGTTGGCCAGCACGTCGTCCAGCATCGCCTCCAACGCGGTGATGCTGGGCGCCACCAGCCGGATCTGCCCGACCGCGTCGAACTTGGTGGGATGCAGGGCCTGCGGCAACCACTTCGCCCAGTCCCACACGTCCCGGTCGTCGGGGTGGATGCAGAACGCGGTCAGCACGTTGCCGGGGGCGTGGAAGGTGCCGAGCTGTGCGACCACGGCGCGGGCGAAGGCGCGCTTGGCTTCGCGATCACCCGTGACGTAGATCTGGGAGAACCCGCGCAGCGCCACCGCGACCGGTAGATCCGGCACCGCCGAATACGTGGTGACGAACTTCCGCAGCGCCATCGCGCACAGCGGTTCGAGCTCGTCGATCGGCCGGGTCTCCGGAGGCACCAGGCGGGTGGCGAGTTCCTGCGGTCCCAGGCCGATCCGGACCACCGTGTAGTCCCAGTCGTTCGGGCGGCGCTCCCACAGCCGGGCGCTGTGCGCGGTGGACCAGAGCTGGTCCGGGTTGGGGTGCCGGTAGAACATCGCGTTGCGCTGGCTCTCGACGGTGGCGCGCACCTGGGCCCGCAACTGGCTCAACCGCCGCATGTACCTGCGGCGCTCGGCGATCATCTCCTGCTTGCTGGCGCCCTGGCCGACCTGGCTCATCACCTGGAAACCGATCATGCCGAGGATCGCGGCGCCGTAGAGCCCGCCCGCGACGTACATCAGCGGACCGGAGCGGCCCGCGCCGATCAGCAGCGCCATGCCCGCCATCCCGGCCATCATGGGCAGCACCATCAGCACTCGGGTCCAGTTGCGGCCGGGCGGTGGCGGGTTCTCCGGTGGCGGGTCGAGTATCAGCTCGCCGGAGGGCAAGTCGGGCGCGGGCCGCCGCAGCGGTCGCTTGACGATGATGGTTCCCAAGACCGAGACCTCCGAAAGCCGCCTGCGGCAAAAGGACTTGTTTCAACCATCCCACTGCCGCGTTCCGCATTGCTAGGCTGCTGGGCCAATTCCACCGTCACTTCTCCAGAGGAGTGCTATGACGTCCACAATGGGCACCACGCTGGCGAAAGTAACGATATCCACACCGAAGCGCGGGATCGATGTCGCGCTGCCAGAGGATGTCACAGTTGCCGAGCTGTTGCCCTACATTCTGCGTCACGCCGGGGACGATGCGGCCGACGCCGGAGAACGGCACGGCGGTTGGGCGTTGCGCCGCCCCACCGGGCAACGCTTGGACCCGCGGCAAACCCTTGGCGCTCAGGAAATCCGGGACGGCGAAGTGCTCCACCTGGTCCCCGGCCAGTCGGAATGGCCGGAGATCGAGTACGACGACCTGGTCGAGACGATCGCCAGCGGAGCGCGGCGCAACGGGC
Organism: Saccharopolyspora soli; assembly: GCF_022678645.1. Taxonomy (GTDB): domain Bacteria; phylum Actinomycetota; class Actinomycetes; order Mycobacteriales; family Pseudonocardiaceae; genus Saccharopolyspora; species Saccharopolyspora soli. The sequence goes on along the minus strand of NZ_JALBWV010000041.1, from coordinate 73,591 downwards.
GCGGCTGGGGACGCGCGGCGACCCGGCGATGCGGTCTGGTGGTCGGCGGTTCGGTGCTGCTCAGCGGCACTCTGATCACGTTGCTGTTCCGCGGCCCGTGGCTGGCGCCGGGCCTGATCATGCTTGCCGCGGCGGTAGTTCTGACGGCGTTGGGCATCGTCGTCGCGCGGGCGGTGCCGGATGCGCGCGGTGGTGCGCTGTTCGCGGGATGCGGTCTGCCGTACGCGTTCTTGGGTGGCTTGCTGATCACCGCGCCCGCGCACGTGGGCCTGCTGGCGTTCGCCAGCCCGCAACTGCTGGTCGGCACCATCGCGTTGCTGGTGTTCGGGATCGCCGGTTACGTCGGGGTGGCGGCCGAATCGCGGGTGTTCGTCGCGGCGATCAGCATCGGACTGCTGGGCACGTTGGGCGCCGGGTTGGGTGGTTGGCTCGGCGCGGACCCGGCAGCGGCGGTGGTGTTGACCGTGGGAATCGCGCTGCTGCCCGGATATCCGCTGCTGGCGATCCGGCTCGGCCGGTTGCCGCTGCCGGAACTCCCGCAGCGCGCGGCGGACCTGCTCACCGACGACAAGCCCACCGCACCGACGTCCACGGTGTTCGACGCCGCCCGCCGCGCAGACGAGGTCCTGACGGGACTGCTGCTGGGCTTGGCGGTCGTCGCGGTGTGCTGCGCCCCGCCGCTGATCGCCAACGGTGGTGCCGCGAGGTTGACCATCCTGGTGCTGGGTTCGCTGGCGCTGCTGCTGCGGTCCCGGCTGTTCGTGGTGCCCAGGCAGCGGATCCCGCTGTTGGTGGGCGGGTTGCTGACCGCGGCCGGGTTCGCCGGGCAGCTGATCGCCGGGTTCGAAACCATCCTCGCCCTGGCGCTTTCGCTGCTGGCGCTGGGCCTGATCGCACTGCTGATCGCGGCGGCGGGTGTCGTCTACACCCGGAAGAACCCGTCGCCGTACCTCGGCCGCATCGCCGACTGGACCGACGTCGTGGCTATCCTGGCGCTGATCCCCTACGCCGCCTACATCACCGGTTTCTTCGCCTACGTCCAGGGCCTGATGGCATCCATCGGGTAAGCCTGCACGTGTGGTCTTCTTGCGTGGCGGTGCGGGTGGCGGAACCTCAGAAGCCTTCTCGGTCCGGGATCCCCGACATCATGTATGTCCAATACACCACGTCGAGGCTGTCCTGCCGAGATAGCTCAGGGTGCGGGGTGTCCCCGCATGGCACCGCTGAGAACCCGCGGCGGTGCAAGTTGCGATAGTGGGGAAAGAAGAAGCGGCTTCGCCGCTTGCCTGACGTCGAGTTGCGTGGAGCTCTTTGAACTGCCGCGCGAGTACTTGGTGAGCACGTATCCGATCCCGAGGACAGGGCTGAACCGTGGCTAATCGTCGAGACCAGCTCCAGGCGTACCAGTTCATGATGCAGCGGGTGGTTTCCGCCCTGGTGGTGCGCGAGACCGACCCGGAGCAGAGCCCGCTGCGCCGCGGGGTCGGCGCCGTGTTCGCGGGCGTGATGATCGCCGTGCTGGTGGCGGCCGGGTTCGGCGTGTACGGCGTGTTCACCGGGGTCGGCGGCACGGCGTGGCAGGCGGACGGATCGGTCATCATCGAACGCGAAACCGGTGCCAGCTTCGTCTACCGGGAGGGCGTGCTGCAGCCCACGCTGAACTTCGCCTCGGCCCGGCTGATCGCCGGGAAGACCGACACGAAGGTGCACCGGGTCGCGACCAAGAGCCTCGCGGGCATCCCGCGCAGGCCGACCGTCGGCATTCTCGGTGCGCCGGATTCGTTGCCGGACCGCAAGTTCGCGCTCAACGGCCCGTGGACGATGTGCACGGTACCCGGCACGAACTCGGCGGGCGGCCCGATCGACACCACCACGTTGTTCGTAAGCGGCTCGCTGGCGGGCGGAAGTCCGCTGGGCCAGCGGGCGGTGCTGGTCCGCGACGTCACCGACCACCTGACCTACCTGATCTGGCGGGACCACCGGTACCGGATCGTCGGTTCGGCGGACAGCTCGGTCCAACCGGAGCAGGTGATCCGGTCGGTGTTCGGGCCGCAGGCCGTGGTGCTGGATGCCGGAACCGGTTGGCTGAACGGTCTCCCGGCCGGGCAGGACATCGCGCCGATCACCGTCGAGGGTTACGGCACACCGTCCACTGTGCTCAGTGGCCGCAATGTCGGCGACCTCGTCCACCACCCGATCGGCCAACGCGAGCAGTACTACCTGGTGCGCCCAGACGGATTGGCCCCGCTGACCGAACTCCAGGTGCGCACGCTGCGCGGCCAGTACCCGGTGGAACCGGTGCAGATCACTCCGGCGGTGGCGAACTCGGTCCCGATCAGCAATGCACTGGCCTCGCCCAGCGGTGAATCGGCGAAGCCCGCTGACGTGCCGGAACTCGCCCCGGTGCCCGCCGAACGGCGGGCCACGCTGTGCGCGCGCACGGTCGATGCGGCTGCCGCGCCGCAGGTTTCGCTGGGCGGTGACACGACGGTGCTCGACGCGGGCATCGAGACCAGTGCGGAGACCGCGGAGGGTGCGCGGCTCGCCGACCGCGTGCTGGTGCCCTCCGGCGGGGTGGTCGTCGTGCGCGCCAAGGCATCCGCGACCGATCCGGCCGGTGCCTACAACATCGTCACTGACCTGGGGTTGCGGTTCCCGGTCCCGTCCGAGGCCGTGCTGCAGACCCTCGGCTACACCCCGGCCGACGCGGTGCCGATGCCCGCCGCGCTGGTGCAGCGGATTCCGGCTGGTCCGACGCTTGATCCGGCCGCCGCCCTGCGGACCACGACAGCGCTCCCGTAGTTCTCCCGCACAAAACCCGACTTCTGGGCGTGTGAGCTGCGAATTGTGGATGGTGGCAGGGTTTTGCCACTGCCCGCCATCTGGCAGCGCATCCGCATAGCCTGCCGGAGTAAACCACTGCCCACCGATGAGGGGTGACGGAGTTGGCCGGAGATCTCAAGCTCACACCGGAACAGACCAACCAGCTGCAGATCGCCATCGGCGACACGCACGAGAACGCCAGCACGCTGATGCGCCAGATCGTCGGTGACTACATGTCGATCGCCGGTGCCGCGTGGCAGGGCGGGGCGTCGAACGCCGCAGTCGGCAAGCAGCAGGAATTCGAGTCCATCTGGCAGAACCTGTCGCAGATCCTCGTTGATCTGGCCCAGGGCGTGTCGGGCACCACGCAGATGGTCGGCCAGCAGGACGCCGACTACCAGAACCTGCTCGCCGCCGTCGACGGTGGCGGAATGGGCAACTTCGGCCGCCTGTGACGGGAGTACCCGTCCATAACTCTTTTGCTTTGCGGTACGGGGTGTCCCCGCAGGACACCTCTGAGAACCCGCGGCGGTGCCGGTTGCGTGGGTGGGCCAAGCGGCTTCGCCGCTTCAAAAACGAAAAGTCGAGCGTTCGAAGCGGGTTTGCGAAGGAAGGTCACAGCAGATGACGATCCAGTACGGGTTCGGGGCGATCAGCGACACCGGCAGCAGCACGGTCAACGCCGCGGGTCAGATGAAGTCGTTGTTCGACGACCTCAAGACCAGGGCCAAGGCGATCCTCGCCGAGGACTGGCACGGTGCCGCGGCCCAAGCATTCGACCAGGCGGAGGCCAAGTGGGACGCCCAGGCCAACGCGCTCGGCGACGCCCAGGCGCGCACCGGTCAGCTCACCACGCAGGCAAGCGACGACATGATGGCCACCGACGTGCGAGCGTCCAACCTGTTCAACGCCTGATGTGCAGCCAGCTCCGCCCGACACCGACCGTGCTGGGCGAAGCTGGCTAGCAGCGGATCTGGCGGCTCGGAGCCGGGACCGGAAGTAGCGCCGGGACCGGCTCTTTCGCACGACTGCTGGACCAACCGGGGTGGTGAATCTCGAACATGCTGTCAGTCAACGGAATTGGAGCTCTTCGGCCGGTCGCCGAAGAGCTCGACCGGCGGTGCGGGCAGTTCGTCCTCGGGTCGATCCGCCGGAACTTCGGCGAGACCGGTTCGCCACCGCCGACGCCGACCGCGCGGGCCGAACACCACCACCGCGGTCATCACCGCGGCCGCCGCGATCCCCGCACCGGCCAGCGCATACGCGAGCGAGTTGCTGCGCTGCCAGGCGGCTTCCCTGGCGATTTCCTCGGCGGTGGGCAGGTTCGGGTCGGCCGGCGGCAAGGCGATCGGGTGGCCGTCGACCAGGTTCGCCACCGCCGCTTGGTACGGGTTGACGATGCCGTGGCCGTACCGACCGCTGTCCACGCCTTCCGGGGCCGGGGTCGCGGTCGCCAGCAAGCGCTGCACGACCTCCGCGCCGGACAGTTGCGGCCGGTAGTCCCGCAGCAGCGCGACGGTTCCGGCGACGTATCCGGCGGCGAGCTCGGTACCGGACGCGGAGCCGACGCCGTTGTCCGGGTAGCTGACCGTGACATCGGCACCGGGTGCGACCAGGTCGATGCGCGGCGCGTGCGTGTCGGCCGCGATCATGCCGTCCGGCCCGATCATCCCGACCGACAGAACTCCCTCGTAGGACGCGGGAAACGGGATGATGCCGGGCGGATCGTTGCGTTCGGCGTGGCCTGCTGCGGCGACCACGACGACGTTGCTGGCCAAGGCCCGTTGCACTGCCTGCCGCAGCGCGCCACTGTCCTGATAGGACACCGCAGCTACGGTGATTACCGTGGCTCGTTGGTCGAGTGCCCAGTTGATGCCCGCAGCCAACGTGTCCGGAGCGACGGAGTCGCGCGGTTGCGCGTTGTTCGGGTACGAGTCCGCCACCACCTTCGCGGAGAGCAGCTGGGTGTTCGGCGCCATGCCGTGGAATCCGATCTGATCGGACTGCTGCGCGGCGATGATCCCGGCGACCGCGGTGCCCAGCCCGAGGCAGTCGGGTCGGCCGCTGACGAGTGTCGTCCGGCTGGGCGGGCTGAGGTCGACGCTGGCCGCGATCCGGTTGCCCAGCAACGGGTTTCCCGACACCCCGGTGCTGACCACCGCGACGCGTTGCTTGGACCCGGAGGTCATCGGCCAAAGCCGCTCCGGGGCGAGCATCTGCAGTGCGAACGGCACCGGGCTGGTCGGCGCACCGGCCGGAACGCACTGCTGCGCGTGGGCGACGGGCGGATTGATCACCAGGATGCCGAGACTGCCAACAGCAGCGGCGAGCAGCATTCGCAGGCTGCGTTTCGCGTACACGCCGGGGATGTTAGCGGAATGGGTGCGCGCGTTGTCCATGGTTTCGGTGCGACGATTTTCGGGAGTGGACCGATGGACTACGAGCCGATGTCGGTGAATCCGGTTTTCCGCGAGTTGCTGGATCAACTCAAGGAGGCGACCAGATCGATACCGGAAACGCAGCGGCGGATGATGGACCAGACCGGGGTGGCTTTCTCACCGGACCGAATGGTGAAGGTGGTCGTCGGTCCACGCGGTCAACTCGTCGATCTGGAAATCGACCCCCGAGTCTTCCGGCAACCCAACGCGGCGGCGCTGTCCGCGATGATCCTGCAGGCCAGCAGGGATGCGGTGACCCAGGTGACCGAATCGGTCCAGCGGATCATGAACGAGCGGATGCCGCCGGAACTGGCCGAGATCCGCGCCGAATACCAGCCGGATCAGATCGGCGCCGATGACCACCTGTCGGATTTGATGCGCAGTGACGCCGAGCGCTACGCGGAACGGAAGGAGCAGTCATGAGTAGTCCTGTGTCAACTCCAGTCCTCCTCAACCGCACCTCAGGGGAACGTGACGCAAGCCAGCCACAAGAAACTACGCGACGGGAGATTCGTGCTGGACGCCACCACCACTGTGAATCGCGGAGAGGCGGGACAGTGAATCGCGGAGAGGCGGAACTGTAATGAGCGAGGATTCGCTGAAAATTCTCGGTGGCCCGGCGGCGGTGTCCGGAATGGCCAGTCGGGTCGGCGCAGTTGGTGCGTCGTTCCAGGATCAGACCGCGAATGGGAAAAGTACCGTCGATCAGCTGATGAACGATCCGCTGACCTTCGGCAACGACAAGTTGGGCCAACAGGGAAAGCAGCCTTTCCTCGGCTACGAGGAAGTCTTCGAAAACCGGGAGCACCTCGGCGAGCAGCTGAACACGATAGCGACGAACGCCAAGTCAGCAATCGCAGCCTACGGCGACGTCGACGAGTTCTTCGAGAACCAACACCGCAACGTCCAAGCATGAGCACAGCTGAGGCGCCGCACCGGTCGTGAGTGGTAGCGGTCGTCAGAGCGACCGTTACCACTCACGAGCGAAGCAAGCCAACTCGCGCACTATTTCAGCTGCAGCGGAGGTTCCAGGTGGGTGGTGTCCTCGACGACTTCGCGCAGGGCGTGGTGGATTTCGGGGAGGAAGCCGACAAGTACATCGACGAGATCAACGAGTGGTTGCGGACCTGGTTGATGGCGCCGATCCCGATCCCGCGGCTGAGTTCGGTCATCCGCCTGCTGGTCGGCGACTATCCGGAGGCGGACGAGGCCAAGTCGGCGGAACTCGCCGCGGCTTGGGTCCGAGAAGCCGAACAGGCGGCTGCTTTCGCCAAGGACGCTGCCGCTGCTGCCGCGCAGCTCGACGCTGTCTGGAACGGCGGTGTGGCGGCGGCGAACATGCAGTTGGCCGTCATGCAGTTGATGCAGGCGACCAACGCCTACGTGTCCACTGCGGGTTCTTACGCACAGGGCGCCTACCAGTTCAACAACGCCGTCGTGCTGACGAAGAACGCCTTCCAGGCGAGCTTGTTGTTGCTGTGCTTCGAGGTCGTGCGGGCGTTGATAGCCGCCGCGTTCAGCTGGGGTGCTTCACTGTTGGGGATTCCGCCAGCGGTCGCGGTTGCCCAAGCCGCGACCCGGCGAGCGATCACCTTCGCGTTGCAGAAGGTCGGCGTCATCTTCATCCAGCAGACCCTGCGCCGGTTGGGCGTGCGGGCCGGAACCGTCGCCGCGCAGCTCACCAGCCGAACCCTGGGCAGGTTGGGGCAAACCGCCGCTGGCGGCGCTGCCAGGACTGCGGCGAGTCGGCTGGGTGGGACCACGATCGGTCGCGGGTTGAGCAATCAGTTGGCGCGGTCGGCAGCGCGCCAGCAGTCCGACCGGATCATCCGCGACATGGCGTTGAACGCCGCGCGCACCGCCGCCACCGGGCAGGCCGGGCGCCAAGCCGCGCGGGAGATCATGCGCGACCGCGCATTGCGGCAGGCCGTTGAACGGCAGCTCGCCGAGCGACTTTCCGGGCGAGCCGCGCTAGGAGCCGCACCTGTGCTGAGCGCGCAGCGGCAGGCGTTGGTGAACAACGCGGTCCGCCGTGCGGTCGACCGGCAATTGACCACCCGGCTCGGCACCCGTGAGCTGACCACCGGCAACGTCCTGCGGCAGCGGATGGTCGGCTACGGCTTGTCCAGCGCGCTGAAGTTCGGCATCGGCTCCGACCTGTACGCGCAGTTCAAGACCATGGCGGAGACCGACGGTCGGTACCACTACAGCGCGCAGTCCACCGCCGGGGCGTTCGTCGGCGCCAGCCTCGGCGGTGCGCCACTGGGCCTGGCCAGCAAGTTCACCGGCTACGTCACGACCGGCGCGGTCGGCGGTGTGGCCGCGGTCGTCGGCGCGACCGCGGTGACGAACCCCGAACAGCTCGCGGGGCTCGCGGCCAAACCCACCCGCCTCTACGGATCGGAAGGGCTCACCTGGGAAGGGGTCGGGCAGGCCGCGTTGGGCGGCGCGATGGGCGGGCTGTGGGAGCAGCGCATCGGCGAACGCAGCTTCGCCGAGGTCGGCGAGTCGATCAACCTGATGGAGCTGACCGGTGCGGCGGGCCAAACCCCGCACATGTCCAACTTCGTCGCGGACCCGCCGAACACGACCGCACCGACTTTGCAGGGCTCCGCCGGTGCTCCGACCAGCAGTGCTCCCGCGACTTCGGCTGGTGCAACTGGCGGTTCCGGTGGGGCGTCGGGGTCTGGCTCCAACGCGGGGCAGGGTGGTTCGGCGGCGCGGCCGGGCGATGCAGCCGCGGGTTCCGGTGGCGGAACCGGATCGGGCGGCGGCTCAGGTGGTTCGGGTAGCGGGTCGGACGCGTCGAGCTCCGGAGCGGATGACGACGGCGCCGAGGGCGGGACCGGCGGAAATGCCGATAACGACTCCAGCGATCCGTCGACCGGCGGACCGGCCGACGATGCGTCGGAGACCGGCCGCTCCGAGGATGACAGCCTGGAGAGCGGAACCACCGAAACCGGGGAAGCCGGTTCCGCTGCTTCCGAGTCGGGGACGACCGGCAGCGAGCGGTCGGAAAGCGGTACGGCGAGCGGTCCAGAACAGTCCACAACGGACGGTCAGCGAACGGATCCCGGATCTGACAACGGCGGACAACCCGAAGCGGACACCGCTGATACCGATTCGCAGGAGGACGACTCCGCTGCGGGCCAGCAGACCGAAGCGGGGAATAGTGCGGATTCCGAGCCGAACTCGGACCAGTCGAGCGACCAATCCGACGAGTCGGAAGCGAGCAGCGCCGAGGTAGCCAACCTCGGCGCTGACCAGGCCAGCTCCGAAGCTGCCACGGATTCGAGCGCTGGAACCCCTGCGGCGCAGTCCGGCCTGCGGGACGTCGGCCCGGCCCCGCAGGCCCAACCGGTCCGCTTCGAAACCCCGGAAGAACTGCTCGACCCCGTCCAATCACCGGAAATCGCGCGGCAGGGCGCGACCAACCAGCTCGCCGAGTTGGTGCGGGCTGGCCACGCCGTCTTCGACCCGGACAGCGGAGTCGTCGCGCTGACCGCGCCAGACGGCGCGGTCGTGCAAGCACGGCTGCAGTTGGACCACGGCCTGCCCGCGGGAACTTTCGAGGTGCGGCCGGGGCAGTTCGAGTTGACTTCGCGCGGATACGTCCAAACCGCGCCCGCCGACATCCTGATCTCCACCACCACGACCGCGAATGTGACCGAGGCGCTGGACATCGGCGCGAACCGGCTGCTCGAATCGGTGGCGCACCTGCTCGCCACCACTCCCGTGGTCTCGGCCAGCGGGTTCGACGCGTCGCACGGCCGTGCTGACGTTCGGGGCGAGGCAACGGGGGAAGGCGATGTTTGGCAGGCGCTCGCCCGCACCGTGCAGGTGACGCCGAACGTCGTGACGGCCCCGGACCAGGCCGAGCAGTTCCTCCGCGACGAGATCGCCCGTCGCCGGTCCTTTCCGCGGACGCCGTCCGAGGACTCGGACGCGGTCGCGCTGACGGGCCCGCTGGACGGCCCGCTGCTGGTGCACTACGCGGAATCCGGCACCGACGTGGCGATGCACGTCACCGTCGACCCGGAGCTCCGACCCGGCCAGATCCACGTGCGCACCCCGGCCTGGCGCAACGACGGCACGGCCTTGCGCCAAGTGGACATGGGTGAGCTGCGCGTCTCCGCTGCGGCGACCGCTGATCAGATGTTCGACCTGGTCGAAGCCGGGCTGCGCGAGATGCAGCACGGCGTGCCGGGCCGAGCCGACCGGCCGCACCAGCTGTTCAGCGCGGCCACGCTCCAGCAGGCCCGCGCACTGTCGCCGGTCGAAGGCGAACTCCCGGTCACCGGGGAGACGGCCGCGCACACCGACGAGGTTCGCCAGCACGCCAGGAAGTTCCTCGACCGCCTGACCAGCGCGGCGGGCGAGCCCGGCAGCCGAGCACCGCTGGCGGCGGCGGTGGACGGCAACGCGGTGCGGCTGCACTACCCGACCTCCACCGTGCACGCCGCGTTCCAGGTCGACGCCGAACTGCCCGCCGGGCGCTACCGGGTCACACCCCCGGAACTCGCCGTCCGGGACGGGCAGTTGGTGCAGGTCAGTCCGGTGCAGGTCACGATCTCCGGCAAAACTCCGGACAGCGAGAGCCAGCAGAAGCTGCTGACCGACACGACGATGCGGCGGGCGCTCGCCGAGGTGCACGACCTGACCGCAGGACTTGGCGAGATCGCGGACCGGTCGTTGGGCATCACCCTCGACGCGACGACCCAGCCGATGCACGCGGCCATCGTCAACGCCGTACCCGGCGTGAAGCTGCTGCTAGATCCACTCGCGCCGACCGACGCGCACGCGCGTTACTCGGTGCGCATGCCGGACACGGAGACGTTCGCGGACGACGCGCAAGACCTGCTGCGCGCACTCACCGACTCGGGTTTCGAGCGCGACGGCACCGCCGATGGCTGGCAGACCGGCGATCCGGGCCTGGTCACCACCTGGCGGGATCCGCGCAACGGAAACGCGGTGGTGCTGCGGCTGGAGACGCCGGAAGCCTCGGTCGCCCGCCGCCACGCGGCCCGCATCGATCAAGAGCTCGTCCAGTCGCCGCAGCCCGAACTCGCCCGCCACCGCGAAGAAATCCTCGCCGGAGCACGCCGACCCGCCGGAGTGGCGGAGCTCGTGACACCGCAGACCACTGCTGTCGCGGCGACTCCTGATACCCCCGATAGCAGTGCGGACAACACGCCCCGCCGCCGGGCGTTCGGCCTGCTCCCGGCCGAGCCGCGGTCTCCCGCTGCGCGCGCCTTCCAGTCTGACGTGGGCAGTTCCCACCAACCGGTGCACCGGGCCAGGCAACAGTTGGCCACCGCCCGTGCCGTGGACGCCGACCTGGCGGGCAAGATCGCGGACCGGTCGAACTGGGTCAAGTGGCTGGCCGTCCGGGTCGTGGAGTTCGCCGGGCTGGACCCGAACACCGACTCCCTGGTCGACGTCCTGGCGGAGGCGCTGGAACTGCCCAGGGGCGAGGTCCGCGCGAAGATCCTCGAACCGGGCCTGACGCGCGGCACCGATGCCCCGGTGGAAGCCGACTTCGTCCCCAAACCGGCGAGCCTGCCACCGGAAATCCTGCGAGCACCCGCCACCGAAGTACTCGCGATGGCCGCCCAGCACTACGAGAAGCTGCTGGCGCACAAGGCCCGCTCGGCAGCCGCGGTCGAGCGGGCCGAACAGCGGCTGGCCAACGTCGCCGAAACCGCGCAGACCGAGATCACCGAAGCCCGCGAGCGCGCGCTGGACAGCGGCCTGTCCGAACGCAAGGCGGCCCGCATCGCCGATCCGGTGCTGGACCTCCTGAAAGCCGACGCCGACCGGGACCTGCTGCGCGCCGACTCCGAAGCGGAACTCGCGGCGGCCGTTGTACCGGAAGCCCCGGCACTCGACCCGAACGACCTGCCCGGCGACGTCAAGCGGGGCATCCGCGGCATGGTCGGCGTGCGATGGGACCTGCACGAGGTCGTCCGCGTCTACGAACCCCTGCGACGGCAAGCCGAATCCGGGTATCGCGTTCAGTGGCAGTACGTGCAGAGCCTGCGGCAGGAGTACGCCGAGCAACGGACAGCGCTGGCCCGAGAACTCGCCGCGCAGCGGCCCGGCAACGTCGCGCACGTGCTGCGCATGCCGGTGCGCTTCATCGCATCCGGACAGCTCCAAGCCGCGCCTCGCGGGCCGCAGAGCGCGGTGCAAGCCCTGAACCAGGCCGCCCGTGCCGTCAAGGAGCTGGAAGGGCGGCTGGATGAGGCCGTCGAGGGGTTGCGCCGCGCCGAGCAACGACGGCTCCAGGAGCACGCCAGGTACGTGACGGAGCTGCGCGAGATCGTCAAGAAGGCCAGCGATGCCGGTTTGACGCACCAGGAGATCGGCAACCGCACCAGGCTCGCGCAAGCCGAGATCGCCCTGATCACCGGGCAGGTCACCAGTCCGGGCCGCGCCGAACAGCCAGCCGCCCATCGGGTCGCGCTGGTGGACAAGCTGCTCCAGATCGACCGGTTCATGTCCCGGACCTGGGGCCGGATGACCGCCCGCGAATCGCTGGCTCCGGCGGCGCGGGCGAACCGCACCGCTTTCGAAGGTCTGCAACCGACCAGCCCGAACCTGGTCGACGAACTGCGCGCGCTGGGCGTCTCCGAGGACACCGCCGGGATGATCGGCAAGCCGCGCGTGGGCTTCCGCTACGCCAGCGACATCCACCTGCACCTGCTCGGCTACGCCCTGGAGCGCTACGTCAACCCGGCGAGGTTGTTGCAAGACCTGGAAAATCGAGGCGCCGAAGGTCGAGTGCTGATCTCCGGTATCCGGGAACGCGGCTTCGGCCTCGCGGCGGGCAGCGGCACCTTCTACTACGGCACCCTGTCGGTGCTGCGGATGGGCCTGTTGGAAGGCACCACCGGCTTCCTGGAACTGCAGGGCAAGTACGTCGACGCCTGGATGTACGACCTGCACGACCAACTGCCCGACCACCTCAAGGAACGGGCCGTCGTCGGCTCCGTCGGCACCCGCTGGGACATCCCCGGCTCGATGGGCAGCCAGCTCGGCTCGGTGATGGTGCACGGCGCCTACGTCAACGGCGAGGAGACCGGGCGCAAGGAACTCGTGGACCGGCTGCTCGGGCGGGAGACCAACACCATCTACAACCCGGCGTGGGTCGCCCACCTCGGCCAGCTCATCGAGGCGGCGAAGGCCGTCAAGCAGGCGTTGCAGGACGGCGAACTCGAACGCGCGCGGCTCGGTCCGGAACTCGCCAGGCTGTTCCCGGCGGACGGCAGCCCCTACCAGGCGGCAGCGCAAGCCGAGCAGCAGTTGGAGTTCTTCGACACCCTCGTCGGCAACGTCGTGGAGCTGAAGAACCTGCTGCGCGCGGCCGGGAGGTCGATCGCCGCGGAGAGCCTGAACAGCACCGCGCCGAGCAAGTTCAACCCGTACCTGCTGGAGAAGATGCGCGCCCACCAGGTGCTGGGCACCATGCAGCTGCTGCACTCCGACAACGGGCTGGCCCGGCTGAACACCAACGGGCTGATGGTCTCCGGCCCGCCGGACGAGCGCGGCCTGGTGCCGATGTTGGCGCTGCTGGCAGAAAATCCCGACCTGGCGACGAACCGGCTGGTCTGGGCGCACCTCGGGGTCGGCAACTGGACCTCGCTGACCGTGCAGCACCTCCAGTTCGTTCGCCGGGCGCTGGACTTGGTGCCGGGGCTGAACTTCGACTTCTCCTGGAGCCCGCTCGGCCAGTACCTGCGCGACGACGCGGTCCGGCAGGAGTTCGTCGAGCTGGTGCGGGTGCACGGCGATCGGCTGCTCTACGGTTCCGACACCATCAACCCGCAGCCGGGCGCGCACTACACGCGGCCCTACAACGAGCTTGAGCCGATCCTCCGGGAGCTCAGCGCCGACCGAGGCGAGGACCTGGCCCGCAAAATCACCCGCGACAACTTCGACCGGCTGGTGGACGGCTCGATCCAGGCGGGCAAGCAGCACTTCGTCGACGAGTACTTCTCCGCGCACCGCGCGGCTTGGGAGGGGTTCTTCGCGGAGTTCTCCGCGGAACGCGTCCAGCAGATCCGGCAGCGCGCCGACCAGCTGTTGGCCGAGGGCTTCGTGCCGAACCCGGAAACCGCCGTCGGGCCGGGCGACTGGCGCAACAACCAGCAGATGCGGTCCCTGATCGCCGCGACCAACGTGGTCGATTCCGACCACGCCAAGCGCGAACGGCTGGCCGCCACGGGCCTGGCCAAGGACATCATCCGCAACCACCAGCTGGCGGAGCAGGAACGGCAGCACGCCGAGCGGACCACGCGGGACCTGCGGGTCGCGGCCGAAGCGGACGGCCTCACCACCAACCCGCTGACCCTGGAAGCGATCGTCGCCACGATGTACACCAGGGATGCCGGTCAGGACGATCTCGTCGGCCTGGTGCGTGACACCGTCGAGGAAACCGAGCGCGGCCAGCAGGACCGGGACCGGGAACTGGCCCAGGTCCAGAAGCGGGTGCGCCGCCGGAACCTGGTGGGCATGACCGGAGCGGCGCTCGGCGTCGCGGGCGCCACGGCGGTGGGCCTGACGGCTTCTCCGGTACTCGCCGGATCGCTCGCGCTGGCGGGCAGCGTCGCGTTCGTCACCCGCAGCATGCTGGGCAACGCCAAACTGCTGCATTCGCAGAAGATCCGCGCCCTCACCGAATCGCTGGTGGAACGCGGCAGGCTGGACCCGGACGCGGTCGAGACGCTGGGTCGGCTGATCCAGAAGTACCTGCCGGACAACATCAATCCGCTCGGCCGGGCGGGCCGGGAGGTCTTCAAGGAGATCCTGGACAACGCGAACGTGCAGTTCCAGCGCCGGATCAACGAATTCCTGACCGACTACCAGGCGGTCATCTCCACGCCGCTGAACACCGCCAGCGGCGAAACCATGGAAGACCGGGTGCAGGTCGCGGTCATGCTGTTCTCGCGGCTGACCGACTACCTCAACCGCGACGTGTACGGCGGCACCGGTGGGGCGGCCTCGAAGCGGCTGGAGCGGGCCGTCGCCATCGGCACGCCGGTCACCTGGCTGGTCAACCTGGCGTCCAGCCTGGCGCAGGCCAGCACCGGCACCGGCTGGACGCTCGCCACCGGCATCGCCTACACCGTGGTGGCCGCGCCGTTCCTGGCGGCGACCCTGCCGGGCATCTGGAAGCAGTGGGACGTCGGCCTGCACCCGAAGCTGCGCTTCCTGCAGAACATCGTCGGCTGGGGCGGCCTGACCGGGGCGAACCTGGTGCTGCTCGGCCAGCAGTTGGCGACGGGCAACGTCTTCGGCGCGGTCGCGGCGACCACGTTGACCGCGGCCACCGCCTACCTGACCAAGATCGGCTGGACCATCGAGACGAAGCAGGGCCGGGTGGGTTCGAAGCTCGGCCCGCAGGCTTCGTACGTGGCCAACGCCTCGCTCGGTGGCATCGGGGTGATGCAGCTGACGGCGGGCACTCCGCTGGGTCCCTCCGGCGCCGCGTTCGGCGCTGCCCTGGCGGCGTCCGGGCCGGTGATCCAGAACGTCCGCAAGGCATGGCACCGCGTGCACCAGCCCGCCCGGTCGGTCGAGTACACCAGCGTGGACCAGCTGCACCGCGCCACCACCTCGATGGAACGGCCCGAGCCCTCGGCGGCGCCCGGCAACGCGCGGTCGTTGGAGGGCAACTTCCGCGCCGCGCTGCGCGACCACCGGCCGGAGTTGGAACAAGCCGACCTGTTCGGGCGGTTCGCGACCTACCAGGCCGAAGAGGCGCACGGCCCGAGCCGCCAACCTCGTGCCGAGCGGTTCGAGGTGCCCGCCACGCGGCCGGATCTGGCTGGACTCCGGGAGGTCGTGGCTGGCCTCGGGAGCGATGAACTCGCGCAGGTCGGCGTGCGCGGCGTGCAGGTGGACATCGGAACCCGGAACGATCCGCGCACCGTGGTGGCGTTCACCAACGGCGCGATGGCCGAGGTCCACTTCGGCGCGACGGCGTCCGATGAAGTCGAGATCCGGTTACCGGCAACCCGAATCGGGGCGGACGGACTGCCCCGAGCAGCCGATCCGGTCGTGGTGGAAGTCCCGGTGCACCGGGGCGACGTCGCCAACCAGGTCCTGCAAGCCCTCAACCGGATCGCCGAGCACTTCGGCCCATCCGCGCCACCGGCACCCAACCCGCCGGGTCCCACCGGACCATCAGGAGATTCCGGGTCGTCCTCGGCGCAAGTCGTTGCCCCGCAAGGAGATCCTGTGTCGCCGGGTGCGACGGCGCAGCAGCCGGGCCGATCCGAGCCGGTGACGTTGGGCTCCGCGAAGGTCGTCGCCGAGCACGAAGCCGCCTCCGACGTGGACGTGCTCGCTTCCGCCGAGCGATTCTTCGCACGCGCACCGGTCGAGTCCGCGCAGCGCCAGGAGGACGGAACTTGGGAACTGCGCTGGGAGAACGGCCTGGCACTGCGCGTTCAGGTCCAACCCGGCGAAGCAGCCGAGGCCACGCTGCGCATCCCGAGCATGCGCTGGGTCGACAACAGCTGGCAGCAGGCGGAACCGGTGATGATCGAGCTGCCCAGAGGCTGGCCGGAGCAGGCTGTCCGCGACCTGGTCACTAGCGCGCTGCTGCGAAAAGCGTTGCACCAGTTGGAAACCGCGGTGAACGAGTTGGGGACGCCGGGCGACGCCCAAGGGGCAGGCCCGTCCCAGCACGAGGAGACTGGTCCGAAGCAGGACTGGCGTGATGTCCGGGGTGACGTATCCGGCATGTCGCCGCGCGAAAAATTGGCCGACGGTGATTACCTGCGCACGCACTACTACGAGCGGACGAACCAGTACGGGCGAAGGGAGTTCGTGTGGAAGTACTCGAACAAGAACTACGACCAGTTCGGCGAAAAACGCCTGCGCGTCACATCGGACAAGCACGGCAATCCGATACTGCCCAGCGATGTCGCCCCGCCGGAACCGTACGTCCCGAAGAGCGTTGAGTCGAATCCGTTTTCGGCTGACGCTCAGGAACGGATTCGGAACAACGTCCGCCGGAACATGGAAAGCCACCGACGCGAAAACGACCAACGCCAACTGGAAATCGACAACCGCGAGAACATCGGCAAAGACGCCGTCCGCGCGTACGACGCGTATTCGGACGCCGCCGCCGAGGTCAAGCGGGCGCATGGCCTCCCCGAAGAGGCGAAGTCGAAGGAAGTCGAGCAGTACGTGGACCCCGAACTGGTCGACAACAAGAAGTACTACGCGACGATTCGCACCAAGCTCGGTGAGGAAACCGGCGAGGCCGTGGCGGCCGAGTTCAGCGGGGATTTCATCAGGGCGAACTGGGGCGCAGACGCGGATGTCGAACCAATCGCGTCGACGACCGGCGAACCCGATTCCGGCAGCGCGGATGCCGAAAACGTCGGGCGGCGCAGCGCGTCCGGGGAATTCGACCAGATTCGCGAGCCGGTCGAGGACGAATTCCTCATCACGGAGGCCAAGGGTCCGCGCGCCGATTACGAGGCCAGTTGGGACATCGACGGCGACGTCCGCGTTCAGCAAGGCCACCCCGATTACCTGCGAACCATCTTGGCGAAGATGCGGGCGGGCGACCAGGAAGAACTCGCGGATCGGATTGAGGACGCCTACGACCTCGACATCACCGATCCGCGAGATCTCCCGCGGGTGCGCTACATCGGCGTCAGGGCCATCGTCGTCACCGAAGACGGTGCTACGGTGATCGGGTACGAGGCGACCGAGTTCGACCTCCTGCCCGAGAGCCATCGAACAGTATTGGGCCCGAGAAGATCAGACAATCCTAGGTGATCATGAGAACTGTTGAGCGCCCCGAGGCTGACGCGAGTCACCTGGCTGAAAAATCTTCGAAACTGGCCGCCAGCTTCGAGAGGAACGTCCCCAAGGTGGCGCGGATTCCGGCGAAACTCACCACCTTGCTGGACACCGCGTTGCTGCGGCTGGGCAGCCAGTGCGCGATCGATCCGGCAGGCGAATCGGATGAAACGTGGCGCAGCCTCGCCCGCGCGACCCAGGTCGCCAATGCGATTTTCGCCGCCGCCACGGAAAGCGCTGATCACGTGGACTGCCTGATCGGCGAGGAGTTCTACGCCATCCCGGCAACGGGGCCGACCTACTACAGCGACCCCAAGCGGTGGCAAACCGCGCTCTGGCTGGCCGTGATCGCTCGGGACTTCGATCGGATCCAGAAATTGACCCTGGTCGATGAGAACACGCTTCGGGCGAACTCGGATGACTACGACGAATACGTCTACCCGTGGATCGGCGCGCTCCAGTCCTACTTCTCCGGCGATGCCGGGGAAGTGCCAGAAAAGCTGGCGGCGGCATCGGAACTGATCGCCCCGGAGAACGTGACGCGAAGCAGTCCGGAACGCATCGAGAAGATCGTCAGTCCCCAACTCCTGCTCTTCCTCGAATTGGCGTCCCGGAACGAGGAGGAGTTCAACGACGTCCTGGTGGAGGCGCTCGTTTCACATCGGGATTTCTGGACGGCCGACGACGAGCGGCGCACGAACCCGGTCGGGTTCGTCGCCCTCGCGCCGTTGGCGTTCGCCGCGTCCGCGACCGACGCCGGGTTCCACATCGGAGTCGAGTCGGGCTACCTCCCAAGAGGACTGCTGAACGGCAGCCGCGTCGGCGAGTTCCAATTCTGAAGACGAGACGCGCCGTCGGCGATCCGACGGGGCCCTTGCCGTCGAGGTGGAGTTCTCCCACACTGGGCGGATTCGTCGTGGACGCCAAGGGGAACGTCCGATGGCACGACGAAGGTTTGGCGACGCGGAGAGGATCAACACGTGGAAGCTGAGTGGCGGCCCGCGAACAGCGTGGAGTCCGACATGCAGGCCGCACTGGAGGCTGGCGACGGAGCGCGGTACGCGCAGCTGCTCCGTGGTGCGACGCTCTACTTGCCGACGCACGACAACGGCGCTGCGGCGTGGCCGGAGTGGATGCCCCCTGTGGACGCCGACCAAACGGTGGTGTTCACCTCGCCGGAGGCGCTGTTCGGCGTGTTCGGTCCGGCGGCGACGGGATACCGGGAGCTGGACCTGGCCGCGTTGCGCGTGCAGTACGGCGATCCGGACCGGCAACTGGTCATCGATCCGGGCACGCCGGTCGGCGTTTTCCTGTCCTTCAACGACATCGACGAACTCGCGTCCGGCCAGCAGCAGCTGATGGCCATGCAGGACGTGGAGGACGCGGTGGTCGACGAGGTGCTGGACGAGGTCCGGGAGATGGTGCTGGCGGAGCTGGGCAGCGACGCGGAAACCGCGGCGCGGGCGTTGGACGAGGGTTCGGCGAACGAGCTGGAGGCCCGGCTGCTGGCGGCAGTCGACGAGCAGAACTTCGACGAGTTCGTGTTCGCGCTGGTCACCTCGGAGGTGGTGGTGCCGACCGAGCGTGCGGTGCCGGATGCCGAGCAGCTTGCCGCGCATGGATTCCCGTGGCGGGTGGTCGGCGGCGAGCAGTCCCCGGTGATTCCGGTGTTCACCTCCGCCGAGGTCCTGGACCGCATGGCGCCGAGCAACGCGCACCGGGTCCAACTCCCGTTCCTGACGCTGCTGACCAACTGGCCCAGCGAAGACCACGTCCTGCTGGTGAACCCAGGCACCCCAACGGAACTGACGCTACCCGGCCCCGGAGTAGCAGACCTCCGCACAGCAGCCGAAGAAGCCACCCGAGAACAGTGAACGCAAGTCGTGAGTGGCTACGGTCGCCAGGGCAACCATAACCACTCACGACACAACAGAGGCTCGGGCCGCGCCGATTCGCGTACCCTCCTACTCGCGGACCGCGTCTAGGAGGTCGTCCAGGGTCAGGGTGCGGAGGTCTTCCCTGGTTGGGCGGTGGCCGAGGTTGCGGAGTCGGGTGGATTGGGATTTGCGCATCCGCTCCAGCAGTTTTCGGGCCTCGCGGGCGTTGCCGAAGTTCTGGTCGCGTTCGATCTGCGCGAACCACTCCAGCAGCGCCACGTCCAGGTCCTCGCCCAGCAGGTAGTCGTCGCTGCTGGCGATGTGGCTGCTGATCTGCACCAGCTGTTGCGGCGTGTAGTTCTCGAATTCCAGGGTCTTGCCGAACCGGGATGCCAGACCGGGGTTGGTGTCCAGGAACTGGCTCATCTCACCGGTGTACCCGGCCACGATGACGGCGACCTCGTCGCGGTGGTCCTCCATCAGCTTGACCAGCGTGTCGATCGCTTCCTGGCCGAAGTCCGCGCCGCCACCGCTGGACCGCGACAGCGTGTACGCCTCGTCGATGAACAGCACACCGCCGCGCGCCTCGTCGAACACCGTCGCCGCCTTCTCCGCGGTGTGGCCGATGTACTGGCCGACCAGGTCGCGCCGGGAGACCTCCTTGAACCGGCCGTTGGGCAGGATTCCCAGTGCTTGCAACAACTTCCCGTACACGCGGGCCACGGTGGTCTTGCCGGTTCCGGGGGCGCCGGTGAACACCAGGTGGTTGCTGACGGTGCTGACCGACAGCCCTTCGCCGCGCCGCCACTCGTTGACCTGGATCTCGTCGATCAGCCCCCGCACTTCGGCCTTCACCCCGGTGAGGCCGATCATCTCGTCGAGTTCGGCCAGCAGCAGGTCGATCTGCTCCTGGTCCTGCTGGGCGCCCCCGGACGCCTTCGCCCCGACCTGCGGCTTGGCGGCCGCCGAATCGTTGCGCCGCACCTGGGTTCGCGCGCCGTCGTCGATCAGCACGCCGGGCGGCGCGGTGTTCTCCACCCGGCAGTCCTCGATCACCCCGCCGCACCCGCGGCCCACCGTGATGCCCGCACCCTGCGTGTCGTGCACCCAGCACTCGACGATGTTCGGCGAAGTCTGGTCGGCCACCGCGATCCCGGCGTCCCCGGTCCGCGAGATGTCGCAGCGCTCGATGCTCGAATTCCCCGCCTGGTACATGTAGATCCCGCGGAACCCGGAACCCTCCACAGTGCAGTGTCGCAGCGTGGCGCGGGCACCGAGCCGCACGATCACCGCGTCGTCGACAGTGTCGCGGAAGGCGCAGCTCTCCACCATTCCGTCGGCGTTCTCGATGATCAACCCGTATTGGGCCGAGGTGACCTCGACACCACGCAACTCCACGTCGGCACCGCCTGCGACGCTGATGGCCGCGGCATATCCGGCGGACGCCGCGCAGTCGACGATCTTCGCCTTGCCTCCGACGATGCGAATCGCCGAGTCTTCGGTGGATCGGACGGTCAGCCCGGTGAACTCCACGGCGCCGTCGGTGACCGATACCGTTGGCTGGTCCCGCAACGGCGAGGTGATGGTGACCGTGCCGGGTTCACGGGCGGCGAGCACCACCTGCTGGCGCCGGATCGTGATCTGCTCGTCGTATTCACCGGGCGCGATGGAGATGACCGCGCCGTTGTCCGCGGCGTCCAGCGCGTCCCGGATCGTCGGAAGTGCACCGCGTTGCTCTGGTGAGACGAAAAGGGTGCGTGCCATGACTCCCGCGCATATCTGTGAAGAAGTACTAGTGTGCGTGCCACAAAACTACCCCAGGAGGGCGGTTTCGGGTGAATTCCGAATGGGAACCTGCCAACGAAGTTGAACGCGAGCTGGTCGCGGCGCTGGAGGCGGGCGACAGCAAGCGGTACGCGGAGATCGTGCTGGGCGCACCGCTGTACCTGCCGGTGTTGCCCGAGCCAGGCAGCGAACTGCGGCAGGACTTGGACGAGTTCATGCCGCTCGACCGCGCGCACGTGCTCGCTTTCACCTCGCCCGAAGCGCTTTCGCACGGGCTGGGGCCGTACTCGCTGGGGCATCGGGAAGCCGACGTCGCCGCGCTCGCGCGGAACTGGCCGGGACCGGACCACCAGTTCGCGTTGAATCCGGGACTGCCGATCGGCGCGGTGCTTCCGCTGGATGCGTTGAGCCGATTGGCCGACGGCAGCGAGTCCCTGATCCCGGTCGATGCAGCCGAAGCGGCGTTGGCCGAGCAGGTGCGGGCGGAGATCCGCGAGCTGTGCCTCGCGGAACTCAGCGGTGGGGTGGCGCCCGGTGTCGCGGCCCCGGTCAACGAGCTGGAAGAAGCGCTGGCCGCGGCGGTCGAGGGGCAGGACGTCGACGCTTTCCTGAGCGCGCTGGTGGACTCCGAGGTCGTGGTGCCGATGAGCGGTCCGGTGTCGGAGGACTTCGACGGCACGAACTTCCCGTGGCTGCGGATCGGCCCGGCGATCCCGGTGTTCAGCTCGACCGAGGTGCTTTCCCGAACGGCTGCGCACGTGGCGGAGCACATCGAGCTCCCGTTCCTCGCGGCTGCCGCGAACTGGCCGGGTCGGGAACACGTTCTGTGCTTCAACCCCGGTAGCGGCACCGAGCTCATCATGTCCGGCGCGGGTGTGGAAGAACTGGTCGAGACCGTTGCTGAAATGCTTTCGGAAAACCCGGATGCGCTGAACAACTGAACGCACCAACCGGTGTAGAACCGATTTCACGGCCACCGCGGGTTGGTCCTTGCGGTGGCAACATGGTGCCAAATCAAGGGGTTTCGCGGTTCGATTTGGTCGATAGGACCTTTTCCCGCCACGAATGTGCTACAACATCGACTGCTGGCGGTACTGCGGGGTCGGACGGGCGCGGCGAACGTTTGTCGTCACCAGTGGCTCGATTCTCGATAGAGGTGATTGGCGTGGCGGACACGTCTGGCGGCCAACTGGGGAAATTGCTCCGCGAATTCCGCAAACGCGCTGGCCTGACGCAGTTGCAGGTGGCCGATCGAGCCGGGCTGAGCGCGGCGGGACTGCGGGATGTGGAACAGGGGCGGGTGGTTCGCCCGCGGGCTGCCACCCTGCGTCGACTGTCCGATGTGCTCGGCCTGTCGCGGATCGAACTCGAAGAACTGATCCGGGCGGCGGGCGGCGAGGGCGGCAGCGGCCTGCGCGTCGACGTGCTGGGACCGTTGAAGGTCACCGTGAACGGTCGGTCGGTCGATCCTGGTTCGGAGGCACAACGGGTGCTGTTGGGCCTGTTGGCGTTGTCGCCGAACGTGCCGGTGGCGCGGGATGCGCTGATCGAAGCGGTTTGGGGCGTGCAGTCCGTGTCCGGGTCCGCCGATCTGCTGCAATCGCGGGTTTCCCGGCTGCGCCGCAGGTTGCAGCCCGGTCCGCAGGATTCCCCGGTGCTGGTGGCCGATCGAGGTGGCTACCAGCTGTCGGTTCCCGAGGGACAGCACGACCTGCTGGTGTTCCAGCGCCTCGTCGCGTTGGCGCGGGACGCGCGCGACGAGGAGAAATCCGCTGAGGCGTGCGGACTTTTCTCCGAGGCCGTCACGTTGTGGCGCGGGGAACCGCTGGAAGGGCTCGGCAGTCTGCAAGCCCACCCGCTGATCACGGCGCTCACCCGTGAATACCACGCCGTGCTGGTGGAATATGCCGCCGTGGCAGCTGGATTGGGGCGCCACCAAGAGGTTCTGCCGTTCCTGCAACGCGTCGCCGAGGCCGATCCGCTGCACGAAGCGGTCCACGCGGCACTGATGATCGCGCTGGCTGGCAGCGGGCAGCAGGCCGCCGCGCTGAACGTCTACGACACGCTGCGCCGCCGCCTGGCCGAGGAGTTGGGCGCCGATCCCGGTCCGGAACTCGTTGCCGCGTATGAACGAGTGCTGCGCCAGGAGGTGCCGCGTCCGGAGTTCACCCCGGTCAGCGCGCACCGCCAACTGCCGCCGGACATCGCGGATTTCACCGGTCGCGAAGCCGAGTTGACCGCGCTCCACGAGCGGGTGCGAGCCGCCGACGGCGGCACTGCGGTGCCGATCGCGTTGATCGAGGGCATGGGCGGCGTCGGCAAGACCCGCCTCGCGGTGCGCGCGGCGCACCAGCTGTTGGCGGCCGGTCGATGCGGTGACTGCCAGCTGTACGTGGACCTGCGCGGACATGCCGACCAACCGCCCGCTGATCCGTCCGCGGTGCTGGCGTCCTTCCTGCGACTGCTGGGTGTCCCCGACGATCAGATCCCGTCCAGAACGGACGAACGGGTGATGCTCTACCGGGATCGCCTGTACGACAAGAAAGCCCTGGTGCTGCTGGACAACGCCTCCGGTGAGGACCAGGTCGTGCCGCTGCTCCCGGCTGGTCCGGAGAACATCGTGCTCATCACCAGTCGCCGCACCCTGGCGCTCGACGGCGCGCACACGCTGCCGCTGGACGTGTTCACCCCGGTCGAGGCGGAAGACCTGTTGAGCAAGGTGGTCGGCCGCAACCGGGACACCCCGGAAGCTGCGCGCCGGGTGGTGGAACTGTGCGGCCGACTGCCGCTGGCGGTCGCGCTCGCCGCGCGGCGGTTGCAGTCCCGCCGCGCCTGGACCGTGTCGGACCTGGCCGCGCGTTTGGCCGAAACGGGTGACCGGCTGTACGAACTGGTTGCGGGCAACCGGCGGCTGCGCGCCGTCTTCGATCTGTCGTACCACGCCCTCGACCAGGACGAACAGCGGATGTTCCGGCTGCTCGGGCTGCATCCCGGCGACGACTTCACGGTGGACGCGGTCGCCGCGCTGGCCGGTGTCGGCCGCGGCGAAGCTCAGCACCTGCTGGACCGGCTCGTCGACGAACACCTGGTCAACGTGGTGACCCGGCACCGCTATCGGCTGCACGACCTGCTCGCCGAGTACGTCCGCAGCATCGTGCGCGAGGAGGAGCCCGAGTCGCAGCGGACCGCGGCGATCACCCGCGTGCTGGACTTCTACCTGCACAGCGCGACGAGCGCCACGTACCTGTTGCAGCCGCACCAGCCGACGATGAAGTTGGCGGGCAGCCAGCCGGTGCACCGGCCGAAGTTGTGCAGCAAGGAGGAGGCTCGGCGGTGGTTGGACGCCGAGCGGGCCTGCCTGATCGCGGCGGTGAGCCTGGCCGCCGAGCAGGGGTGGCCGACGCACGCGTGGCAGCTGACCAGGTCGCTGCGGGATTACCTGCACCTCTACGGCTACGGTCACGACCACGACTGGGTCCGCACCCACGAGGCCGCGTTGGCCGCGGCCATCGCCGCGCAGGACTCGGTCGGCGAGGCGGTGACCCGCGCGGATCTCGCGGCCGCGTACCTGGACCAGGGCCGTGGCGCGGATGCGCGCGAGCATCTGTACCGGGCCTTGGAGTTCCACCGGGCGACCGGCGACCGGGTGCTGGAGACCAGCACGCTGGAATCACTGGGCACGCTCTGCTATCGGTTGGGGCAGTTCCGAGAGGCGTTGCGGCACTTCAGGTTCGGCGCGTCCCGGTGCGCCGGGCGCGACCCGTACCGCGAGGGCGTGCTGCGGGTCAACGTCGGAAACGCGTTGGCCGCCTTGGGATTCGTCGACGAGTCGTTGGAGAGCCTGCACCGCGGGATCGAACTGTCCCGCCAGGCGGGCAATGCCGATGGCGAATGCTGCGGGCTCGCCGACGTCGGCGAGGTGCACCGGCGCACGGGAAACTACGTCCAGGCGGTCGATTTCCTGCAACGCGCCGTGGCGTTGGCCGTCGAACACGGGTTGGAGCCGAAGGTCGCCTACGCCCGGCACCGGCTCGGCAAGACCTACCGAGAGCTGGGCCGCTACGACGACGCGATGACCAACCTGCACGCCGCGCTGCAAATCGTGCGGCAGGTCAGCGGTCCAGCCGCGGAAAGCGAGGTGCTGATCAGCTTCGGTGCCGCGCACCGCGACATCGGCGACCTCACCACCGCTGGCAAGCTGATCGACCAGGGCCAGCGGCTGGCCATCGACCGCAGCGAGCGCTACCAGCAGGCGCTGGCCGTCCACGAACTCGCCGAGCTGCACCGGTGCGCCGGGCGGGCCCAGCTGGCCCAGGACTACTGGCGTCGCGCCCACGACATCTTCGCCGAGCTCGGCACCCCGGAAGCCGTCGAACTACGCCGAGTCGCCATCCACTGGGGCGCCGACTCCGTCGCGTGACCTGTGTTCTTGCGTCACCGACTCGGGGTGCGATCTGCTTCGGCGCGACGGGCGACGAGGTTCAGCAAGGTCATCGCGTCGTGCGCCGGGGTGCTCGGTTCGGCCTGGTAGATGACGACCCGCTGGTCCGCGCCGCGCACCGCCAGCACCTCGTAGGTCAGGTCCAACCGACCGACCGCGGGGTGGTCGAACTGCTTCACCCCGGTGGACTTGGGCTGCACTTCCTGGCGGGCCCACATCACCGGGAACTCCTCGCTCTTCGTCGTGAGCTCGTCGACCAGCGCGTTCAACCGCGGGTCCGCCGGGTTGTCGCCGAAGGTCGCGCGCAGGTCAGCGACCGAGTCCTGCGCCACATCGCGCCAGCGCACGATCAGCGTCCGGGCAGCCGGGTGCAGGAACAGGTAGCGCGTGGTGTTGCGGCGCTCCGCTGGCCACTGGTCGAGCCCGGCGAACAGCGCCAGCGCCGTCGCGTTGGCGGCGACGACGTCGTTGCTGCGGTTGAGCACGTAGGCCGGTGAGTCGCCGATCGTGTCGAGCAGTTGCAGCACGGTCGGACGCACCTGCTCGGGCTCGGGCTCCGCCGAAGATCGGCTCCCGGACACGTGCCGAGCCAGGTTGTGCAGGTGCTGCCGCTCGGTGGTGTCCAGCAGCAGGGCCCGCGCCAGCGCGTCCAGCACCGCTGCGCTCGGGTGCCGCTCACGGCCCTGCTCCAGGCGGGTGTAGTAGTCCATGCTGACCCCGGCGACCGCCGCGACCTCCTCGCGCCGCAGGCCGGGTGTCCGCCGCACGCCGGGACCGGCCGGGATGCCGATGTCGGCTGGCTTGCGCCGCGCCCGGCACGCCTTCAGGAAACTACCCAGCTCATTGCTCACCCCACCGATGCTGCCACGCCGCAGAGCCTGGCCGCGCATTCGTGCCGCGTGATGAGGGCGGCGCCTGGGTGTGCCACACCCAGGAAAAACGCATCCTGCCGCGCGTCGGCGGAGCCGACGAACATCGATGCCAGGCGATTCGAAGGGAAACTTCCATGGCATTGCGACAGGTTCAGCTGGGATCCGGTCCGGTGGTCGGTGCGCAGGGGCTCGGGTGCATGGGGATGAGCGAGTTCTACGGCCCGACCGACCAGGACGAGGCCCGGCGCACGTTGGAGCACGCCTTGCAGCGGGGCGTGACGCTGTTCGACACGGCCGACATCTACGGCTCGGGAGCCAACGAGGAGTTCCTCTCGCCGTTCGTGAACGCCAACCGCGAGCAGGTGACGCTGGCCACCAAGTTCGGGCTGGTCCGCAAGGCCGACGACCCGAACTACCGCGGCTTCCGAGGCGACGCCGCATACGTCCGCTCCGCGGCGGAGGCCAGCCTGCGGCGGCTCGACATCGACGTGATCGACGTCTACTACATGCACCGCCGCGACACGACGGTGCCGATCGAGGAGACCGTTGGGGCGATGGCGGAGCTGGTCGCCGAGGGCAAGGTGCGCCACCTCGGGCTGTCCGAGGTGACCGGCGACGAACTGCGGGCCGCGCACGCGGTGCACCCGATCGCGGCGCTGCAGAGCGAGTGGTCGGTGTTCAACCGCGATGTGGAGAACACCGCGGTGCCCGCGGCCAACGAGCTCGGCGTCGCGCTGGTGCCGTACTCGCCGCTGGGGCGAGGGTTCCTGACCGGGGCGTTCGCGGACGCCGCGAACCTGTCGGAGGGTGACTTCCGGCGGTCGTTCCCGCAGTACTCGGGTGAGAACGCGGCCCGCAACGCCGAACTGCTGGAGCCGATCCGGGAGGTCGCGCGGCGACACGGCGCAACGCTCGCCCAGGTAGCGCTGGCCTGGCTCTACGCGCAACAGGACGGCCTGGCCGTCGTACCGATCCCAGGAACCCGCAAGCGCACCCGCCTGGCCGAAAACCTGGGCGGAGTCGACTTGGCGCTCACCCCGGACGACCTCGCCGCCCTGGAACCGATCGCGTCGAAGGTCGCGGGCACCCGCTACGCGGACATGACCTTCACCTCCGCCGGTCGCGAGAACTGAGTGAAGGGCACCTTTTACCGGTTTAGAGAGTGCGCGGATCGGCTTGCGTGGCGGTGCCGGTGGCGGAACCTCAGAGGCTTTCTCGTCTCCGGGATCCCCGACTTGTGTATGTCCGATACGCGGCGTCGGGGCTGTCCTCGCGGGGAGACGTCTGAGAACCCGCGGCGGTGCACGTTGCACAGATGGGCTAAGCGGCTTCGCCGCTTGCGACGGTCCAGGTGCGTGCGTCCGTTGAGCGTCGCGGCGGCGGTCTACCACCGAAAGCGGCTACCGCCGCTTGCTTGACGACCGCCCACGTCACGCCCAATCCACGCACCCTCCTACTCGGTCGACGGTGCCCTTCGGTCTTAACCCGAACGTGGCGCGATGCCGCATCGCGAAATAGTGAGCAGGTTTCGAAATGTGGTGTAGCGCGGAATCGGTCGTTCGGGTTCAGGGGCACTTCGGTCGTGGGGTCGGATTCAGGATTTGGCGGACCTGGCCGAGCAGATCACAGCCTCGGTGCCAGTCACCGTCCACGGCCACGGCGACCTTCTCCACCCCCGCCGCCGCGTAATCCGCGAGCCGCTCCGCCACCTGCGCCGGAGTCCCGGCGACGACGTACCGCCGGGCCGCGTCGACCGGTATGCCGAAGGTCGCCGCGAGCCGACCAGCGCAGCGTTCGGCCAGGCCAGGATCGGGGCGCTCGGTGAGACCGGCCTGGATCACCGTCGCCAGGCGGGGAGCGGCGCGACCCTGCGCCGCGGCCAGCTCGCGCAGCCGAGCGGCCTTCACGCGGAGCTCAGCAGGGGTGTGCAGGTCGGCGAACCACCCGTCCCCGAAGCGAGCCGCACGGCGCAGCGCGGCGGGCGAGGAGCCGCCGATCCACAGCGGCGGCGCGGCGACAGCCGGGGCGAGCCGCACCACGGGGCCGTGCGGCAGCGCGGCGGGTTCGCCGCTGAGCAGCGACGGCAGGAGCTGCAGGAACTCGTCGGTGCGGCGACCGCGCGTGGTGGGGTCGATGCCGACGGAGTCCCACCCGCTCTCGTGGTCGCCGACCCCGATGCCGAGGTGCAGCCGGTCGCCACCGGTCAGGTGTTGCAACGTCGCGATCTGCTTGGCGGCGCACACGTGCGGGCGCAGCGCGGGCAGGAAGACCGCGAAGCCGATGTCGACGCACTCGGTCACCGCCGCTGCCGTGGCCAACGTCAGCATGCCGTCCAGCACTGGAACACCGTTGGCGAGGTGGTCGCCGGTCCAGATCGAGTCCAGCTCGGCATCGACGGCGTGGTAGGCCGCCTCCCGGATCTCGGTGTCCACCGCGTCGGGCAGGAAGATTCCGATTTCGACCGGCATGGCGCGCTCCCCGATTTCTGCGGAACCAGTGCTGCCGCCAGCATCGAACTTCGAGCTCGCTGGAGGTCAAGGGCCCGCAGCGGACCGTTGACCTCCAGTTAAGTCGAACTCCTAGGCTTGCGCCCCACAGGAGCGAAAGGGGTTGCGGCGATGACGAACGGCACGATTCTCGTGGTAGGAGCGACCGGCAAGGTGGGGCGGCACGTCGTCGCCGGGCTGGCGGACGCGGGTGTCCGGGTCCGAGCGATGACCACTCGAAATCCCGCGGACGTACCGGTTCCGGACGGTGTGGAGGTGGCACGTGGCGACGTAGCTGATCCCGACTCGTTGCCGCTGGACGGCGTCGGGTCGGTGTTCCTGGTCTGGCCGCTGATGTCGGCGAAGCTGGCACCGCGGTTCCTGGCCGCGGTCGCCCAGCATGCCCGGCGCATCGTCTACCTGTCGGCCACCGGGGCGGGCGACGGCGAGGTGCTGTTCCACACCGAGCTGGAACGGCTCATCGAGAAGTCCGATGTGGACTGGACGTTCCTGCGGGCGGGCGGGTTCGCCGCCAACACGTTGGGTTGGGCGCAGGCGATCCGGGCCGATGGCGTGGTTCGCGACGCCTACGGCGCGGCGGCCCGGCCGCTGATCCACGAGAAGGACATCGCCGATGTCGCCGTGCGAGCGCTGCTCGAAGACGGCCACACCGGAGCGAAGTACGCCCTGACCGGCCCGGAGGTGATGACCCAGACCAAGCAGTTGCGCGTGATCGGCGAGGTCATCGGCCGCCCGCTGCGCTGGGAGGAGATCTCCCGGTCGGCGGCCCGTCGGCGGCTGCTGGACAACGGCTGGCCGACGGCATACGCCGATGTCGCCCTGGACTACTGGGAAGAGCAGACCCGAGAACCGGAGTTGGTGTCCCCGCTGGTGGCGAGCCTGACCGGCCACCCGGCCAGGACCTTCCGGGAATGGGTCACCGACCACATCGCGGACTTCCGCTGACCCACGGGTCGTGAGTGGTAATGGTCGCTGGGGCGACCATTACCACTCACGACGTGCAGATCGAGGGGATGGCGCGGGCGAGACCGGCCTGGTGCAGGCCGCTCAGCCGCAGGTCGCTGCGGGTCTGCTGGAAGGCGCTGATCAGGTGGACGCCGCAGGAGGGCTGTTCGCGCAACTGCTCGGTGTCGCGCAGCTCAAGCAGGATCTCGTCGCCCAGCCGGTCGATGATCGGTCGGAGCTGCCCGAGGTCGGGGCGCTCGGTCGGCTGCTCGTCGGGGTGCGTCGCCCAGTACGCGTGCAGGGTGCGCTGCACGACCTTGCTGGCTTCGATCTGGTCGCGGAAGACCCGTTTCGACTCCTCCGGTCCGATGCCGAGCTGCACCGACTTGCGCGCGACGGAGTCGAGCACCTGCTGCTCGCGCGCCGGGTCGTCGATGGGTTGGTCGGCCTCCCACTTGGCCGCCGCGACCTGGTCGGACGTCGCGACGCGTTCGGCGGCCGACCGCAGCAGCGGGTCCAGGGGATCAGCGTCCGCGGCGTGCGCCGGAGTTGCGAGCGCGGCGATGACAGCGCCAGCGACGAGCAGAGAACGCACACAGGACCTCCTGACCGACGATCCAGTCGCGCTGGAGTATCGCGCGCCGACCACCGGTTCACCACCAAATCCCAACGGATGCGCCCACTCCACCGAGCAGCGGTTCGCAATTTCGCGAGAAATTGGCGGGCACCTCTGCGGGGGTGCATCTCCCGCGTGCGCCCGGTGCTCGGGACCTGACGAAAGTCAAGGTGGTCGTTGCCGAAAGACCACTGCCCGGCCAGCGGGAGGATCCCTACTGTCGATCGCCTGACCTGCGAAGACGTGGAGGATCGATGAGTTTTTCGTTGGCCGCCAACGAGATCGAGGACGTGCCGGACATCAGCATCGACTGGTACCGCGCGGTGACCGGCCTCGCCCACGACGCACCGGCTTGGGTGCAGGGGTTGGCGGACATCGCCACCGAAGCCGTCCTGCTCGTGCTCGCAGCGCTGGTGGCGGTGAACCTCTGGCGCACCTGGCGAGCCGACCGCCGGGCGCGCGTCTTCGCGTTCGCGGCACCGGTCAGCACGGTGCTCGCCTACGCGATGAGCGAGTTCACGAAGATCCTCGTCGAGCAGGAACGCCCGTGCCGCGCGGTCCGCAACATCGCGGCGACCATCGCGGAATGCCCCGAGCCCGGCGACTGGTCGCTACCCAGCAACCACGCCACCATCGCGGCAGCCGCCGCAGTCGGCCTCGCCGTCGCCTGGCGCCGACTGGCTGTCGTCGCGGTGGTCCTCGCGGTGTTGGAGAGCTTCCTGCGAGTCTTCGTCGGAGTGCACTACCCGCACGACGTCGTAGCCGGTCTCCTGCTCGGCGCGATCACGGCAGCGGCAGTCATGGCCCTCGCGACCACCCTGGCCGCAACCCGCCAACCAACCCCGCAACGCCCCTGACGACTGAGCCGTCCGGGTCCCGACCGCGTCGGCTGGGTGGGGATTTCGTGCGAAATCGCCACTCCCTCCCCACGCGAACCGCCGATTTCGCACGAAATCGCCAACTCCCGGCACCGCGCTAAGACCGCGCCGTCCCGCGCTCCACCAGACCTGCTTCGTAGGCGAGGATCGCCGCCTGCACCCGGTTCTGCACGCCCAGCCGGTTCAGGATCGCGCTCACGTACGCCTTCACCGTGCCTTCCACGACGTGCAGCCGCCGGGCGATCTCGGCGTTGGACAACCCGGCCCCCACCAGCGCAAGCACCTCGCGCTCCCGCGCGCTGAGCGCGTCCACGTGCTCCCGCGCGGCGACTTCCTGCTGCAGCCGAGGCCCGCCCAGCTGTTTGATCACCCGATGCGCCACCGGCGGCGACAGGTACGCGCCGCCTTCGGCCGCCGCTCGGACACCGAGCAGCAGTTCGCGCGGATCCCCGGTCTTCAGCAGGAATCCGCTGGCCCCGCCGTGCAGGGCCTGCGTCACGTAGGCGTCCTCGTCGAAGGTCGTCATGATGAGCACCGCGGTTTCCGGTGCCACGCGGCGGATTTCGTCCGCCGCGCCCAACCCGTCGAGACCGGGCATCCGGATGTCCAACAGCGCCACCGACGGCCGGTGCCGACGCACCAGTTCCACGGCATCTCGCCCGTTGGTGGCTTCGCCGACGATTTCGACGTCCGGGTCGGCGGCCAGGATCGCCCGCACCCCGGCGCGGATCATGGCCTCGTCATCGGCCAGCACCAAGCGCACGTCTCCTCCTACCGTTGCAGAAAGTCCTTGCCCACCAACGTGTCCTGCCGGAAGCACAGCCGGTGCAGATCCCCGCGCCGCTGGTCGAACGGGTTGAAGTGGGTGCTGTAGTAAGCGCAGCTCGTCCCAGGTGGTCGCGGCGGGTCGCCCTCGGGCGGGTCGTCGATCCGGGTGCGCATCGGCAACAACGGCTCGATCGACGACCGCGATTGCCCCACCTGCATCCGGTCGAAGGCCGCCGAGGGCAACACCGACGTGATGGTGTCGAACACCGTGACGCCGACGCTCAGCAACCCCAGCACCACGGCGCTCGCCGCAGCGACCGCGATCGCGATGTTCCGGCTGCTGCGCACCTGGCTCTCCGCCCGCGCGAGGTGCTCGGCGGACTCCGACGTCGCCGGAATGGCCTGCGCCACCTGCGGAATCCGCGCGGTCAGCAGGAAGCGTCCCTGCTGCGGGCCAGCCCGGAACGAACCGCCCGCCAGCCGAACGCGTTCGGCGAGCGCGACGAGGCCGTACCCGTTCCCGGCCGCAGCCTCGGCATCAACCAGGGGATTCGCCACCGACACGTGGCTCTCGTCCGCGCTGTGCCGGACTTCCACGGTCACGCCCGCGCCCGGTGCGTGTTTCGCGGCGTTGGTCAGTGCCTCCTGGACGATCCGGCACACCGCGCGCAGGCGCATCGACGGCTGCGGTATGTCGCCGGTTTCCGCCAATGTCACGGACATCCCGGCCTGCTTTGCGTGCTCGACCAGTTCCGCAACGCTCTCGTCGTTCGTGACCGGCGCCGCGTCGTTGCGCAGCACCTCGACGACTTCCCGCAACCGCTCGGCCGCATCGGTCACCGAAATCCGGGCCTGACCGGCTGCGTCCCGGTGCTCGGCAGCCAGTTCGGGCGCGACCTCCAGCGCGCCGACGCGCAATGCGACGAGGCTGAGCTGGTGCCCGAGCAGGTCGTGCATGTCCCTGGCTATCCGGGTGCGCTCCTGCAACCGCGCCTGTTCCCGGACGATCTCCTGCTGCCGCTCCAGGTGCTCCGCTCGCGCCCAACCGGCCCGCACGAGCGTCCGGTACTTCTGGTGATGCCGCCCGAGCAGCCATGGGACCAGCGCGAGCAGCAGAGCGCCGAGCAACGCGACCAGCCAGGCCCCGACGTCGTGCGACAACACGAGCACGATCAGCGACAGCAAGGCCGTGGCCAGGGAGAGCCGGAACAACGCGTCACGATGTCGACGCACCTGGTATCCGGCGGAGTAGCTGATCGCGATCAGCGCCGCGGTCAAGGCGAACGCCCCTGTGGCGGCATCGTCCGGTCTGGCGATCAGCGCGATCGACCAGGTCGCCAACGTGATGACCACCGCGACGAGCGGCCGGGTGCGACGCAGCACTACGGCGCAGCCCACCGCGACGACGCCGAGCACGACCTCCCAGCCGGGGAACCGCGTCGCGAACTGGTTCACCGCCAGCACGGGGACTGACAGGACGAGCCACCACAGCGCGTCCCGCTTCGACACCTTCACCAGAGGAACGCTACCGGTCGGTCGGTATTGTCGGATTGATGCGGAGTTTGCTGGAACTCAGCGCGACTTGGTATCGCGGAATCGCCGAATGGGCGACGTCCACGCCGGAATGGGTGCACGGCCTCGCGCTGTTCGGAACCCAGGCGCTGCTCGGGGTCTTCGCCGCGTTGGCGGTACTGGCGTGGTGGCGTGTCGATCGGCGGCCGTTCGTGCTGATCGCGCCGCTGGTGGCCGCTCCGGTGAGCTGGTTCCTCAGCGAGCTGATCAAAGACCAGGTGCAGCAGCTACGACCGTGCCGGGCGCTGCCGATCCCAGGCGGAACCATCGAGAACTGCGCGGATGTGAGCAACTGGTCACTGCCCAGCAGCCATTCGGCCGCGGCTGCGGCCTTCGCGATCGCGCTGTCGGTGCTGTGGCGGCGAATCACGGAACTCGCGGTGGTCTTGGCGCTGTTGGAGGGCTTCTCCCGAATCTTCATCGGCGTCCACTACCCCCACGACGTCCTGGCGGGCTTCGCCCTCGGCGCCGTCGTGGGGGCGGTGAGCGTGTGGCGGATCCGGGGCGAACGGAACTCCCGACCGGACAGGACGGGCAAGAGCCCCGCGCACCGAACCGCCTAACGCCTGTTCCGCGTGCCAGTGTGGATGTGCCGATTTCGCGCGAAATCGACCCCAAGCCCCAGCAACAGCGGGCTGCGGCCCTGATCACCCTGATGGGTGGTGGGTGAGGGGCACCCTTTACCAAGTAAGTTGGTAAAGGGTGCCCCTCACCTCGGGGAATTCACCGTTGTGGGAGGCGGTAGGCCCAGTTCCAGGCCGTTTCGAGGGGGCCTCGGTCGAAGTGGCGGAGCCACCAGGTCGACAGGGCCATGAAGCTCGCGCAGATCGCCGCCCACGCCGCGAAGACCCACCACGGGCGGGCCCAGTCGAACCGCGTCGCCAGGCCCAATCCCCAGCCGTAGCACAGGATCGTCGCGACCAGGTTCTGGAAGACGTAGCAGGACAACGCCGTTCGGCCGACCGCCGTCAGACCCCGCTGCAGGAGACCGGGAGCGCTGCGCATCGCAGCGAGCACCGTCGGGATGAGTCCGAGCAGTCCCAGGGCGATGATCGGCGGCAGGATGTAGCGGTCGACCATGAACCAGTCCGGTCCCGCGTACGCGGTGAGCAGGTTCAACGGCACGCCGACGCCGAAACCGAACTGCATCAGCCGGTTCCGCAACCGCTGCCCGTCCGGGGCGAACACGCCCGCCCGGTGCAGCCGCGCGCCGATCAGGAACAGCGCCACCGACATCGGGATGATGAAGATCGCTTCGGCGCGGTAGGTGCTCCAACCTGCCAACCGCCCCGCGACTTGGTCGAGGTAGCTGCCGGAGGCGAACACCTCCGACGGCGTCCCGCTCATCGACGCATGCCCGCTGAGCAGGGCGAGCGTGATGACGCTGATGAACGCGACGTGCAGCGAGATCATCGTGATCGTCCACGCCCTGATCGCCCGCCCGCTGCGGCCGATCAGGTACGCGACCAGCATCGA
Source organism: Saccharopolyspora soli (assembly GCF_022678645.1). Taxonomy (GTDB): domain Bacteria; phylum Actinomycetota; class Actinomycetes; order Mycobacteriales; family Pseudonocardiaceae; genus Saccharopolyspora; species Saccharopolyspora soli. The sequence continues at coordinate 38,770 of NZ_JALBWV010000041.1, read as the reverse complement.
TGTCACCGCGTAGCTCATCAGCACGTCGAACTCGAAGATCAGCACGTAGTGCAGCAGACCTTCGCCGAACAGCAGCGCGGCCCGCCACAGGTACCAGCCCGGCCAGCGCCCGCGTCGGCGCAGCGCCGACCGGTACTGCAACTCCAGGCCGATGCCGAACAGCAGCGTGAGCAGGGCCAGGAACTTGCCGTTGGCCAGGAATCGCAGGGTCGCTTCGACGTTCGCGGCGATCGTGCCGGTCTCCACCGCGCTCAGCAGGCCGGACGGCCCGCGAGGGTCGGTGAAGATCCAGATGTTCGTCCCCAGCGTGCCTAGGATCGCGACGCCGCGGACGACGTCTATCGCGGCGATGCGGCTGGAGGTGGGCGCCTGTTTCAGGTCGGTCATGAGAGGTCCCCAGTCGAATGTTCCTCCGCGGGCGCGGAGGGTTACGATGCAACTGCATGGTAAACCGCTCCTCGAACGGTTTGCAATGCGGTTGCATTGGAAAGGTGGAAGCGGTGCCGAAGCAGGTGGACCACGAGGCCCGGCGGATCCAGATCGCCGAGGCGTTGCTGCGACTGGCCAGCCGAGGTGGTCTGGAGGCGGTGAGCCTCCGGGACGTCGCGGCGGAGGCGGGCATCTCGATGGGAGCGGTGCAGCACTACTTCAGGTCGAAGGACCAGATGCTGACCTACGCCATGGACCACGTGAACAACCGCGCTGCGGCGCGGATCCGACAGCGGATCGAGAACGAACCGGGCAAACCGTACGCGCGCGCGGTACTGCGCGCACTGATGCTCGAAATGCTGGCGCTCTCCGACGACAGCCGCATGGAGTACCTGACCGCGGTGGCGTTCTTCCTGCGCGCGCTCAGCTCCCCCGAGTTGGCCGCGATGTACCGCCGGTTCTGGCCGCAGCTGGAGCAGTGGATCGCCGCCGAACTCCGCGCCGCGCAGGAGTCCGGCGACCTGCCCGCTGACCGGAACCCGGAGCGAGAGGCAGAAGCCCTGCTCGCACTACCCGACGGGCTGTCGGTAGGACTGCTGCTCGGCCACCGCACCGGCGAAGCGGCGATCGAGGCGATCGACTACCACCTAGACCGCCTCTTCGGCACGTCCACAACGAACTAACCGCGCAAAAGCGGCGCGGGTTCAGATGTCCACCTCGGCGTGCGTGAGGTCGCCGATCTCGGCCTGCGCGACACCGCCGGTGGCTTCCGCCAGCCAGGTGCGGAAGTCGTCCACGTCGGATTCCGGGACGTTGACGTGGAAGCGGACCAGGTCCTGGTACTCGGTGTCGGCCAGTTGGAAACCGCCCGAGCGGAGGTCGTTCGCCAGCTTCCCGGCCAACAGGTGGTCCACCGTGGTCGTCACGATCCGGACCGGGCGCCGCTCGACCAGGCCGACGTGCTCCAAGGCGGCCGACACCGCGCCGCCGTAGGCGCGCACCAAGCCGCCCGCGCCGAGCAGCACGCCGCCGAAATACCTGGTCACCACGGCGACCGTGTTGGTGATTTCGTTGCGGCGCAGCACCTCCAGCATCGGCACGCCCGCGGTGCCCGCTGGCTCGCCGTCATCGCTGGACTTCTGGATCTCACCGGAGTCGCCGAGCACGAACGCCGAGCAGTGGTGCCTCGCGTCGTGGTGCAGCCTGCGGCGCCGCTGGATGAACTCCCGCGCCTCCGCTTCATCGGTGACCCGCGCGAGCGCGCAGCGGAAGCGGGATCTCTTCACCTCCAGCTCGTGCTCGCCCGGCTGCTTTATGGTCCGCAATCGGTTCCCTTCGGCAGGTGACGCCGGTCACCGCTGCGCGGCGCCGCTGCCCGCCATCCTCCCATTTCGGCGGCGACGCAGGTCAGCGCGACGACCTCTAGTGCGGTGGGACGGCGATTTCCGTTGTGGCCCTTGGCCACGTAACGTCCCCCTCATGGAGCAGTCATCGAGCCCGTTTGAACCAGGCGTGCGGGTCCGCGCCACGTTCGGCCGGTTCCGTGATCAAGTCGGCACCGTGGTGGAGGCCGCGACCGGTCTCCCAGAGGTTTTCGACGGTCCCGTCCTGTGGGTGCGGTTCGACGGAGCCGAGGAGCCCGGCCTGGTCGCCGGGCGGTTCCTGGAAGCCGCCTGAGTCGCACTCGCGCACCGGGTGGCCCGCGTAGCGGCCGAACCTGGAAGGGCGCATGTTCTTCGGCGCGGGGAACCGCAGTTCCCCGCGCCGGTCCGACTGCTCAGCCCCAGACCTCGGCGGCGGTCTCCACGACCAGCCGCAACTTCGCCACTTCCTGTTCGTAGGTCAGCGCGTTGCCGTCCTTGGTGGAGGCGAACCCGCACTGCGGCGACAGGCAGAGCTGGTCGATGTCGACGTACTTGCTGGCCTCTTCGATGCGGCGCTTGAGGTCGTCCTTCGACTCCAGCTCGCCGCGCTTGGTGGTGACCAACCCGAGCACCACGACCTTGCCCTTCGGCACGAACCGCAGCGGCGCGAAGGTGCCCGAGCGCTCGTCGTCGAACTCCAGGAAGAAGCCGTTCACGTCGAGCTCGTTGAACAGCGCCTCGGCGACGAAGTCGTAGCCGCCCTCGGCGACCCACGAGGAGCGGAAGTTGCCCCGGCACATGTGGGTGGTGACCGACAGCGTGTCCGGCCTTCCCCGCAGCGAGTCGTTGATCAGCTCGATGGTCTGCAGGTGGGCGTGCTCGGCGTCGTCGCCGCGCGCGGTCAGCTGCGCGCGCTGCTTCGGGTCGTTGAGGTAGGCCAGGCTCGTGTCGTCCAGCTGCAGGTAGTGGCAGCCGAGATCAGCCAGCGCGCGCACCTCGGCGCGGTATGCCGCGGCCAGATCGGCGCGGAACTCGGCCAAGTCCGGGTAGACGGTTTCGTCGATGGCCGCGCGGCCGCCGCGGTAGTGCAGCATGCCCGGTGAGGGGATGGTCAGCTTCGGGGTCGTGGTCTTGACGCGCTCGGCCAGCGCGGTGAACGCGTCGGCGAAGATCGTCTTGCTGAGTCCGATCCGGCCATCCACCCGTAAGTCCGGGGTGACGAATTCGATATCGCCGTCGGTGTTGTGGAACTGCACCTTGAGGTTGGCGTCTTCGACCTTGTCGACCCCGTCGAGCTGGTAGAGGAAGTCCATGTGCCAGGAGCTGCGGCGGAATTCGCCGTCGGTTGCGCTGCTGAGGCCGACTTCTTCCTGCATGGCCACCACTTCGGTGATGGCCTCGTCTTCGATCTTGCGCAGCTCGGCGGCGTCGATGCGGCCCGCGGCGTGTTCGTCACGGGCGTCGAGCAGACGTTGCGGGCGCAGCAGGCTGCCGACGTGGTCGGCGCGAAACGGTGGTGCAACACGTGGGGTCATGCTCGCAACATAGTTTGCGAATGTGAGCATGCCTAGTCTTGATTTCAACCATCTTGTGGGTCCGTTGATCAGCTTGTTCACCGCGTGTGACCAAGGACAATTCGGTACATCCGGTCGAGTGGATAAAATTGCCGGGGAAAACTGACGTCGGGGATGACGGATGGAGACGATGCGGGTTCTCGTGATCGGGGCCGGAGTCGGGGGACTCGCCATCGCCAACGGACTGGTCGACAAGGGCCACGACGTGCGGGTTTTCGAGCACGCCGACGCTCTGCGCACCACCGGCGCGGGTATCACGGTGTGGAGCAACGGCACCGCCGCGCTGCGCGAGCTGGGCATCGACATCGAGCAGATCGGCCGACCGCTGCACAGCCTCCGGTCGCTCACCGAGACCGGACGGTTGCTGTGGGAAGCCGATCTCGGCGAGGTCACCGAGCGCCTGGGCTCGCCGACCGTGCAGATCCCCCGCCGCACGCTGATCGAGCTGATGGCCAACGCGCTGCCGTCGGACGTGCTGTACTTCGGCCGCCGCTGCATCGGCGTGACCGAACATCCGGATCACGTCGTCGTCGACTTCGCCGACGGCACGTCGGTCACCGGGGACGTGGTGATCGGCGCCGACGGCCAGCGTTCGGTGGTGCGCCGCGAGGTGCTCGGCGGCGCGCCCGCGAAACCCACCGGCTGGGCCAGCTGGCAAGGGATGACCACCAGTGACCTGCCCATCGCGCACGGCCACCAGACGCTCAACATCGCGGGCCGCTACGCGCATTGCGGGCTGATCCCGACCGGCGGCGGGCTGCTGCACTGGTGGTTCGACATGCCGTGGAAGGACGGTGACCCGGTGCTGTCGGTCGCCGAGCTGCGGCACGTCTACCGGGGCTGGCCGGACCCGGTCGAGCAACTGCTGGCCTCGGTCACCGACGACGACCTCGGGTTCTTCCCGCACATCCGGCACAAGGTGCCGACGGTGTGGGGCGGCCCCCGCAGCACGTTGCTGGGCGACGCGGTGCACGCGATGCCGCCCGCGGTGGCGCAGGCCGCCAACCAGACGCTGGAGGACGCCTGGTTGCTCACCCAGTTCCTGTCCGATGTGGACGGAAGCCCGGCGGACCTGCTGCGCGCCTACGAGCGGGAACGACGGCCGCGCGCGCTGAAGGTCTCCCGCACCGCGGCGCTGACCTCGGCGCAGCGCAGCACACCGTTGCAGCGCCTGGCGAAGTTCCCGAAGTGGCTGGCGACCCGCAGCCAGGTGGCGTCGCTGCGCTCCGGCAGCAACGTCCTCCGCGGCTTCACCCAACGCCCCCACGTCCAGGTCGCCTGACCACGAGCCGCGGAGCCCGCCTCGTGCGGATGCCGATTTCGCGCTAAATCGGCATCCGCTCCCCACGGAACGCGGCGATTTCGCGCGAAATCGCCCGTCGTCAGGCGCCGAAGGTTTCCGGGTCTGGACCGATGCGCTTGCCGGTCTCCAGGGCGCTGATCGCCGCCACGTCGTCGTCGGCCAGCTCGAAGTCGAAGACCTCGATGTTCTCCTGGATCCGCGACGGCGTCGCCGACTTCGGGATCGTCACGTTGCCGAGCTGGAGGTGCCAGCGCAGCACGACCTGCGCCGCCGTCTTGCCGTACTTCTCGGCCAGCGAGGTCAGCGTGGTGTCGTTCAACAGCCCGCTGTTGCGCCCCAATGGGCTCCACGCCTCGGTCGCGATGCCGTGCTCGGCGTGGAAGGCGCGCAGCTGCGCCTGGGTCAGGTTCGGGTGCAGCTCGATCTGGTTGACCGCGGGCACCACGTCGGTCTCCTCGAACAACCGGCGCAGGTGCGGGATCTGGAAGTTGGACACCCCGATGGCCTTGGCGCGGCCGTCGGCGTGCAACTCCTGGAAGGCCCGCCAGGTCTCCACGTAGCGGTCCTTGGCCGGGACCGGCCAGTGGATCAGGTACAGGTCGACGTAGTCCAGCCCGAGCCTGGTCAGGCTCTCGTCGAACGCCTTGAGCGTGCTGTCGTAGCCCTGTTCGTCGTTCCAGAGCTTGGTGGTGATGAACAGTTCCTCGCGCTTGATGCCCGACTCGGCGATCGCCTTGCCCACGCCCTCCTCGTTGCCGTACGCCGCGGCGGTGTCGATGCTGCGGTACCCGGCCTGCAGCGCCGCCCGCACCGGCTCGACGACCTCGTCGTTGGACACCAGGAAGACGCCATAGCCCAGCTGCGGCATCGGTGCGCCGGTGTTCAGCGTGATGTTCGGAACCTGTGTCATGGGGGTGTTTTCCTCCGCCGATGTCGGATTGGTCGCCCGCGAGCGTGCGCTGCGGGCCGGTGGCGACGGCTGGCGCCGCCTGCGCTGCGGCCACCGTATTCAATGCGGCCGAGCTCGGCTAGCTGATGTCGGCCGCCTCGGTGGGCTGCGCGGCGCGGTGCGAGACGACGACCTCGTCTCGCCGCGGCTGCCGGTCCAGCCAGCCGGAGACCAGCGCGAAGGCCAGGCCGACCAGCGCCAGCACGGCACCGATCCAGCTCGGTGCGGTCAGCCCGAACCCGGCCGCGAGCACCACACCGCCGAGGTAGGCGCCCAGCGAGTTGGCGATGTTGAAGGTCGACTGGATGCTCGCCGAACCCAGCGCGGGGGCTTCTTTCGCCTGGTCGAGGATCCGCGCCTGGATGCTCGGGATGGCCGCGAAGCCGGTCGCCCCGATCAGGAACACCGTGATCGGTGCCAGCACCATGCTGTGCGCGGTCACCACGAACAGCAGCAGGCTGCCCGCCAGCGCACCGATGAAGACGTACAGCGTCTTCATCGGCGCCCGATCGGCCAGTCGCCCGCCGACCGCGGTGCCCGCGGTCATGCCGACGCCGAACAGCGCCAGCAGCCCGGTGACCGCCGTCGGGGTGTAGCCGGTGACGTCGGTTAGCACCGGCTTGATGTAGCTGTAGAAGGAGAAGATCGCGGCGAAGCCGAACACCACGACGGCGAACGCCAGCCACACCTGCGGGCGGCGGAACGCCCGCAGCTCGCCGCGCAGGCTGACGTCGGTGGGCTTGGGCTGGCTGGGCACCAGCGCCGCGACCGCGGCGAGCGCGATCACGCCGATCACCGCGACCAGACCGAACGCCCAGCGCCAGCCGAGCGCCTGGCCGAGCATGGTGCCGAAAGGCACTCCGACGATGTTGGCCACGGTCAGCCCGATGAACATCATCGAAATGGCCTGGGCCCGCTTGTCGGTGGCGACCAGGCTCGCGGCGACCACGGCGCCGACGCCGAAGAACACGCCGTGCGGCAGTCCGGCCACGAACCGGGCGGTGAGCAGCAGTTCGTGCGTCGGCGCGAACGCCGAGAACAGGTTTCCGACGGTGAACAACACCAGCATGCCGAGCAGCATCGCCTTGCGCCGAGTGCGCATCCCCAGCATGGTCAGCAGCGGTGCGCCGATCACCACGCCCAGCGCGTACAGCGAGATGTAACCGCCTGCGTCCGGGATCGACACCTGCAGGTCGGTGGCGACATCGGGCAGCAGGCCCATCATCACGAACTCGGTCGTTCCAATCCCGAATGCGGCGATGGCCAGGGCCAACAGGGCAATGGGCAAGGAAGTCTCCCCAGAAACGAACGTGTCGGTCGGTTTCGGTCCTCGCGTCCTCGCCGTCCGGGCGCACAGCTGTGCACGTCGAATTTCGGGTTTTCGAGGAAGCGATTGGCGGAAGGCGGCTGTCGGTGGCGCTTCCCAGACGCCTTCAACAGTAGCTCGCGCGGCCTTGTTCCTGAAACGATTATGAACCGCGCCACGTCGGACAACGCCCGTTCGGCCCAGCCGGAAAGCTATCTGTCCACAGTGGATGTTCGGAGTGCACTGCGCACATCTGCGGGGCGTTTTCGTTGGGCATTCTGGCAAACGGGAATGGTGGAAACTTTCCGCAACTGACTATCGATCGCCAGTTGATCAGTGATAGCTCTCGGACTCGACCGACCCCCGGTGGACGGAGAGCTCGATGCGACAGCTGCGCTCGAACGGTCTTGCGCTCGTGTTGGCCGTGCTGGCGCTGCTGCTGGTGGGTGCGGCACCGGCGATCGCCGCGCCACCGCAACCGCACCACTTCGTCACCAGGCCGGACCTGAGCCCGCCGATGGTGCAGATGGAAACCCCGGCGAACGGCACCGAACCCGGCTACATCTTCCTCGCGCCGCACGGCACGGCTGCCCAGAGCGGCCCGATGATCATCGACGACACCGGCCAACCGGTGTGGTTCCAACCGGTCGGCGACGGCGCCGGACTGTTCACAATGGACTTCAAGGCCCAGACCTACCAGGGAAAACCGGTGCTCACCTGGTGGCAGGGCGCCCCGCATCCGGGCTACGGGGAGGGCGAGTACGTCGTCTACGACCAGTCCTACCAGCAGATCGCGACGGTTCGTGCGGGCAACGGCCTGCGCGCCGATCTGCACGAGATGGTCATCACGCCGCGCGACACCGCGCTGATCATCGCCTACCACACGGTGCAACTGGACCGGCCGGTCGTGGAGGGCGTGGTCCAGGAGATCGACATCGCCACCGGTGCGGTGCTGTTCGACTGGCACAGCCTCGACCACGTCGGCCTGGAGGAGTCCACGGTGCCGCCGCCGGAGGACCCCGCCGCGCCCTACGACTACATCCACCTCAACTCGATCACCGAAGACGCGGCGGGCAACCTGCTGATCTCGGCCCGGCACACCGACGCGCTGTACCAGCTGGACCGCGCGACCGGCGGCGTGCAGTGGCGGCTGGGCGGCAACCGCAGCGACTTCGCGGTCGCGCCCGAGGCGGTGTTCGCGCGCCAGCACGATGCGCGCTGGCTGCCCAACGGGACGATGAGCCTGTTCGACAACGCCGCCAGCGAGCCCGGTCCGGCATCGCGGGCGCTGGTGCTCAGCGTCGACCAGCAGGCGCGCACCGTCGGACTGGTGCGGGCCGCCAGCCATCCCGGCGGCGCCACCAGCGTCAGCCAGGGCAACCACCAGGTGCTGCCGGGCGGTCACAGCTTCGTCGGCTGGGGATCGCAGCCGCAGTTCACCGAGTTCGACCAGAGCGGGGCGGTGTTGCTGCACGGCTCCTTCGGCGACGGCATGCCGTCCTACCGAGCGTTCCGCCTGCCCTGGACCGCTACACCCACCGACCAGCCGGTGGCCGTGCTGTCCGCTACGACCGTGTACGCGAGCTGGAACGGAGCGACCGAAGTCCGCGGCTGGCGAATCCTCGCGGGCGCGGCACCGGACCAGCTCCGCCCGATCACCGACACCCCGAGATCCGGCTTCGAAACCACCGTCCAACTACCCGGCCCCGAAGCCTTCGCCGCCGTCGAAGCCCTCGACGCGGGCGGCCAGGTCATCGCCCGCTCCGAACCGGTCCCGGCGGGCTGACCCGCGATCGTCAGCGGATGTCGCGGTAGCCGGGGTGGATGCCTGGGGGCAGGTCGTGGCTGTCGGCCAGGCGGCGCAGCAGGTCGAGCAGTTGGGCGTGTTCGGCGGCGCTGAGCGCCTGGCAGAAGTCCGCTTCGTGTTCGGCCGCCACCGACTGGATCTCGCCGAGCAGTTCGGTGCCCTCGGTGGTGAGGGTCAGCTCGTACACCCGGCGGTCCCGGCTGCTGCGGGTGCGGGTGACCAGGCCGCGCCCCTCCAGGTCGTCGATGAACGAGACGACCTTGCTCGGCAGCATGCCGAGGCGACCCGCCAGCGCCTGCTGGCTCAGTCCGGGTTGCGCGGCGATCATCCGCAGCATCCCCACCTGCGGCGGTGTCAGGTCGAGCGCGCCGACGCGGGCACCGAACTTCATCGCGGCATGCTTGCCCAGCTGGACGAGCAGGAACGCGACGCCGGTCTTGGGGAGCTCTGCTGCCACGCCCGTACTCTACCAAATCATTCGTATTATGAACGATTCATGGAAAGGACGATAGTGTCTAGCTGTTGCGGCGCAGGGTCGCGTGCGCCTCGATGTCCAGCCGCTCGGCCATGTGCGGGTAGTGCAGCTCGAACGCCGGTCGGATCGACCGGATGCGCGGCAGCGCGGTGAAGTTGTGCCGCGGCGGCGGGCAGGACGTGGCCCATTCCAGCGAGTTCCCGTGCCCCCACGGATCGTCCACGGTGACCACGGTGCCGAACCGGTAACTGGTGAAGACGTTGTAGAGGAACGGCAGCATCGAAGCGCCCAGGATGAACGCGCCGATCGTGGAAACGGTGTTCAACGTGGTGAAACCGTCCGAGGGCAGGTAGTCCGCGTAGCGGCGCGGCATCCCCTCGTCGCCCAGCCAGTGCTGCACCAGGAACGTCAGGTGGAAGCCGACGAAGGTCAACCAGAAGTGCATCCTGCCCAGCCGGTCGTCCATCATCCGGCCGGTCATCTTCGGGAACCAGAAGTACACCCCGGCGAACACCGCGAACACGATGGTGCCGAACAGCACGTAGTGGAAGTGCGCCACCACGAAGTAGGTGTCGGTGACGTGGAAGTCCAGCGGCGGCGCCGCGAGCAGGATGCCGGTCAGCCCGCCGAGCAGGAACGTCACCAGGAACCCCACCGCGAACAGCATCGGCGCCTCGAAGGTCAGCTGGCCGCGCCACATGGTGCCGATCCAGTTGAAGAACTTGATCCCCGTCGGCACCGCGATCAGGAACGTGGCGAAGGAGAAGAACGGCAGCAGCACCGCACCGGTGGCGAACATGTGGTGCGCCCACACCACCACGCTGAGCCCGCCGATCATCAACGTGGCGAACACCAGCCCGGTGTAGCCGAACAGCGGTTTCCGGCTGAACACCGGGAAGATCTCGGTGACGATGCCGAAGAACGGCAGCGCCACGATGTAGACCTCCGGGTGGCCGAAGAACCAGAACAGGTGCTGGTAGAGGATCAGCCCGCCGTTGGCCGGGTCGAACGCGTGCCCGCCGAGGTGCCGGTCGATCAGCAGCCCGAACAGCGCCGCGGTCAGGATCGGGAACGCCATCAGCACCAGCAGGCTGGTGACCAGGATGTTCCAGCAGAAGATCGGCATCCGCCACATCGTCATGCCCGGACAGCGCAGGCACACCAGCGTGGTGATCATGTTGACCGCGCCCAGGATGGTGCCCAGCCCGCTGACGATCAGCCCGGCCGCCCACAGGTCACCGCCGGGCCCCTGGCTGAACATCGAGCGGGACAGCGGCGCGTAGGCGGTCCAACCGAAGTCGGCCGCGCCGCCCGGCAGCAGGAACCCGCTGAGCACGATCAACCCGCCGAACAGGAACAGCCAGAAGGACAGCGCGTTCAGCCGGGGGAAGGCCACGTCCGGCGCACCGATCTGCAGCGGCAGCACCACGTTGGCGAAGCCGAACACGATCGGCGTGGCGAACAGCAGCAGCATGATCGTGCCGTGCATGGTGAACAGCTGGTTGTACTGCTCCTGGGAGAGGAACTGCAGACCCGGCATCGCGAGCTCGCCGCGGATCAGCAGCGCCATCGCGCCACCGGTGATGAAGAAGAAGAACGAGGCGATCAGGTAGAGGATGCCGATGTCCTTGGGATCCGTGGTGTGCAGCCACGGAATCAGGCGCTTGCCCTTGGGCGGCCGCCCGATGATGCGGGCCCGCGTCGGAACCTGCGTCGGCTCAACCTTGACAGTGGCCATGCCCGCCTCCTGCACTCGCGGGAGCATCCTTGCTGGCCGTAACCCGTTCCAGTCTTGACCCGCCGCGCAACGCCCGCAAACTGCTGCCCCGGCGAACCCGATAAGGCGAGGTGAAGGGCACTCCTCACCCGAATGTGGAGCTCCGCATCGTGGCAGGCGGGTGCGCTCAGGCGGGGATCGTGGCGTGGTCGATCGCACCGAGGGTCATCCGGTGCAGCAGGTGGGACATGGTCTCGGCGTCCAGGTGGGCGCTGTAGGGCGTCGAGTTGATCAGGCCGAACACCGCGTGCGCGGCGGCGCGCGCGGTCGGGCGCGCCAGGTCCGACCGGATCTGGCACAGCACGTCCACCCAGACCTCCACGTAGCTGCGCTGCAGCTCGCGGACCTTGTGCCGGTCCGCTTCGGTGAGGCTGTCCAGGTCGCGCATCTGCACGGTGATTAACGCCGGGTTGGACAGCGCGAACTCGACGTGCCAGCGCACCAGCCGGTCCAACGCGTCGTGCGGGTCCGCGGCGGCGGCGACCCGGTCCTGGCCGCCGAGCAGCAGCCGATCGCTGATCCCGGTGAGCAATTCCGCGAGCATCGCGTCCTTGCTGCGGAAATGCCGGTAGAGCGCGGGCCCGGAGATGCCCACCGCGGCGCCGATGTCGTCGATTCCGACCCCGTGGAACCCGAAGCGCGCGAACTTCTCCGCCGCGGCGGCCAGGATCTGCTCGCGGCGGGACGGTTTCGCTGCGTCGGCGGACATCGAGGTCGATACTAGACGAAACGCGTTAGTCATCGTTAACATCGATCGTGTTAACGATGGCTAACCTCGGTGGAAGGTGTGCCCCATGGATGCGCCCGCCCTGCGCACCGCCGTGGACCCGGACTCGGCGGAGTTCGCCCGCTACACCGATCAGCACGCGAAACTCGTCGACGACCTGAACGCCCAACTCGCCCGTGCCCGGCTGGGCGGGCCGGAGAAGGCCCGCATCCGGCACGTCGAACGCGGCAAGCTGCTGCCGCGCGACCGGGTGGACGCGCTGCTCGACCGCGGCTCGCCGTTCCTGGAGCTCTCGCCGCTGGCCGCGCACGGCCTGTACGACGACGAAGCGCCATCGGCGGGCATCATCACCGGCATCGGCCGCGTGTCCGGGCGGGAGTGCGTGGTGGTGGCCAACGACGCCACGGTCAAGGGCGGCACCTACTACCCGATCACCGTGAAGAAGCACCTGCGGGCGCAGGAAGTCGCGCTGCACAACAACCTGCCGTGCCTGTACCTGGTGGACTCCGGCGGCGCGTTCCTACCCAGGCAGGACGAGGTGTTCCCGGACCGCGAGCACTTCGGCCGGATCTTCTACAACCAGGCGACGATGTCCGCTCGCGGCATCCCGCAGGTCGCCGCTGTGCTGGGCTCGTGCACGGCGGGCGGCGCCTACGTCCCGGCGATGAGCGACGAGGCGGTGATCGTCCGCGACCAGGGCACCATCTTCCTGGGTGGTCCGCCGCTGGTGAAGGCCGCGACCGGGGCCGAGGTGAGCGCCGAGGAGCTCGGCGGCGGTGAGCTGCACTCCCGCACCTCCGGAGTCACCGACCACCTGGCCGCCGACGACGCGGACGCGCTGCGGATCGTCCGCTCCATCGTCAGCACGCTCGGCCCCCGCCAGCCCCGGCCGTGGGACATTGCGCCGGTAGAAGCCCCGGCGGTGGACCCCGAGGAGCTGTACGGCGCGGTGCCGACCGACAGCCGCACCCCCTACGACGTGCGCGAAGTGATCGCGCGGATCGTCGACGGCAGCCGGTTCGCCGAGTTCAAGCACGACTACGGCACGACCCTGGTGACCGGGTTCGCCCGGATCCACGGGCATCCGGTCGGGATCATCGCCAACAACGGGATCCTGTTCAGCGAGTCGGCGCTCAAGGGCGCGCACTTCATCGAGCTGTGCGACAAGCGGTTCATCCCGCTGGTGTTCCTGCAGAACATCTCCGGCTTCATGGTCGGCAAGGAGTACGAGGCGGGCGGTATCGCCAAGCACGGCGCGAAGATGGTCACCGCGGTGGCCTGCGCCCGAGTCCCCAAGTTCACCGTCGTCATCGGGGGCTCGTTCGGCGCGGGCAACTACTCGATGTGCGGCCGGGCGTACTCGCCGAGGTTCCTGTGGATGTGGCCGAACGCGCGGATCTCGGTGATGGGCGGCGAGCAGGCGGCGTCGGTGCTGGCGACGGTGCGCCGCGACCAGTTCGACGCCCGCGGCGAGCACTGGTCGGTGGAGGACGAGGAAGCGTTCAAGCAGCCGATCCGGGACCAGTACGAACACCAGGGCCACCCGTACTACGCCACGGCCCGGCTGTGGGACGACGGGGTCATCGACCCGAAGCAGACCCGAACAGTCCTCGGCCTGGCCATCGCGGCCGCGGCGAACGCACCGCTGGAACCGATCTCCTACGGCGTCTTCCGGATGTGATTGGAGTATCCGCAGCTCAGGTGTCGTGAGTGGTTGCGGTCGCCAGAGCGGCCACAACCACTCACGAGCTAGGTGAAGGGATGACGATGCAGCGCTTCGACACGGTGTTGGTGGCCAACCGCGGCGAGATCGCCGTCCGCGTGATCCGCACGCTCCGGCGGCTTGGCATCCGCTCCGTCGCAGTGTTCAGCGATGCCGACCGCGGCGCGCGGCACGTCGTCGAGGCCGACACCGCCGTCCACATCGGACCGAGTCCGGCGACCGAGAGCTACCTCGACGGCAAGCGCATCCTGGACGCCGCGCGCACCACCGGTGCCCAGGCGATCCACCCCGGCTACGGATTCCTCGCCGAGAACGCGGGCTTCGCCGAGGCATGCGCACAGGCGGGCATCGCGTTCATCGGTCCACCAGCCACCGCGATCGAGTCGATGGGCGACAAGATCCGCGCCAAGCGGACCGTTTCCGCAGCTGGTGTCCCGGTGGTGCCCGGCCGTGACGAGCTGGACATGACCGACCACGACCTCCGCGCGGCCGCGATCGAGATCGGGTTCCCGGTCCTGCTCAAACCCTCGGCCGGTGGCGGCGGCAAGGGCATGCGCCTGATCCACGATGAGTCCACTCTGGACGATCAGATCACGTCGGCCCGCCGGGAGTCGCGGGCGGCCTTCGGCGACGACACGCTGTTCGTCGAGCGCTTCGTCACCCGTCCCCGGCACATCGAGGTCCAGGTGCTCGCGGATGCGCACGGCAACGTCGTGCACCTCGGCGAACGCGAGTGCAGCCTGCAGCGGCGCCACCAGAAGATCGTCGAAGAGGCGCCCTCGCCGCTGCTGGATGCCGCGACCAGGGCCGATATCGGCGCCGCCGCGGTCGACGCGGCCCGCTCGGTCGGCTACGTCGGAGCGGGCACGGTCGAGTTCATCGTCTCCGCGGACCGCCCCGGCGAGTTCTTCTTCATGGAGATGAACACCCGGCTGCAGGTCGAGCACCCGGTCACCGAACTGGTCACGTCGATTGCCGGGGAACGGGGCGTCGACCTCGTCGAACAGCAGGTCCGGGTCGCGGCGGGCGAGCCGCTGCGGTGGGCGCAGCAGGACCTGGCGATCGACGGCCACGCGGTGGAGGCCCGCGTCTACGCCGAGGACCCGACCCGCAACTTCCTGCCGACCGGCGGCGACGTGCTGGCCGTGCACGAGCCGTCCGGCCCCGGCGTTCGGGTGGACTCCGGGGTGCGCGCGGGTGGGCGCGTGGGATCGGACTACGACCCGATGCTGGCCAAGGTCATCGCCTGGGCAAACGACCGAGGCGGTGCGTTGCGCCGCCTGGACGCCGCGCTCGCCGAAACCGCGGTCCTGGGACTGCACACCAACGTCGCGTTCCTGCGCGCTCTGCTGCGCCACGACGACGTGCTGGCGGGGCGCTTGGACACCGGACTCGTCGAACGCGAGCTGGATTCACTCATCGCCGAAAGCAACACGACACCGGAACACGTCTACGTCGCCGCGGCCCTGGAACGGCTGCTCGCCGCCGAGCCGACCGATTCGGTCGTCGACCCGTGGGACGTGCCCGGCGGCTGGCGGCTCGGCGAACCCGCCTGGAGCACCTGGCGCTTCGCCCGGGCTGACGGTGAAGTGCGCGTGAACATCCGCGGCCGTGCCCACGACGCCGTGGTTTCGGTCGAAACGACGCCCGCAACGGCGGTCCACCGGGCCTCGGTCGAAGCGCACGTCGACACGTTGACCGCCACCTACCAGGGCCGGACCCGTCGCTACCGCTACGCGCACGTCGACGGCACCACCTGGCTCGCCGCCGACGGCCACACCTGGGCGCTCGCCGAACTCAGGCTGCTCGCCGATCGGGGTGGCAGCAGCGGCCGATCGGACGGCGTGGTGACCAGCCCGATGCCCGGCACGGTGCTGGTCGCGGACGTCGCACCCGGCCAAGATGTCCACAGTGGACAGCGATTGTTCGTCGTCGAGGCGATGAAGATGGAGCACACCGTCACCGCGCCGATCGACGGCGTCGTCGCCGAAGTGCACGCCAGGAAGGGGCAGTCGGTCGGGCTCGACCAGCCGCTGGCTGTCCTCGCCGCTCAAGAGGAGGTCTAGCGATGGTGGACCACCGGCTCAGCGAAGAGCACGAAGCCCTGCGCGAAAGCGTGCAGACCTTCGCCCGCAAGGAAGTCGCCCCGGTCATCGGCGACTACTACGAACGCGCGGAATTCCCGTACCCGCTGGTGCAGGCGATGGGGCGGATGGGCCTGTTCGGGCTGCCGGTCCCGGAGGAGCACGGCGGGATGGGCGGCGACTACTTCGCGCTGTGCCTGGCCCTGGAGGAACTCGCGCGGGTCGACTCCTCGGTCGCCATCACCCTGGAGGCCGGTGTCTCGCTGGGCGTCATGCCGATCTTGCGGTTCGGCACCGACGAGCAGCGGCGCACCTGGCTGCCCCGGCTGGCCGCTGGCGAGGTCCTAGGCGCGTTCGGCCTCACCGAGCCCGGCGGCGGCTCCGACGCGGGTGCCACCCGCACCACAGCGGTGCTCGATGGCGGGGAGTGGGTGATCAACGGCTCGAAGGCGTTCATCACCAACTCCGGGACGGACCTCACCGGTTTCGTCACGATCACCGCTGTCACCGGCCAGAAGCCGGACGGCGGCAAGGAGATCTCCACGATCATCGTGCCCTCCGGCACGCCGGGCTTCACCGTCGCGAAGAAGTACTCGAAGGTCGGCTGGAACGCCTCCGACACCCACGAACTGGCCTTCGACGACTGCCGGGTGCCCGCCGAGAACCTGCTCGGCGAACGCGGCCGCGGCTACGCGCAGTTCCTCGCGACGCTCACCGAAGGACGGGTGGCGATCGCCGCGGTCGGCGTCGGCCTGGCCCAGGGCTGCGTCGACGAGTGCCTGCGCTACGTCGAGGAGCGCGAGGCGTTCGGCCACCGGATCGGCGAATACCAGGCGATCCAGTTCAAGCTCGCCGACATGCAACTGCGGGCGCACACCGCGCGGCTGGCCTACTACGACGCGGCATCGCGGATGCTGCGCGGCGAGCCGTACAAGATGCAGGCCGCGATCGCCAAACTCGCCTCGTCGAACGCGGCGATGGACAACGCCCGCGACGCCACCCAGATCTACGGCGGCTACGGGTTCATGAACGAGACCCCGGTCGGCCGCTTCTACCGGGACGCCAAGATCCTGGAGATCGGCGAGGGCACCAGCGAGGTCCAGCGCATGCTGATCGCCCGCGAGCTGGGCTTGCCAGCCTGAATGCGCGAAGTCGGCGCCGGGCAGCGAGGGCCTGGCGCCGACTGGCGGTCATCGGTCGGGGGTTTGGTCGGGGTCGGGGATCAGCGCCGGAAGCGATTCTGCGGCACGGTGATCTCGTCGGTCTGCTCGACGTCGGAGTACCCGGCGTGCGCGCCGCGTTCCCGCGCTGGCCGGGGAGCCTGCGGTGCGTCCTGGCCGGGCCACACCGGCGGCTGGCCGCCCGGCGTCGGCTCCGCTTCTTCGAGGTGCTGCAGCACCCAGTCGCGGGCCAGCGCCGCAGGCGAGGTGCCCTGCTTGGCCGCGAGTTCCCGGAGGCGCTCGTTGGCCATCAGCGGCAGCCGCAGCTGGTAGACCTGAGAGCCGCCGAAGCGACGTCCGGCTCCGGTGGATTCGAGGTCCTCCTCCGGGGCCAGCGCAGCCAAGTACGAGTCGAACTCGGGATCCGGTTCGGCCGAGTCGGCGGGTTTCTGCCGCCCTCGGCCCGTCTTCGTTCGTCCTATAGCCACCCGCACACGATAACGGTTGGGTTGCGACCCGCGAGCAGCTGTGATCCCTGTCACTGTGAGTAGTGGATCGAACGGGCCCGAGGAAGCTGTGGCTCCGCTGCGTGACCACTCGGCCGAATCGGTCCCCTGAACAGCGGAGGGCCCCCGCGCCAGGGGGAGGAACGCGGGGGCCGGAGGGGATCTCCACAGATGCTGACCGGGGGTGTGTCAGCGACCCGATTGTGGCATGCGGTAGGGCCCTTTGGGGAGGTTTCGCCGCACGATTCGTGCGTCCGGCAGTTTCGCGGCAGGTCCGGTCGGCGGTCTTGCGCGCCGGTCCGGAGTGCTACGCGGCGGAGTTGTCGCTGGGCCAAGCGGTGACGGTGTACCCGGCCTCGGCGACGGCCGAGGTCACCGCATCCCGGCTGAGCTCCTGGTCGCTGGTCACCGACACCTGGCCGCTGTCCACCGCGACCTGCACATCGGTGACACCCGGAAGATCGGAAAGCTCCTCGGTGACCGATTTCGCGCAATGGCCGCAGGTCATACCACCGACGGTGAACGTCTGACTGCTCATGCGAGTTCCTTCCTGGCAGGTTTTGGCCACGACTCGATGCGGGTATCCGACAACGGTGTCGAACGTCCAGTGTGGACGATCGCCGCGGGGGGCCGAGTGGCGGGTGTGACGAGAGCAATATCCGAAGTGGATCGAGGTACCCCAGCTGATTACTCTGAGTCGAAGGTAAATCACTCTCTGGGGGGCTGCGGGTGTTGACAACCTGTGGATAGCCTGCGGCGAAACCTGAGGCCGGGGAGGCGTCATGTACGGGTCGCTGGACGTACGAAAGTTCTTGTGGCAACAGGAAGACGGGCATTCGCGGCAGTCCGCCGCGGTCCCCGTCCCGCGCGCTGGCGAGCCATCACGGATCTCGTCGGAGCAGGTGCACCGGGCCAGGATGGCGGTCGCCCGCAGCGCGGAGAACGCCGAGGACTGCAAACTCCTGCTGGACATGCTGGGACTGGCACCTGACGAGGACGGGCAGCCACCGGTCACCCGCTGACCGGGAGCGTTTCCGGGCCGCTCGCGGCACGGGGCGCGGGACGCCGGTATCGAGGTGAGTCCGCTGGGCACGGTGGCCGGATTCGCGGTAACTTCCGGTGGCATAGTTGATCATCCGTTCGTGGGCCACGTCGCTCGGGCGGATCACGGAAGACCTGCCACGTGCCGGAGTCGCACCATGCCGCAGCAGCATCGGGCCAAACTCACCCGCCGCGCCATCCTGGCCGCCGCGGCGGAGGAGTTCGACCTGATCGGCTACCAGGCCACCACGCTGAGTGCGATCCTGCGGCGCAGCGGCATCACCAAGGGAGCCTTCTACTTCCACTTCACGGCCAAGGAAGCGGTGGCCGAGGCGATGGTCCGGCGGTACCTGCGAAGCGTGGCTGAGATGCGGCAACGGTGGCTGAGCCGAGGGCTCGACCCGCTGTCGACGGTGGTCGGGCTGACCGGCGAGGAGGCCCGCAGGCTGGAGCAGGACGTCATCCACCGGGCCGGACTGCTGCTCACCTGCCAGCGCATCGGCACGCCGTCCGGGGACGGCTGGGACGAAGTGCTCGACAACCTGATGCACAAGTCCGCGGCGGAGGGCCAACTGCGCGCTGGTGTCGATCCGGCGGAGGCGTCGCGGGTGGTCTTCGCGGCCCTGGTGGGGGCACGCGCGGTCGGTCCGGATCCGGTCGGGCTGGCCGAGCGCTTCGCGGAGGTCTGGCGCGTGGTGCTCGCCGGGGTCGCTCGGGACGAGTGGCTGCCCGCGCCGAGCTGACCGGACGATCTTGAGTCGCGGATCACATTACCTCTTTTTGTCTGGTTCGCGGTGATCTCGTGCTCGTGTCCGGCCTCGGGTGCGCGTCGACTCGCTCCGAAAGGTGTTGCCCGAGAGGTATGAATCGGCAGGTCAGGTGGTTAGCATGGGCGCTGGGCACGGTCCGGGACAGCGACGCGTGGCGGTGGCGCATGGTTTATCGACCCCCGCTTTGGGGGCCGTGCGGGCATGTCGTAAGCTTTCATCACTGCCAACGGGGCGCTCTGAAAAGGGAAAGCCGGTTGGAGGCAAGGCCGGGTCGGTTTCGGATCGGCCAAGCCCCCATCGTCTAGCGGCCTAGGACGCCGCCCTTTCAAGGCGGTAGCGCGGGTTCGAATCCCGTTGGGGGTACGAACAACTGAAGATCGAGAGCATGGCCCAGTGGCGCAGTTGGTTAGCGCGCCGCCCTGTCACGGCGGAGGTCGCGGGTTCGAGTCCCGTCTGGGTCGCCAAGGCGAACGGCAGCGAGCCGGACGCTATCGGCCAGGTAGCTCAGTTGGTACGAGCGTCCGCCTGAAAAGCGGAAGGTCGGCGGTTCGACCCCGCCCCTGGCCACCGCTTAAGACCTGCGAAAAGGCCGCTACCGATCCGGTAGCGGCCTTTTCGGGTCTCAGCTGGCATCCTAGAAGTAGGCGTTCAGCCGGTCGGCGACGTCCCTTCGGAGGGCGTCGGTCTCGTGCACGTATCGCTGCTTCATGGTGACCATCGACCAGCCCATCATGTCCATCACGGTCCGGTCGGGGACCCGGGGATGAGCAGGGCGGAGGAGAGTCGATCGACGCGCGGTTTCCTGCCGACCTCCGAAACTCGGACTCTTTTGTCCGGGTGTCGGGAATTCCAGGCATTCAGGCGGTGTAGCCGCCGTCGATGTTCAGGCTTGCGCCAGTCACGAAAGCCGCTTCCGGACCGGCGAGGTAGGAAGCCATCGCGGCGACCTCGTCGGAGGTGCCGTACCGGTCCAGAGCCATCACGCTCAGCATGCTCGCCGCCAACGGCCCAGTTGCGGGGTTCAGATCGGTGTCAATCGGGCCAGGCTGAACGTTGTTCACGGTGATACCGCGCGGCGCCAGTTCCCGCGCCAATCCACGGGTGAGGCCCGCGACAGCGGCTTTGGTCATCCCGTAGACCGACAGTCCGGCGATCGGAATCCGGTCGGCGTTGATGCTGCCGATGGTGATGATCCGCCCCCCGTCGCTGAGGTGCTTCAGTGCCTCCCGAATAGCGACCACCACACCACGAACGTTCACGTCGATCAGTCGGTCGATGTCGTCCATGGACAGCTCGTCCACGGGTTGTACCGCCCCGACGCCGGCATTGTTCACCAGAATGTCCAACCCGCCGAAGGTCCGTACCGTCTCGGTGACAGCGGCGGCGACATCGTCATGGTTGGCGCTGTCAGCGTGGATGGCCACCGCGCGCCCGTTGGCCGCCTGGATGCCCGCGACGACCTCGTCGGCCTTGTCTCTGGAGCTGGTGTAGGTCAGCGCGACGGCGGCGCCATCGGCCGCCAGACGCCGAGCCACAGCCGCTCCGATACCCCGAGAACCACCAGTGACAAGGGCGGTCTTTCCGCTGAGCGGGTTGGCCATGTTGATCTCCTGAAGCTTTTTGACTGCACGTTCAATATGTCTCCAACGTGCCATCGGACAACGGCCTGGTCAAGCGGTATATTGAACGCTCGGTCTCGAAGTTGTTGTGAGGTGTCTAACGTGCCGATGGGCCGCCCGCGCGAGTTCGACCTGGACGAGGCGCTAGCCGCCGCGCTGCGCGTGTTCTGGGCGAAGGGCTTCGAAGGCACGACGATCGCGGATCTCACCGAGGCCACGCAGCTGAAGCGGGGCAGCATCTACGCAGCCTTCGGCTCCAAGGAAGGTCTGTTCCGCCGGGCCCTGGATCGCTACGTAGCCACCGTGTTCAGCTACGCCGACGATGCGCTGGCTCAGCCTGCCGTGCGAACAGTCGTCGAGAAGTTCCTACGCGGTGCCGTCCGGGCCTCCACCGGCGAGAACACCCCGGCGGGCTGCCTGCTCGTCCAGGGTGCTCTCGCCGCTGGCGACGAGGCCCGCGAGATCCGCGACGAGCTGGCCAACCGTCGAGCCATCGGAACCGCTCGGCTCCGAGAACGCTTCGAACGCGCGGCCGCTGAAGGCGACTTGCCTGCGCACGTCGACCCCGAGGCGGTCGCCCACTACGTCGTCGCCCTCGCTCAGGGCATCGCGGTCGAAGCCTCATCTGGCGTCAGCCGGGCACGGCTGGACCAACTCGTCGATCTGGCTCTACTCCGACTTCCCTGGGAACAGGACACATTCGCCGCTGGCGGCACGTTGTGAGTTGAATCCCCACGGTTCACCCATCACCAGTCCTGGCTTACCGGAGTCGCCGGGCATCTCGCCGTTGACGAGTACGTGCCAGCCGGGCACCGGCACAGGCGTCAGCGCGAACCTTCCTACTTGTCGTGCTGTCGGCGGACCATCTCGTTGATCCAGATGGGCGCGAACGGCGACGTGCAGCCCGGCGAAG
Organism: Saccharopolyspora soli; assembly: GCF_022678645.1. Taxonomy (GTDB): domain Bacteria; phylum Actinomycetota; class Actinomycetes; order Mycobacteriales; family Pseudonocardiaceae; genus Saccharopolyspora; species Saccharopolyspora soli. The sequence continues at coordinate 17,243 of NZ_JALBWV010000041.1, read as the reverse complement.
TCGGGTAGTCCTTGAGCACCTCCAGGCGCTCGCCGATGTCGATTGCACGGGCGCGGTGCTCGGCGTGCTCGATCCCGATCTGGGCCAGGCAGTGGTTCATCGCCCACTGCAGGCGATCCTGGGCGTCTCTCATCTCCGCCTCGATGACGTCGAGCAGTCCCGCGAGGTCGAGGCCCTCGGGCTTCTTCGCCACGCGCTCGGTGGTCAGCGCCCAGCCAGCGCTCGCGACCACCGGATCCGGATCGGCGGACCAGGCCAGGCGCAGCTCTTCGGAGTGCGGGTTCTTCTTCACCACGTAGTTCACGAGCCAGTCGTGCACCTTGGGGGTGCGCGCCTTGCGCAACATGACGTCCAACTCGTCACGCTCGAACGCCTTCGGGCGGCAGATCAGGATCGCCAGCAGTCTCGCCGCGGTGTCATCCGTCTCCCAGAGTTGGCGCGCGAGTTCCTGCTGCGTCTTCAGCTGCTTCGCGAGCGCGCGCAGTTTGCTGAGGTTCACACCGTGATCGTCACCGTGTTTCTCGTTCACCTCACGTGTCTTCGGGTCCTCAAGCGCGGCCAGCTCGGCCACCACCTCGGCCACCGTCGTCTCGGCCACCGCAGCCTCCTGTCCGTCACGTCTGAGGTTCAGCCTACGAGGAAAGCACGGTCAACCAGGTGATCAGCAAGCGCAACGAGGACCTTCACGCGTTCGTTTTCAGCGCAGGATGCCGAGGATGACGAGCACGAGTCCGACCAGGGCCGCCGCCGGAACTCCGAACGCCAGCCACTGGTGTTGGGTTCGGCGGCTGTCCCGCAACTCCTGCTCGGTGCGGGTGGAGATGATGAAGTGGCCGTCCCGCTCAGGTTTGCCGATCACCAGCGGGCCGATCTTGTCGTGCACCTCGCCGAGGACGTACAGCCGCCGACCGGGGCGGATCACCCACTCCTGGTACTCGTAGCCGATCGTGCCGCTGCCATCGAAGATGTTCGGCAGTTGGATGCCGAACACCGTCGGTCCCTGCGGGTGGTACGGCTCGAACCGGCTCACCACCTGCTCCGGCCGGTCCGGGTCGGTGCCGTTGGGATCGACGCCGATCAGCACACCGTGGTCGTCGCGCAGGGCGTAGCCCTCCCACGACGTGTGCTGGGCGACGGTCTCGGTGTGCCGACTCACCCGCCGACGACCATCCCGGTGGGTCACCCGCTCGTACTGCCGCTTGACGACGTAGCGGAACCAGACGCATTCGGTCTTGCTGAGCTCCGAGACGAGCGTGCCTTCTGGACGCGGATGGGCCTGCCCGACCAGCTCGCACTGCTTGCGGAACCCGCCCCGTGCGCCGACCTCGTCGGAGGCCCTGCGCTGGAGCTCCAACTCGTTCACCGGCAGGGTTTCGGAGCCGATCATCGCGTGTAACTGATCACGCGCACGGCGCATGAAGAAGAACCCGACCACGGCCGCGACCAGCAGGGCGACGCCGAAGATGACCATTGACCCTCCCCTGACCAATCGCGCCCGACCCTATTTCAGCGCATGCGGATCGGTCACCGCTTTCGGCGAATCCGGCGCCCCGGCCCCCGAACCGCTCCCAAGCCCCGGTGCCCAATCTGGGAGATCCGGTCAATTCACGCGGTTCGAACTGGCGCCTCGTGGTTGATCGATTACCGGCACCGCTGCCCATGCCGCCGCGGGCGCTACTGCCAGGGCAAACGGCAAGGCCAACATAGGGACGCCCCCGCGCTCAACCGGCCTGGGGGTTACCGGGAGTGCGGGGGCGCCAAGGTCCACCCCTGGGGGTCAGGTGGACGGCCCCCATGCTACTGCGTGGTATCCGAGATGTCTCTAGGGGCAGAGATCTTTTTTCTCGCGGACTGTTGCGAACCGCAAGAAGAACTGGGTCAGTGGTCCGATGGCCAGCGCGTAGGCCACGGTGCCCACGCCGACCGTGCCGCCGAGCAGCCAGCCGGTGCTGAGCACGCAGAGTTCGATCACGGTGCGGACCACCCGTACCGACCAGTCGGTACGGGCGTGCAGGCCGGTCATCAGCCCATCCCTCGGCCCTGGGCCCAGCCGCGCACCGACGTAAACCGCGGTGGCGATCCCGTTCAGCACGATGGCGATGATCATCAGCACGATCTGTGCCAGCAGCGGATCGACCGGCGGAGTCAGCGCCAGCGTGGCGTCCACCGCGACCGCGATGACGACCACGTTGGCGACCGTGCCGATGCCGGGTCGCTGTCGCAGCGGCAGCCAGGCCAGCAGGACCACGGCGCCGGTGAGCGCGGTGATCGTCCCGAAGCTCCAGCCCAGCCGTTGGGCCAACCCCTGGTGCAGGACGTCCCACGGGTCGAGGCCCAGTTGGGCGCGCACCATGAAACCCATGCTCGCGCCGTAGAGCACCAGGCCACCGAGAAGGCGTCCGAGCCTGGACAGCGGGCGGATTCGGATCGAGAGCGGGGAGAGGTCCACGGGTGCTGAGATCGACGCCATGAGGCATTTCTAGACGAGAATTGGATTTCAAGTCGAGTGCCAATTGCACTACATTGGATCCATGTCGCTCACCCCGTCGGCACACATCCACGCTCGCAAGCTCGTCGAACTGCTCGGTTCCTGGCGCGGCGTGCAGCGGCCGTCTTCCCGATCGCTGTCCACCGCGGTGCGGCAACTGGCGTTGGACGGTCGGCTGCCGCCGGGCACCCGGCTGCCAGCTGAGCGTGAGCTCGCCGACGCTCTAGGGGTCAGCCGAACCCTGGTTGCGCGGATGCTGGACCGGCTCCGCGAGGAGGGCTTCGTGGCCAGTCGGCGCGGTGCCGGGTCGTGGGTGAAACTGCCGGAGGGCGGGCGCGCGAACGAAGCGCACGGCGGCTGGTTCCCGACTGCGGACAACGAGGTGCTGAACCTCGCGCATGCCACGCCCGACGCGCCAACCGAACTGTGCGCGGCGACGGATCGGGCGCGTTTGCGGTTCGCCGAGCAATTGTCCGGCCACGGCTACCAACCGCACGGGCTTCCTGCGCTGCGCGAGCGGATCGCCGAGCGCTACACGAAGCGGGGGTTGCCGACCGGACCCGAGCAGATCCTGGTCACCAATGGCGCGCAGCACGCCTTCGCCCTGGTGTTGCGGATGCTGGTGTCGCCGGGTGAGCGGGTGCTCGTCGAGCACCCCACGTATCCGAATGCGCTGGAGGCGATCCGCGGGCTCAACACGATGCCGGTCGCGGTGCCGATGGTCGACGACGGCTGGGATCTGGAGCTGCTCACCGCGAACCTGCGCCAGACGTCGCCGCGGCTGGCCTACCTCATCCCGGATTTCCACAACCCGACCGGCATCCGACTGGATGCCGAGGGGCGTGCCCGGTTGGGGCGGGCCCTGGCGCGCACCTGCACGACCGCGGTCATCGACGAGACGCTCGTCGACATCGACCTCACCGACGAGGAGCCGCCACCGCCGATGGCTGTGTTCACCGATCGGGCGATCCTCGTCGGGTCGGCCAGCAAGTCCTTCTGGGGTGGCCTGCGGCTGGGCTGGATCCGCGCGACCGAGGAGTTCGTGCAGCGCACGGTGGTCGGCCGCGCCGCGCTGGACCTCGGCAGCCCGATCCTGGAACAACTCGTGCTGGCGGAGCTGCTCCGCGACGCAGACCAGGTGTTGCAGCGTCGTCGCGCCGAATTGATCGAGCGTCGCGACCACCTCATGGCGGCTCTGCGCGAGCACCTGCCGCACTGGAGTTTCCGGGTCCCGGACGGCGGCCTGTCCCTGTGGTGCGACGTCGGAGCGCCGGTCAGCAGCCAGCTCTCGGTGGCCGCCGAGCAGCGCGGAGTCCGGGTGGCGCCGGGCGCGCGCTTCTCCGTGCACGGGTCGCTGGAACGCTGGATGCGACTGCCCTACACGCTGCCGGGCGACCAGTTGGCCGAAGCGATCCGCCGTCTAGCTGCGGCCACGGCGGCGGTACATGGAACCCCTGGTCCCAGCCTCCTCACCGCACCAATCGCCTGACGTTCGTCCGAGCACGGCCGGTGCGGCGAGGAGGAGTTCCGACGGTCGACCACCCGTCGGCACGGCCCCTCGTCGTGCCGACGGGCGGTTCGACCTCGGGGGACGCCCCGGTGCCGCGGGGCATGCGGCACCGGGGCCCGGGGAGCCCAGTCCTTGGCGTTCCGGCAGGTCACCTGAGTTGCCGGGAACAGGCTGGCGGCGCCCCGATTCCGAGATGGCCGGGCGCAGACGGCCGCCTCGGAGCTGGTGGGTGCGATGTCGTCACCAGGGTTACCGCTGGAGCGGTTCTGCGCAGCGTCAGTCGGGCGACGCCGATGGTTCGAAGGACGGGATGCCGGTCAGCGGCCGGGTTTCCGGATTCGCGGCGCCGATCACCGCTGGGTCGGACAGGTTCGGTCCGGTCGGCAGGATCACCAGCAGGCCGCGCAGGCCGCTGAACCCGGCGATCGTCCCGGCGGACAGCGACGTAGCCGGTGGCGAAGGCTCCTGCGGCGCCGGTTTCGGGCTGGTCAACGGGGCGGCGTGCGATGGTGCGGGCGCATCCGGGGCCCGTGGCTTCGGGATGATCTGGACGGTCGCATCGTGGACTGCCGTCTGCTTCGGCAGCGGCGCGGCGTGGTCGGCGTTCGGTGGCTCGACGGAGCGTTGCCGGTTCGGTGGTGGCGTCGGCGGAACCGGCGGGGTGCTGCCGGGCTCATCGACGGTGGCGGCGGCCTGATCGGTTTCATCGATCGGCGGCACCGGCACCTCGACCTGGGGCGGCTCAGGCCGATCGACTTCGGGCGCGGGTGCCGGGTCGAGCACCAACGGCTCGACCTCGATGCGCGGTTGGTCGAACTCGGGCAGCTCGGTGGCGGCGGCGATCGACGTCCCGCCGAGCCAGCCACCGACGCACAGGCCGCCGACGAAAGCTGCCCGAACCGCGAGCGCAGCGAGCCACGACCGGACACTGCGCGGTGCGCAGGTTCCCGTCACGGTTACCACCGCCTGTCGGTCGGGCCCCGCCGTGGGCGCGGCATCGGGTGCGCCGGGGTGGTCGGCGCGGTCTGTGGTATTCAACCATCTGCGGTGGCGGTTTCGGGCCACCGACCGTGATGGGCACGGCGGTCGGTCCCGCATTCTCCACGCAATCGGGCGACGAGAAAAGACGTGCGACGCTGTCGGACGGGTGAGCCCGGCGGCCGCTGGTGGCGTGTCCGCTGTGGACGGACGGGTTGCCGGGCACAGTGTCCGGTGTGGATCAGGAACCTGAAATCCGGCTCAGCATCGGCGAACTCCAGCAGATCTGGGGTTCCTACGGACACGATCTGCTGCTGCACGATCCCGGCGGACCAGGTGAATGCCTGGTCCGGCGCGGCGAACTCATCGCGTCGGCGAGCGACCTGGAGCCGGTCTTGGACCGGTACCACAGGTGGATCGACGACGTGCGGCACGACGACGACCTGCTGCTGGCCAGGTTGCGACTGCGGAGTGCGGAGCGGGATCGGTGCGTCGATCTCGCGCGGGAAACCGCTGGTGTAGCCGTGAACCACGTGCATTTCGGCTGCCCGGTGATGTTCGGTACGCCGGTGATGTTCGGCACCGGAGCGGATCCGCAGGCCGCGCAGGCAGTTCCGGAGCCACTCGAGCAGCAGTGGGATCCGCCGGTCGTGGTCGGGGTGCTGGACACCGGCTGCGACCCGCATCCATGGTTCCGGGATCGGCCTTGGTTCGAGGCGTTGCCGGAAGTGCTGGACGCCGACGACGCTGCCGGGCAGGACAGGCAAGCCGGTCATGGCACGTTCGTCAGCGGCGTGGTGCTGCAACACGCGCCGGGCGCGGTGATCCGCCCGCATCGGGTGCTTTCCTCGCTCGGGTTCACCGACGACTACACCGTCGCAGCGGGATTGCGTGCGTTGCGGCGCGCGGCTGGTGCGCGCGGTGAACGCATCGGTGTCGTCGTCCTGACGGCCGGATGCCACACCGCGGACGACGAGTGCCCGCCGATCCTGCGGGACGAACTGCGCAACTGGCCGGACACCGTGGTCGTCGCCGCAGCCGGGAATCATGCGCTGAGCAGGCCGTTCTGGCCCGCGGCGGTGCCGTCGGTGGTGGCCGTGGCAGCGACCGGGAGCGACGGCGCGCTCGCCGGGTTCTCGAATTCCGGCCCGTGGGTCGATGTCGCCGCGCCGGGCGTGGATGTGACGAGCAGCTTCGTCCGGATGGGGCCGGACGGCAGCCGCAGTTTCGGTTACGCGCGTTGGAGCGGGACGTCTTTCGCCGCGCCGCAGGTGGCTGCCGCCGTCGCGAATGCCTTGCGGGCAGGCCGTGATCCCGGAGAAGCACGCGATCTTGTGAGGCGACGTTACCCGTTCGAGCGGTAATCGGCGCGAAGTGAATCTGTGAGCACCCCTCGTTCCTCTTATTACGCGGGACGAAAAAGATCGAGATCGGGCAGGGGTGTGATCGTGCACGAGGTCGGGGAGCCTGCGGCGAGCGCGGTGCTGTTGCGTCGCGCGGCGTCCGGTGATCAGCAGGCGTGGCGGGAGTTGGTGGATCGAAACGCTTCGGTGGTGTGGGGGGTGTCGCGCGCCTTCGCCGCGAACACCGCGGACGCCGAGGACATCTACCAGGCGACTTGGTTGTTGTTGGCGGAGAACTTGGGACGGCTGCGAGAGCCGGAGTCGTTGTCCGGGTGGTTGGTGACCACCGCGCGCCGCGAATCGATGCGGTTGCGCCGGGCGAGGCAACGGGAATCGCCGGTCGGCCTGGACACCGGCGACTTCGGGCCGCCGGATCACGCCGAGAACCCGGAGCACAAGGTGCTGCGCGCGATGGCGAGTTCGCGGCTGGCGAAGTCGTTCGCTCAGTTGCCGCAGCGCTGCCAGCAGTTGCTGCGGGTGCTGGCGGTCGCACCGGATGCGAGCTATTCCCAGGTCAGCCAGGCCCTTGGGGTGCCGAGGGGCACGATCGGTCCGAAGAAGAGCCGCTGTTTGGCGGAATTGCGGCGACGCATGCTCGCCGCCGAGGTGCCGGAGGAGGTGGCGGGATGAACCGGTGGATGCCAGCCGAATTGCGGCGGTTGCGCGAACTGTTCCAGTCCTGCGATCCGATTCCCGAGCGGGCCGTGGCGGATGCGTACGCGGCCGTGCGGCGGCGATCGACGTACCGCGATCCGGAGGTGCTGAAGCTGGTCGGCGATTCGGCGGAGTCGTTGGCCAGCGTCCGCGGGTCCGGGCGGCCGGAACCTCGGGTGCTGACGTTCGCGATGCCGGGTCGAGTGCTGGAAATGGACCTGATCCCGACCGTGCGCGGCCAGTACCGGGCGTCCGGCATGGTGCTGAACCGGGCCGGTCAGGCGCCGCCCGCTGGCGAGGTCGTGCTCCGGCACCCCGACGGCGAGTGCTCGGGTTCGTTGGACGAGCACGGTGCGTTCCGGGTGGCGGATGTGCCGCGCGGTCCGCTGAGCGTGGTGTTCCGGCCGGTTCGGTCGGCGCCCGCCGTCGCGGATTGGCTGGTCTGTTGAGCGCCGGAACGGCGGTGGCACCGCCGGATCCGATCAATGCCGCGCTGTGGTGGCGCGACAACGCGAGCGCGGCTCCGGAGGCCGCCATGCGCAAGGCGGAGGAGCTGCTGTCGGGCGCGGGCGACGGCGAGTTGCGGGTGCTGGCCCGGCATATCGCCTCCCTGGCCGCGGTGGAACGGGGCCGGGTCAAGCAGGCATACCGGCACGCCCGGCTCGGGTTGGTCGCCGCGCACCGGACTGGGCAGTCGCAACGCGCCGCTCAGTTGCGGCTCACGCTCGCGTGGATCGAGTTGGAACGCGGGGTGACCAGTGCGAGCTGGGCGCATCTCGTGGCGGCGGATCCGCAGTTGCCCACGGCGGACCGGGCCCGAGCAGCTTGCTTGCGCGGTCTCCTGCACTGCCAGGGCGATCAGCACGGCGAAGCGCGGGCGGAGCTGACCCGGGCGTTGCGGAGCCTGTCGGCCGACGACGATCGCCGTTGGATGGCGAACGCGCTGCTGGGGCGGGGGCTGGCGAACCTGTACACCAACAGGTTGGTCGCAGCGGAGGCTGATCTGGCTGCCGCAGAAGAGGTTTTCGCCTCGGACGGCCAGCAGGCCCGCGCAGCGGCGTGTCGGCACAACCGCGGTTGCGTCGCATTCCGGGCCGGGGAGCTGCCACGTGCGTTGCGTCTGTTCGAGGAGGCGGTATCCGCCGGATTGGACACCAAGTCGAATCCGGAGGCGTTGGTCGATCGGGCGGAAGCATTGGCGGCCGCCGGGTTGAACGACGAAGCACGCACCGCGATGGAACAGGCCGCCAGCCGGTTGGCGGCCTGTGGCCGGGCTGGTCGGCTCGCCGAAACCCGGCTCGCGTTGGCCAATTGCGCGCTGCGCGACGGCGACCCGGCTGCCGCCGGGGAGGCCGCCAGCGGCGCTCGTCGGTTGTTCCGCGCGCAGCGGCGACCCGCCTGGGCCGCGTTGGCGACGGCCATCGGGTGGCAGGCGAAGCTGCGCGGTGGCCATTGCTCCCGCTACGCGCTCGCGGCGGCGCGACGAGCCGCTGCGGCGTGCGAGGAGTTCGGCTGGATCGGACCTGCGGCCGAACTCCGGCTCACTGCGGGACGATGTGCCGCGCAGGCCGGGATGCGCACCGCATCCCGCAAGTTCTTCGCGCTGTGCGCTCCATTGCGCGACGCAGCGGTGGCGTCTCCGCAGAATCGAGCCCTCGGCTGGTTGGCCGACGCACTCCTGGCCGACCAGGACGGGGATTCGGACCGGCTGTTCGCGGCGTGCCGAGGCGGTTTGCAGGCGGTCGACAGCCAAACGGTCGACATGGCAGCCTTCGAACTGCGTGTGCACGCTTTCGGTTTGGCGGGCGAGCTGGGCGACACCGCAGTGGGTGCCGCGCTGCGCATCGGTGATCCGCGCTTGGTGTTGCGCTGGACCGAGCGGTCGCGGGCCAGCGCACTGCACCGCCGGGCGCTGCGGCCACCGACGGATCCGAGGCTGAATTCGGCGCTGGTGCGGCTGCGGGCCGCGGTGCTGGAAACGCAGCGCAGCCGTGATCCGAAGCAGGCGTTGGGCACCATCGCGGAGCTGGAAGAGCAGGTGCGCCATCGCGCGGTGCTGGTGGAAGGGCGGACCAGCGGCCTGCGCGCCCCAGGTGGGATCGACGACGTCATCGACGAGCTCGGTGATTCGGTGCTGCTCAGCCTCTTCGCCCACAGCGGCCGGTTGTTCGCGGTATCCATTGTGGACGGAGATGCTCGGCTGCACGTGCTGGGTCCGGAGTCGAGTGCGGAATCACACGCTGCCCGGCTCCGGCATCTGCTCGCCCGGCAGGCCACGGGTACCGCGCCGCGAGCGGCGCCCACGTTCGAAATGGGAGCGCAGCACGCAGCCGAGGAGCTCCAAGCGCAGCTGTTGGCGCCGGTGCTGCCCGCTTTGGAACAGGGGCGGTCGCTCGTGGTGATCCCGACCGGGCGCTTGCACGTCCTGCCGTGGGCTGCCTTGCCCGCGTGCCGTGGTCGCAGCGTGACTGTGAGTCCATCGCTGCGGTGCTGGTTGCGGGGCGCACTGGATGCCCGAGCCGCCGACCAGACCGGTGCGCCGGTGTGGGTCGCGGGTCCCGGTCTGCAACATGCGGAGCGGGAGGTTCGCGGGCTGCACGCGATCGCGGGCGGGCAGCTGCTGGTCGGAGCGGACGCCAGTTCGGAGCGGGTGCTATCCGCAGTGGACGGAGCGGCGACGGTGCACATCGCCGCGCACGGTCGGTTCCGGGACGACCAGCCGCTGCTGTCCTGCCTGGACCTCGTGGACGGTCCGCTGTACGCCTACGACTTGGACCGACTGCACCGCGGTCCGACGACCGTGGTGCTGTCGGCCTGCGACGTGGGCAGGTCCGTGGTCAGCCGAGGCGATCAGGTCAGCGGTCTGGCAGCCACCCTGCTCGGTCGCGGCACAGCAACGGTGATCGCCAGCGTGGTACCGGTCCCGGACGAGCGAACGGCCAGTGTGATGGCGTCGCTGCACCGGGCGTTGCGCGCGGGTTCTCCCCCGGCGACCGCACTCGCCGAAGCGCAGGCGCAGCACGGCGAAACCGGATTCGTCTGCCTCGGATACGGAGGTGATCGATGAGCGGAGTGCACCGTTGGCGGACGCCCTGGACATTCATGATGTCGGGGATCCCACAGCGAGGCGGCGTCTGAGGTTCCGCTACCCGCACCGGTACGCAAACCACGTCCGAAACAGTCTCTAGCGGAGCTTGTGCAGACGGCGGACGGCTTCGTCCAGGACCTCGTCGCGCTTGCAGAAGGCGAAGCGCACCAGGTGCTTGGTGTCTTCGGGGTTGTCGCAGAAGACCTGCACCGGGATCGCGGCGAGCCCGATGCGTTCCGGCAGCGAGCGGCACAGCTCGGCGCCGTCGTCGAAGCCCAGCGGTCGGACGTCGGTGCAGATGAAGTAGGTGCCCTCGCTGGCCAGCACGTCGAAACCAGCCTCGGCCAGCCCTTCGGCGAGGCGGTCCCGCTTGCGTTGCAAGTTCTTGCGCAGCTGCTCGACCCAGTCGAGCTCGTTGCGGAGGGCGTGCGCGGCGGCGGGCTGGAACGGCGCGCCGCCGACGAAGGTCATGAACTGCTTGGCCGCGCGCACCGCGGCGACCAGTTCGGCCGGACCGCAGGCCCAGCCGATCTTCCAGCCGGTGGCGCTGAAGCTCTTGCCGACGCTGGAGATCGACAGGGTCCGCTCGGCCATGCCGGGCAGGGTGGCCAGCGGATGGTGCTCCCGACCGTCGAAGATCAGGTGCTCGTAGACCTCGTCGGTGATGGCGATCACATCGTTGGCGCGGCAGACCTCGGCGATCGCGGCCAGTTCCGCGTCGGTCAGCACGGTGCCGGTCGGGTTGTGCGGCGAGTTCAGCACCAGGGCGCGGGTCTGCGGGCCGACGGCGGCGCGCAGCGCGTCCAGGTCGAGCGCGAAGCGGTGGTCGGCGCCCTGCCGCAGCGGAACGGTCCGGCGCACTCCGCCTGCCATCGCGACGGCGACCGGGTAGGAGTCGTAGTACGGCTCGATGAGCACGACCTCGTCGCCGGGCTCGACCAGGGCGAGCATCGCGGCGGTCAGCGCCTCGGTCGCGCCGACGGTGACCAGCACCTCGTCCTCCGGGCGGTGCTCGATCCCGTAGCGCGCCAGGCGGTGCTCGGAGATCGCGGCCCGCAGGTCCGGCTCGCCAGCGCCCGGCGGGTACTGGTTCACGCCGTTGGCGATCGCTTCCTGCGCGACCCGCAGCATGCCCTCAGGGCCGTCGGTGTCCGGAAAGCCCTGGCCGAGGTTGACCGCACCGGTCCTCCTGGCCAGCTCGGTGATCTCGGCGAAGATCGTGGACGTGAACGGCTGCAACCGGCTGGTGAGGGCAGGAGTACGCACGTCTGCGCAGCGTAGTCGAAATCGCGGAGGGTGCGGGTGTTGGTTCGCCTCGGTGACCACTTGGCGGAACGCCACCTCGTCCGTTGGGTCCCTGATCCATCGGTGCTGGTGCTGTCCCCGGATGCTGCCGAGAACAGGCGGCTACCACGGCTCGGCTGACGTGGCCTCGCGCTTTCGGGCATTGATCAGCAGCTGCTCGGTCCGGCGTTGGCGCGAGCACTCGGCGAACGCTGCCACAATCGGGATGTGCAGCCGACAGCGGTTTCCGACAATGACAAGCGCCGTGGCCTGCGGCGGATGAAGGCCGTGGCGGGCGGGTTCCTGCTGCTGGCCACCCTGATCTACGTGGTGGCCCGCTGGCAGGAGAACGACGGCGCGGCCTGGGCGGGATACGTGCGGGCCGCGGCCGAGGCTGGCATGGTCGGCGCGCTGGCGGACTGGTTCGCCGTCACCGCGCTGTTCCGGCGGCCGCTGGGACTGCCGATCCCGCACACCGCGATCATCCCTACCCGCAAGGACGTGATCGGCCGCAGCCTGGGCGACTTCGTCGGCTCCAACTTCCTGTCCGAGCAGGTGGTGCGGGACAAGCTGCGCCGCGCGGAGATCAGCCGTCGGCTCGGTACCTGGCTCGACGACGCCGACCACGCCGAGCGCGTCACCTCGGAGTTGGCCGCTGCGGTCCGCGGTGCCGTGCAGGTGCTCCGGGACGAGGACGTGCAGGAGGTGCTGGAGCAGGCGGTGGTGCGCAAGCTGCTCGCCCAGCCGTTCGGGCCGCCGCTGGGCCGGATCCTGTCCCAGGTCTTCGCCGACGGTTCGCACCACAAGCTGGTCGACCTGATCTGCGACCGGGCCTACGACTGGGTGCGCGACAACCACGAAACCGTGCTGCGGGTGGTCAGCCAGCGCGCGCCGTCGTGGTCGCCGAAGTTCTTCGACGCCATCGTGGCGGACAAGATCTACGCCGAGGTGCTGTCCTTCGCGTGGGCGGTCAAGACCGACCCGGAGCACCAGATGCGCAAGGCCGTCGACCGCTTCCTGGTCGAGTTCGCGCACGACCTGCAGCACGATCCGAAGACGATGGCCAAGGCCGAGCAGATCCAGCAGCAGGTGCTGGAGCACCCGGAGGTGCAGAACCTGGTTTCCTCGGCGTGGGGCACGGCGAAGAAGATGCTGCTGGACGCCGCCGAGGACCCGTCCAGCGAACTGCGGGTGCGGGTGCGGGACGGGCTGCGTTCGCTTGGGCGCCGGTTGGCCGACGAACCCGAGCTGCGGTTCAAGGTGGACGGTTGGCTGGAGGGTGCCACGGTGTACGTGGTGTCCAACTACCGCGACGAGCTGACCACGTTGATCACGGACACCGTGGAGCGCTGGGACGCCCAGGAGACCTCCCGCAAGATCGAGCTCCAGGTCGGCCGGGACCTGCAGTTCATCCGCATCAACGGCACGGTCGTCGGTGCCCTCGCCGGGCTGCTGATCTACACCGTGACCCAGCTGTTCCTCTGAACGCCAGTTTCCAAGGCTCCGTGGTCGAGCGCGGCTCAGGTCGTGGTGTGGCGTTCCCGCCAGGAGCGGGCCTTTTCGCGGTTCCCGCACACCCGCATCGAGCACCAGGTGCGGGAGCGGTTGCGGGAGCGGTCGTAGAACGCCCACAGGCAGTCGTCGGCCGGGCAGATCTTGATGCGGCCCCAGTGTCCGGTGTGCACCAGGCGGGCCGCCGCCACCAGCACACTGCCGAGGGCGTCGACGCCGGTCAGCATTGGGATCCCGTTGTGCAACCGGACCTGCACCGGCCAGGCCGTTTCGAGCACCGCCGGTGGTCGGACGCCGTAGGACACCGAGGTGCGCATGGTGTCGCGGATTTCGCGCGCCGCATCCACGCCGGGCGCTTTGCCGAGGTCCTGATCGATGCACCACTGCTGCCACTGGCCGGGATCGTCCAGGATCTCGGTGCCCTTCTCGGCGTCGCACGTGTTCAGGAAGGCCAGGACTAGCTCGATGTCGTGGTCGAAGTCGCGTTCGACCACCTCCAGGGACGACGGGCGGTCCACCTCCGGAGCGACAACTCTGCTGTTCACGAACACCATCGTAAGCCAGTAGGGGGTTGCGCCGAGCTGTTGTAACCAACATAATCTTGACACTGGTTACTAACTGCCAAAACTGGATAGCAGGTTAGGGGCTTGGTGATGAATCCGTTCCAGATCGAACCGGGTCGGACCGGTCGCGAGTTGACCGCGGCCGCCGCGCGGCGAGTGGAAATCGAGCGAGCTCTGCGGGAAGGGGGCAGGCTGCGCCCGGTCTGGCTCGACCGGTTCGCAAACTGGTGGGCTGCGGCAACCGAAGCGCTGCGACCGGGTGCGGCACTGGACCCCGGTCCGGCTCCGCGAGGTTGCGTCAACTAAGAGGGCGCAGCTGCTGGGCCGGGTCTGCGGCTCGCGCCGCCGCGAAGCCGATTCCGAAGACATGCCTTGGAAGGAGCGACGATGACCGCGCTGCGACTGGCAGCTTTCGCGATCGATTGCCCGGATCCGCGGGCGCTGGCCGAGTTCTACGGTCGACTGCTGGGGTGGGAGGTCGACGAGGCCGAATCCAACGACGGGTGGGTCGAGCTCGCGGATCCCTCCGGCGGCGCGCCGCTGGCGTTCCAGCGCGATCCCGGCTATCGGCCGCCGACCTGGCCGAGTCGGGACGTGCCGCAGATGATGCACCTCGACGTTCGGGTGTCGACCCTCGCGGAGGGGCACGAGTTGGCGATCGCGGCGGGCGCGACACCCTTGCCGCAGCCCGCTGATCAGCAAGACGCGCTGTTCCGCGTCTACGCCGATCCGGTTGGTCATCCGTTCTGCATGTGCGCCTGCCACGAGTAGCCGGGCCCGGTCCGGGCGACGCCTGATCGGGTGCAAGCAAGGTGCTTGCAATAGCTAGCACGCGTGGCTATCGTGGTTGGTGACCGGAAAGGTGCTTGCCCGATGGAACGCGTGGACAAAGCTGTCAACAAGGCCGTCAACCAGGCGGTCAGCGACCTCGGCGGTTACATCCGGACGCAACGCAACAACGCCCAGATCTCGTTGCGGCAGCTGGCGAAGCTCGCCGGTGTGTCGAACCCGTACCTGAGCCAGGTGGAACGCGGGTTGCGCAAGCCGAGCGCGGAGATCCTGCAGCAGATCGCCAAGGGGCTGCGGATCTCCGCCGAAGCGCTCTACGTGCAGGCCGGGATCTTGGAGCGCCGCGAGAGCGGGCCGGTGGTGGACGCGATCCTCGCCGACCCCGAGCTGAACGAGCGGCAGAAACAAGTGCTTCTGGACATCTACGCCTCGTTCCGTCGGGAGCACGACAACGCGACCGACGGGGACACCGAGCAATCCGAGGAGTGACCACAATGCCGGCCTTCCCGAAGACCGAAGACGTGAACAAGGTGCGCGAGCAGGCCGCGCACGCCCTGGGCGAAGCGGCCGAGCAGGCCCGCACCCCGCTGCTCGCCGCGCTCGGCGCTGGCGACGTCGCCGCCCACGCCGTGGTGGAAGCGGTCAACAAGATCCGCACCCAGCTGGGCGAGCGGGCCGAGTCCGCGCGCCACGACCTGCCCGCCGACTTCAACGAACTGCGCGACAAGTTCGACCCGGCCGAACTGCGCAAGCGCGTTGACGCCTACAGCCAGTCGGCCAAGCAGCTCTACGACTACCTGGCTGAGCGCGGCGAGGAGACGCTGCACCGGTTGCAGGACCAGCCGCAGGTCAAGAAGGTCTGGGACCAGATGGGCACCGCGCAGGGCAAGGTCGAGGAGACCGTTGACGAGGTCCGCGACCTGGCCGACGACGTGCTCGGCAAGGTCAGCCGCCCGTTCGGCACGACCGCGGAGAAGCCCGCCGAGGAGCCGGTCAAGGCCGAGGAGCCAGCGGCCAAACCAGCCGCGAAGACCAGCACCGAGACCAAGACCGCGCCGCGCAAGACGACCACCAGGTCGACCGCCGCGAAGAGCACCGCGAAGAAGTCCTCGACCAGCAAGTCCAGCGAGAGCTGACGCCTGACCGGGTGCCCTCGGATTCGTCGACCACGTAGGGTGGAGCACGTGGAGCTGGCGAATTGGATCCTGACGATCATCTGGATTGCGGGCATCCCGGTCGGGGTCTTCGCGTTCGTGCACGCGGCGTTGCAGCGGGCTGACGCCTTCACCGCCGTGGACAAGTTGAACAAGATGGCGTGGGTGCTCATCACGGCCGGTGCCGCGCTGCTGCTCATCGTCAGCTACCGCGGCCCGTTCACGATCATCTGGATCGCGGGACTGGTCGCCTCGCTCGTCTACATCGTCGACGTCCGGCCCAAGTTGAGGGAAGTCCAGGGGCGGTCCTGGTAGTGGACGTCCGCTGGGCGCCGTACGGTCGTGGCGCCCCGGTAACCCTGGTCGTGCACGGACTTGGTGCCACCGAGGGTGAGGCCCGCATTCCCGCGTCCGGGCTGTCCGGGACCCGCGTCGTGATCACGTTGCCCGGCCACGGCAGTGCCGCTGACGCGCCGCCGAACTACTGGAACTACGGGACGGTCGCAGCGGATGTCCTCGCTGTGGCCGACGAGGTCCAGGCAACTCGCGCGGTCGGTGTCTCGCTCGGCGCGGGCGCATTGACGCGCATAGCCGCCGATCATCCGGACCGCTTCGACCGGTTCGCATTGTTGCTGCCCGCCGCGTTGGACCGGCCTCGCGGCGCGGCTGCGGCGCGGGAGTTCAGGCGGCTTGCCGAAGCGGTCGCGGCCCATGACGGTGGCGCGGCGTTGCGCGAGATCCTTGGCGCGCAGGTTCCGGCAGGCGTCGCCGTCGGCGACTACGTCGACCGCCGTGCCGAGGCGTTGTCGCGGCTGGAAGATGCGCTCCGCGAACTGCCGGAGCAGGCTCCGGTGCCGGACGTGGCGACCTTGGCCGCGGTTCGGTCGGACGTGCTGGTCGTCGGCGCCACCGATGACCCGCTGCACCCGGTCGAGGTGGCGAAGGCGGTGGCTGCGGCGTTCTCCCGCGCCAGGTTGGAGATCCTGCCGTCATCCGCACCGATGCTCACGCACCGACGGGAGCTTCGCCGCCTGCTGGTGGACTTCCTGCGCTGAACCTGCGTGCGGTGCGTTCGGCGCGGTTCGTATTGTCGAGGGCATGGGTGTTGATTGGTCTGTGGCCGCCGGAACTCTGGACGTGACCTCGGCGCTGGAGCGCCTCGAACTGCTCGCCGAGCCGGTTGCGGCAACGGTTCGCGAACTCGACGACGAGCGGATCGGCGTCACCGAGATCGACCCGGAACTGGCGGACACCGCGGCGTTCTGCGAGCGGTACGGCTCGCCGCTGGAGTTGTCGGCGAACTGCGTGGTGGTCGCGGGAAAGCGGGCCGGTGAAGTGCGCTATGCCGCGTGCGTGGTGCTGGCCACCACGCGAGCTGACGTCAACGGCGTGGTCAAGCGGCGGCTGGACGTGCGCAAGGCATCGTTCGCGTCGATGGACGACGCGGTGCGGCTCAGCGGCATGGAATACGGCGGGATCACCCCGTTCGGGCTGCCCGCCGACTGGCCGATCCTGGTGGACTCCGAGGTGGCGAAGGCCCCGGCCGTGGTGGTCGGCAGCGGGGTGCGGCGCAGCAAGATCATCACGCCGGGCGAGGTGCTGGCCCAGCTGCCGGGCGCGGAGGTCCTGGAAGCCCTGGGGCGCTGAGTCGTGGGGGGGGGGGGGGGGGGCCCCCCCCGGGGGGGGGGGCCCCCCCCCCCCCCCCGCCCGGGCGGGGGGGGGGGGGGGGGGGGGGGGGGGGGGGGGGGGGGGGGGCGCCCCCGCGCCCGCGCCGGGGGGGGGGGGGGGCGGCGGGGGGGGGGGGGGGGGGGGGGGGGGGG
>NZ_JALBWV010000040.1 GCF_022678645.1 Saccharopolyspora soli | reverse complement strand
GCGGACGCTTGGACATGCAAGCCGGGGATCCCGGAGCCGAGAAGACCACTGCGGGTTCCGTCGCCCGCACCGCGGTGGGGGGGGGGGGGGGGGGGGGGGGGGGGGCGCGCGCCCCCCCCCCCCCCGGGGGGGGGGCCCCCCCCCCGGGGGGGGGGGGGGGGGGGGGGGGGGGGGGGGGGGGCCCGCCCCCCCCCCCCCCACCTCCGCAAAGGCAGAGTGCGTCGCTTCCGACGAGCGCCGGAGCGAGCCTGGGCTCAGGCCGTCGTTGGTACCCGCTGGATGGGTTCAAGATCATCTTGTGCTACATAGACACCTCGTTCTGGCGTGCCTATGTCGTGCGGAGGTTGCTGGTGCCGCTTCAGGTTCAGCGTTTGCGGGCGCCGGGCACTGGTCTGTGCTCGTTCACCGTGGTCGACGGCAGCGGGCTGCCGGTAGGGCCGGTCGAGAAGTTCCTGGCGCACCTGGTCGCTGTGGGGAAGGCGCCGAACACTGTCGAGGCGTACGCGCGTGACCTGCGTGATCTGTTCGAATGGCTCGAGCAGCGCGGCTGGGAGTTCCGCGAGCTGACCCTGGAGCAGTTGGCTGAGTTCTTCGACTGGCTGCGTCGGCCGAGGCGCGCCCGGCAGTCGGGTGTGTTCATGCTGCCGGGCACGGTGTCGGCTGTGGAGCAGAACACGTTGGTACGCAAGCGATCTGCGGTCGCATCGTTCTACCGCTTCCATTCCCGGCGCGACGAAAGAGTGCCGGCGCTGCTCGGCGAGTTGGACGGACCGCGTCCGACAGGGACTTATCAGCCGATGCTGGTGCACACCCGCCAGCGCGGTCCGAGCGCGGACTCCTACAGCCCGATCCGGCTGCGTGTTCACCATCAGCGACCTCGGACGGTCACCGAGAAGCAGCAGACCCAGCTGCTGGATGCCTGTACGCACTTGCGGGACCGGTTCCTGGTTCTTCTGATGTTCGAGTCCGGGCTGCGGCTTGGTGAAGCGCTCGGGCTGCGGCATTGCGACCTGCGCCTGCGAGCCGGTGAAGTGCACGTGGTCCCGCGCGAGCACAACGTCAACGACGCGCGGGTTAAGGAACTCAAGCCGCGGATCATCCCCGTCGGTGATGCCGTGTTCGACCTCTATGCCGAGTACATGGAAGTCGAGTACGGAGCACTGGACTGCGACTACGTGTTAATCAACCTGTTTCGCGAGCCGCTGGGCGCGCCGATGACCGCTGGCAACGTCCATCGGCTGGTGGACCGGTTGCGGGAGCGGACCGGCATCGGGTACTTCACGCCCCACGTGGCTCGGCATTCCTACGCCACGCGGCTGCTGCGGGCCGGGGTGCCCGTCGAGACGGTCGCCGAGTTGCTCGGTCACGCCAGCTCGCACACCACGCAGACCACGTATGTGCATCTCACGAGTGAGGATCACCGGAAGGCCCTCGTTTCGGCGGGAGTGTTGACGGAAGGAACGACCGGACAGTGATGACGCCGTTAGGAGCCACCCGTGCTCCGGGCTTGCTGGAACGGCTGATGGAAGTAGTGCGGCCGGAATTCCGCGGTGAGGTGTTCTATCCGCCCCGCGACAGCCGGGTATTCGTGCAGGGCTTCTGCCGCATTCCCTCGTGCGGCATCGCGCTGAGCTTCGCCTCGCGCCAGCTCTGCCAGGGGCATTACCAACGCTGGAAAGCAGCCGGTTCTCCGGAACTGAAGGCATGGTTGGCGGCCGAGGACATCGCGACACAACAGCGCCGCACTGTCGCGACCTGCGCGGTCCGTGAGTGCAACCGGAGCGTCAAGTCCCAGGGCCTGTGCAACCGGCACATGTCCGCCTGGACCCGGTCCGGTCGCCCCAGCCTGGAGGGCTGGGTGGCGCGGACGCTCTACTCCCGGCCACGCGCTTCGGCGGAACGGGACTGCGAATTCCCGGACTGCCCATTGTGGACGGATGGGCCGGGCATGCCGCTGTGCCGATCGCATTACGAACGCTGGCGCTACCAGGGCAAGATCACTCCGCTGACCGACTGGTTCACCCTGGTCGAGAACACGCGCCACCCACACGTCCGGCTGCACGACCTGAGTGGCCAGGTCCGGCTGGAAATCCAGTACGGGTTGCAGCGCCGCCACGCACTGGGCAGCCAGCACACCGCGCCACGCGTCGTTACCAAAGCAGTGCACTGGGTCCGTGCGGCGGGCGTGCACAGCCTGCTGGACTGGGACGACACGGAATGGAAGGCGTTTTGCCGACCGAAACCGGCCAACTACGACACCCTGTCGCTGGCGTTCATCAAGGACACCCGGTTTGAGCTGCACGCGCTGATGATCAACGCGGATCCCTGGGCCGACCAGTACCCGCGCGACGTCTGGGACCTCAAGCACCTGGGCTTGAACACCAGCGACGTCCGGCACTTACGGTTCGGCGAGATCACCCCACCGTGGCTCAAAGACCTGGTCAAACGCTGGTGCCGCTGGCGGCTAACCCGGCAGATCAACCCGAGCACGGTCGCCATCGACCTTCGCGGCTGCACCCGGCTGGCCACCTACCTCGCTACAACGCTGGGTCAGGCCGCCGAGCCAGCTGCGCTCGACCGCGCCCGGATCGAGGCGTGGCTGGCGGTGTTGCAGACCGAGGTGCCCGACCCGATCACACGCACAGCGGTCATCCACTCGGTCGGCACGTTCCTCAAAGACGCCCACCGGCACGACTGGCAGCCGGACCTGCCACGCAACGCATTCATCTACGACGACGCCCCGAAACGACCGAGCCCCAAGCCGCGGTTCATCCCTGAACACATCATGCGGCAGATGGAGGCCCCGACCGCCCTAGCGCAGTTCCCCTCGGACGACGGGCGACTGATCGTCGAAATCGTCATTGCCTGCGGGCTGCGCTTGAAAGATGCCCGGACACTGCCGTTCGAGTGCGTCGTCCGCGACGACGACGGCCACCCATACTTGGCCTGGCTCAACCGCAAGATGCGTGACCGGCCGGCGTTCTTCCCGATCTCCGAGGACCTCGCCGCCAAGATCGCGACCCAGCAGCAGGCGGTGGAAGAGCGCTTCTCTGACGGGGCGCCATGGCTGTTCCCGGCGATCCACAGCAACATCGATGGCAGCAAGTACGCCAGCGCCACACGCCTGCAGGACCAGCTCGAACTCTGGCTCGAACAGATCAGCCTGGTCGATGAACGCGGCAAACCGGTCCGGGTCACGTTCCACCAGTTCCGGCACACGCTGGGCACGCGGCTGATCAACTCGGACGTCCCTCAGCCGGTGGTGCAGGTCCTGCTGGACCACATGTCGCCGCAGATGACAGCCGTCTACGCCCGCCTGCTCGATGAGACCAAACGCGAGCACTGGCTCAAGGCCGTCAAGATCAATGCCGAAGGCAGGCCGGCGTCCATTGCGGCCGATCATCCCCTGGCCGATGCGACCTGGGCGAAGCTGAGCATGGTCCGCGCCAAGGTGACGCTGCCTAACGGCTACTGCGGGGCGCCGGTGCAGACCGACTGCGAGTACGCCAATCCCTGCCTGGACTGCAAGTTCTTCATTACGACCGCGGAGTTCCTCGACCAGCACCGGCGCCAACGCAACGAGACCAGCCAGATGATCTCCGACGCCGAGAACGCCGGCCTGCGCCGCGTCGTGGAGAAAAACACCCGCACACTGACCAAACTCACCACGATCATCGACGCGCTGGAATCCGCCGAGCAGGGACAGATCGTCGTCGGCGGCAACGTGGAGGACCTCGATGCCGCAGGCTGACAACACCCGCTTCCTCCTGGCCGCAACACAACGCCGCAGCGCCGAAGCACGCAATCGCGCGGAACAAGCCCTTGCCAGCGCAGCCAAGAGCACCAAACCGATCACGGTCGCCGGCATCGCGAAAGCGGCCAAGGTATCGCGGTCGTGGCTATACACCCAGGCCGACCTGATCGACGCCATCACCCACCTCCAACAACGACAGCCGTCACCAGCCCGAACAGGCCAGCAACCAGCAACGATCGCTTCATTGCAGAACCGGCTGGACGCGGCCAACCGCCGCAACAAACAGCTCCGCAGCCAGGTCGCCGACCTCACCGAACGCCTGGAGACCGCCTACGGCGAAATCCGCGCACTCCGCAACGCACGACCCAACAACTGATCGCAAAACCACTCCTGCGATCGCACGAAATCAAAGGACCACGAGCATGACCCTGGATCTGGCCGACGCGGCCGAGCTCGCCGAACTGCTGCAGTTCCTACGCGATTGGTTTACCAGCGGCCACGACGACCTCAACGCCTCACTGACGGAGTTCGTCGGCGATACCGGATACGACCTCCGGGAACTACGTGGTGACCTGGACCGGTTCGCGTTCCTACTCGGCGGCAACGACGGCGAGTCGCTCTTTCAGCTCGACCCGAGTTAACCAGCGGGCGATCGAACCAGGGACGCTGGCCGGGGTTTCCACGCCCGGCCAGCGTCACCACCGTCAGAACGGCGGCTCGTCAGCGGACCCGCCGGTGGGAGCCGGCGCCGAACCCCACGGTTCGTCAGCCGACGCACTGGAACCACCCGAGGTGTTCCGGGTCGCCTTGTTCACCTTGGCCGTCGCATACCGCAGCGACGGACCGATCTCGTCGACGTCCAGCTCGACAACGGTGCGGCGTTCGCCTTCCTTGGTCTCGAACGACCGCTGCTTCAGACGACCAGTGACCAGTACTCTCGATCCCCGCACGAGGCTTTCCGCGACATTTTCCGCAGCCTGACGCCAGATGCTGCAGCGCAGGAACAGCGCTTCCTGGTCCTTCCACTCACCGCTCTGGCGATCGAAGACCCGCGGTGTCGACGCCACCGTGAAGTTCGCAACCGCAGCGCCCGACGGCGTGAACCGAAGCTCGGGATCCGCAGTCAGGTTTCCAACGATGGTGATGACGGTTTCTCCAGCCATGATCAGCACTCCCTACTATTCGACCTAGACATGTCCTTGACGTGAATGTGCTGGCGGAGCAACTAAATTCAGCGAGAGCTGCACATAATCGTCGTTATGTGGATCTCCCCCGGTGGGCGTCCGTGATGTTCATGACGCGGGGATCGGATGAGTTTTCCGCGCGCCGTAGACACTTCCGTGAAGGTGTCTACGGCGCGCGGACGGGGGGAGGTCGGGTAATTCGTCAGGGAAGCTAAGTCTGGCTTGACGATTTCTGGCTTGACGATGGCGGTGGAGGCAGGCGTGATTCGGCCGTGTGGTCGGTGTCAGCCCGTGACTGGGGTTGTGCGGCTGTGGAGCATTGAGGCGACGCCCTCGTCGCTGCGGTGATAGGTCAGGCCGCGCAGGATCGCCACGGGCACGCCGCGGCCGCGTTGGCCGAGCACGATTCCGGCGGCGGCGGCGGCGAGATCGGTGAAGGTCTCGTCCTGGATCTTGACCTTGCCGCTGGGTTCCGTGTGGGTGGTGATGCGCAGAGGGGCGATGCCCGCGGAGCCGATGGAGATCACAGTGGCACCGGCCCGGTCGGCGCGGCCGTCGGAGTCGGCGATGACGGTTGCGATGTCGGCGCCGGTGGCGGTGCGCAGTTGGTCACGTAGGGATCGGGCGGAGGCATCGGGGTCGGCGGGCAGGAGCCAAGCGCCAGTGGTTCCGTCGCGGTCGACCCCGGCTGAGGTGAGCTGATAGCCGAGTTTGTGTGTAGCGATGATCGGACCGCGTGGTGTGGCCAGGAAGTGGGCGCGTGACTCGTTGATGATTACCTGGACCAGTGGGGCTGGTTTGCCGGTCTGTTCGGCGAGGGCGGTCGCGGCCTGGCTGGGCGTGATGGTGGTTAGGTCGACGTGCCGGTTCTCGGCGATGGACACGACTTTGCTCGCGATGACCACGACGTCGTTGTCCTGGAGGTGCTGGTCGGTGGCGGCCAGGGTGGTGGTGATGGCGTCGACCAAGCAGTCACCAGGGGCGATGGTGGGGAAAGGCTCCAGCCCGAACACGCTGTATCCGCTGGTGGTCACTAGTAGGATCCCTTCTCCGTGGTGATCAGGTCGACGATGTGCGTGGCACCGGCGCGCAGTGTGGCAGTTCGCTCTGGCAGCGTGGTGCGGGCCCCGTCGGTCAGCCAGTTGTGCACGTGGTCGAGGTAGGCCGGCCACAGCCGTTGTGCCGCGGCTGCGGTGGGCTGTCTCTGGGCGACGGCGTGCCACGCGGTGGCCACGGCGTCGGGCCAGGGTTGTTCATCGTAGTGGCGGGCCGTTGCCCGCAGGCCACGTAGCGTGGTGAGCATCTTGTTGAGCTGCTGGTCGGAGAGGGTGCGGTCGGCCAGCCGGTACTCGCCGATGACGCCAGGGACGGCGTCCTGGTGTGCTGCCGGGTGCAGCAGCACGGGCACGGCGTGGGTGAAGATCTTTGGCAGGTGAGGGAAGCTCGGTGCGTGCTGTTTGGTGGCGTTGATGGGGACTGTGACGATGCGGCCGGTGTCGGCGGCCGACAGCAGCAGGAATGCGTCGATGCCGTAGCCGCCGACGTTCCAGGCAAGTATGTCGTCGGTCAGTTCGGCCACGCGGTCGATCGCTCGCAGTGTGGCGTGTGTGGACAGTGCGGCGTCGCCGGCGATGGGTTGTGGCACATCGATTCCGGTGGCGATGGCGATGAGGGGCCGGGCCAGATGGTTGGTGAGGTTGCCTTCGTCCCAGTAGCGCTGGTAATCGGGCAGTGCCATGGCCGCCCCGGCCGTGACCGGGGCGAGCAGGGCCCGGTAGGTCTCGGGATCCGGGTTGCGGGTGTCGGTGTCGGCGAGCAGGACCTCGCCGCCCAGAAGCCCCCCGCGGTGGAGGTGACCGACCGCGGCCAGGACTTGGCGGCCCTTGCCTCTGACGAGGTCGCCGAGGGCGATCGTGCGGGCGCGGGTGGGCACGGCGGTGAACGCCTCGATGGTGGTTGCGTCGCTGGAGGCGTCGGCGAGCACGATCACGGCATCAGGGCTATCCAGTGCGGCGTCGACGGCCATGGTCACCGCGGCGATGGTGTTGGCCTCGTCGCGGCTGGGCAGGATGGCCACGGGCGGTGTCATGGGGTGATCAGCTCCTCGATCAGGTCGGCACTGGTGTGGGCGTAGGGGGCTTGCAGGTAGCTCAGGCCGAGGGTGTTGATGGCGGCGATGAGCGCGGTCCGGGCGGCCGCGGCGTCGGCGTGGTCCAGCGGGTAGACCTGTGCGCACACCTCGGGCGCTAGGGCCAGCGGGGTGGGCAGCCCGGAGATATAGCGACCGAAGTTCTCCGCGAGCCGCAGACGTTCGACCAGAGACAGCCGCACCGGCTTGATCGACGTGGTGGGCAGGGTGCCGGGATGGATGCTGAGGCGAACCACCGCGGTGATCAGTTCGGGCTTGGCCGGGTCGTGCGGCCCCAGGTCGTAAAGGGCCTTGGTCTCGTATCCGTGTCGCGCGCCGCCGGGCTGGCGCACTGCGGACGTTCGCTTGCCCGCGACCACGTACGGCGCGTCGTTGCTCGTGGTGAGGATGAGCAGGTCGTCGCCGAGCGGGCGCCAGCCGCGGTCGACCAGGGCGAGCAGGGTGGTGGTCTTGCCCGCGCCTTTGTCGCCCACCAGCAGCACGGTGTGCCCGGCGGGGCTGGTGGCCGCGGTCGCGTGCACGGTCACCATGCCGCGGCGTTGCCGGGCTCGCTCCGCCACGGTGTAGGTGATGTAGGCCAGGGCGTCGCCTGTCAGCTCCTCCTCGCGCA
Source organism: Saccharopolyspora soli (assembly GCF_022678645.1). Classification (GTDB taxonomy): domain Bacteria; phylum Actinomycetota; class Actinomycetes; order Mycobacteriales; family Pseudonocardiaceae; genus Saccharopolyspora; species Saccharopolyspora soli. Next base: position 74,025 of record NZ_JALBWV010000040.1, on the reverse strand, counting down.
GGTGGAGCACCACCGTGTTGGTGTCGGACAGGCTGATCGACGGGGTTCCGACGGTTCGGATCAGCACGATCCGGATCTCCGGGTCGGTCGCGCCGGGTGGGGACGGGTGCCAGCCGCCGGGCAGCATGGGCCCGGTGCTCCGCGCGATGCGGTCCAGCACCGACGAGGAAACCAGATCGGGGGCCGTCACCGACGCGGTGACGGCCCCCGTGAGCAGGTGAACGTTAGTGGGCATTCCGCAACTCCGCGACGAGCTGACTGATCGGTGTCACCCGGGGGAGGTAGCGCTGGCCGTCGACGAGATCGCCGAGCCAGTCACGTTCGGCCAGCGCGCCACGCACCAGCGATTCCGCCTCGGCCGGGTCCATCGTCGGGCACGTGATCTCCAGCGCGGCCGGATCGCTGTAGTCGGCGCCCTTGCGCCACGTGATCCCGATCCGGCCCGGCCCGGCCCCGGCGGCGGCGGACAGTGCCGTGGTGGCGTGGTCGACCAGCCAGGCACCAGCCTTCCCGACGTGATAGGTCGGGTTTTTGCCGAAGGTGACTTCGTTGCCCGCCATGTGTCCGGGACTGATCAGTCCATGCCGTGAGTTGCCGCGCCCTACCAGGCCGTCCTCGCCGTAGTCGATCGCCGAGCCAGAGACGGTGAAATACCAGGCGGAGAGCGGATCGTCGACAGGGGTCTGCCCGAGGTCACAACGAACCTCCACTGTGGCCTCACCGAGATGGCTGGAGAGCAGATCAGTGAGCGCGTCGTGGGTCTCACTGAGCCTGTCCCGGAACTCCGGCACCGTCCGCACCTGCCCTGCCAGCGCTGGGACGCACGCGGCGACATCGAAGTGCTGGCCCTTGCGGGCGACGAGCACCTTGATATCGCTTCCGGTCCACGCTTGGTCGGCGAGCCACGACTCGGTGATCAGCGCGATCAACTCCGCGCGGGTGCGAGGTGTGCAGCCCACCAGGTAGGCGGTGTCGTTGGACACCACCCGGGTCAGTTCCGGTAGGTCCTGCACCCCCCGGGGAGCGAACCAGTGCGGAAACTTGGAACTGTTCGTGGTCTCCACGTGGATCTTGATCGGAACGCGCTCATAGCCAGGCAGCGCGACTTTGAGCTGCTCGTGGGCCGCCGACGTGAGGATCTCGGCCACGGGGATCGGTGTACCGGCGAACGAGGTCGACGCCCGGCCGCCGACGAAGACGCGCACAGGCCGGTCGTAGTTGCCGTCATCGGTGCCGAACACCACTCGGCCGCCGTACACGGCGACTTTGTCGAGGTTGTGGTGGGGCACAACACCGAATTCGCGTAGGCAGTACTGCGCGTACCGGATCGACGCTAGTTCGGCGATACCGTCGGCGAGTGTGTCCGGATGGCCGATGCCTTTGCGCTCCACAAACTCATACGCCAGGTGCTGCGGCAGAGCGAGCTGCTGCTGTTCCGACACGCTGAATAACCTCCATAGAAACGACTGAGCATTGAATTCGTTGATAGCGACCGTCGGGTCAGAATCCGAACAGGTTCTTGAGCTGCTCCGCGGCCTCGTCGAGCGCCGATGTCGTCTCGCCCAGGTCGGTAGACAGCAGCGCGCGGTGGGCGACCGATGGCTTCCTGGAGCGCACGGAACTTCGCGTACAGCTTCTGCTTCGTATCGTGGCTGGTGTCCCCGTTTCGGCGGGCAGCGACGATGTCCAGGAACAGCTCGTCCAGGTCGTCCTTAGCTTTGCGCCGGAAGGATCCGATGATGTCCTCCCGCATCTCGCTGGTTTCCAGCAGCGGGACGTTGGTGAGCCGACAGCGGCGTCGATGTTCCGTTCTCGTCGGGGTGGGAATGTGGACCGAACCGGCGCACCAACGCACGCAGCGCGCTGAGGGTTTCGGTGTGCCTTCGGTGTACGAAGTAGACACCGCCGGTCGGGCGGACCGGGACGGCGCCGAGACGGACGTGGTGGTGAACGGGCATGCGGCCTCGCGGCACGACGGACGGCGTGATGACGGATCGCAGGGTCGGCGTCCGCGACTGCGGTCACGAGACGAACAGCAGACCGGCCCGGAACGACCTGGTCACAACAGGTCGTTCCGGGTGATCGTCAGAAGTCAGTTCTCGAACAGAGCCCGTAGTTGCTGCTCGGCGGAGGCCTGGGCGGAGCTGGTGTCGCTGAGATCGACAGCGAGCAGCGATTCATGCTCGGCGGTGGCCCTCTGCAGCTCACGAAGCTTCTCGTGCAGCTTGACCTTCGTCTCGAAGCTGGTGTCGCCCGACGCGCGAGCTTCGAGGATGGCCCGCGTCAACTCAGTCAATTCGGTTCGCGCCTTGTGCCGGAACGAGTCGATGATCTCCTCGCGCATCTCACCGGTGCGTGGCAAGGGGATGTTGGTGAGTCGGCTACCCCGCTGGGTGTCGTTGGCGTCGGGATCGGGGTGCGGTCCGAACCGGCGCACCAGTTCACGCAGCGCCGCCAGGGTCTCCTTGTGCCGGTAGGGCACGAAGTACACGCCGCCGGTCGGCCGGACCGACACGGCCCCCAACTTCTCGATGGCATCGTGGATCATCCCGCGCAGCCGATCGCCGGGGATGTACTCGATCAGTTCTCGGTAGGCGCGGGTGATCTCGCTGAACATGTCGGCCACCTGCTGCTGCTCGGCGGGATGCAGTGACGCGATCGCATCGGGGTTGGGGACGCAGTGCAGCTTTCCGGCGCCGCCGGGCGCACCGGGCTTCGTGCGTTGCTTGCGGAAGATGACCTCGCCGAGGCCGCTTTCATACTCCAGCTGCCCGGTCTCCGCGTTGGCCTCTTCCCTGACGATGCGCTTCACGGTCCGGTGCCGGTCGTTGGACACCTCACGGATCATGAGAGTGACCTGCTGGCCGGCACTGCGCCGACCGGTCGCGGACGGGTCGTCCTTGGGGTAGGTGACCTTGACGCCGGTCGGGCCCGTGACCCGACGAAATGCCTGTGCCGGGGAGGTCGGCTCCGGCACCATCTCGGGGTCGAGCCCGAGCTCGCGCACCCAGTCGAGAATCCGCTGGTGGGTGTTCTTGCCGTCGAAGATCGAGTACATGACGACGTACCCGAGCAGGGAGTATTCGCTGATCTCATCGGCGTAGGTGACGAACGCGGCATGGTCGTCGAAGACGTTCTCGCGTTCCATCGTGACGGGCTGTGCCATGGGCATGCCTCTTTCTGGTCAAGCAGTGACAGGACAGTGCCGCGTGGACCCACGACCACCCGCGAAGGCGTGACGTGGGAACACGCGGCACGAGATAACTGGCCCCGGTGTGGGGGCTTAGATGGTGCGGAACAGGTCGGCGACGGCCCGGGGATCGGTGAGGTCGTCGATCGCGCGGACGTTGTCGCACAACCGGGTCAGGACTGCGCCGGGTTGCACCGCGCTGTCGTCGCCGATCGCGACGGCGAAGGCACGGAATCCGAGTGCGGCTTTGGTCTCGACCCACTGGTGTTGCCAGGAGGCGTCGACGCTGGCGATGCCGTCGGTGATGAGCACGATGTCGCCGCGCTGCCGGTGGGCGATGTCGGCTTCGGTCTGCAGCAGATCAGCAGCGGTGCGCAGCGGTGTCGTGAAGTCGGTGCCACCGCCCCAGAACTTCTCGGCGAACGCGAGAACGGTGTCGAGATCATTGTTCCCACCGGGGAACAGGAACGTCTCCACTTGGTTGTGGGAGCTGAACAGGATGCCGACGAAATCACGTCCGGCGGCGCGGGCCTGGTCCAGCAACGCCAACGCGCACGCCTTCGCCCACGCTTCCCGCGTGATGCCGCGATGTTGGATGCGCATCGTACCGGAGCAGTCGATACAGGCGATGATCGCGCCCTGACCGGCACGCTGCGTTCCCTGGCTGTTGTAGAGCATCAGCTGACGGGTCGCGAGCCTTGCGGCGAACGGCGCTCGTAGCGTGGGCAGGGTGAGATGGGCGATCTCGGACGGGATGAGCCGGGTGAGATCGTTGCCGAGGGTTGTGCCGATGATTTCGCCGGGGGTGCGCGGCACCTTACGCGCTCGTTCCGCGGACGCCATCGCCTTGAACCGGCCGATGAACTCGGCAAAGCGGGAGAGCGGAAGGGTGCGGAGCCGTTCGGCCAGCGCGGCGCGCTCGGCGAAATCCATCCGCTCCAGCTGGCCGGGTTCGATACCCCACGCCCGTATCAGCGCCGTCTCTTCCTGCACGGCGTCGTCCGCTTCTTGGGCTGCGGCGCGGGCCGCGGCCTGCAGCCGGGGCGCGGCGTCGTCGAGCTTCTGCGCCGCTTCCTGCCCGGCCTGCTGGGCGGCCGCCTCGGCGGCCTCGACTGCCGCGATCGCGTCTTGCACCGCCTCGGCGGCGACATCGGGAACGGCACCCTCGCCGTCGGCGACCTCGGTGGCCTGCTCGAAGGCGGACTCAACGCCGGCGGCTGCGGCGTCGGCGGCCTGCTGCGCGGCGGCAGCGGCCTTGGCGGCGGCCTGAGCGGCGTCGGCCTTGTCGAGCATGTCGCGGATCGTGCTCGCGGAGGCGAGCACCGCGACTGCGGACAGGTACTGATCGCCGACGGTGGTGGTGCGCATCGCCCCGAATTCCGGGGTGTCCAGCAGTGCGGCGACAACCTGGTGCTGAACACGCCGAGCGGGGTCCATGTCCCCGCTCGGACGGACCCGCGGGTGCGCCTTGTAGGCGCCCCGGAACACATCGGCAAGCAGGTCATCAGCACCGTCGACGGTCTGCCGCAGCTCGTGAGAGAGTTCCCGCAGTGTCGGGGACTGCTCGGCGACCTCCGTGTAGGCCATCGTGTCCATCGCGTCGCCCTCGATCGCGGTGGTGTGCCGGGGAGCCTGCGGTGCGGTCAGACAGCCCAGCCAGGCGCCAGCGCGGCGGGCGAGATCGGCGACTTTCGTGGTCAGTGCCATCAGATCGCCGCCATGTTCATCCCGAGTGCCTCGCTGACCACGCGGTTCGCGAACCGCGAGCGCGCGGCCTCGGCCTGATCGATGGCCTTGGTGGACAGTGCCTTGGCCTGTGCGTTCTGCCGCAGTGTGTTCAGCTTGGTCTCGGCGTTCTTGCACTTGGGAAGCGACTCGCTCGCCGCCCAGGTCCGCAGCGTGTCCTCGGCGGTCTGGTTCTTGAGCAGGTCGTCGAGCTCGCGCTCCAGCGCCGCCATCGCGTCCATGATCTCGACGGCTTCCGCCGAGCCGGGGCTGATCTTGTTGATCAGCGCGCGTGCCACGGTCGGGCGCTGCGGCGGTTCGGTCCACAGCACGTGGTCGAGGATCTGCATGTCGTCGCGGGTCACACCGGTGCGGCCATCGAGGTAAGCGGAGGCCTGCAGCAGCCGGATCGACTGCTTCCACCGGCGGTCGGAGGCGACGATGCCGTCCTCCTTGAGCTCCGCGCGGAGTTCCACGTACGCGTTGATCACCGGGTCGGGCACGCTGATCTGCGGGACCTCGTGGCGGACCGCGTGGTTGAGTTCGGTGATCGTCAGCGGGAACTGCGACGCCGGGGCTGGGCCGGAGGACCGCAGCAGGCCAGTGAAGTTGGTGGTGTCGTGGAGGTAGTCGACCTCGATGCGCACCAGCAGGCGGTCGAAGAACGCGTTCAGTGCCTCGCCCTGCGGCAGTTCGTTGGATGCCGCGAACACGGACAGCACCGGGCAGTCTTTCGGCGGTTCTCCGTTGAGCGGGTGGTACTTGCGTTCGTTGAGGTAGGTCAGCAGCGCTTGCAGGGCACCGTCGCCGCTTTTGAAGATCTCGTCGATGAACACGATGTCGGCGTCGGTCGCGCGGCCGGACAGCAGCTGCTTGTACTCACCCTGCTGCAGTGCGGCGACGTCGATCGGCCCGAACATCGCCGTCGGGTCGGCGAACGGAGACATGAGGGTCTCGAAGTAGCGGGCCTGATCGATGCGGGCGGTCAGCTCGCGGATCAGATCGGACTTGGCCGTGCCGGGCGGCCCGAGCATCAGCATGTGCTTTCCGGCCAGCAGTGTGATCGTCGCGGCCCGGAGTACCTCGGTGCGTTCGTAGAAGTGGGCGGCCAGATCGCTGTTGAGGTTCTGCAGCCGGATCGGAACAGTCGGTGTGGCGGCCGTGGTCGGCGGCATGGTGGCGGTCATGTCGGTAGTGCCTCCTCCAATGATGGGGAATTCACAGGGCAATGGCGCTGTCAGCGCTGGAAGGGGACAGCACGGCGCCCCCGGACCCGGCGTGATCTCGGGGGCGCAACGGGATCGGCCTGGACTCGGGCGATGCCGAGATCGGCGGCTACTCGAACGTGGGCACGGCGCCCAGAGCGGCGATGATCTCGGCGACCATCGCGGGGACCATCGCATCCAACACCGAACTGGACGGCGTAGCCGTCCAGTTCGGTGTTGGCCACGGCCGCGACCGTGCTCTGAAACCCGGCCGGGCAGTGCCCGGTGTTCCACTGCTCATAGCTCACTCCGGCGTTGACGAGCAGCTGCCAGGCTTTCGGGCAATGCACTTCGAGAATGAGCGGCGGGATGTATTCGGGAACGTCCAACGTCGCGCAGCACAGGCCCGCGACGACCGCCTTCTTCGACGCCTGGGCTGTGAGCAGGTACTCCCAGTCCGGGTCGAACTCCTCACGCGGTCGGCGGGACCGGTACCGGCCGGTCAACGCCGGGTGCACGTCACCGGCTTCCCGCTCGACCTGGCGATACAGGTCACGCGGGACCTCCTTGAACTCCTGATCAGACATGAAAGGCAACTCGCCCCTTTCCTGGTGTGGTTCTCTCTGTCCGCTGGGCACGCGGTCGGCGTCGCACCAGACGATTCGGACTCGACCGCGGGAATCAACGACGTGCGGCTGACCGCGCGCTGGGAAGCGGAAGTCCTGTCGATATCGGGATTCGCTGATCGGTGTCAGACATGGCTGTCCTTGCTTGGCACGGATGTTCGCGCCAGGCAGGACTTCAGGCGATCACGCAGCGGACGCGAACCGTTCGGTGATGATCTCGATGAGCACGTCGCCGTGGCATGCCTCGGGCGCGCAGTAGCAGCCCAGCGCGTGACCACGCAGTTCACCGAGCGCGGCGAGCAGCTCGGGCTGGTGAAGTAGGTACTGCCGGTACTTGTGGATGACCGTGCTTCGATCACCGTCGACCCCCATACGGAAGGGGTTGCCCCACTTCGAGCCTCGGCCGATATAGGTGAACCGGCCGTGGAATTTGGCTCCACCGATGAGGTTCTCGTGTCCGCGGCGCACGTTGACGACGACGGTCTCCCCGCAGTCGCGAATCTTGTACAAGCGGTCGAGCTCGTCACGGGACCACACGGCCATGAGCACTCCTACTATTCGATGTGGGCTGTTCGAGAAGCTGAATCTGCTGGCAACGCACAGAACTGAAGCCAGTCATCGATGACCGGCATGCGAACAAGGCCGATCGAGCGGCTTGTGACCGCCGACGTCTGCCGGGGTAAGGGTCAAACCGCACGCTTTTCGCGGCTTGACCCCGGCCGGTGCTGGGGCAGAGTGCGTACGCCCCACCGCGCAGGGGCGGCGCCGCGTCATCTCAGCTTTCGGTGTGCCCGCTGGTCTGTCAGTGGCCGTCGCCGCGCCGCAGCGCGTCGGCGCCTGCCGGTTCCTGCGTGAGCAGGGATTGCGGGGCGTGCCCGGCCCACCGGGCGGCGAACCCAGGGCGCTGCTTGTCGAGCACATGGCCGGCGCGGCGACGTAGAACTCCTCCACTGCCGGGTAGTCGTCCGGGCTGCGCTCGGCCAGCCACAGCCGGGCGTGCTCGCCGTCGCAACGGGGTGGGATCTGGAGATGGTCACCGAGTCGACGCAGCACGGTCTGCATCGCGTGCCGGTCTCCGCGGGCTTCGGTGTCCACGGCCCGCCAGGCGTTCGCCGGGGCGTGGTGACCGAACGGAGCCGGGCCTTGGCGGGACACTGGCGGCACCGGGCCGCCAGTGATCAGGCGACCGGCTTGCAGCAGCTCAGCGGGACGCCGGTGAGGTCGAAGCTGTCCTTGTTGGCCAGCGAGGCGTACTTCATCGAGGAGAACGCCAGCGTGGTCGTGGACTCCTGGTCGAGGGTGACCACGGCGCTGGGCTTGCGGCTGAGCCGGTCGATGCTCTTGACCGTGTCGCGCAGGCCGGCGAGGTACTTCGGGCTGACGTCGTAGATGGTGATCGTCATGCCCTCCTTCACCGCGGCCGCGGCCTGGTCCCGGAGCAGCTTGCGGCGGGTCCTGACCGACTCGATCACGGTGTCGAGGTCGTTCGTGTCGGTGTTCTCCTGGATGAATCCGACGACGCCGGACATGGTGAGAGCGGATTCGGACATGCCAAAAACTCCTTGCGATGAAAGGGAAAGAGGAATTCCAGACCAGGTGCTTTCTGGTCGCGCACTGGGTGGTGGTGTCCCAGCAGCCCGCGCGGGGGAGCACTCCGCATTAGTGCTGGTCACTTCCGGTGAGTCGTTCAGTGCTGGGGCGCCGGGTACCCGACCGTGGTCACCTTCGATGCCATCGGCATCGGCCGCGCCGTCGTCGAACTCGCCCGCCAAGCAGCACCATCCGAGTTGCACCTGGTCGCCGTGACCATCGGCGCTGGTCGCGCCCTCACGCGCCACGGAGATAACGATCTCGTCGTCGGCAAACACCGACTCACCGAGGTCGCCCAAGTCGCGCTCGAACAGGCGGGCCTACTGCTTCCCGACACCCCAGGGGCCTACGAGCTCCACCGTCAGCTCGGGCAGTTCAATCGCCGCCGCACGCGCAGCGGCTACCAGCGTCACGAGGCAGCTGGCCGCCAGCACGACGACCTGGTGCTCGCGCTCGCGCTCGCTCTCTGGACCGGTGATCTCATGCACGATCAGCAGGCGGGAGTCGCGTCATGAAGCTTCAGCCACCGCGCGTTGTCCGCCGGAAGCTGCGGAACCTGCAGCTGTTGGACGTCAACGCCCGGTTCATGCGCAAGGAAACCTACGACCGGTTGGTGGCCGACCTCCGTGAGGACGGGTGCTTGACCAGCGTGCCGCTGATCTACGGCGGGGGAGGCGAGTACCCCGAAGGACACGAGCTTGTGTTGTCGGGCAACCACCGCGTCATGGGCGGGATCGACGCGGGAATCGAGGAGGACGACTTCAAACTCATCGGCTCAGCAGGGGCCCTGAATCCGTCACGGGCACGAGTCGTAGCCGACGATCAACCACCCAGCACCAAGCTGCTGCTCGACCTGCAGGACACCCACCCGAGGTCCAGCATCAGGAAGCGGCTTTTGCAATGGCCCGTACCACGACATACCACAGGTATTGATGACCGGCCGTGCGATGGAGACGATCTCATACGACGAGAGGTAAGGGGCTGTATACCGCTGCCGATCGGTGACCTGCGCTGACAACTGGTGCACCGCATCTTGGCACGTCGACACACCATGCACAGCAGCGAACCGGAGCCCTGCCCCCGGAGAGAACAGGAAACAGGCTCGCGGATCATCCCTGTTGATCAGCGTCAGCAGGGTGATCAACACTCGGTCGGGCGACTGCGGCAGCAACCGAGCCACCGCCAGATCATGGTCCGCTTGAGCGGTCTCAGCTTGTCTTTGCCGTTCCTGCCATACTTCCCACCCCATTCCGCCCGCACCGACCAACAGCACCACGCCAGCCACGGCCATCAACCGTCTCCGGAGTGGACGAAGTCCGAGCACAACCAAGCCAACGCCGGCCGCCGCCAGCCATGACCACACTGACGTCATTGCCAGCAACAAGGTGAGAACGCCCGCCAGGGCCGCTAACCCCGTCCACGATCGCCAGGACATAGGGATCAGCGGCAGCACCAAGCGCGCAAGCACGAGCAAGCCGACGCCAACGAGCAACGGCAACCAGGACCAGCCCGAGGCACCCCACAGCATTAGACCCGCGGCGAACAAACTCCAGCCCACCGCAGACCGACTCAGTGCCCCTTCTTTACTGATTACGGCTCCCTTGCAGACTTTCGGTCCTATCCCGAATCTACGTTCAGTACGACGACTGCCGCAGTTGGTGGCTCCTCGTAGTGACTACGTGCTGCTATAAGCCGCTTCATGGCGACGACGGCCAGCGTACAGTGATCACGACCGAGTCTGAGACGGCTTCCCAGGAGTGGTCTGTTCCTGGTGCCCACATGACGTAGTCGCCTTCCTGTGCGAGGGTAGCGCTGCCGTGAGTGAGGTCGATTCGAAAGTGCCCCCGGACTAGCAGGACTAGAGTTGTCCGAAAATCGCTAACTGTCCATTCTGGACGCTTCTCGCCAGCAGGATGGATACCCCATTTGACTTCGACGTCGTTGGTGGACCGGATTGCCTCCGGCGGTTCTATGAAATGACCGACGAGCCAACCTCGTGTCCGTTTTCCGTCTTCGTTGGCGTTTCCCTGGTACCACATCGAATCCATGAGTTCACCTTCGGGTTTCCTGGTCAGAGAGGGTTGTGCGGCTCATAACGTCGAGCAACCACAGCTGAGGTTCCGGCAACGGTACACATGAGACCGCCTCGATACTGGTGGTCTCTGCCTGGGGCATCCGGGCAGGAGAGCCAACGGCCGCGGCGCGGTGCTACGGCGGAGCTGTCGCTGCGCTAATCGCGCAGGCCGGTCAGGCGACCCGAGAGGCAGACGGTTTCCTGCTTGGGTAGGCGAAGCGTCACGGTGGCGGCGTCCGTGGTCGGGTCGAAGACGAGGCGAAGGTCAGCGCTGCGGTAGATGGCCGCCACGGTCGTGGGCTTGGCAGCTGACGCCGCAGTATCCGGGTTCAGCGACGTGATCAGTGCGTTGATCGCCTCGTCGGTCCCGGCCGGTGCCGTCGTGGTGGGGCTGGCCGTTGCTAGGTCTGGGACAGCTTCGTGCGTAGCCCCCGCGCCGGCGGCGAGCGCCGTGCGGGCGTGGTGAGGGTGGCGCAGGGTGCTGATCCACGTGGTGACCGCGTCTCGAACGCGATCCTCGCGAAGGTATACGGAGCGCGGATGTGCCGACGCGACCGGTGAATGGGGAGGCAGGGTGCGCTGCATGCACCGGTAGTACACCCTCTGGTCTCGGATGTCGGCATGCATCTTCCTAGAGCACACCGCGCAGCGGATGCGGCCGTGAAACAGGTAGGACCGCTTCGTGCTCCGCCCGGTCCGTTCCAAGCGGCTCATGGCGGGAAGGCCCCGTGATCCTTTGGACCTGCGTAGGAGCTGGGCTTGGGTGAAGTCGTCCACGGTGATGATCTCGGGGTGCGCTGGCCGTCGAGAGCGGACGATTCGACTGGGATCAGCTCGGCGGAAACGGGTGACATATCCGGCCGCGACGTCATCGGGATCAAGAAGGGCCTCGTACCGTATCCATCGCCCGAAGAAGGCGTATCCCGTGTAGCGGGGGTTTTCGAGGATGAAGCGGACGGTGCTGGGGTGCCATCCGTCGGCACGGCGGTGCCGGTTTTGATCCGGGCGGCGAGCGGAGGGACAGGGGATGGCGTCGCGGTTGAGGCCGTTGGCGATGGCTCGGTCGCCGCAGCCGTCGAGATACTCGGCGAAGATACGGCGGACCGCCTCGGCGGACGGTTCGTCGATAGCGAGCACCCGCAACCGGTATCCCTCGGTTGCTTTCCGCGGGTTGGGGTGCGGGCCACCGTCGACCACGACATACCCGTAGGGAGCGCGGCCGCCTTGATGACGCCCTTCGTTGAGCACTTGCGCATCCATCGCTGCCCGGACCCGGGCCTGCGCGTGCTGGCGTTCGGATTCGCTCATGCCGCCGAGCACGCTCATCAGCATCGAGTGCGACGGGTTGCGCGGGTCGAACTCGCCCCCGAGCTCGGGAATCCACAGACCCACGCCGTACGCTGCGATTCTGGGCGCGATCAACGAGAACTGGTTACCGAACCAGCAGCGGGTTCCTTCCCCGACGACGATCGCGTTCCAGCCCCGGTCAGGGTCTTTGAGGGCGGCGAGCAGTTGGTTGGCTTGGGGACGTCGTGGCCAGGGGACGGATCGGGATTGTCCTACGTCGAAGTACTCGGCGGCGATCGTTCCGCCGAGCGGTTCGATGAACTTCCGCGCGTTGCCGGACTGCCAGCCGCGGGATGTTTCGGGGTCCTGGTTGTCTTCCGTGGAACAGCGCCCATAAAAGGCAAGCTGTCCAATGCCCGTGCTGTCGGGAAGGTCGACGACCTCGATCCCGATGAGCGCGTCCAGCGTCGCCCAGGGGTTATCGGTGATGTCGTGGCTCAAAGTGGTCTCTTTTCGGGTCATGGCCTTCGCGATTTGGACTGCGTCGAGGGGTGATGAGGTGGTCCGCTCTCGCGCGAGCCGGGCAGGATCTGAGAGCGGAGGCGGATGCTCGTGCCCGACTGCATATGCGGCGGCTGGTGCGTTGGGGACGCCTCCGCGAGGCGGAGAGGAAACAGGGAGCACGGCTCGGCGGGTCTCACCAGTGGTCCTGTTGGTGAGACCCGCCGAGCCGGTCGGCTGTTGCCACCTGGCTGCGCGGCGTCGCTGCGGCCTGTGGCTATTTGGTGTTCTTGCTGTTCTTTCCGGCGTTCACCACTGTCCGGATCTCTTGCGCTATTCCCGAGTTCGGGCTGCGGTTGGACGTGGCAGAACGTGCGCTGCGGTTGTCGTTGCTCATCGGCCTCCGGCTTCCGCGGTGGGGCAGGGGGGTGGTGGCCGCAGCAGAGCGAGATCTCCGTCGCGGCCCGTTTGCTGTGTCACTCGGACGACCGAGAGCACGTTCCGCTTTCGGCATCGTGCGGGGTCTCGTGACCGCATTCGCATTTCGACGTCGTGATCGTGACGTCGGCAAGCGGGGCCAGGCGCCATGCTTGCTCGGCTGGGACGATGTCCACCCGGTCACCGTCTTCGGTGAACACCGCGGTGAACCACAGCGGCTCCCACGGTCGCCGTGAGCGCAGCGCGAGACGTCGACGTGGGCGGTCAGTCGGCCCGGGTCCCAAAGCGGAGGTTGTCCCACTGGAGCGGCGCGGGTCGTGCGCGGCGCCCGGTACCTCGTCCATGCGCGCGAGTTCCGTACGTTCGGCAGTCCTACGCGCCGCGGGTGAGGCACCAGTCCACGACGTGACCCCAGCTCCACCACCTGCCGCGGTCCTGCTGATCCTGAACTGCCACGAACAAGATCAGGCCCTGCGGGTCGATGCGACGTAGGGCCTTGTGCCGCGACTTGGCCAGCCGGACACCGCCTTGGCTGCGCCCCAGAGTCGCGCGGGCCTTCGCGGTCGAGCTGTTTGAGCTGCTCGATGGTCCAGCCCATCCTCGCCAGGACCTTGGCGGCCAGACATGCGGGTTGACCGTTTTCGACATAGCGGGGGCGCCAGACCGCGGCCCACATGTGGGTCGACGCCACTCCGGGCACTCGTCCGCGATGGCGTGCAACTCGTCTCATACTTGGTTGAGGCTGATCTTCTCCTTCACCGCTGTCCTCTCTTCACAGGAAAGCCGGGGCATGCCCGCGGCCGCGGTGGCCACTGGCGGACTTGGAGGAGATCGCCGCGACGCTCGACGACCGTGCCGATCGGCAAGCCAGCGGCGAGGTCGAGCAGCTCATCGGCCTGGTCGTCGACGTCGGTGTGGTCCTCGCCGGGCTTAAGGAGTCCGGTGTCGAGGGCGCTGGCCCGCAGTCGGCGGAGGTAGTCGTCGCGGGTCATGACCTGTTCGACGACGACAGCTGTGGTGGTGACCTTGTGGCTGCTCACGTCAGCGAATCCGCGGGTGCAGCCGCAGCCGCCGTCGGGGTTGCCGCGATCTCGGTCGCAGACGTAGGCGAGGGTGACCAGCTCGCCCTCGGGCACGAAGGCGAAGTCGGTGCTGCGTTGGCCCTGCGTGCGGTAGGTGGCGATCAGCACCCGCAGCAGCGGAACCCGCAGGTGATGCGTCTGTCGTGTGCTCACAGTTGATCTCCGGAGTGCGTCACCGCAGCCCGCGTCGCCGGAAGGTGGGCATGAAAACGCCCGGCGCCCTGGTCAGGGGCCAGGGCGCCGGGCTGGTGGGGTGAAAGGCGGGCTCTGGGTTAGGCGGTCATGACGAACTCGCTGGACTCGCCCTCCCGGAATAGCTGCGTGATCAACTCCGCGGCGGCGGGGCTTGCAGTCGCGGCAGCCGAGGCAGCGAAATCACGCCGGTCTCTGAAGTACCCAGCCCTGTCCCGGATCGACATCCGTGAGCTCGGCGAGGACCGGCACGCCATCCAGGAGGACATGCACCTCAGTCGCACGGTCCGGATCGCGGTCGGCGACGGTCGAGGTTGGTCGCGGATCAGTCGTCACGCGCGGACCGGGCGTTTTCGTGCCGGTGCCGCAGCTCGGTGAGGGGAAGCGGCCGCACAACGCCGTTGCGCTGCTCCTTGAGGATCGCTACGTCGCCAAACTCGGCGCGGAATTCCTGCTCTTGGCGTTCGTAACCGACGAACCGATCGGGATGGCACTCAAGCAAGCGGCGCCAATGCTTCTGGCCGCCACGGACGCACATCCCCGCGCAGTTGGCGTGGGCGAAGCCCTCCTCGTAGGCGCGCGGCGGGGTCAGGCCGAGCGCGCGAGCCTCGGCCAGCATCGCGTCCTTGGTCAGCTCAGGTTCCTCGGTCAACGGGAACTCGACGGTCCACGGCGTCCACCCGGCGCGGATGCCGGGGATGCGGTGCGACTCGCTAGCGTCGATGCCGACGTACAGGGTGGTCGCGTCCGGATCGACGTGGGCTTGCAGCCACTGCCGGGCAGGCTGCTGCTTGAGCACCTTGGAACACGGCGCGAGCCGGGCGTTACCCAGAAACCGGGTGGCCCAGTAGACCTCAAACGGCGTGCGGCCATCAGTTACACGCACCAAGGGCGCGCCGAGCTGGGCAGCGGACTCGGCGAGGAAGGCGTAGAGGCTGTCCTCTTCGAGCAAGGTATCGCTGAACAACAAGATCATGTCGCCGGTGCCGTGACGGGCGGCGACACGTTGAGCGGTGGCCCAACTACCAATCCCGCCGGAGTACTGAATCACGTGCACGAAGTACTCCTCCTCTCTCCGCAATGAGGTATGAAGGCTGCTCACCGCACAGCCGGGGATCAGTCACAGTGGACACCGGGCAGCCGGGCACAGCCGGGCTCTCGATTTTGGTTGGGCGTAAACCTTCGCGGCCTGCTCGACCCCCGGCCGAGCAGAGCGGACTGTCGGAAGCCATTGGCGTCATTACGTCCGCAATCCAGGTCGGGGTGCACTGACGGCCTCCTGGTCGGCGGTCTGCCGAACCCAGCGGTGGATCAGGGGCACCTGCCGGTCGGGACACGGAGGCGGCGATCGTGTCCTGCCGCTGCAGCCACTCGGCAGTGTCGCTTTACTACCCGTGGGCTGTCCGGCGCGGCGATCAGCAGACGTGCCGCGCCGACCGGGTCGGCGTGGCGCATCGACCCGGCGACGGGTGATGACCCGCGCTTGGTGGTCGAGGTCGTGGATCGGTTCGCTCGACTTCGACGGTCGCGGCGGGGTGCTCGGTCCTGGGGCGCGCCCGAGGCGATCCACATGAGATCCGGTCATGTGCGCTCATCCCGTTACTGGGCAACAAAAAGCCCCGTGTCACGAGGTGACCGGGGTGGACCGTGAGATGCGGATGAGGCGAGTGGATCAATCGTCAGGAAGTGAGCCGCCTCCTCGTCCGAGGACAACGAACGATGACGGCTCTCCCGGGGCGGGATCCTCGTCCACTCCCAGAGTGACCGTGCGGTCGAGAGGCGTGTACCCCTCTGGATTTACGGGGTCGGCGAACCACACCTGCATGTGAGATGGGAACTGATGTAGCTGCTCGATCAGCTCACCGACGGTGACTCGTTGGGCACCGGTCGGGCTGTCCAGAAATTCCATGGCGCGTCGTGCCAGAGCGATCCCGGGCATGAGCCGGTCAAGAATGTCGATGCCTGCCTTGGTGTTGTGCTCGTCGAGCTCTGCGTAGCGGTCGATGGCTTCGTGCAGTTCCATCGCGTAGCGCTGAAGTTGCCACGTTCGCAGGGGATCTCTCTCCCCGGTCATGCCTGTCAACGCATTTACCAGAGACACCACGGCATGGCCAGCCTCCTCAGCCTCAACCCCGTAGTTCGTGTCAACTACATCGACCGCTTCCCAGGCGACGGTCAGTTGCTCGGTCTGGATGGCCAAGTGGTCCGCGGTAGCACGGAGTTCGAGCACCGCCGCCCGGTCCTTGTCTGGCTGGTCAGGATTCAGTTGCTTGTCGGTACCGGACACTTCAAATCCCTTCGTGCGCTGGTGGTGGCGGAAACCTGGTGCAGCAGCCACGGGGCGGGGCTCGTGGCCGCTGCACCGTGGTGAGATCACTACCGATCGACGTGCTGCGGCATTCGCGTCGCGAATCACCCCCTGGTGTCGATCTCCCCACGTTGAACGAACGGGAATGACCAGTTGGTAGGTCGTGGCGCCGCTCGTCCCGAACTACCAGTCGAAGGTGGGAAGACGGTCGGTCGACTGCGCGCCTGCGTCGAAGAGGATGTAGGCGCAGCCGTTGGCACGAGCCAGCTTGACGATCGGGAGCAGTTCCGGAGGCCAGTCGCCCTCTTCAGCGAGCTCGTCAGCGTCCTGCTCCGGGGCGTACATCAGCCAGCCGTATTCCGTCTTGTGGGCGGTAACCCCTTCGTAAGTGTTGAGGTCAGTGCATGCCTGCTTGCTGAGGTGGGCGGTGGACAGATCCACGAAGGTGCGAACGACGAGGTCTGACACGGAGAACTCCTCGGTGGTGGACATGACGTAGTCCTTCCTTTCGGAAGTCGCTGTTCAGCGGATGTTCTCGAGGCCCCGTCGGGGCGCGGACAGCCAGGCCCCAGCGGGAGAGACGACGGGGATTAGACCTCGATGACGATCCGCTTGGTGCGTAGATGCAGTCGACGACTTCGCCCGCGGATCAGTCGATGCGCACCACGCGGCGGCAGCGTTTCGCGGCGTGGACGGTGCCGGACTCGAGCACCCGGGTGCTGTTCCATCGCTCAAATCGGACGGTGGCCTGCCGACGGGCGCATCGACACCAGGAATGGGTCTTGAGCAGCCGGGAAGCGTCGCCGACGAGGGTGAATCCTCCGGCGACGGGCGTGCCGAAAAGGTGGAACTGGTCGTCAAACGGGACGCCGTTCGCGAACGCACCCTTGCTGTGTGCGGTCGCGACCAGGTCGGCGACCCTCTGGAGCCTGGCCGCGGTCTGCTCGGCGGTCAGCGGGGCCTCTCCCAGCAGGGGCTTCCACTCGGCGCCGTCGAACATCTGCCAAGAGGCGCCGTCGTCGAGCCGGTGTTGCGGCATCCGGGCCAGCTCGTCGGCCAGGTGCTCACGGGCGGCGCGGCGCAAGACGATCTGGGGGTAGACCAGGGGCGCGCCTCGATGCGGACCGTAGCTAGCCGCCTCGCGGGGCAGGTAGCTGCGGACGACGAACTGGCCGTCGCGGCGCATCGTGGCGACGATGCTGGCGGTCTCGGCTTCGTTGATGATCTCGTCGAGCAGGGTTTCCTTGCCCACGGGACCGGTGTCCATCGGTTCGCCGTCCTGTCGGCTCTGGCCGAGGAATTCCTCCAGGTCGCGGTCGCTGAACCTGGCGTAGTCGTACGGGGAGAAGGTGGTCGGGCCGCCGCGGCCTTCGTTGGCGATGCGGCCGACGACACCGAGTTCCGGGTGGATGAGTTCGGCGGTGTAGGCCACGCCGCGGCCGGTCTCTAGCTCGTTGAACCCTCTTATACCGAACTGGTGCGGCCCCTCGATGCCGGTGTGCACCCAGTGCGTCTGAGGTTGAGTGGTGTTCACGTGGGCTGTCCTCCTTCTGGTCTGGGAAATCGTTGGCGGCGCGTCACGGGCCCGGGAAGGACCGGACAATGCGAAGGCCCGGCACCCGGTTCGCAGAGGAACCGGAGCCGGGCCTTCACGCAGGGGACGTAGGTCGCAGAGGTGTGCTCAAGCGGAGGCGACCGAGCAGCAGCGCTGGTCATGACGAAACTCCGTGTAACGCTTGGGAAAGAGCCATGAAATCGATGCCGAGGCTCGAAGCGGAGCTCGTTTCGCCGAATGGCCCGGCCCGTCTCGGTACGGGCGTGCTCGGTGGGCACCGGCGCTCCAGCGGCGCCCCATTTCGGCGCTGCGAGACCTCAGTGATCGGGGTCGGGCACGGTCACCCATTCCCACTCGCCAGCGACGATGTCCTCGGCGCCGCACCAGGCGCAGTTACAGGAGGAGGTGTGCAGCTCCAGCAGGAGTCTGAAGGCGCGGCCGCTGCCGAGGGTCACGCCGCCTTCGACGACGGTGTCCTGTCCGCTGCGCGGCTGATCGATAGGCCAGGTCAGCAGTTCTGGACGGGAGAACCAGATCTCGGAGACGGGATCGGCGGGGTAGGTACGTTCGAACCAGATCCGGATCGGCGGTTCGTAAATGCGGCAGTCCGCGGCGGTGGTCGGCCGGTCATCATGGCCGATCCAGAACATGATCGAGCGGAGGAGGTCGGGGGCAGGACGATAGACGCCGTCGGGGCGGACGATCACGCGAGCTTGGCGCATGGGATACCTCGTGGATGATGTTGACGCTGTGGGTTTCACTCGGATTTACGTTTCGGTGCAGGAGTTTTGATCGCTTCGCACGCGGGGCGGGCGAGCTCTGTCGGGGCCTTGAGCAGCAAAAGGCCCGGCCGGTCAGTCGTGAGTGACTGACCGGGCCGGGCTCTTGACGGGGAATGGCGGAGCGGACGTCCGCAGATGATCAGGGAGCGGGTTTGCAGCTGCTCGCCGCGGCACCAGGTGCAGCTTCAACAGGAGCCGGTAGGCGCTTCGACAGCACTTCTTCCAAGCCCCGGAGCCCGCTGGTGGCGTGGCCACGAACCTCCGGCGCGTTGCCCCCACCACCGAAGTGAGATCAGTGCTGATCGACATGCTGCAGCGTGGCGGCATCGCGGATCACCTGCTCGGTTTCGGCCTCGCCAAGCTGATCGAGCAGGTAGCGGATCTGGGTTTCCAGGCCGTCGTTGTTGATCGTGCTGGCCGGTTTGGTGTGCAAGTCGTGCACCACGTCGTAGAGGTCGAGCGTGTCGAGTTCGAGTTTTTCAGCAAGGGCGAGTAGACGCTGGTCCGGTCGCGCAGCTGCTGCCTCGGCATCGGGATTACGCTCCTCGTGTATGAGGTCGTAGACTCGCTCGGCCAACGCCCGCTGATGCGAGTTGATGTCATCGATGTCGCCGCATACCGCGTCGCCAGCCGTGCGTACAAGGCACTCGATCTCGTCCAAGCTGAACCATGAGCTGATTCCAGTCAGCGTCTCCCGTCGTCTCATACCGAACTCCTTTGTGATGGATGTGAAGGGGCGTGTCGTCGTCATCGGGAGGCCACCCTCATGTCCGATCTGTGGTTGCTCGCAGAGCGTTGAACGGTGCGGCCCGGGTCGAGGGCAACTTGCCGGGGTACTACCGCCTACGAGGATGGGAGCCAACGATGGCGCCGAATGCGGCGAGTTTGAACGAGATCGAGGGATTGCTCTCCGACGACGTGCTCACTGATGACGAACTGATCGAAAGACTGCGCGCCGCGGGCCTGCAGTCGACTACGAGTGGGGATGGCGGAACGGGCTGGACTCGTTCGCGCACGTCGCCTCGACCGCGTGGCCGACGGGGTCGCCCCGGAAAAGACGGCGGAGGCCGGGCGGTGAGTTCGTCGAAGGCAGAGAAAGCGTGAACGGTTGGCTCAACGAACGGCGGCGGTTGTACCTGTCCACGATCTACGACGTCGACCAGGCCGCCGAGCGGGACATCAAGGCCGCGCGGGCACGGTGGGAGAAAGACCGCGCCTGCCGCAGAGTGGCGGCAGGTCACCTAGGGGTGGGAAATTGGTGACCTCGCGGATTCAACTGTCGCGTGTTCTCTGTCCTGTGTCACCGGGAGTGGTCATCGGGGCGTAGCGGGCCCAGGCGCCACCGGCCTCGGTGGCGAGCCGGGCGGCGTGGTCGAGGGTGTAGCCGAGCATCTTGGCGACCACCGGCGCGGGTGCTTGGAGGACGAGCTGCCGGAGCGCCGCCGTGCGGCCGGTGAGCGTGCGGATGCCGTGTTGGCGGAGGCGGTGTTCGACCGCGTCGGTGGTCATGGGTTGGCCGCCGCGTCGGCCGGGGAACAGCCAGCGCGCGTCGGGATTGGTGGCGGTGGTGAGGTTGAGCCGCTGCTGGATGTGCTGTTGAAGCAGCCCGGCGAAGGGCTCCGGGACCGGCGTGGGTGGCTCGCCGAGCCGGATGCTGACCTCACCGTTTTCGTGGAGGACGTCGTCGACAGTCAAACGCAGGACGCGGGTCAGCGGTTGCGCATAGAGCAGCATCAGAATGGCGACGACGCGGGTGAGCAGCGGGATGTCCTCGTCGGTGACCAACCGCCGGATCAGGGCGAGGCGGTGGTGTTGGCTGAGCGGGGCCGGGTTGCGGGTGTCCTGGTGCGGGATTGTCACGCGGGCCAGCAGCTTGTTGCGCATCGCCCAGCGCAGGAACGCGTGGGTGAGCCGCCGGGCGGTGTAGGCGCTGGCGTACCAGGCGTCGACCTCGGCTTGCCGGCAAGCTGCGAGTAGTAGGCCGCGTTCGCGCAGCCAGGCCAGGAATGCGATGGCCTGACGGATCTCGTCCCGGGCCTGCTGGGTCTGCTTCTCGGTGACCGGGCCGCGGTCGGCGAACCGGCGGAGCCGGTGGAGGACGTGCCAGGTGGCGAACCGCTCGACGAGCTGGCGGGACTCGCGCTCGCCGATGCCGTCCAGGGTGTCCCGCAGCCACCGCTGGAACAGCATCAGGTGCCGGTCAGCGTGTGGGAGGACGCCGTGCAGCATCAGCAGATCCCGCAGGTAGGCCACTGATCGCCAGGGCCTCATGCTGTCCAGGGTCTCGTGCGTGACCGGGAAACTCGGGTCGGCCAGGGTGCGCAGCATCGCGTGGACGTGCGGGCGGCTGATCCAGTTCACCCCGGCACGGGGGTTGCGCATCCGGCGGACTCCCTCGAAGAACGGCGTCAGCTCGGGCCTGATGCCGCCCTGGCCGTCGTCCAGGACGGCTCGCAGGTCCTCAGTCAGGGCGCAGTGCCCGCATAATCCCCGTCGATAGCGGCGTCCTTGCGTCCCGCAGTCCGAGCAGACCAGGGGCGCGGCGCTCATGACTCCGGGCGGAGCCGGGCGCGCTTGGGCCGACGCGCGTTGAGGTTGACCACGCCGTCATCGGTGGCGGTCTTGCGAGCCGCGGCGTTCTGGGCCTTGGTCGCAATCAGGTCGGCCGGGGTGCAGTTGAAGATGTCGCACAACGCAGCGAGAACCGGCAGCGACAACCGCTCGGGGGTTCCGGTGGCCAGTCTGTGGACTTGGGACACCGACAGGTTGATGTCGCGGTCGACCAGCAACGGCACGAGGTCGGAGATGGTGAACATGCCGTGGGCGGCCATGACCTCACGCAGCCGCCATTGGTAGCTGACCTCGCGTTTCATTGGCTCCTCCGGGTGGGTTCGTCGAGGGCGGTGGCCATGGTCTGGTCCAGGGCCTGGCGCAGCGTGCGGGTCCGGAAGTCCGAGGAAACGCAGGTATACAAGGAAGTTGTACTCGCATGTTCATGTCCACATTGGAATTGAACAAAGAGCGGGTCCCGGCCTGCCTCGATGAGATGCGTGACGTAGGAGCGTCTTAGCCCGTGGAAGTCCAAGCCAGGATCGAGACCCAGTGCGTCGCGGTAAGCGGCGAACCGGGAGTTGATCCTCTGCAACCCGATCCGCTCCCCGCGCTCGGACGGCCATAACGCCGACGAGCCGGTCAGGGCCAGCTTGGGCCGGAACTCGGTGACCCACTCCTCCAGGATCTCCGCCGACCACGTCCACACGGTGGCCACGCTGCGCCGCTTGGGCGGCGAGCCCTTTTTCGCCTTGCCGTGCCGGACATGGACCAAGCCGTAGTCGCCGAACTCGGGCCCATGCGGGTTGCGGCCGATATCGGTGAGGTCGAGCATTCTGGATTCGTTGCGCCGCAAGCCAAAACTGTATGCGATCTTGAAAAGAGTCGCGTCCCGGAATGCTGGCAACCAGCCCTTGCGGCCCCGATCGCGGGCTCTGGTGACCTGCTCGTCGGCGTAGTCGAAGAAGTCCTGCAACTCGTCGATGGTGAACGCGCGCTTCTCCGGCCGGGACTCGACCTCTTGCAGGTGCGTCGCGACATTCCACTCGTGCACCACCTGGATCGGGTGAGTGCCGAAGCGCTGCTCGCAGATCGAGGACCAGTCGTAGGCCGGGTCGCAGACGTACTGGCAGAACGAGCGCAGCGCATCCTGGTACGAGCGCATCGTCGAGTGCGCGCAGCCGCGTACCGCCCGCAGGTCGCCGAACCATTCGTCGGCGTGCTGCGGTGTCCACTGCCACGGGAACGCCCCGACGTGCTCGAAGAACGCCCGCAGTCGGCCCGCCCGCTTCTCGATCGTCGACAGCGCCAGGTTGCGGGCCAACTGCTGATTGCGCCAGCCGTCCAGCATCGCCTCGAACACCTGCTCCTCCGGGCGCAGTAACGCCACCCCGTCGGCCAAGTGCAGCCGAGCCGCCCCCGGAATCTGGTCCTCTCGACCCGCCACTGATCACTCTCCGTCCTTCGCGTTGGATGCGAAATCTTCGCATCCAACGCAAAGTCTTGTCCATAGTGGCTGGTCAACACGCCTACCGCAGTCATCCGCTGACCAGCGGAAGCACGCGCGCGATAGGCTTCCCGTCAGCGCGGTGCGCAGCTCGGACATGGTTTCCCGCCTGCCGCGAAGCGGGTCTCACACCGTCGCCAATACGCATCCGTTGCGATATGCGGCGGTCGGAACATCGGAACGGAAACTGGCGCTAAGCCCTCGTCGTCGCTGGTCGTTGGCCGCCGGGCTGCTGGCTTCGGCAGGTTCTTGAAGTTTTCCCGCAGATAACGCTCTATTATCTGCGGCACCGTTGATCGCGTCCTGCGGGAACGTCCTCGCGTCGGCACGTGAAGCGGCCCTGTTATCTGTAGCGAAGGAGATCCGGAGTTGGCTGGTTCGTACGGGCACGTCGTCGCCGACGATGGACAGCTGCTCGTCAACGAGAACTTCGTAGAGATGGTCGAGAACCTCGGCGACGCCTACGAAACCGTCGAGCACATGTACGGGATGATCTGGTGGCTCGCCAGCCGACTGGCAGAGGCACAGATGACCGACCCAGCCTCACTCGTCGAGATCGCCATCGAGAAGAGCTACAACGAGGGGCGGGAGGAAAGCCCGGGCAGGGCCGGAACGCTCCCGGACGAAGAATGACCCGCCGGGCGTCCGTTGTCGCGCTGCCGACGAGTCCTTTGGCGTTGACCGTCGCCGCCTCGGCCGAGCTGTTCCTCGGTTCGTTGGCGAACCCGAACACGATCCGCGGCTACACCACGGCGGTCGGCAAGACCGCCGACAAGCTCGGCGAGCACCGGCCGCTTGGCCGCGGTGGCCGACGACGACGTCGGCGAAGCCCTGGAGTCGCTGTGGGGCCGGGCGGCGGTCAACACCTGGAACGCCCGCCGCGCCGCGGTGCTGGCCTGGCTGTCCTGGTGCCGCGACCGCGGCCAGGACGCCCCGACCGTGCCGGGCTGGACCAAGCGCCTGGCCACGCCGGACTCCGAGACCCCGGTGCGGTCCCGGCTGGCGATCGACCGGCTGGTGGCGCGCCGCGAGGTCGCGCTCCAGGAGAAGACGCTCTTTACCTGTACCGGATGCTCTACGAAACCGCCGCCCGCACCGAGGAAATCCTCGGGCTCAACATCGAGGACCTCGACCTCGCCGGGCGCCGCGCCCCGGTGAAGGCCAAGGGCGCGCGGGCGAAGAACCGCCCCCGCGGGCAGGCCCGCGAGGACGTCGTGCTGGAGCTCGTCTACTGGGATGCCGGCACCGCCTGCTACCGCCTGCCTGCTGCCCCGGCTACTCAAGGGCCGCACCCGCGGCCCGGTGTTCCTCACCCACCGCCGCCCCGGCCCCGGCAAGGTCCTCGGCCCCCGCGACAATTCGGCGCGCCTCAGCCGTCGGTCGCGGTGTCGTCCGCACCGGTCAACCGGGCGATGGCGTGGTCGACGGCCGGGCGCCGCGCCGAGGCCGTCCGCTCGACCCAAGCGCGCACGTCCTCCATCGGCGCGGCGAAGACCGCCTCCACTTCCTCCGGTGTGTACTCCCGGCAGCCGGTGATGTCTGGTGCGTCGCTCATGGACTCGATCCTCACCCAACGGTTGCGGTCGCGCCGCCCCGGGGTCACCACCGCACACCCCACCGGCCCCGCCGGTGGGTCGCTGTAGCCGTCGCCGCAGCAGGTCCGGCGGAGCGGCGTCACCGGGGATGGTGCGCAGACGGGGCGACCGGGTCGCCGGGCCCCCGGTCGGAGACCGTGATCACTGCTCCCGGTGGCGCCGCGCGGCGGTTCGCCAGCCGCGCCGCGGCTAGGCGTCGGCGCTGCGACCGGTCGCGGCGCCGACGTTCCCGGTATCGCAGCAGCTCACGCCACCAGGTCACGCGGTCGGCGGAGAGCTGGGGCACCAGGGCGTGCACGACGCCCAGACCGAGCGCGGCGACCACGATGAGCGCCAGGCCCCAGCCGGGCAGCACCGGCGCGAGAAGGACCAGCCCGCCGCCCCCGCCACCCAGCGCCAGCGCGCCGAACACGCGGCCGCCACCCCCGCGCGGGTGCGGGGACGGGGTCGCCTGGGGATGTTCTCCAGGTACGGTCATGGTGTCTCCTTGAACCGAGGCGATCACGCCGCCCACCCGGTGCCAGCGGGTGGGCGGCTTCTTCTTTCTCGCCGTCAAGGAGATCAGCCGACCCCGACAACTGTTTTCGCAGGTCAGAGCATATGATTAGCGTACAAAACTTTTTGACCTGCGATTTCGCCGCCAACCCCTGACAAGTGATGTCCATCACATAAGCGATGGCGGTGCTTCTGACCTGCGCAAACCATTTCCGAATTCCGTAGCGCGGTGCGCACATCGTGCTGTAGTTGCGCTGCCGCTGCAGTAGATGGCAGACGGGCCGGGCATACCGACCACCGCCGCGAGCCCGGCGTTGCCGGTCAGCCCTCCGAAGGCAGCGCAGCAGTCGGTGCGCCGGGCGCGGCGACCCGGAGCCCGGCCTGGTGCGCGTGCCTGGCCAGCTTGGTGTCGTAGGTGACGAACGTTGGCGCACTGGCGCTGCTGAGCGCGGTCGCGAGGTGGATCGCGTCGAGGCTGCGCAGGTGCTGCCCGTCGAGCCGGGCAGCGTCGCGCAGCACGGCGTCGATGGGCCGCAGGTGCAGGCCATCGAGCAGCTGGTCGGCCTGTTTGACGACGTCGGCGGCCGCGCCGATCCGATGCAGCGCCCGGTGTAGCTCCACCCGGAGCAGCCCGGAGGACATGACCACCTCGGATTCACGGCCGCTCAGCCAGTCCACCAGCGCTGCCGATTCCGGCTCTGCGACCAGCAGTTTGATCGCCGCGCACGAGTCCAGGTAGATCACCGGTCGGTGTCTTCCCGGTCGGCCAGGATCGCCGCAGAACCGGTCGGTTCACCGACGGCCGCGGTGCGCACGGGGGCGGTCGCCAGGAACGAGCGCAGGCCCTGCTGCCGGTCGCGCCAGTCGGCCGGCGCCTCCCCGGAGGCCGCCCATTCGGACAGCTGCTGCTCATCAGGGTCGGGCGCCTCCAGGTACGCGACGACCTGGCCGGCGTTGGTGATCGCTAGCCGGCCTTCGGCGCGCAGCCGCGCGAACACACTCCGTGTGTCGTGCGTCAGCTGACGGATGGTCACCGGTACCTCGTTCATGTTTCCAGCATAGGACGGTCGTCAAACGTGATAATCATGCGGACTACGTGCACGCGAGTGTCTGACGTTAGGGCGATGCGTTATACACGTGCACGATGCGGCGAACCATGCGCTCATGCCCTGCCGGAGACCCCGAAAGCATCAAGGGGTACGCACCGGGTTTTGGCCTGAAGCCAGCTCTGCAAAGCCTGGGCGGGTCAAAGTGGTGGAACGTCGCTCATCACCTCGGGGAACTGCTCTCGGGCCACGGTCACGATGGTCTGGAGGAATTGCGGGAGATTTGCCTGCTGAACGGCGAGTTGCACCGCCGTCGGCTGGCCTTCGGCGCGGAGGACGGAGCAGGTCTCCACCCCATCGCTGGCCATGTGTCGGATGCTTCCGCATTGGATTCCGTTGACGCCGATGGTCATCGGTTCGCGTTCCATGAGCTGTCCTTTCGCGACCTTGATCAGTATGAGCTGGAAGAGATAGCGAGCGCCGTCTTCTGGGGCATCACCCGCGCCACGGCGGGAGGCGTAGGTGTCCAGGGGGTTCCGTCACTGATACGGCGCCCGGCAGCCTCACCGGTCGCGATCACGATCTCCATGCACGCATCGTCTCGCACGCCATATGCGAGCGCCGAGCCAGCACCAAGAGCTTTCTGACCTGGGTCATGCAAACCCGCCGCATGCCCAGGTTTCACATTCCGGCCCGGCTCACCGGCGCCCGGCCATTACTCAACACGACCGGCTGCAACTGCTTCGAAAGCTACTCACCGACGACAGCCTCGACCTCCTGGTCCGGGATCGTGGGGCCCAACAGCGGACTGTTGCCGGGACCGCGTGAATTCTTACTCGACGAGCCGTTTCCCTGGCGTGTAGTTGGTCAATAATACGTAGCAATTCGGGAACTCCTTCTGCGAATCGCCTTCTGGCCCGTCATGGTCAAATAGTACTTGATAACTCTCTTCTTGGGCTTCGAGGAAGCTGCGGGCGAGGACAACAGTGGCCCATGACTCTCCGTCAAGCCAGTGCGCAAAATTCCATGCAAGGTCGATGAGTTCGTTTTCCTCGTCGATTTCGCGATCGATTTCTTCAACCGTTCGCTGCGGATCGCCGCCCCGGGGGAAAGGTTGTCCTGGTCCGCATGACAGTAACTGAAAACGATGGTCGGCGATTTCATCGGCCCAGTTGGAGTCATGGGCCCAGAGTCTTGTTTGAATAATGAACGCCCGAAAATCTGTTTCGGTCATCGTTAGCGTGACCTGGAATACCTGTTCGCTGGTGCTGGTCATCTGCGTTCAATCTCTCGACGAGAACCAAGTAGGGGTGTTGGGGGGCCTGGCTCTCACCGGGCGCGTCGGTGTCATGGTACCTGATCAGTGCAGGTGCCGCGGAGCCAACTCGCCCGGCGATGTAATTGGCGGGCGTACCGAAGAAGGGGTCTCTGCAGAAGCAGCGGTCGTCATCGAGGTCTGGAGGTTTCTCGCTGTTTGTCGTCATGGAATCCTGCCCCTTAACGCGGCGGTTGTTGTGTCAATTATTGCAGCTTAAAGGCCAGGGTCTTGTTCGGCGATCAGCGCGCGGTGTCGTCGCGCAATGCCTCGAACCGTGCCTGTGCCAGAGTGA
Organism: Saccharopolyspora soli; assembly: GCF_022678645.1. GTDB lineage: Bacteria > Actinomycetota > Actinomycetes > Mycobacteriales > Pseudonocardiaceae > Saccharopolyspora > Saccharopolyspora soli. The sequence goes on along the minus strand of NZ_JALBWV010000040.1, from coordinate 46,667 downwards.
GAAGATCCAGGGAATCATATTGTGCATACAGGGTCTGGATTTCTGCGAATGCTTGTTGTTGATTATCCGGTACGGCTTTTTGCCTCTGTACTGCGTCGCGGAGTGCATCGCAGAATGCCGTTGGAGGGGAAACTTGCCGCATGGCCTTGATAATGCCGCTGTTGGAGTCGATCAGGATCAGGTTCAGCAGGAAGGTGGTTCCTCGCTGGCCGGGCACGCCAGGAGTGCCAGCCGGTGTGGCCCGATGGTATTGCCAGACGGAGTCTGACCACGAAATTCCGTGCTTGGGGTTGGAATCGTGCGGGTCGGTGAATCGGTAGAGCCACATCAGCCACCGGTCCGACGGCAACAGTCCGAACTCTGCATTTCCCCGGAAAGCTTTGATCTCGTGTGGTTTGGGGTCACCAAAGAATAGCAGGAATTCAGCGCCTTGTAGGGCCATCACGAGTTCTGCCCGTCCGTCAGGCCATTGGGTAACCTGCGGGTTGTAGGGGCGGCCGACTGCTCGGACGAACAACGGCGCGTGCGCCGTAGGGGGTTCGCTATCGAGCTCTTCGTCGTGCTCGTCGACCAGTAGTCCTAGCTCGTCGTGGTAGGGAAGGTCACACACCACGTAGCCGTCGATCATGGTCCATCCGACACGCAGCACGGTCTTCACCGGTGCCGGGACAAGGTCATCCTCTGTGGGGTGCGGGCCGATGCGCTTGGCGACTGCGACGGCGATGCTATGGCCGCAGTCGGAGAGATAGCAGTGCCATGGGGCCAGTTCGTCCGGCAGTGATGTCGGGTACGGGCGGTCGGGAACGACTTTCCCGGCCATGGTGCGCGCGATGATCTCGCGAGGTTTGGGGGCGGTCACGGTGTCGGTGGTCCTTTCGCTTTATCGTGTTCGTTGGCAGGGCGTGGATACGGTAGGAAAAGCGACCACGGCAAACGGCTGCCGCGGCCGACCCGCAGGGCACTCTTGGTCCAGCATGTCAGCTGCCATTTGCGTCGCCGCTGGTATCCGCCGTTGCCGAGCGTGGGCGTTCGCGGCGGTCGGGGCGCGCTTGTCCGCCACCAAGTCCTCGGCCGCGCGGCAGCCTGCCTCGACGCTGTGCTCGCGCCACGCTCGTTCGTCGTAACTGATCAAGGAAAGCCTCCGAGCTGCCAGGGCGCGTCGCCCAGTAACCTGCCGGTTCCACCTTTGAGTGCCCATCCTCCCGTCACCACCACGTTCACTGAGAACCCGCCACCTACCGCGCGCAGGTCCAGCACCAGGCCCCCAAACACCGCGCGCTGACGAGCCGAGACCGGGGGCCTCCACCGCCACTTCTACCGAGAACCCGCCAGATCAGGCGCGGACTGGCTGGCCTTCTATAGCGACGTGGGGCGGGCGAAGAGGGGCCTCAGATGATGGTGCTGGCCCACTCGTCGACGCTGCGGTACACGTGGGGAAAGGCTGCGATGGTCATGAGGAGGTCGTCGACAACCGGAACGTCCTGGGTGGCCATGTGCAGCTGCCCGGTAAACAGAGCCCCCAGCCAGTCCGGCAGGTGGACACCGGCCGGGGCGCCCGTTGCGGGTATTTCGCTGGACATGGCTTCCGTGCTGGTTATCGGCTCCAGGATCATGACGATCTTCGCCTGTTGGTCGTACTCCTTTCGCATCACCCGAAGCCACTCATCGGATACCGCAACGGGGGCCAGGCGGTGGTCACGCGGCTCAGAATTATCTCGGTGGTTTGCGATCTCGGAGTATCCCCGGGCGATCGGAGTGATTTCGGAAGGTTCAGCGTGATGCAGCAGCTGCTCTACGAACGGTAGGTGTGCGACCTCCTGTTCTGTATCGGTGTGGATCGCCAGAACTGGGATATCGAAGTCTGATCCCTGCGTCCTGGTCATGAAGACGAAGGTGAGGTACCGGATGGTCATGGTGATCTCCAATCAGGTCGGGAGCACAGTTGGACTGCGGCTTCGCCCGCGAGGAGCCTCGCAGGTGCAGGCAAATGACCGCATGCAGGGCGGGCATGTCCGCGCACCGACGGCAGCACAAAGAGTCCAGGCAGTCGATGACGTCGGCCCGCTCTCCGCAGGCCTCGTACGGGTCCTTCGACGCGGACCGCGTCCGAGGCGTGGCCGACTCGGTGAGGTCGCCGTATCGTATCGTCACTGCGCCGGTCGGCCTGGAAGTCCTTGCCTCGCACGCACTCGACCTGCCGGAGCTTTCCGGCACGGATGGTGACTTCCACAGTGCCCAGCTGCATCTGGATCGTCGATGTCGTCGACCGTTACCGGCAAGATCGCGGCGCGGAGGTCGCCGTTGTTGGTGAGCAGTCGGGCGCGCACGAGTTCGCCGAGGCGCAGACCGTTGTCGCGGGTTGCGGGGATCGCGATGAGGAGTTCCCACGTAGCCCAGGTGATCGCGCGTCGCGTGTGCACTGTCCATATCGGATGTCCGGCGGGGGCGGAGTGTGCGGGTCGACGCGGGCGCGTTGGTCGGCGGTCTGCAGTGCGCGGGTGACTGTGGAGCGGCTGACCTCGTGCCATCGCGCCAGTTCCGTTCGGGCCACGGACACTTCCAACGTGGGGCCTTTGCTTGTCCGAGGGTGTGGTGAGGACGGCGGGATCGTCGCCATCCTCACCATGGTTGCCGACTTGCTGTCTACCGGCGATGGTGCTGGATGGCGTGGTCGCCGGGGGCGTCGGCCATCGCGTCGTAGCAGTCGATGTCGCACGCCCGCCCGAGCGAGGCGGCCATCCAGCCACCGGCGGCTGTGGTGGTGCCGCACTGATCGCAGTGCGGCACGTCGAGCCCTGGACAGTCGTCATCCTCGCTGAACTCGTCGTCTTCATCGAATTCGGGGTGATGAGCGCGGGGCGGGTTGTCCTGGTGCTCGGCGACCTGACCCCGCCACCGGGCGCGCCCCTCGTCTTCGTCGAGATACACGGTGGTCGTGCTGTCCGCGTCGGCGTCCTCGTAGACCTCCCACTCGGCGTCGTCGACCGCCCACAGGGTAATCACCTGGCCATCGGGCAGCATGAAGTCGTGGCGAACGAGCGTGACCTCGACGCCGCGCCGGGCACTGAGGAACCGGTCCTCGTCGGAGAATTCCTCGATCGTGTCCTTGTTATGGTCGACGGCCGTGGCCAGGCGAGCGACCAGGCCCTTCTCCGCGCCCAGCGCGTTCGCGACCAACTCCAGCGCTGCCCGTCCGGCGGCCGATGCGGCTTCGGGCACCTGATCGGCGCCGCTTGTGTCGGCCGGCCCGACAGAATCATCGGTGGCCGCGGTGTCGCGGCTGGTTTCAGGTTCGGCGCCAGGGGTGGTCACGATCACCTCGTAGTCGTAGTACATCTGGTCGATGTGCACGCGCGTGCGTGGGCCGCGCTCGATCAGGGCCCGCGCACGGTCGACGAGATCGCCGCCGTTGAGCGTGCGTTGGGTGCGCTGGTAGTCGTCGTAGTAGCCGGGGTGCTGATAGACCAGGTCCCCAGCGGTGGTGAGGATCAGCCGCCCGCCGTTGTGGCGGCCCACGGTGCCGTAGGTGCAGCGGATCTCCCCGGCACGCTGCTGGTCGGGGATCGTGCTGAATTCGCCGCTGAGCTGTCCTTGGTCGCTGCGGGCGACTTCATCGACGAGCTGATGCAGCGCCGCTGCGTCGGCGAGCGTGGTGGCCCGCTCGGCGTCATCGGCGTTCTCCTGCTCGGTCGGTTCGACGAGGGCGAGGGTGTAGGCGAAGTCCCAGTGCGCTTCGTCGTGGGTCTCAGCGTGCCAACACACCGACGAGGCGAACTCGGAGCCAGTGAACCAGACCTTGCGGTCGACAACGATGCCACGACGGCCGTCGTCGAGCTCGACGAGCTTCCCCAGCGGCAGGGCTTCGCTCCACGCGATCGCTTTGTTCATCACACGGGTAGAGATCACCCGGTGCTCGGCGCTCTCCCCGGTCGGGATGCGACTGGATTCGGCCAGCAACCGCTCCCGCCGGTCCGCGCGCTGCGCCTCAGCGTGGGCGCGCTCGGCTTCCCGTTCGGCCTGGCGCTGCTTCTGTCGCTTTTCCTCAGCGGCCCGTTGCTCGGCGTCGATGCGTTCCTGACGCTGGGTCAGCAGGTCCTTGATAGCGGTGAACGATGCCTCGTCCGGCATCGCCCACGCCTTCCGATCGCCGTCGAAAACCCCGTCAAGTTTTTTCACCTCGGCGCGGATCTCGGTGGCCTCGTAGGGAACGCGCACCCACCGGCCTTGCTTCTTGATGTCTTCGACGGCTTGCACGCGGGCGTCGGCGGCCTGCACGAGCGGGATTACCTTGTCCCGCTTGCCGCTACCGACCCAGAGTCGGCGCTGCTCTCGGTCCCAGTTCGCGCCGATCTCACGAAGCTGGGCGCCCAGCTTGCTTTCGTAGGCGCAGTGCACATAGATCCGGCGGCCGATTTGCCAAGCCCGGTCGGTAGAGATCGTCTCGCCGATCGGCTTGGCTTTCGGCTTCGGCTCGTTCGTGTCGCTCTTGCTCATCGCGGTCTCGCTTTCGGGTGCGGTGGACCCCTTGCAGGGATTTACCTCGACGTGATCAGTTTCGCGCATCACCCCGATAATTTGCAATTGCAAATTATCGGAGAAAAGCCGGTCCGGACAGACCAGAGCTGTCGAGGCGTCCACCGCTGCCGGACCGGCCGCGTCATCCTCGCACGTCTGGCGTTAGTCGCGCGGTGGCCAAGGCGACGGCTCCGACTGGACTGAGTCGCTTGTCAGCGCCTCACAACACCCATTCGCCGACCATTTCGCTACCCTCGCCGCGCATATTCGCACCAGTCGGATACGAACACATCGCCACATAGGGCCGCGGGCCGGCCAACATCATCGCGATCCGTCCAGAGAGGACGGTGACCAACGAGTAGAACAGTGAGTAACTAGTGAACAGCCGCAACGACATTGACCCCCGCGAGATCCTCCTCTCCGGGTGGATCGGCGAACATCCAGTCACAGGCCAGGACGTCGCGCACCTGCTCCTCGCACCCGCTACTGGTGCGATCACCGAACTGATGCCGTTGCTCGCCGACGCACTCGGTCTACAGCCCATCGCCGGTGCCCCGGCACAGGTCGACCCCGCTATCGCGCACGTGGCTCTCGAAGGTCAGTCCACAGTACGGGTCCTCTACGGAACCGGTGGCGAACTCGTACGGCCGATCACCCCCGAGTGGGCCTCAGCCGCCCTCGGCCTGCGCATGGTCATGCTTACCTGCGGTACCCAGCCCGCCCCGAAAAACACCCAAGCCGCCCTAGACTGCTACCTCGCCACCGCCAAGGGCCTCTACATGGGACTGCTCTCCGTCATGAGCTAACAGAAGAAGGCAGCGCGAGCGGCGTGTGCCCGCACCGTTGGTGATCACTGAGCACCGGACCGCGTGGCAGAAACGCATGCGAGGGGTGGGAACCGAATGCGGCCAGAATGGAGCGCCAGCCGGTTGCTTACTCGCCGTGTTCGAGTTCGTGGTGCCGGTCGAACAGGTCACCGGCTCGATAGACCGATCCATTGTTGGTCCGGCTCGCCTTGATCAGCACCGGCTCGTCGCGCGCCTGGCGCGACATCCGCATCGCGGCTTCGCGCCGGTTGCCAGCCGATTCGTCGACCATGCCGAGTGCCTCGGCGCACTTGCCGACGCGCACCATGTCGTCCTCGCCGTAGCCCTCGCTGCGGAGCCAGGCGACGAGTTCGGACAGCCACTGCGGAGCGCCGCCCGTCGAGGCGCCGGCGCTTGCCGGGATCATTTCGCCGAGTTCGGCCGCCTGGTCGTGTTCCTGGCGCTCGTCGATGGCCTCGACCGGAGCGGACTCCCATCCGGCGACGTCATCGTTGGCGAGTAGCAGACCATCCTCCTGCTCCTGGAACCGCACCGCCAGCTGTTCTATCCACTCGACTGGTTCCAGCCCAGCGGCGTGGGCCTGAGCGCCGATCAGGTAGGTCGCTGCGGGTCCGAGCCGGACCACCATCGTCGTCATCGTGTGATGCTCCATTCATCAGGGGAGCCCCGGAATCGGGACTGATTCCTTTTCTGGCGTTTCCGGGGTGACTGATCATGCCGGGTGGCATTCGTGAGCCAGGATGACGGGGGCCCGACCGAAGTCCTGACCCACAGCTCAGCGCCGGGTTGCTCTGGGAGATCACCACGGCCAGCTCGATTTCGCTGATCCCGGTTTTCACCTCGATCGGGCGGCAACGCCGGCGGTGAGCCGGGCGAGGACGCGGCGTTGATAGCCGATGCCCGGGGCGCTGATGTAGGCGTCGTGCACGGTGACGGCAGCCAGGCCCTCCTGCGCAGCCACGCGCGCGGCGGCCCGGAGCGCGGCGAGGTAGACGGCCGGAAGGAACGCGGCGACCTCGATTGTCAGGGTGGCCGGGCAAAGATCGCGGAGCTGCACCGCCAACGCCGTAGCGCTGATGCTGTTCTCGCAGATCATCGACACGTCGTAGGGCTCCAGCTCGGTGTCGGGTTCGACCAGGCCGTGCAGTGCGGAGAGGATGCGCACCTGGCTGCCTGGCACGTCGGCGGCCTGGGTCTCGACCTGCCGCAGTGCGAACCGGAAGTGCGGACTGGCGTACAGCTCGCGAGCAGGTGCCGGGCGGTCGAGCTTGTTCCGGCCGCACGGCACGACGAACAACACGTTCCTCGTGGTTACGACTTCCGAGATGTCGGGCGGTGGCGGAGTGGTGGTCATCAGCGCTCCTGTTCAAGCCGGGCTGGTCAACAGAAATGCCTCGCCCTTGTCGGTTCCGACCGACGAAAGACGAGGCATTGAGGGGGATAACTGCGCCCCGTCCATGACAATCAGGCCAGGCCGCGCGCGTGCAGCAGGGTCAGCCCTTGCCAACGGGATTGATGCACAGCTTCGAGCGCGAGCGCGACCCTGTCTCGTACTTCCGTGTCGCCCCATCCCCACTGGTTGGCCAACGGCACGATGCTTTCGTCGCGGATCTCGGCGTTGCGCTCCGCGACTGCGTCCTTTGCTAGTGCGGCAAGGACGGCGCGAGCGTGGCTCAAAAGGTACTGGCGCAGCTCGACGGATTCCTCCTCCCACACCAGTGCCCCGTTGTACTGCTCCCGCATCAGGACACGGGCGACCGTCTCGGCAAGCGTCGGCGGTGATCAGCTCATGGTGCCGCGTACGCTGATCAGCGCGCCCACCAACCGGCCCTCGTCGGCCGCGGCCGCCATCCCAGCTCGCAACGACGCAAGATCGCCTTCCGGCAGCGTCACGCCGACGACCATCACCAGTGCCTGGCGTTGCTCGCGCGCGGCCTGCCGCCACTGGGCGTCTAGCGCGGGTTTCTCGCCGGAGGCCCACCAGGTGCCGCCCGGCTTGGTGATGCGGTCCAGCCGTCCCTTGTCTACTCGCACAGCCCATTCCGGCAGCTGCACGGGGAACTCGCCGCCTGACAGATCCACGTCGCCGAACCCCAGCTCCCGCATGGCGTAGACGGCGGAGTCCGTGACAGTTGGCGTTCCCGGGATCACCGCGCAAATGGTGTCGCCTGGGCGGATTACCAGCGCCGGGTAGATGCGGCCGGCCAGCTGCACGACGGTCGTGTAGGTCTCGTCGGGAACGTTCGAGCGGGTTTGTCCTGGCGCATGATCGGATTCCTGCCCGAACCGTGCTTCGAGTTCGCTCAGGGGCACGACTTCGGAGTCTCCGCACCGGGCGTGGACCCAGGACAGCATGTTGGCTTCGTCGCTGACGAGCAGCACGGCCGCGGACTGCTCGGTGCGCAGGTCGCCGAGCTGGCGGCACACCATGCACTCGTATTCCGGGTTGACCAGCTCCCCGGAACGCACCAGGTCGGCCTGCTCCTGTCCCAGCTCCCGGGCCACGGCATCGGACATGGTGATCTGGTACATCGTTGGTGCCTCTCTGTGCTCGGCTGCTGGCAGATGGTGGCGACCGTAGCGGTAAGGCACGCGACCCCGGCGGGTTACTCGCCATCGCCGTTTCCGTCGCGCTCGTCTGGGGTGCGCTGCATGATCTCGCCCATGTGGCCTTGCAGTGTGTGCAGCAGCTCCCGCTCAGATTCTTCGATGCGGGTCTGGATGTTCCACTGCCGGACATCGTCGACCAACTCCGCGATGGCGTCGCCGAGCCTGCCGCGTAGCAGGCCGGGACTGAGGGCTTCGACCTCGACCGCGATGTGCGGGTCGATGCCTTCGCGTAGGCACTCCTGCCGGTAGCGGGGGTAGTTGACGTCGCGGACATTGGCGGCGTGGGCGATGAATTCGCCGGAGCGAACATCGTCGGCGGTCACAGCGACCTGCCGAAAGTCCAGGTCGAGCCCGCTACCGTTGCTGTAGCGGGTGATGCGGTCTTTGACCGACCGGGGTACCACGCGTCCGGTCGGGTCGTAGTCACCGGCGAAAAGCACGCTCACGGGCTTGCCCTGCCGGGCGTATTCCTGGACCGCTTCGTGCACGAACGTCTTGCTGGACTGGCCGCGGCAGCTGAACAATCCCACACCCCAGCTTGAGGTCACGGGGTCGAGCACACCGGCGACCGAGTCGCTCTCGCACCACACCTCGACTCGCCGGGCCTGCGACGCCCAGAGGTTGCGCCGGTATGCCTCAGCCGTGCGTTCCAGCACGTCCTCGATCGAGTCGTAGGCGATTTCCTGGCGCACCAGCCGCGTACCGTCGGTGATCCACTCCCACGGCAGTTGCCCCGTCTCGCGCATGACGCCGAGCTCGCGGACGACCAGCGAGTAGTTCCGGCGGGAGGCGCTGCGGTCCTTGTCCCACAGCCGCCCGACCCCGAGGTAGTACACGTGACGCACCGAGCACGGACGCGCAGCTTCCACCAGTGCGTACAGCGCCAACCGCAACGCCTCGACCTGCGCTTTTGTGCGTCGAGGACGCTTTACGGAGCTTGCGCCGTAACCCACCCCTCCAGTCAACGCCGCCTGCGGACAGCCGTCATGTCGGTCTTGAACCGGCGGGCTGGTCGGGGTGCCGGTTGAGCTGGGCCAGCAGCTCGCGGTTGGCCGCTCGGGCCGCGTCGAGGTCGTCGTCGCGTTCCTTCAGTTGCAGCGTGAGGGCTGCTTTGTCCTCTTCGATGTCGTCGGGTCCACCCAGGCCCGACTCGCGCCAGACCTGCTCGCCCAGCGAGCGGGACAGCCGCTTCTTCAACTGCTGGACCTGGGTGGCCAGGCGGGCGCAGCGTTCTTGGCAGTTGGCCAGGTCCGTCTTCAGCGAGGTGCGGCTCACCGCCGGTCCGGCGCCCGGCCTGGCGGGCGGCTCGGCTTCGGCCGCGTGGATCTGGGCGAGCAGGTCCTTGTGCTGCTTGCGGTAGAGGAACGACCGGTCCACCCCCGCTTCTCTGAACTAACTTGACATGGCCCCTGTGGTCGACTCAATCGGAAGTCGTGCCGTGTGATGCCAAGTAATACAGCAATGGGACCAAAACCCCAGAGCCGAGAAGCTCCTTACGATGGGTCAGTTCCAAGACGCGAGACAAGGGAACCCACTCGACCCGGCCAGCTTCTTCGGTATCTGTAGGCTCGCCCACGTATTCAGCGCTGCGCCACAGGTACACGTCAATCGGCGCGGTGACCTGACCCGGCAGCGGCTCGAAAGGTGCCAGGATGTGTTGCTCGGCCAGGTGTACCCGACTTCCAGTGGCACGGTGTGCGGCTCGATGGTGTGGACGAGTCGCAGTGCAGTAGGGCGTTCTTCGCCAGGCTCGTAGAACGCTGTACCGGTGGACTTCAGGAACTTGATCGGCCGTTTCCACGAGAGGTCGCCGTCACCGCGATCATCAGTGACCTTGCTCGTGAACAACGTCGCTTCGGCGCCATCGGGTATTGACGCGAGGGCTTCCCCGTTTGCCTGCCGGTTTCGGTCAGGGGCCGGGGTCTTGCCGATTCTGACAACGCTTTCGGCGTATTCACCGCTGCCGATCTTGCTGTGCACGTCAAGCCAGGCCGCGATCTGGCTCGTCGGCCACCGGTGAACAGCGATGTGTGTTTGCCCGATGGACGCGATGTCGTCCTCGTCGATCTCGCCGGCTCGGAACCGACGTTCGGTGTCGTGCAGCACTGCCGCCATCTCCGGATCGTTGAGAATCGTCTCCAGAAGCGCTTCCGCCGCTTGCTCATGGATTGTCATTCCTGATCCTCCTGGGGTCGGGTAATTCCCGCGTTCGTTTCGGCCAGTTCTGCGAGGAGCGCGGCGGACAGTGCGGCGTCGCGGCGCAGGTTGTTGCGTCGTTCCCAGTAGCCGCGGGTGGTGGTGGCGTGCCGATGGTCGGCCCACTCCTGAACCTCTTGGAGGGGCTTGCCCTGGTCGAGCAAAGCGGTGATGGCGCTACCGCGAAGCACGTGTGGGGTGACCTTGGCCGGGTTGGACACCTCGGCGTGGCGGGCGAGCCGGCGGGTGATCGGGATGATCTGGTGTCGGTGCCGTCGCTGACCGGTGTCGGGGTCGATGAGCAGGGGGCCGGTGTCCCGGCCGTCGAGGTAGGCGTCGAGGCGGCGGACGCCTGGCTCGGTGAGCTGCCGTTCGACCCACCGGCTGCCCTTGCGCTGGAACTTGACGATCGGCGGGATGCGGGAGCGGTCGATGTTGTCCACGTCCAGAGCGCAGATCTCGGACTCGCGGAGGCCGTGGACGTACAGCAGCTCGAACACGAGGTGTTCTTCATCGGTCTGGCACGCGGCTTGGATCGCGGCCACCTGGTCGACGTCCAGCACGCGGACCGCACCGGGTGGTCGGCCGTTGGTGGACGTGCCGACCGGCGGGGCGTGTGCCTCCATTGAGACCGGGTTGACCACGGGCAGCCGGTGCACGCGGCGTGCGAACTTGAACAGCGAGGACAGCGCCGAGAGGTAGCGGCGTTGGGTGCGGACGGCCCATCCCTGGCTCTTGGCGTACAGCGACCATTTCGTCATGGTGTCGAAATCCAGCCCAGTGAGCAGGGATGCCGGGTACTGGCGGGTGGTCATGGTGTACCAGCGGGCGATGCGGGTGATGTCCTCGGTGTAGCCGCGCTTGGTCTCCAGCGAGCCGCGCTTGTGGCTGGACAGCCAGTGCAGCACCTCGTTGAACGTGGCCCGGTCGACGTTGCGGTGAAGGTTCTCCAGGCGGTCGTGGCCGATGTCGATGATGAGCTGGGCGCGGATCGCCTCGTCGACCGGCGTGACCGACAGGTCAGCGGCGGTGGACTGTGTCCAGGGAGCGGGTTCGAGGTCGGCCATGATCCCATCATGGCACATAACATTAATTGTGTGCCATTCCGAACACAGGCCGTAGGTGTCCGTGAAATACTCACGGCATGGCCACCCCCCCGAAAATCACCAAAGACGAAGTCATTTCATGTTTGGAGATGGTCACCAAACGACGGGTCAAAGTCGACGATCCACACCTCGATGAGCTGCCCGCCGTGGACAACCTGATCGACTCGCGCACCGTGCGTGACGTGCTCGAATACCTCCGTCGGCACCCGGCACGCACGCTCGGCTACCGGCACGCCGACATCACGACAGCGCTGCATCTCAGGGTGTGGCTGTGGTGGGACGAGCGGCGCGAGGAACTGCGCTGGCTGAAAGCCGGCCGCGCCGCAGGGATGTTCCTCAGCCAGCTCGGCGAGCCACTGGGCATCGGCAAACGCGGCGTCCTCAACCTCATCGACCGGCGGGAAGCACTGCTCCGGTTCGACCGGCCGGACGAGAAACTCGCACGCGAGGCCCGCAGGAAGACCTGGTACGAACACATCGAGACCGCCTGGATCGAGCAACACCGCGACACGCTGCACACGCTGATCAGCGACTTGGAACGCGAGGCGACGCGGTGGGGCCTGGAAGGCGACGACCGGGCGATGCTCGACGAACTGGTCATCGACGCCGCCGACGACCACGACGAACACGCCGAGGACGGACTGACCCCAGGCTCGATGACCCTGCTCAACCTCGCCGTACTTGAGCTGTCGACCGCGGAACCGGTCGCCGCGCTAGCCGACCAACCACAGCCCTACAACGTCCACCGGGTACTACAGCGAGCACACCACCTACGGTGCGACTTCGCCGGGCTAGGCAAGTCCACGCACGACGCGGTGAAAGCAGCGCGGGCGGCGGGACCGAAGCGACGTCACCGACGCACCCGCAAAGCCCGCGCGTAATACGGGCCCCGGAATCATGAGCTGGCATGCAGGCCAGGTCGTTCTTGGACCTGGCTCTAGCTCGTCGGAGTTTAATTTCTGTCAACACTGAAATAACAGAGTATCTTAAACATCTTGCGGCACCCGAGGCCGGCGTGCCCCATCTGGAGCGGCCGCACCGCCTACGGTGAGAGTTCGCCGAGTTGAGGAAGTCGACGCACGAGGCGGTGAGAGCCGCACGGTCGGCGGGGCCGAAGTGCGTCGACAGCGCGTCCCTAACTCTCGCCAGTAAAGATTGTCAGTGCCGGTGTTCCTCGCGGAGTGCGCGAGGAACACCGGCACCTTAGAATTTCATCCGTGCTAGTCAGGAGACTTCTTCGACGAGCCCGAGTTTTGCGGCCATCGCGCCCCACTCGTCGAGGTGTTGACTGGCAACGACGAGGCCAATAGCAGCGGCTTGACCTTTGCCGATGTTGTACTGCTCTGCGATGCGCTCGACGACCTTTTTCCAGTTCTCAGCGACCGCGGACGGAACACGGGCACCCATGGACGTCGAATCAGACTCACGAGGCTGCTTGACTACAATGCCCCACCTCGCGGGGTCGTCAGCCCCGACGCTAGTCCCGTTCATCCAACTCCCATCAACTGTGTCACTGTGTCACGCGTGCGTGACACATGCGCGTGTCACGGCTGGTCATCGCCGTTTTTCCACGCGATGATCCGGTTGTTGACTCGTTGGAAGATCTCCATGATCTCCATGAGAACAAAGACGTTCACTTCTTCGACAGGGATGCGGTGCACCGCTGCGAGGGCGTTCACGTTGGCACGAAAGTCCTCTCGGACTGCTTCGGTGCACCGGATCGTGATGGCCGTGGACTTGGTTTCTTTTTTTGTCGGTGGCGCGATCAGCGGCCCTGCGTTCTGCGGCACCGAGTCGAAGCGGAGGCCGGCGAACCCCGCGTTCGCGGCGTTGTTGGGCCGTTGCTGATACGAGGAGGACTGCGTGTCCTCGTTGATGTCGATCTGACGGTCCTGGCGGACAGCGATCGAGCTGCCGGTGCCGTCGGCCGTCGAGGGATCGGCGGCCGGTTCATGGGGCGCCTTCTCCCCGGCCAGCGATCCTGCGCCGGAGTCTGCTTCCGGCGCAGCGGTCGACTCTCTCCTCGCGGCGGCGGGCTCCTGTACTGGCGCTGGCTTGGAAGCTGCTGAGGGGTCCGAGACGCTCCGGCCGTTACCGTTGTGGCTGGTCTCCTTGGTGGGGGCCGAGCTTGGTGCGTCTTCTTTCGGCTTTTCGGCTGTAGCTGGGGGTTCGGTCGTGGTGGAGGTTGCGCCGACGATGCTCTCGCGTTCCGGCTTGAGCTCGATGTCGGGATACGTCCGTTGTTTACGCGGCGGCACAGGAGACCTCCAGTAGCTTGGCGCCCCAGTTGATGAGCAGTTCGTTCATGTATCGACGGTCCTGCGGGTTGAGGCCGTCCACTGGGCTCAACCCGATGTTTGTGTTGTCGGCCAGGCTGGACTTCCGCTCGCAGAACGGTTCCCAGACCAGGTCGCCGAAGGTGCGCTTCAGCTGGCTGAGGCTGATCTCAGCTGGCCGGGTGCTGCCGTGCTGCCGTTCCTTAGTGATCGTTCTGTTGATGATCTGGAGGTCAGTGACCAGGACGCCGTGGACGTCCAAGGTCGGCACGCCGAGGGCGCTGCGGATCTCGTGCAAGACGGATCTGGTGCGGGCGGCGCCGTTGACTGAGTCATAGTCGGGTTTCGTCGCCAGCAGCACACCATCGGAGGCCACATACGACATTTGGGTGAGGTGTCCGAGGCTGGGTTGGCAGTCGATGAGCACGATGTCGTACTCGTCGAGGAAGTCATTCCCGAGGATGTTGCGAAGGCGCTCGCGCGGGTGTGTGAGGCTGCCGATGACCTTCTGGAAGATGGGGTCCAGGCGCCTGAGCAGGTCAGGGTCATGATCTGTGACTGCTTCGGTGATCTTGCTGACGGCATCGGCGATCGCCGCTTCGCTGACCCTGGCCTCTAGGTCGAGACGGGAAGGCAGGATGTCGATCCCGCCGTTGTGGATGTCTTCCCAGAGGCATGGCAGCACGATCTGACTCGCGATGCCTTCCTGGTTCATCTTGAGGGCTTCGGTCAGCGTGGCTCGGTTCTCGATCTCGTAGAGTCCGTAGCCCGCTCGCCTGGTGCTGTTTCCTTGCGGGTCCATGTCCACGACAAGGACGTTCAGTCCGAAGTACACGGCAAGGGCATAGGCGAGCGCGAGGGTGTCGAAGGTCTTACCTACGCCACCTTTGTTGTTCACCAACGTCCACACCTTGCGGGCGGCGCGACGTTGGCGATGCACGAAGATCTCCTCGATGGCCTTGATTAGCTCCGTATCGACTACGGCTGAGACTTTGCTATCGATCATCCCTCCTCCTTCCTTTGGTGCTCTGAGCAGGCGTGACACACGTGCGTGACACAGTGACACGCAGACGTGTCACTCAAGCCAGCAAGCTTGGCAGCTAGACAAGACCGCAGGCGGGAGAACGTTAACACGTGGTGTTAACAGCATCGATGCGCCACGCGTGCCTCGAAAGCGGGAGGAAGTCGAAGGAATAGTGAGCGACGCCGGGGTTGACACACGCCGAGAAGACCTGACCGAGAGCACCATTCCAGCTCCAGCCGAGCGAGGAAGTTCAAGCTGTCTCGGCCTGATCAGACGTGTCCGGACAGATCCACCTGACCGGACAGGTGTCGAATCGTCCGTTCCTGTGACCGACCATCCGGACAGCCCGGACAGGTTGACCGTCATCTGGCCGCGGTCAGGTGTGCCGCAACGCATTTCGTGCCGGACGCGGCTGTCCGGTCACCCGACGCGGTGGGCCACATCGTTGACCGGACATAAAGGTATCCCGCTGCTACGAGTGGCCAGAGGCTGGTCCACCTCGGATCGCCCTGTGTAGGCGAGGCGCACGTACCGCAAATACGTGCAGGTAGCTCGATTAGTTGAGTACACAGTGGCCTCTGTACGGGGGTCCTGTCCGGTGTCCGGATCTGTCCTGGACTTGACCGGACCGCGCGTCTGGGCGGACCGGCGCTGCCCGCTCTCCCCGGCACCAGTCGTTGAGGTCCGGACGGTGTGTTCCGGATAGCAGCCGATTGTCCGGACGGGTGTCCGTGGCCGCGGCAATGTCCGGTCATCCAGAGATGCACTTCGTGGCATGGCCCGCGGCTAGGCTGGCTGGAACGGCTCGCTGTCCGGTCGAGTTGCCCACATGTCCGGACAACCCAAGAACCGCGGAACGGACGGGCCGGTCCCGCTCGAAAGGGGGCCTGGTCTGTTCGGTCTTGGACCTGCGGTGGTTGGAGCAAGCGCGTTCAGCGGTTCCGGTCTTGGCTGGTGATCCCGAATCGGCTTGAGATTGCCTCTCGCGTTCCCGGCCTATTCGCGGCCGGGGCAAGCCAGCTTTGGGGCGACGAGGCCGCCCAGAGCGGAATCAGGTGCCGTTTCGGGGCCTTCGTGAGCATGAGCGATCATGATGCCCGCTGGATGCGTGTGACGTTCTCGGCCTGCCCGTTCGGGTGGCAGGCCGGGCATGGGATCTCGCCCTTGGTCGCGTCCAGCCGGTCAGCAAGGACGAATCGCACGCTCGGCGGGTCTCCTTCTGCAGCGCGGCAGCTGGAGCAGGGGGGCAGGAAGATCCGGTTGCTGGTGCGCTCCACGTGCGCATCGATCAGCTTCGTCAACCGGTGCTCCCACACCATCGCGAGCCGCCTCACAGTGTCGTTGCGGGTCTTGAGTGCGTGTTTGATTGTCGCGGTGCCAATGTCGTGTTGCCAGGCAGCGATGACCAGGCGCACGAGCTTGGACTTTTCGTCGTCGGTCATCGCGTCGATGAGGTCTTGCGGCAGCCCGGTAGCGCAGTCGTTCAGGACTCGCCGTGCCAATGGAGCCAGCTCATCAACCCCTTGGGGTTCTTCCCCCTTGCCCTGGCGAGCAGTGCTATCCGCAGGGCTCGGCTCGCCCGCGTCCGCGCTCGCGTCGTCTTTCGTAAGGGGAGGGGAGTAGGTACCTAGAGGAGTTGTCTGGGAAGAGCTGTATGGGTGGGTCTGGTTTTGGCTGGTAGGGGACTCGGTGGCGGCAGAATTCTGCATCGGGTCGGCAGAATTCTGCATCGCGTCCTCGGCGTGTCCGTTTTGCCCGTGAGCAGAATTCTGCTCACGGGAGTTGTCCACAATCCCCTGGTCGGGACCGTCGGGACCGTCGGCAGAATTCTGCCCACGGCTTCGGCGGGCCGCTTTGTTGGCTTCGGTTATGGCGTCGTCCCAGCCAGGGCCGGGGTAGTCGTCGAGCTTGTCCATCACGTTGCGGTAGCCCTTGAAGCCGTCGGGGTCGGACGGCCACAGCTGCAGTTCGAACCGGAACGACTCCTCCTTGTGGAATTGCCCGTCGACCGTGCGCACCTCCTCGGTGCGCTTGTCCTTCAGCTTCACCAGGCCCTGGGCGATGAGCTCGTTGAGCGCGCCGTTGAACGTCCTCATGGCCATCGGTTTGCCGCTGACGCCGGGCATCAGCCAGCGGAGCGCGTCTTTGGTCAGCCGCCGCTTGTACTGCGATTGCTTCGTGGCGACGGCGAGCATGATCGTGTACACCCGGAACGGGGTATGGTCCAGTTTCGACAGTATCGAGATCCAGTCTCGGACCTGGGCGAACTTGTAGCCCTTCTCCGGGTCCGGCAGGCCGATCTCGGCGTCGTCTGGGATGTCCGCTGCGGTGCGAAGGCGATCGGTGGTCACTGGTTGGGGCCTTCCCCCAAGCACGTGACGTGCAGCGCGAGGTCGGCGATGTGTTGCGGCCCGGCGAGCGGTTCCCGCTACACTGCCCGAAGGCGCGCCGGGGGTGAGCCCTGCGCGTCGTATGCGCCACACGAACGAGCCTGGCCTGGTTCTCGTGCGGTGTGTGGCGCAAGGAGCCGGACGCGACTTTGCCGTCCGAACGCCCTCTCGGTTGCAGCCGAGGGGGCGTTTTCCTGTCCGGATCCCTGCGGATCTGCGGTGATGCTATCCGATGATCGGCGCTGATCCCGTGCTTCTTGATCATTTGTCCAGAGCCCGATTTCAGTAGGCGGGGTAACCAGCCATTGATCATGCGGTTCTTACCGGGTCCCTAGCGTGCCGCTGGTTGTTGTATTGACACAGGAACGAGCGCTCACTTGACGAAGGCGCCCGTCTGGCCGATCGGACCGCTCGGCAAGGCCCTTGATCACGAACGTCGCGACTCCGGCGGCGATCAGGTCAGCGACCAGCAGAATCGCTGGTGGGCAGCACGGGGTTTCCCCGGGCTCGGCCAGGCAGGCGGTCGTTGATCCATGCCAGGCCGCCGAGCTCTAGTTCCTGCATGGCTCGGGTCACCGCGACGTAGGCGAGTTTGATGTCCTGTGTGGTGGGATCGATAGGGGAGCCGTGCTCGTCCACTGGCTCGGTGAAGTCCTCGCCGATCTTCACCCGCCTGAACTCCAAGCCCTTGGACACGTGCGCGGTCGAGATCACCCGGTCCGCTCTGTCGACGGTGACCAGGTTCTTGAGCGCTGACCGGATCGTGTCGGTGCCACAGGTGTCCACCATTCGTACGAATGGCAGCAGGTCCCGAGCTTCGTCCTCGGCGTACTGCTGCAGCTCGTCCCAGTAGGTGAAGGCCATGAGGGCTTTGACCCATGTGCCTTTGCCCCGTTTCAGGTCGTCGGCTGCCCTGCACAGCTGCGTGATCTCGGTGCGTGCCTTCCCGCCGGCCAGGCCGACGCGCAGGCCGGCGTCTTGGGCGAGCATGAGCTGCCGCACTGCTTCACCGTTGGTGCGGGTGAGCACGGCGGTCGGGTTGGGCACGTCCCCGACGCGCGAGTGGCCGGTGCCGGTGATCCGCATGTCCGTTCGAAGCAGAGATAGCCACTTGTTGCCTTCTTCTGCGACTTCGACGCCGAACCGAAACGACCGGGTGAGCCGGAGCTCGGGTGCGTTGAAGTGCTCGATCGCGTTCGTCGCGCCCGCCCACTCGTTGACCGACTGGGCAGTGTCGCCGATGAGTACGGTCTGCGCACTCTGGCGGCGGACTACGTCCATGAACACCTCAGCGGTGTCCTGGGCTTCATCAAGCAAAACCACGTCATAGGGCAGGATCGGTTCGCCGAGCTGCCAGATCTTACGGAAGTGGTTCGGGGTGAACGGCATGCGGCCGCCGCCTTGCGCGTCGGTACGGCGCAGGTCTTCCCAGTACCGCTTGGCGTAGGGAAGCAGCATCGTCCGCAGTTGGTAGTTCTGCGACTTGTGTAGGCCGTCGATCTTCGGCAGGTGGTGCCAGTCGATCTCGGCTTCGGAACCGCGGCAGAAGTTCTCCACGCCTTCGGAGACCAGACCCGCCAGCGTTCCCGCACCGAGAAACTGGCTGCGGGTGATCTTCACGCCCTCGGTGATGCCGAGAACCTCCGCCTTCACCCGCCACGGCATCCGTCCGGACTCATTCAGCCTGTTCACGTACGGTTTCGCCACTGCGTCGTAGGCGAGCTT
This sequence comes from Saccharopolyspora soli, assembly GCF_022678645.1. Classification (GTDB taxonomy): domain Bacteria; phylum Actinomycetota; class Actinomycetes; order Mycobacteriales; family Pseudonocardiaceae; genus Saccharopolyspora; species Saccharopolyspora soli. The sequence continues at coordinate 27,998 of NZ_JALBWV010000040.1, read as the reverse complement.
GTGGCTGGTGAAGCAGTTCGTGTTCTTCGGGAACTTGCCGCTTCCGGCCTTGACGATGTCCCGGTTGAACGCCGTGTAGAGCACCTTCTTGCTAGCCAGGCGCGTGGCGCACTGTTTGAGGGTTTCCGTCTTGCCTGCTCCTGCCCCAGCCACAACCTTGAGCCGCTGGCTGTTGAGCAGGATGTCGATCACCACCTGCTGTTCTTCGGTCGGGGTGAACGCGCTCATCTACTCCCTCCCTTCATCGGTCGAATTTGTGCTTGTTACGGAGATGACCAGCAGATATGTGGGCAGCGTCAGCGAAAAGCGTTGTGTCAGCCCCAGATCACGCACTGCTTGACCTTCAACGGCGTCGTGCCGGGTGCTTCTCATCGCTGTACACCAGGTGTTCTTCTGTGAACGAGGTGGCTGCGAGCTGCATCAGGAGGTCCGCAGCGGGGTTCTTTCTCGTCGGGCTCAGGCATCGACTGAGCTGTGGTCAGGCCGAAGCTGCGGCGTTCTCGCCGTGGTCCGATGCTTTCCGGTCAGGCACTCGGTGACGAAACGCCGTCGCTGGGCGCCCTGCTGCGTTCTCGCTGCAACCAGTGCAGATCGATCCGCATCGTTTCCTCCTCGCTTCATCCGGGATTCGCATGACAAGGGCCGGGCGGCAACCGCCCGGCCCTGGTCGCTGCTGTGTGGACTGCTTTCTTGCGGTGGTCAGCGGCCCGTTACCGGGCGGCCCACCGATCGTGCGCTGCGATCAGCGCGATGATCCGCTGCGTGATCCTGGAGAACTCCCCGTCGATCTCCAGCCGCTCGCGCGCTTCCAGCACTGCCTGCGCCGCTGCTGCCCGCACGGTGTCGCTCTGGTGGTCGGAGAAGCAGGTGTGCACGAACAGCGCGTCGGATAGCGCGTGGGCGCGGGCTGCGCGGAGCCCGTCGACGAGGGTCTCCGGCGCCGGTGTGGGCTCGATCGTCCCTCGGCGATGCGCACCGCTGGGCCAGCGCCCACAGCAGGTACACACCGGTCCTTCCGCCGTTGACGGTCACGCCGCGCGTGTTGCCCTGCCTGCGTGCGGCCCGCACCAAGCCTTGCGCGGCAGCCCGTGCCGGGCCGATGCCGTGCGCTTCGCGGCGCAGTACAGCCGGAACCTCGTCTTGGGTCGGCCGGGCCACGATCCGCAGCATCGTGTCCAGGTCTCCATCCCATCGCACTGTGCTTCTCCTCATCGCGAAATAGAAGGGCCAGGCGGGTATTCCGCCCGGCCCAGATCGTTCTCACGACGCGGTGGGAGCCATCTGGCTCGCGTGACGCAGGGCAGTCCGCACGGCCTCGGTTCCCGGGATGCGGGGGGCGTTCGCGCCGTGGTCTTCGACTTTGCCAGCGCGCAGCCTGCGAAGCTGGTCGCAGTTCTGGCACAGGACGAGCTCGCTCCCGTCGTCCTTGGCGACAGTGGTGTAGCCCCACCTGCCTGCGTCGATTCCGGAGCCGGGGCACAGCTCGTCGTCGCTGTCGGGGTCGACCTCGGACTCGTCCTGGGCGATCTCGGTGCTCTGGGCCTCGGGTGCCTGCCGGGTTTGGGCGTGCTTGGCGCGCGTACCTGCGGCCTTGAGCCGTTGGCGGAATCCGCGGGGCAGATCATCGTCGCTGTAGTTGGACGCCTTGGCCCACAGCTTGCTGAGCTCGTCGAAGTTGCCCTGAGCTGCCTTGAGTTCGTTCTCCCAAGCCGGTTCCTGGCCGATGTCACGCACCTGGTTCGCGACGGTGCCGCCGAGCAGCACCTCGAACGCAACGTGTTCGAGGTTCATACCGGGCAGTTTCCGTGGTTCATCAACGCCGGGGCGCAGGCCGTGGTGCACGCTGCGCGCTCCGATCACCATCGGCGGGTGCTGCCGGGACAAACGAATCCAGCATGAGGCGTCGAAGGCGAGGTTCTTGTGTCCCTCGACTCGGTACGTCCGCTCGCCTGTGGGGCGGCCGTTGTCGTCGAGGCCAGCGATCTCCTTGCCGCGCGCAATCATCACGACTATGCCTCGGAAGGTCTGCAGCAGCCGCATGAGCCGGTAGTGGCGCTCTGTCGCGTCGTTCCAGAGGTTCATGGGGATGCTGATCTCGGCGCCCGGGTCGCGAGCGAGCTTGCGTTGGGCGGTTGGAGACTGCACTGCGCGGCTGTGCGCTTCCTGCTTGAGCACGTCCCACTCAGCCGTCATCTGGTCGATGACCAGCAGTACGGGCTTGTCTCCTGCCTCGTGCACATGCCGGGCGAATGTGTGGATCTGCTCGACCCGTTGGTAGAGCGAGTCGAATGTCCCGTCGTGCAGCACGATCTCGTAGTCGGCGCCGGGAATCGCCGCGTATTCATCTGCCGATCCCTCACCGATGTCGATCCAGTACTTCGCTGTGAAACGGCGAGAGGACGTCAGTTCAGCTGCGGCCCAGGTTTTTCCAGTCTTCTCACCTCCTTCGATCAAAATGAGCGGCCATGACGGTCGGCCGGTGGGCTTGCGGGTAGGGATGGCCAGGGCCTGCATCTGGGCAGGCTCCAGCACCCCCGTGCCGTTTGCGGACACGGTGGATCCTCCTTCTCTTTTGGGGATAGTCGGCCGCCCCGCTGCTCCTTGTGGGGTGCTCGGCCGCGAGCGGCGCGGGTGGCGTTGATAGCCCGTGAGTTACGGGGCGTGAACTGCTGAATTGGTTGTGCCTGCTTCGGGAGGGAACGGGTCGGGCCATGAGCAGTGCGCGCACGCTCGTGCGGGCCCGGTGTTGTCCCGTGCACAGCTCGGGTTGGCGCAGGTCCACAGCAATCCGGCACGTCGCGCGACGTGCCGGATCACCTGTTCCTCACTGATCGGGTCGGCGACGGCCAACAGCTGGTCGACATCGTTCACCGCCGTGGCTCCTCGTCCAGCGCTGGCAGCGGCGCGGCTTGGGCGGTGGGGACCAGCTCGACGCCGCGGCGCGGGTGTACCGCTCGGTCCACCGCAGCGATTCAGCGATCCAGTCGTGCATGATGGCGTCGAGCCTGCGCGGCGTAGCGGGCCCGGCGGCCCTGGACCGTGCGGACGCCGACGCCGAGCTCGGCGGCCTTGGCCCGGTCGCGTTCAGCGAGGGTGTGGGCGGCCGGGTCGAAACCGGGACGCGGGACCGTGCCCTCGGCGGCGCTGGGAGGCAGGCCGGTCTCGACCTCGACGACGTGGCGCTCCCAGTCCCGCGCGGCCGCCAAGACGTCGGCGGGCAGTCCGATCGGCTCGACCGCGGGCAGCGCCGCGGCGCCCAGGACCGCGAAGTCCGGCGCGCTCATCAGGTAGCCGGCGAGCACGACCTGCTCGGCGCCGTCGGTGGAGCGCAGGCGCACCGGAGTTCCGCTCAAGCCGAGGACTTGGTGCTGCCCGCCGTCGAAGTGGACCTGGTCGCCGGGCGCGAGCACCGGTCGGCGTCATGCCCGGACTCCGGCGTCGACCGTGGTCACGAGGGTGTCCGGGTGCAGCGGTCGGGACAGGCTGGCGTGGAGCTCGTGCTGCCAGAGCAGGTGGAACAGCACCGGCAGCACCGCGATCGGATCGCCGACCCGCTCGGCTCCGTCGTGCAGCCCGAGCCCGGACGCGAACACCGTGCGCAGCTGCCCGGCCAGCTCGGGCACCTGGTGGCGGGGGTGGCGGTAGCCGGCCAACCAGCGCACGTTCGCCACGAGCACCTCGTCGTCGGCGCCGAGCACGGTGTAGTCCCAGCCCAGCGCGTCACAACAGCACCTGGTCAGGTCGAACGCGACCGCGTCGCTTGGCTTGATCCGGTCCGGCGGACGGACGTCGACCACGAGCCCGCGGCCGTCCGCGAGCCGGGCGAAGTAGTCCGGGGCGTGCGAACGGGTTCGGCCGTTGTCCGCGGTCCACAGCAGCCAGAACGGCTGCGACGAGATGCCTACGACGTCCGGATCGAAGTCGAGCAGCATCAACCGGTCGCGCTCCAGCCACGACTCGAACCCGACGTGCCGGCCCGTCGTCGCCGACCACCACAAACCTGGAAAGTGCCGCTGACCACGGTAGGAGGGAAAGCTCCGGGCTGGAGAACATGTCTCGAACGGAACCGACCACACCTCGGTCAACGGCAGCCGGTGTTCCTCGCCGTCCAGCGCGAAGCCGACCTCGACCACGTCGACAGGCGGCGAGACCCCGTCACTCGTCACCGGCGAAGTGTCCACTACCCGCCACAGCGATGATCAACGAGGTTCGCAACCTAAGTCCGGACGCTCGCAGCGGCCTCGCAAGGTAAGTCCGGACTTCGCAAGGTTCGTCCGGACGGGACAACAACAGTTGGCAGGCCCCTACTACAAGAAAAGAAACCCTACAAGAGAGAAACAACTAGGGACTGCTAAATATGGGCTCTGAACTGCGATAACTCTGATGCTCGTCCCCCTCTTATGCGCAGCTGTCCCCCTCTTATGCGCGTCGCTCTCGGCGGTTTCGACCCCGGCGGTCCCCCTCATATGTGTGGATCAACTAGACCGGCCGCAAGTTGTCCACATCCCTGCCTCGATTCCCCCTCTTATGCGTGGACAAGTCGACCGCCGTGACACATCGGCGTCGCCAGCTGCCTCGTTGAGCACACTGCATCCCCCTCTTATGCGTGGACAACCAAGTACACCGCTTCCGCCGAGCGGGCGGGAGCTCACAAGTGTCACTAATAGTGATCAAAAGTGTGCGTAAAGTGGATCTGTGGGCGCCTCGACCTATCCCCCTCTTATGCGTACCACTCCACCCTTGTTCGCGTGTCCCCCTCTTATGCGTGGACAGCGCGACCACCCCGTCGAGACTGTCGCCGGGCGTCACTCGAACATGTTTCGATCTCTCCAGGTCGTGGCCGGATACCGTGATCGTCCCCGTCTTATGCGTAACGGGTTGTAGTCTCCGCACGCCAACCTGGCTCGCGATGTTGTCGGCGAGCCGCGCCAAGTTGTCGGCGTGAGAGAACTAGCCTAGGACGATGCCGCCGACCAAAGGTCGTCCCAAGACCACCGCTCTCGACCGCGTGAACCGGATGATGCAGCTGCGGGAACGTGACGACGACAGCGGCGACTCCCTGGCCTTCAACCCTGCCCCGCTGACGATGGCGTTCCTGCCGTACCGGCAGCCCAAGGCCGGCACCGAGGTCTGGGTCCGGCGCAACGGGGCGTTCTGGCTCACCGTTCGTCCGGGCGTACGCCTTGGCCCCAGCGGGGAAACCAGTAGCTACGGCTACCCGTTCGGCGTCATCCCGCGAGCTCTGCTCATGTGGGTCACCGCCGAGGCCCTGCGTACCCAGAGCCCGAAAATCGAACTGGGCTCGTCGCTGTCCGACTTCGTCGTGAAGTTGCTAGGGCAGCGAGCCACCGGTGGCCGCAACGGCACCCGCACGCGGGTCAAGGAACAGGCGACCCGGCTGTTCAACGCCGAGATCACGTACCAATGGATGGGTAACAACGATCAGCGCCAGGCTGGCGTCAACCTGAAGATCGCCAAGGCGTGGGCCTTGGATCTCGGCGATGGCGAGATGGGGCAGGAGTCGCTGTTCCCCTCGTACGTGCAGCTCAGCAGCGACTTCTACGAAGAGATCGTCAAGAGCCCGGTGCCGCTGAATCTCGAAGTCGTGCGGCTGCTGGGATCGGCCGCCGAGATCGACCTCTACGCCTGGCTGACCTACAAGATGTTCAACCTCCAGCGGCCCTTCACACACAAGTGGGAGGACATCGGGGAGCAGTTCGGCTACCAGTTCTCGAAGACTCCGAAGGGTCGATACAAGCTCAAGGAAAACATCACCGCGGCACTACGCAACGTGCTACTGGTTTACCCCGAGGCCAACGTCGAGGTCACCCCGGCGGGGTTGCTACTGCGTCCCAGTCTCACCTCGGTGCCACTGAAGGGTTCCCGCGAGCTACGCGGCAACTGACGGCCTGCGTACCCCTTACCTGCCGAGCCGCCGTCTCCCTGTCTCAGCTCTCCGCAACCTCTTACGGGATCGGTGTCAAAGACCGACCACAGTAGGGTCGTGGTCTGCGATCCATGTCATGTGGCGTACCTCGAATGCGGGCGCGGATCCAGGCCAGCACTTCCGCGTGTTTGTCCTCTCTCGACCTCCCGGTCCCTTTCTCAGCGCGAGCAGTTACCCCCAGGGCAGCGGAGCGTTTCGATCGCGAGCAGCAGGCTGTTGCGTTCGTCCATGCGCGCAAACAGTGGTTCCAGTACTTCCGCTGCTGCTTCTTCGGACGGCATCCGTGGGCCGATGGACCACACTGGTCGGTGGGGTCCGGGGCCGGCGGGAACCGCGTAGAGTTCGCTGTCGGCGGGGATGTAGCTGATTCGCCATTGTCCCACTGGGCGAAGTGGCCAGGTGCGGTTGTCGGTGGGCTCGTGGCGCCAGCGCAGTCCGAAGTCGACACCGTCGAGCACTGGCACGCCGTTGGGGGTGTGCCGCAGGAGCCGTTGCGGGAATGCGGCGACGTAGTCCTGTAGGTCGTAGATCTGGACCCAGCTGGGCGGGTCCGATCCACGGTGTGCCGCTTCGGTCAGGTGCGCGCGTTGAATGCCTTCGGGGCTGTCCGGGTTGACGCGGGCGTCGAGGTGTGCGGCGATCCTGGTCTGTTCGGCGGTGATCTGGTCGTGGCGCTCGTGGAGCTGTTCTAGGTGTTGGCGGGCGGTGTGCAGCATGTGGTCTGCGGTGTCGCGGGAATTGCGGGATCTGCTGCGCAGCCACCGCGAGTACCACCAGCCGGTCACCGTGGCGAGCAGGCCCGGGCCGCGGACTTGTGCCTGGGATTGCTTGCACCAACGTAGTTGGTCCTCCGCGACTTCGAGGCGCTTGGCGTTGTCGGCGACCCGGTGCTGTGCTTGCCGGAGTTCCCATCGGAGGTCGTCGGCACGGTTGTGCAGTTCGGCTTCGTAGGCCAGTACCTCTTCCAGCGGCGGGACTTCGGTGAGCGGCAGAGGTTTGTACGCGGTCACGAGCTCTCCTCCGTGTTCCTTTCCTGGGTGGTGAAGCGGTCAGGGCGAGGCGGAGCGCCGGACGGTTGGTGGTCTCCGTCTAGGCACCGAGGGTGCGTCCATTCGGTGACCATGCGGTGGGCGAACCCGGGTCTCCATGCGTGGTGCCAGTACTGGGCGTCGCGGGCGTCGGCGGTGCGTCCGAGGTTGGCCTGGCGCCAGCTGTAGGCCAGCGTCGCGATCTCCATCGGCAGAGCGGGGTGGTCACGCCAGCAGGCGGGGATGGGCCGTGCGGTGGTGCCGGGTGCGCCGACGTAGATCGTGTTGTACCAGGCGACGAAGTTGTCCACAGTGAACCGTGGATCGAGTCCTTCGCCGCGGTGCTGAGGGTCTTCGGCCGCGGCAGGCGGGGAGAACCACACCCACGGCGCCGGTGTGGGCTTGGCTGGTTTCGTCTCGTCGCCTTCGAGTTCGGTGACTCGTGCGGTCAGCGTTTCGATCTCGTCGGAGAGGTTGCTGACCAGGCGGGTCAGTTCCCGGACGTGCCGCGTAGCGGGATCCTCCGCGGCGGGGTCGGGCGGTGGGGCGGCCTGTGTTTGGGGGATCACCTCTTCGTCGGTCACCGGGGCGCTCCCGTTGGTGGGAGGGCGTAGCCGCGGTCATCGACCGCAGCGGTTCCGGCGCGCACGGCTTCCTGGTCGGCGGCCAGCTCGGACCAGTCCGGACGTTTCCGTACGTCGAGTACTCGCGCCAGGATCGGTTTGAGGTTGCGGTGGACCAGCAGTACGCGGCCGCGCCGCAGGGTGCGCACCGCGCCGGGTCGGTAGGTCGGGACGGATTCGGTGCCTACGGCGGTGCGACCGACTCCGAACAGTCCGTCGGAATGGATCTGATGCCGGAGCTTGTCGTGGTGATCGGCGATCGTGGAGATCCATTCCAGGGTTTTGGAGTCCTTGATGCCGCTCCAGATGGTCAAGGTGGTGGTGTTGTCGAGCAGTTGGCGGCGCCCGGTCTCCTCGTAGAGCTCGTCGAGGTGGGCCATCGATTGCGCGGCCCAGTGGATGAGCACGCCGCGTCCAGCGGAATCGGCCAGGATCTCCGGTAGCCGGGGAATCGGGGTGGCGTCGTAGAGCTCGTCGAGTACGTTGCTGGCTGGCGGATCCAGTCGTCGGGAGGGCTGTGAGAGTGCCATGTCCTGCTCGGTGGTGAGCAAGTCCTCGACCAGCGCGGTCAGCACCGGACGCACCTGAGCGGCCTGGTGCTCACCGGCGACCACGAACAGCGATCCTCGGCTGCGCACGAACGCGCGTGCGTCGAACTCCTGCCCCGGCTCGGGCGTGCACAGGTCCCGGATCCGTGGGTCCATCCACGGCTCGATCACCCGCCGCACCGACAGCCAGACGGCGTCGCTGGTTTCGGCGACCATGCCGATTTCGGCGCGGAGGTTGTCGGCGAGCTCGGGGTAGCCGTGGGATCGGAGCAGGGTCACGGGCTCGTGGTCGGGGGGTTTGGTGATCGACCACCGCACCAGGGCCTCGACGGTGCGCCCGTCCAGTGCGGCGGCCAGCAAATACGCTTGCACAACTGTTTTCGCGCGTTCGCGGAATACTTTGTCGTTGCCGCCGATGCGTTCCAGGCCGACGGAGGCGGCGTCGACGAGCGTTTCGGCGCGGCGCCGTGCGACGGTGGTGGAGGTGCAGCCCCGGATCGGGGAGGGTCGGATCTGTGCGGGCCAGCGCACCTCGCCTGTGGCGTCGAGGACCAGGACCGGGCCAGCCTTCGGTCGGCGGGTGCGCGCGAGCGCGGCGAACTCCAGGAGGTCGGGCTTCGTGCTGCTGCACAGCAGGGCTCCGGGTGCGGCGATCACCTTGTGGACGAGGTCCATGCGGGATTTGCCGCTCTGGGTGGGTGCGAGAACCCCGGTCGGGTCGTGCAGTGGGCTCCACAGTTGCCCGGTCGGCCCGCGGTGCAGCGGGGTCGCCAAATCCGTCAACGGTGCGCGTTTGCGTTGCTCGGGGGTCAGGCTCGGGCGGGTCCATTCGGCGGTGCGTCGCGCCGCGCGCGCCGAGAGTTCCCGGCGGAGATCGGTGCGGGTGGCGTGTCCGAGAGGAGTCGGCCCGAATCGGCGCCATCCTGGCACCGCGAGTGCCCCGACGGCCGTGGCGACCGCGACTAGCAGGACCACGGTGATCGTCCAGTACCAGCCGGGGTGGGCGGCCAGTGCCGCCTCCCAGGGTGGTCCGAGCGTCACGCCGGGCCGGTCGGGATGCGACAGCGCCCCCAGCACCCCTTCCACCCACACATCGGGGGGCGGTATCTGCCACGGCCCGCCGTCGAGGGCGGTGGTGGCGGCCGCGCCGAGCATGCCCACGCCCGCTACGGCGGTGAGGGCGAGCATGACGGCCGCCGCCAACGCGAATAGTTTCACATCGCGATCGAGGCCAGGTCTCATGCGGGTGGCCCTCCCCACGGCGGTGGTGCGGGTACGGCGGGTGGGGCGACGCGGCGGATCGCGACGATGTGCGGGGACCAGTCGGCGACGGTGTGCGCGACGACGCCGGTGGTGTCGTCGTAGGCGTTGATGATCAGGCCGTGACCGGCGTAGAGGCCGACGTGCCTGGGGTCGCTGGGCGAGCCGAGCGAGCCGGGGATGAACACCAGGTCGCCGGGTTGCAGTTGGCCCGGGCCGGGCACGGCCGACCCGTCGTGGCGCTGGGTTCGTGTGCCGGTGGAGATCGGCACTCCGGCGTGCGCCCACGCGGCTTGCACCAGCCCGGAGCAGTCAAACTCGTTGGGGCCCTTGGCGCCGTAGACGTAGGGCTTGCCGAGTTGGGCCACTGCGAATTCCACGGATGCGCGCTGGCGTGGGTCGGCGGGCAGCGTGAAGCCGGGCGGCAGGCCGGGTTGCGCGGCCGCGATCACACCGCCACCGCCGAGATCAGGACACCCGGTGGCGCTGACCTGCTGTGCTGGGGGGCCGTCGGCGGGCAGCGGCGGGTTGCGGGGGCCGGTCCAGAACTGGTCGACCAGCGCGGCCGCCGCCGGTTCTTGCGGGGCGTAGCGCTCGGGGAACGCTGATCGCTGCACCCGTTGCTGCGCGCCGCCCGGGTCCATCGTGGACCAGCCTGGCAACGCCATGAGGTGGTCGAGGAACGTGCCGGTGGCGTAGACGGGGTTGGTGACCTGCTCGGCCGAGCCCCAGCCTTGACTCGGGCGCTGCTGAAACAAGCCGAGCGAATCGCGGTCGCCGTAGTGCACGTTGATCAGCCGGGATTCGACGATGGCGGTGGAGACCGCCAGCACCGCCGCTCGGTGGGGCAGACGGCGCTGAAGGACGACCTCGGTAATGATGCGGGCGTTGGTCAGCTGCTCGGCGTCCCAGCTGCGACCCTCGATGTCCTGTTGCCCGCCGTGGGACATCGTCTGGCACACCGACCCGGACCCGGTCGTCGCCATGAGCAACAGGAACAGCAGCGCGCAGGGCGCGAGCACGCACACCGCCACGGCCACCGCAATCGCGGCCGCCAGTCCTTTGGTAGGCATCGCTCACCCGCGCCCCGGCGTCCCCGACCGCAGTTGGGCGTTGGTGTCGAATACCCGCCGCTCGGTCGGTGACAGCACGGTCTGCACCTTGATGCCGCGGTGGTTCTCGATCTTCCACAGCGCGCGGCCTTTGCGTTCGTTGGCCCAGCCGAGCGTGACGTCCTCTTCGGCGTCGGTGAGCGCGAGCTCGTCGGCGAGCTCGGAGGCGATACGGGTTGACTGCCCCAGAAGCACCCGCGTGCTGCACAGCGCCAGCAGGTCCTTGGTGATCGCCACTTCCTGCGACCCGGCAGCACCGGAGGCGAGAAAGTCCGAGGGCTTGTGGGCGACGAGGATCGGGATTTTCTGCTCGGCGCGGGACAGTCGCAGCTCGGCGTCGATGGCCGCGACCGCGCGCGGGCCCAGCCGCAGCGGGCGCCATACCTCATCGCGCACGACGATGCGGATTTCACCGGCGGGGCGGAGGTCGGTGGCGGCCGCCGCCCACGACCCCAGACAGGTCAAGGCGACGGCGATGGCTTGATCGCCCCGGGATTCGCGGATCCGGGACAGGTCCATGCTCTGGATCGGGGCGTTCCAGTCGACCGCGACGGTGGTGGGCCCGTCGAAGAGCCCGGCCAGGGGGCCGACGATCAGGTTGCCCAGAGCGTCGGTGATCGACCGGAAGTGATCGAGGAACTGGCCACGGCTGCCAAACCGCATCTCCCGCACCAGAGTGGGGGCGGGATCGGCCAGTTCGGCGTGGACGTCCACGATGGTGGTGGGGCGCAGCCGGGTGGTGCCGTCGGTGGCGCCGACCAGCTGCCGCAGCACCTGCGAGAGCACGGCCTCGTCGGTCACCGTGCAGCGGTGGCCTTGGGCTTCGGCCAACGCGCTCAGGAGCGTGACCCACCGGCCGAGCAGCCCGTCGAGTTCCTCGCGTTGGCGGGTCACCGTCCAGGATTCCCAGTGCGAGGACAGCGGTCCCAGATCCAAGGCGTTGATGCGCGTCTGTCGGCTGCGGCCGAGCTCGATGGGCTCGTACCCTAAAGCCCGTACCAGCGGCGAGTATTCGCCTTTGACGTCACCAGAAATCAGTGTGCGCACACCGAAAACCATCATGCGCAGCAAAAACGCCGCCACAGTGCTACTTTTGCCGGTTCCCGGCTCGCCGAAGACGATCAGATTCGGGTTGGTGCACCAGTTGCGCAGCACGAGTTCGATGGGGTGGAAGTGGAACGCGCCGCCGGAGAGCGGGTCGTATCCCATGCGGGCGCCGACGGCGGGCATGGGCTCGCTGGCCAGCAGGGGAAACAGCCCGCCGATGTCGGCGGTGCTGGCCTGATACACCGCCAGCGGTGCCTCGACCGGTGCCCACCCCGCGCCGCGCTCGGCGCGGCCGCACCGGGGAGCGCGGGGCTGGTTCAGCCGCTCCCGTCGTTCCTGCCGGGCGCGCTGCTGCGGCTGCGGTGACGATGGTGGAGACGTGGGGGAGGCGCCGAAGGTTGCGAGCAGGTCCTGGGTGCTGCGCTGATGACGGGTGCTCACAGCATGCCTCCCCGCTGGCGCGGCAGGCCCAGCCCGACCGGCAGGCACGCGGCGACGAAACCGCTGTCGTGCGCCAGATCCAGCCGCAGCAGGCGGAACTGTCCGGCCGCGTCGTTTTCCAGACGGGCGGCGTGATCGTCGACGGGCCAGTGACTGGGCACGGTCACCGCTGCGGCGACGGTGTAGCGCACGATCGCATGTCCGGCGGCGACCGCGCGTTCGGCGGTGTGCGCACCCGCGGCTTGGCGCTCATCCGCAGCTGTGGAGGCGAACCCTCGACCGCGTTTGACATCGCGGAGCACGTTGGCGCGGTACCGGTTGCTCTGCACCACCCGCGCGGCGCGCGCGGCATCGAGGACTTCGTAGTGCACCGCGAGGCTGCGGCGTTCGCCCGCGGTTCTGACCGCCAGCAGCGGTGAGAGCGCGCCGAAGCCGATCGTGTCGGGCATGAGCACGGTGTAGGCGACGCTGCTGTACGCGTCGTGGGTATAGCGGGTCATCGACGGTGATGGCGTTTGCGTGGGCCCGGCCGCCGCCATCGGCAGTCCGTGCGTGCCGGGCTGCGTCAGCCGCGTGGTGCGCAGCACCCCGCTGTCGTGCGGGGCGAACCCGGTACGCAGAGCTTCGGCGAGCTGCGAGCCGCCCAGCCACTGCACCGTCGGTGCGCCGAGCGCCTTCAGCGGCTCTTCCAGTCCTTCGAGGACCCGGTAGAGCACGTAGCCGCGTCCGGCCACGCCACCTCCGGCGGCCGCCGCGGGCTTGCGCAGCTTGTCCTCCGGGCCGGAGACGGTCACGAACACGTCGTGGCGCACCGCGGAGTTGGCCAGGACGCGGTCGAGTTCGGCGGTGGCCTGCCGCGCGAGCGGCGGTGCGGTGGGCGACTCGTGCTGGCAGCGCCATACCTGGTGGTCGCTGCCGTCGTCCGGGACGGTGCGCACCATCAGGGTCAGACGGTCGACGGCCTCTCGATGGCCCAGTGACACCAGCAGGTTCCCCAGCCGGGATGCCAACCGTGCGCACTCTTCGGTGGAGAGCATCCCGACGCCGGTATGCGTCAGCCGTGCCGTGGCTCCCCACCGTGCGTCCACGGTGTCGTGGATCAAGCACACCCGCCCGCGATCCCGCATGGGCGGGCCGTCCGGCAGCGCCAGGCGCTGCAGCACCCCGGGGAGATCCGGCTCGTGAGGATCGACGGGCTGCCCGGCGGCGGCCCGGGATTGCCACCGTGACCAACCGGTGGCCACCCCGAACTGGTAGCGCAGCCAGTGCCCCAACCAACGCAGCGCGGGCCGTCCGCGCACGGGCACCACGATGAGGCAGGTCACCACGATCCACAGCACTGCCAGCACAGCCGCGTGCCGGAACTGGCCTGCCGACAGCGTGACCAACACCGGCACCGCCAGCGCCAGCACGCCCATCGCCTGACCCGGCCGCAGCCCCAGGACCCAGCCGGTCCGTTCGGCCTGGCCCAGTCCCCGATACACCCGTCGTGTCGTGGCCGTCATAGCGCTACCGCCGCCGCCGCTTCCTCGGCTTCGACAGCGGCCCCGCCGCTACCACCACCTCCTGGCCCAGGTCCGCTCCCGCCGGACCCTGGGCCGCCCCCTCCACCGGGCCCGTCGTCATCCGGGGATGGCGGAGGAGGCGGGGGATCTATCCCGCCGTGGTCTCCGCCGGAGTCGTCATCGCCGCCGGAACTGCCGTACGGGTCGTCGTCGACGTCGTCGGCGCTGAAGCCGCGGTCGTTGTCACCACCCGCGGACTCGGCGACGTCGTCGAAGCGCTGGCCTGTCGCCGTTTCCTGAGCGCCGCCGCCACCTCCTCCGGCCGAGTCACCGCCGGGCAGCGGCATGCCGTCGCCGAAGGTGGGCACCCCGAGCGAGGACACCGCGTGGCGCAGACCGGCGCCGCTGTCGGTGTTGGGGTCGACGAAGACCAGCAACTTGAACAGCACCAACGGGCACAGCACGGAGATCGGCAGCACGATCACGCCCGCCAGCAGCCCGGACAGTCCCTGGGCCTCGGCGACGGTCGAGACACCGATGACCACCACGAGCGACACCCCAGGTTTCACGGTGATCAGCGCGATTCCCCATCTCAGGGATGTCCAGTACCAGCGTGCGGTCGCGCCGGCGAGGAGCCCGGCTGCGCTGATCGGGATCGTGGCGACGAGCACATAAATCGCGGCCTCACGAAACACCATCTCCAGGAACAGGCAGATTCCTGCTGGGAGCAGAAGAAACAGTCCCAACAGGCCGAGCAGGACCTTGGTGACGTCGGAGGTGCTGTCGGCCCAGTCGAAGAAGAATTGGCCGCCGTCGTTGGTGACTGCGTCGGTGAAGGTTGGGGCCTGTAGTCCGGTGGTGAGGATGGCGTAGCTGAGTCCGTCGGCGGCCACCAACAACGCGGCCACCATGCCGACGGTGATCGCCAGAGCGATGCCGTATTGCACGGGCCCGATGACCAAGCGCAGGAAGCCTTTCCCGCCGCGCACGGCCGTCAACGCCAACTGCCAGAAAAACAGGCCCAACGCGAGCGCACCGGAGATCCACACCATCATCGGCCACAAGGCACCGACCGGGCCCGAATCTGTGCTCACGGTGAAGATGGAGAAACGGTCGGCGAACAGGAACGCTTCCCGCAGGACCGCCAGCGCGGCCGACCACAGGCTCTGCATCGCGGAGTCGAACGCCGAGGCCGCCCAGTCCCCCACGGTGGTGCCGACCTCACGGCCGATCTGCTCGTCCAGGGACGGGCCCGGCGGCTCCAGCGGCGGTAAGGGCTGCCAGGGGATCTCCACCCCTGGCGGGAGGGGCCGTATCCCCGGCGGGAGGGGGTCGTTCGACGGCGGAACCTGCGTGCCCAGCCGACTCATCGCCGCACCAGCTCCCGATACCCGGCGTCCACGGCCGCGTCGCTGCCCGGCCACGCCGAGGGCGCGTCCGCGGGCAACGGCCCGGGGCTGATGCGCCAGGTCGTCCCGTCCCAGCGCAGCGCCTGGCAGTCGCCCACCCCGCGCTGGATCGTCTGCCCCTTGACCTCGACGGTCCACTGCCCGAGCACACAGGCCACCACGTAGCGCCCGGAGTCCGTGGCGCCCTTGACCTGGCCGTGCGTGATGTCGTACGAGGAGGTCATCTCGGGCACCGGTCCCGCGCTGGGGAACGCTGCCGCGGAGCGGAATGCCGTCAGGAGCCGGTGCAGCCTGGTCTGCTCAGGTGCAGGCGCGCCGGGCAGCGACACTCCGCGGTAGACGCGGGCGTAGGTCGCCGGGTCCGCATCGTCCATGCCCGCAGTGGACAGTTCAGCCAGTTTCGCGACCGCTGCCTGGGTTGTGCCCGGATACCCATCCGGCAAGGCCGGATTGTCCCGCTGGGGAGCGGGAATGGTCATTCGCAGCTGTTCCCGGGTGCTCAGCGGCTGTGGCTGCGCCGCTTCCGGGGGCAACGCCAGCATCGGTTCGGTGGCCACACGCGCCTGTCCGGCGAGGTCCCACAGTTCCTGCGTTGGCGGGGACGAGGGCCGTGGCGGTGCACTCGCCGGGGGATGGGTGGGTGGCTGCGGAGGGGGCGGCGGTGGGGTGCCGGAGGGCATCAGCGCGATCGCGGCCGCGGCGGTCAGCAGTGCGCCCAGAGCGAATGCGATCAGATGGACCACGGCGCGTCGGCGTGACGGGGTGCGATCGGAAAGTGGCACGGCTCAGCCCTCCGCGAACCAGTTGATGACCTGGGGGCCGACGGCGTAGGCGATCCCACCCGCTACCGAAACGAGCATCATGATCGTTCCGACCCTTCCGGCGCGGTGATGATCAACCCAACGTCCACCTGCCCAGACCGCGAGACCGGCGAAAAACCCCATCAGCAGCGCGATCCCAGAGATAAACTTGGCGATACCGACGGTGTCGAGCAGCTTCTCGGCGCCGGGAGGCACATGGGAATCCACGTTGTCCGGAATTCCCGGCGGAATCGTCGGCGTTGGTGTTTGCGCGAGCACAATGGACGCCCACTCGGCGAGGGTGTGCATCATGCAGTCCCCCCAGCGCTTGTCGGTCGTGGCGCGTCAGCGCGCCGGGGCGACCGGGTGGCGGTGTTGAGCACGCCCCAGCGGCGCAGGAGCGGCGTCACTGCTGCCCGCAGCCCGGCCGGTGTGGGGGTGTCGGTGATCCCGCTCCGGGCGAGGTCGCGGTCCCACGGCAGGAACACCGCGTCCTCGACCAGTGCGGCCAGGCGGCGCCCGGCTACCCCCGCGACGCCCGCTGGCCACCTGCGGTCTCCGGTGACCACCAGCTGCGCGGGTGCTACGGCGACCCCTGCGGCGACCCAGTGCTCCAGCCGCGCGAGGACCTGTTCGGCGGCCGTCACCGACGGGCGGGTCGCGCGGCACACCAGCAGCGGCCGGGGCGACGGTGTGCCGTGCCGCAACCACTGCCCCGCGCCGGTCAGCGGATGGGCGGCCAGCCGCCACGAGTCATGGGCGAGGTCGATCACGGTGACCTGCGAGGGCCCAAACGGCGATTGCCAGCACGGTGGCGGAGGCACCATGCCGGGGGCCAGCACGGGCAACGAGGTCTCGACCCGCGCCACCACCACCGGGCCTCGCCACGAGAACCGCAGTCGCACGGCAGGATCTGGCCCAGCGGTCACCGGTCCCTCGGTGCTGGTGGCCATGGCCAGTCCCGATCGGACGGGATCGGCGGTGTCGGCCAGCATGGTGCGCCATCCCGCCTGCGCCACCGCATCGGCGACCACCGCCGCGACCACCGACGCACCCGCGCCGGACGAGGCGGCTACTACCGGGATGAGGCTGCCGAAGTCGTCGTGCCAGGCAACGGGGGAGGTGCTGTCGGGGGGAAGGCCCTGGCGCTGCACCTGTGCGGCGCTGTGGCCGACGGCGGCGGCGACGCGTTCTCCCGACTCCAGCGGCGTTTCCTCCGGTTGACGGCGGAGGTGGGTGGTGTGGACGGCGTGGGTGAGCATGCCCGCGTCGACCGCGGCGGCTACATCCGCAGCGGGAAGGTGATGCCAGGCCCGGCGCGCCTGCACCGCCAACCGGCGCTCGTACCCGCCGAGGTCCTGGCGCATCACCGCGCCCGACATGGTGGTCTGTCCCATCGTGACCAGCGCCCTCACCGTGTCGGGGCCAGGACCGCGGTCGGCAACCGCCGCAGAAACCTGCTTCGTGGCTGCACCCGAAGCCGGTGCTGGATGACCGCCGCGGGTCTGCTCAGACGGGGCATGGCGACCTCGGTGCGCCACCGCACATCCCAGGTCTGTTCGTCACGGGCGACGAGATCGGTCGCGATCGTGGTGATGTCGAGGGAGTCGCCCTCCACCGAGGGCGCGAGGTGGCGGAACTCGAAATGCCAGCCGACCGTGGTGTCGTCCTCATCGCGGAACGGAGCAAGAACTCGCCAGGAAGCGTCCTCGCACATCGCCAGCAGGAGCCCGGACGCCAGAACCGGTTCTCCGTGCTGTTCCAGTTGGCTGCCATGCAGGATCCACGGCACCGTCAGCTCCTGCGGCACTTCGTAGCGGTAGGAGTGCGGTTGTCCAAGAGGAAGACCCGGTCTCATGCCGTGTCACCCCGCGTCGCGCGAGCGGGCAGCCGCGCCTCCCACATGCCGGTGTCGTCCTGGAGAACACCGCGGCCGAGGAGCATGCGCTGCAGGCCGTCGGTCAGAGGCGCGAACCCGACGAAGGCAGGCTTGCGCCCATCGCCGTGATCGAGGCCGACGTGCGCCCAATGGCCCTCGTCGTTCCAGCGCACGACGACCTCGTCGGCGTTGTCGATGTACATCGGGACTCCTTCCCGGAAATCCCCGGCCAGGCGTGGGGAGAGGAGGAGGGGGCACACCTCTCCCCACGCCTCCCTGCAACGGCGGCCCGCGCCTTTCGGCGCAACGCATCGCCGTGTGGAGGGCCGGGAAAACCCAATGGACTGCTCACTCGGCGGCCATCAGCGGCCGTTGACCCAGTCGGTGCAGATGACGTGATTCGATGAGCCGCCCCCGGCGTCCACGCCGACGTTGATGCAGGCCCGGTACGGGCCGTCGTAGGCGTGGTAGCTCTCCGCGTGCCCGAACCAGGACTCCGCGTCGGCCTTGGCGGTGAACAGGTCAGCCCAGCCGAGGAAGTCCACCTGGTGTTCGATCCACGGCACCTCGTCCTGCGAGGACGACGCGACGACAGCGTTGCGGGCGTCGTCGTAGGAGACCGACACCCAGCCCCGGCTGGTTTCCACCTCGTCGTAGGTGGCTGCCGAAGCAACCCCGCCAGCGGCGACCAGGGCCACGGCTGCGAAACCCACCACCGCGCCGATGTTCTTCGCCTTCACCTTCTGCCTTCCTTCCGACAATGGACACACAGGTCCTGCGTTTCGAATACACGAATTACTGATGATGCGGTCCGCATCGGAATGAACTCCCGAGCGGTTATTTCCCCGCTATTCCGGTGAAATGAAGTGGAGTTTCGTTTTCTCCCGAGAGGATGAGCGACTCCGCCGTGTCGAACAGCGCCGGTTTTCTCAGAGGAAGGGCAGGTTGATGTCGACGTTCATGTCGTCGATGTAGAAGTACTCGGGCGCGCCGAGGTAGCCGTACGCGCGGTCCTCGAACACCGCGGTGCCACCGCTGATGCGTGCGGACGGGTCGAGGTAGAAGTTGGAGTACCACCGGTCGTCACCGATCTTCAGGCGCATCCCGTCTCGCAAGGGCTTGTTGCAGTTGCTCAGCTTCGCGGTCATCCGGTATTCGTCCGGGCCGGTCTTCACGTTCGTGTACTTGACGGAGCAGCTGATGTCGCCGCCCTGCGTGCGGACGGTGCCGTCAGAAGCCGAGGCTGCACCGGCGCCCATCAGAAGCGATCCCGCCGTTGCCGCCGTCAGTGCCCCAATCGAGGCGAGGCGAACCAACGTGTGCGATTTCTCCATGACAACTCGTTTCAACCAGGACGGAAATCCGTCATTGACGTGCGAACAAAGTGCGAAGTTGTGGCGAAAGGTGGCCCGCCGAGGTCTCACGGGCACGCTGTCGGCATGTACTGGAGCCGGAGCAGTCCGCCGGCGGTCCATCCCGTGATTTTCGTGCGGTTGTTGGAGTGGAGAATCCAGTACCCGTTGCTGGTCCAGGTCGAGCAGAGTGCCGTCACTCCATCGCCGCGGTTTCCCTGGCCTGCAATGGCTCCATTGATCGGCGTCAACCGGATGTTGATGCTCGTTCCGTTGTAGTCGCCACCGATAGCCGCGGGAGAGACGCTTTCAGCGGTGGCCGCACCAGGCAACCCCACCACGAGCGCGGCACCCACAATAGCGGTCACGATGCTCTTCTTAATCAATTGCCGCCTGCCTTTTCTGAATGCCAGAAGTGTCGGGGCCGTAACTGGCCCCTCATGGCGTGCGAATAGAGTGCGCAGTACACCCGAAGGTGACCTGCCCCCCGACCGGCTCTAACGCCGGGAACGCAGCTCTGCTGCTGTGTGATCACTTGGAATGACGTCCCGTGCTGGGCCAGAGGACCACCTCGTCAGTGCCGTTGGAACGCCACCGAACCCCCATGTGCGCGGGCACCGCCGCCAGAAGCTCGGCGCCGGTAACGGCGACGTACTCCTCTGTCTCATCCGGCTGCGTGGAATAGGCGCACACCCATTCCTTCTCGTCTCGGTTCTCGGTAATGAGATCTCCCGAGGAAGACTTCTCGACATACACGAGACAGTCCGTAAACGGAGTGCTTTCGCGTCGCCTCAGCCAGCTCACCCGGTCCCCCTCCCCATTTCGGGCTTTCACGATTCGACCGTTCCTGTGATCGGTCTGACTGTGTTGCGGCACCAACACTGCGCGACCCGGGCCGCCTGTGGAAGGGATTCCGAATTGACGGAACTTGACTCACATTGACGCTGTTTGTCAAGAAAGCACAGAGCGTGGCCCGCGCACAAAAGAACGGGTGTTTGTTTCAGACGTTATCCCGTCAATCCTGCGGTGACCGAGCATGATGTACGGGTGCCACTCGGAGTTGACTGAAACAGTCAACTCCTCACGGGCTACCCCGCTGGCCAGCGGTGGGGCATTGTCAAAACTGGTCAAGCGGGCTCCGCGCAGTGCGCGGAGCAGGGGGAGGAGAACAATGAACGTCTCATTGGGGGAAGTCGTACACCGACACCGTCGCCTGCGGGGATGGACGTTGGCGCAGCTTGCAACTCGTGTGTCCTACAGCGAGTCGATGATCTGCAAAGTCGAGAAGGGCACACGCACTCCAGACCTGGCCTTGGCGAAGGCATTGGACGAGGTCCTGGAGACCGGCGGAGTCATCGCCCGAACGATCGCCGCCGGCCGCGCCAGCACGCCCGTCATTCCGGCGCAGCTGCCGCCTCCGCCTCCGGATCTGTATGGCCGAGCTCGGGAACTGCATCAGCTCACCGAGTTTTCCGCGGCGAAGCGGTCGCCGGTGGTCGTCCTCGAAGGCATGGCAGGCGCGGGGAAAACGGCTCTGGGTGTGCACTGGGCCCACCAGCACGCCGCGTCGTATCCCGACGGCGTGTTCTACGCACCGTTGCACGGCCACACTGGCCGTGCTCCTGCCGAACCTGGCGATGTCCTCGCAGGCTTGCTCAGTGACCTCGGTGCAAAGGAGATTCCCGCCACCGTCGATGGCCGCGCACGGCTGTGGCGCAGTCTCACCCACTCCGCGCGGATTCTGCTGATCCTCGACGATGCCGACAGCACCGAGCAGGTGGCGCCGCTGTTATGCGGAGGCTCTGGAAGCGTGGTGCTGATCACCAGTCGTCGACGGTTGAGCGAACGGACGATTCGCGCCGCCGCCTCTCGTATTCCGGTGCCGCCGCTGTCCAGGGACACGGCAGCACGCATGCTCGCGGACCTCATCCACGCCGGACCTGACGACCATGCCACGCTCGGTGCGATCGCCGAGGGCTGCTCGGGCTTGCCGGTGGCCCTGCGTGCGGCCGTCGAGGTCATCCGTGATCACCCCGGGCGCGCGCTCATGGAGTTGGCCGCGCACCTCAGCGGTCCGCGTCACCTGCACGTGCTCAATACCGCCACCGCCCGCGACCAGGACAGCGGGATCTTTCGGATGGTGGAGACATCCGTGCGTCGGCTGAATCCGCTGGCCGCCCGTGTGCTCCAGGTCCTCGGTGCCCGTGACATCGACGTCGTCACTGCTGATGACGTTGCCGACCAGCTCGGTATCAGTACCAGCGATGCGGAGGAAGCGCTCGTGGGTCTGTTGGGTGAGAACTTGGTGCTCGCGCGGCCCGATGGCTGCCACTGCCCGCGGCTGGTTCGAAGCGTCGCGCGGTCGCTGAACGCCACGTCCGAGGCAGGCGATTCGACTTTGCGCATCGCGTCGTAAACGTGCCCATCAGCAGAGAGTTCATGCAGGTCAATCACCAGCGGATGGCCCGTTGATCTTTCTCGCGACGTTCGTCGACGGACTGCTGCACGGTCCGAGTCTCACGTTCGGCGCCACCCAACCGGTCCACGGCGATCCGCCCACCGTTGTGTCCGCCGCCCACGTGATCCAGCGATCGGCTTTCTGACAGCTGATCATGCGGGTGAAACGTGTTCGGATGCGAGGTCGCCTTCGAGCTCGGCGAGGCGGTGTTCGACGACCTTCGTGGTGTTCCGCAGAGTCGTGTCGGTGTCGATGAGCTGCTGGTGTGGTGTCGATGAGCTCGTTGATCCAGTAGCAGGACTGATTACTTAAAGTGAACATGGGGTGTTGTATGGGTGAGCTGTTCGTAGATCGTCAGCTATCTGACCAGGTTGTCAGCACTCTTCGGTCGCGGGACCATCACCCCCGGCTCTGGCCAGAACGTAACGTGTGAGCGAAGCCACCGACGTTGAGCCGTGGTGGTTTGCTGGCAGATATCGGGCGCCTTTGCTAGCCTGATGCCAGTGGGCAACCACTGACCCGCCTTAGACCCCGCCGAGTGCGGGGTCTTCGTGCGTCTGGCCCTGGTATCAGGGCTGCCAGACGTGGACGTTGTGCACGACCCCGTCCAGATGCCCCCACAGCAGGTCATTCACTCGAATCTCTCGTGGGTCGGCGACGTCGGCTCGTTTCGTTGCGCGGCGGTGATACAAGAAAGCTAGAAGATCAGCGGCCTGGACGAGACGGCTGGATCGCGACGGCGCGAAGTGCAAAGTATCAACGATCCGTGTAATTTTGCGGGCCTTCCATCCGCCAGTTCCCGTGGCGCGGTAGGAGCCGAGATCAGCGCGGTATTCGCCCTGCTGATCGCGCTGGCCCGGTTCGTCGGCGATCACCAATGCGAGTAGTCCACGGCGGCTGGCGTACTCGTCGATGCGTTCCAGAATCCACGACATCAACATCGAATGAGGATCCCGTGATCGCAGTCGACTGGTCGGATGAATGCCTTCGATCACGACCTGGACCTGGTGCTGGGAGATCGCGACGAGTGCCTGGTCATAGACGTTGATGCGCGCGCGAGGCATCTTCGCCAGTGGCAGCCAGTCCCGTCGACCCTGCAGGATGTCGTAGCCATGGAGTTCCGCCGACGTGCTGACTCCGGCGAAACTCTCCGCGGCGCGCAGCACAACGGCATCCAGCGCCGCTTCCAGACTGAGCGCTTGGTCTTCTGGGCAGATCATGGCCGCGATGTAGTAATGATCCCGCGTAAAGCTTTCGTCGAGGTAGCACAGCAGCACGAACGCAGAGGTTACTGGCAGGCACTGCGCCGAATAGTCACCGCCGCCACCACATCGCCGACGCGGCTACCGCCGGTCCTCGCGGTCAATACCTCGGGGCAGGCGACCTGCTCGGTCTCCATCGACGGCGCGGACTGGGGCGGAGCGTGGCAGGCCCACCTGCTCGCGCCCGCCCCGGCCGCACGGTATCCCGCCGGTCTAAGCGGCCGATCAGCATGTTCTGCCCTCTGGCCCGACTCCACCGGCGGGAAGCTCTCCAAGGACCCTCGGGCACTTCACCGTCGCATCCAGCTGATCCTAAACACGCACGTAAGCCCTGCGGCGGCCACCTGTCCTCGTCACCGCGACGGACTGAATGGGAAGCGCGGCCATCCCCGATCAAGCACAGCACGATCATGAACACCTGATGGCTGGTGTAGATGAACCGGTCCAGCAGGGACTCGGCCACGACGCGGTTGGGGAACAAGGGACCAGTCGGCGACCGGTGAGCGATTCGAGGTCAGGATTAGCGAGCGGTCGGCGGCGCAGCGCGGTCTCCTTCAGCTCGGCTCGGCGTGCTCGTCTTCACCAGGCGCGTCGGTCTCGTCGGCGGCCGTGGCCCAGGAGCGCACGGCCGCGCGGAGCGCGTGCAACGCGTCCCGCTGGCCCCGATCTAGGCTGCGCGGGAGGCTCAGGTCGACGATGTCGGTGCGCAGGTCCTGGTGCAGTTGGTACTGGGTAAAGGCCCGCATCTGATCTCCGCGACGGCGGCCGGTGTAGCGGTAGAGCGTTCTTATACAGTCCGGCGAGGTCTCCTCCAGGCGGCGGGAATCTGGCGGAGGCGGGCAGGGCGCCGTACTCGTCGATCGCCCCGGTCTCGACTGCGGGGTACGCAGTGGGCTGCTCGGCGTTGGCGTCGGACTCCTGATCGGGGCCCGGTCTAGCGGCGCCCACGCAGTCACCGTCTACAGTGGAGTCCGAAACCACGGGGTTCCTTCAATGAAGGGCCCCGCCTTTTGTCCGTCGTCTACAGGCGTTACGAAGTCTCGGAATCTGGTGGCCAAGGCTGAAGGGCTGCCCTTGCCCGCGCCGGGAAACCGGCGCGTGTCCTATCCGCTGAACGGGGTCGCGGATCGCGTGGCTCCACGGAGGCGCACGGCGCTTTCCGGCGCCCACAGCTCGGCAACCAGGCGGCCCCGGCCGTTGCGGTTGCTCAGCTCGACGTCGTGGAGATGGGCCCAGCGGTCGCCCGTGGCTGTGAGATGCCACGCCACCAGTGCAGCGGGCACGACGGCGGCGTTATCGATACCGGCAGCTCGGACCCTCAGCGGGGTACCTCGTCGGACCCCAACCTGTTGCGGCGGAAACACGTGTCGTAGATCCACCCATACCGGCGTCGGTGGAGTGCGCTCCTCGCGTGTCTGCCACCATCCATCAACGTCACTACTGTCGCCCACGTGTTCGATTATGGGACCGGACGTTGTCGAGAACCAGCCGAAGGGTCGACGACGTTGCGCCATCGAGTAGCGGTTGGTCGCAGGCTACGACGGCGGACTTCAGACGGGAAACTGGCTGGCGGGATGGTACGGCCAAGCCGGTCGCCTTCGCCTCGTCGGGTTCTTCGGACATGCGCATCGCGCCTTCGAGTTCGTGGTGGACCTCGCCCGTTCTGCGATGGGTTCAGTCAGATCAGGCGGGCGGGCCGCCGCCTCGGTGGTCAACTTGAGGCTGGACACAGTGCGAACAGAGGCGTCGGGCGTCGGTTCCAGCAAGTGCGGGTTCGGCCCAGTTCAGGCGTTCGAGCACAGCGGCGTAGCGGCAGTCAGAGAACAGGTATGGACCTCGCCGGGCGCGGGCCGTTCGGTGATGATTAGCGCGATACGCTCGGCACGCCGGGGCTGTTCCCGGCGTAGTAGTCCTCCGACCAGTCCACGCCGGCATACCGAAACCGCGGTGGAATCCCCTCTGCAGGTCGTGCTGAACTTCGCGCAGAACCCTGATAAGCCAGCCGGTCACCATCTGGCTGGAACCTCACGCGCTGTTCTTACGGTTTCTTCCGCCACGCATTCCGCCCGGAAACCCATACCACCTACCACGAATCGGCCGAAGAACCTCGTCGGCTGATCTACGCGCGCTTGACTCTCCACACGAGCGCTATTTGTAGGTTTGACCGCGGGTTCGCCAGACGTGCGCACGTTGCACTGTACGAGCTCGGCGGCGCCGTCACTTTCGCGGGGAATGCGATGGGGCGCCCACCGCTGGACGGTTGTGTCCAGTGCTGTCCAGCGGCGGGATCTTCTGCCCGGGTGCTCAGTCCACGATGCTGGCGGTTGTCCACGTCGACTTCGTACTCCCCCTGGAGGTCTCGATGACCGCCGCAGCCGTCCTCATATCAGGGATTTATTGGTAGCAGGACATGGCCGTCAAGTCCTAGATGGGCCTTGGGCAACGAAGAATTCGTTGAAAGTCTTGGTATCTGACTGGCCGATATCCGCCTTTCTGTCGCGAAACGGATGCAGCAGTGACAGTGGCGCGGCTGCGCAAAACTCCACCGCTCACTCCACCGCTCACTCCGCCGTGCGACGCAGAGGTGAACTGCCGCCTTCGCTTCGCAGGCCGGAGCAATTGACGAGAAATTGGGAGCAAACATTGCAGCGCTGGCCAGCACACATGACGCTGGGCGGACACATCGAAACGCAGACCCGCAATCTATGCGCCGGTGTTGGCCTCGACGCCGAAGAGCCGGTCCGATTGCTCGGTGATGTCCTCGGGGCGGCTGGTGCGCGGGCGTTGTCCGAACCGCCTTTGTGGTCATCGGATGTGGCCGACGACGGGGCCCCGGTCGAGTACTCCGTCCAGTTTGACGACGACGGGGGACGGCGCCTCCGGATCCTGGCTGAGACCCTCCCGGAGCATCCCGGCCCGGCCGCTAACCTGCGAGCAGCCCAGGATCTCGTCGACTCGCTGGCCTCGCGCTACGACCTCGCCCTGGACCGACTGCGTGCGGTGCAGGATCTATTTTCCTGCGCCGAACCGCAGGACTGGGCTTGGTGGTTCTCGCTCATCTTCACCGCCGACGGCGGGCCGCAGATCAAGATTTATCTCAACCCCAACATGCGCGGTGCCGCATCGGCGCCGCAGCTGGTGGCCGAGGCGTTCGACCGCCTCGACATGCCCGACGCCTACGCCACGGTCCGCAATGCGTTGCGCCGAGGTGGTCTCGATCGGCTGTCCTTCGTCGCGCTCGACCTGGACCAGAGCTCTCAGGCCAGGGTGAAGGTCTACTTCTCCCAGCACGATGCACGGCCTACCGACGCCGAGGCCGTCGCCTCGGCGGTGCCTGGCATCGAAGTCGGGCAGGTGCGTGCCTTCTGCTCGGTCCTCGCCGGAGACGTGGCCGTGTTCCGCGGCCGCCCGCTGGTCTCCAGCTACTCCTGGGTTAGCGGCGACGGACCGGAACCCAGTAACTACAGCTGCTATTTACCGGTCCGCGATTATGTGCGCGACGATGCCGTCGCCCGCGACCGGGTGCGTAGGCTTTTCCGCCAACGCGGCCTCGATCCGGCGGTGCTGGACAAGGTGATCACTGCGGTCACGGACCGGCCGCTGTCCGCTCACGCGGGCCTGCTAGCGCACGTCTCGCTGCGGCTGAGTCACTACAAGACCGGGACCACGGTGTACCTCTCGTCCGAGGCGCATGGCGGCACACCCCTGCGCGACGTCGATGCCGTAGGTCACCGAACCGGCTGGACGTCGCCACGCCCAGTCGGGCGAGCCGTCATCGGCCAGGAGTAGGCCCATGCCGCAACTTCGGCCCTACGTCGCCGCCGTGGTCCGTCCCATCCCTGTCACGACCCGCGACGAGCGGATCGCTGCACTCGATGACGCCGGACACAACCCGTTCTACATCCCGGCGACCATGGTCTCGATCGACCTGCTCAGCGATTCGGGAACCGGAGCGCTGTCTCAACAGCAGCAGGCATGGGCGGCGCTGGCCGACGAACGCTACGCGTTCGCCGAATCGTTTACGCGTTTCGATCACGCGGTGCGCGAGATTGTTCCCTATCCGTATGTGTTTCCCGTGCATCAAGGGCGGGCCGCTGAACGAGTACTGTGTGGTTCGCTGCTGTCCCGCGGACAAATCTCGGTATCCAACACGCATTTCGACACGACCTCTGCCAACATCGCGTTGCTTGGCTGCTACTCGGTGGATCTACCGTGCCCGGAAGCTGTCGATCTCGATAGCGACCACCCGTTCAAAGGCAACATCGACCTCGACGGGCTGAACACTCTTCTCCGCGGGCCCGACGGGCCCCGCGTGGGCCAGATTCTGATCACCATGACGAATAACGGCATGGGTGGACAACCGGTATCTATGTCCAATTTGGACGCGGTGAGTCAAATCGCTCGTGATCACGGCATCCCACTGATCTTGGATGCCGCGCGGATGGCGGAGAACGCATGGTTGGTGCGACGACGCGAAGCGGGCTATGAGGACTGGACACCCCGCGACATTGCCCGTCGAGCCTTCGAATTCGCCGATGGCTGTGTCGCTAGCCTGAAAAAAGACGGCTTAGGGCATGCGGGCGGTTTTCTCGCGGTCCGCGACGAGTCGCTTGCACAGCAGTGCGAGGCCACCATCACCGCGACCGAGGGGCACCGCACCTACGGTGGGATGGCGGGGCACAGTTTGGAGGTCGTCGCTCAGGGACTGCGGGAAGCGTTCGACCCGCACTATCTCGCCGACCGGGAAACCGACGCCGCGTATCTCGCCGAGCAGATCCACGCTGCGGGAGTGGATACCGTGCGCCCGGCGGGAATGCACGCCGTCTACCTCAACGCCAGCCGCGTGCTGCCGCACCTGCAGCCCCATCATTTCCCCGCGCACGCCTTGGCATGCGCGCTATATCGAGAAGGCGGAATCCGCGCCGCTGAAATGGGCTCGCTGTACCTCGGGGGCCTCGATGAACACAACAACCTGGTGACGCCGGCACCATTTGAACTGGTTCGGTTAGCGTTGCCCCGCCGGGTGTACGACCACAGTCACTTGGAATATATAGGCGAGATTCTTGTCGATATCGCGAAAAACCCGGAGAGGGTTACGGGATATCAAATTGTGGAGGCGCCGCGAATCTTGCGTCACTTCAAGTGCGTCACCGCGCCCCTTGACCAGCACGGAGCGTAGATGAACATGACACGGAGGTACCGCGTGGAACAGGTGGTTCTGCTCGACGAATCCGGTCAGCCGATCGGATTCGAGGACAAGGCGGCCGTGCACCACCAGGACACGCCACTGCACCTCGCCTTCTCCTGTTACGTGTTCAACGACCGAG